>NZ_BAAGXU010000066.1:0-520577 GCF_054779675.1 Emticicia fontis
CTTTTCATTACTTCTCTTATAACTAACCATTTACAGTTTTGCCTTTTTCAAATGTTTATATAAGTTCTTAGTATTATGCAACGATATATACTTTTGTATAAACCCGATAATGGATCAGTATAGGGAAGATAGTTACCCAATTATGTACAAAACCACTAACTAATGCCTTCAGATATTAGTGGTATAGTTTTTTTATATATATCCTTATATATAGATATACATAAGCAAACAATTACAATCAATTATAAACACACAAATTCTTTTTACAATGAAAAGAAAGAGAAAAGGAATTCTCGGTTTCTTCGATCGTTTTTCCAAGAAAGTAACAAAGGCTACCGGAAGCCCCTATGCTTTTGTAAGTGCTTTCATCATAATTATTATATGGGCTTTATCAGGGCCTCTATTTAATTTTTCTGATACCTGGCAATTGGTTATTAATACTGGTACTACTATTATCACTTTTCTGATGGTCTTTATTATTCAGCAATCGCAGAATAAAGATACTGTTGCATTACAAATTAAATTGAATGAGCTCATAGCCTCGAGCGATAAGGCAAGTAATAGGTTAATCGATATAGAAGATCTGACGGAAGAAGAATTAGATAAAGCTAAAGCCTTTTACAGAAAATTGTCTGACCTGGCAGAGAAAGAAGATGATGCTTTTATTTCCCACTCTATTGAAGAAGCTAATCAGAAACATGAGGAAAAGTTTAATACTCAACGAAGACCAAAAGTATCTGATAAGAAAAAAGGAGAAGAAAAGAAAGAAACCAATAAAGCTGAGTGAGTAGTGCTAAAAGTTGACGACAATATTGTGTTCTTCTATCTGAATGATGAATAAGCAGTTCACTAGTTTTTGTATTCTTAATGGCCCTTTTCAGGGCTTTACTAAATTTTCAGCATTCATGTTATCATTTAACTGAAAACTCACTATTCTTCTTTTAACTAACGATAAATAGTGGGTTTTCTGATGCAATTTTATATAAGGCCAGATGTCTCAAAAATATCACTGACAAATACTTGGTGAGCTCTATTAACTATTGTGTCTTTTAACGACTCAGGATATTTATGAAACTTCTAACTCATAAGGAAATAGTTTTAAAGTTAAATGGGCTATCATTATGAAATTCATTTTTGTTTTAGCTGTCAAATTTATTATTTACAAAATAATATTAGGTATACCAAATTAATAAATATATATTTACACACTTGCGAAAGTATTTATCAACAACTTCTACAAAGCTGCCAGTATCTTCTCAACGACGATTTCCCAACAATACGATTCAGTAAAAGTAATTATTTAATACTCACGTTTTAAAGGAATAAAATCATCATGAAAAAACAACTTCTTGTTTCTGACACAATTGTATCCAATTGTGTAGTAATTGTCGGTCTATGGTTAAAAAACATCTTTATCTTCTCTTTTTTTACTCCTGTAAAATCTGCCAATCCTGATAAAAACCCAAATAGGTTCATCTTATTTATTGCTATTGCATTACTTTGTTTTTCTGGCAGAAATATATATGCTCAAAATCTGTCGGCCATGCTTGATGTAGCTGCTAATAATAAAGGAGTCTTGATTCCAAGGGTTAGCCTCACTTCTGCCACCGATATTGTTACTATTCTTGCTCCTGCTACCTCACTGCTGGTATATAATACTTCTACTGTTGGCAGCCCTCCTAATAATGTTTCACCTGGTTTTTATTACTGGAATGGCACAAAATGGCTCATTTTAGGAAACACAGTAGCATTTGCTGAATTTCATGCGATTATGCCTCCTGATAATTCGGCTACCATTGCAGCAGGTGCAGCCATCAATTTCCCTCAGAATGGCCCAACTAATGGCATTATTACCCGTATAAATGAAAATCAGTTTACGATACCAGATGTTGGTACTTATTCGGTTGACTGGCAGGTAAGTGTAAGTGAAGCAGGGCAGCTTGTTTTAAAGTTAAACGCAGTTGAGCTTGCCAGTACTGTTGTAGGCAGAGCCATAGGTACAAGTCAGATAACTGGTCATACACTTATTACCACCACAGAAACCAATAGTATTTTAAGTGTGCTAAATCCAACTGGTAATCCGGCGGCACTTACATTAACACCTATTGCAGGTGGTACACATGGCGTTTCAGCTACACTTGTTATTACGCGTTTACAATAACACTCCTATGTTTGATGTCTCTATTTACTTTATTTACTAAAATAGCAAACCATGGAAACTTTAATAAATGTGGGCGGTAAAACTAAACTACTCGGTAAAGATGTAGCTTACTTTGAAGCTGACATCAATTATACAATTATTCACTATGCTGAAGGTAATACAAAAATGGTTGCAACTACTATCGGCCATATTCAAGACAGATTAGGAGAAGAAAGTGGCTTTATCCGACCTAATAGAGGCTTACTTATTAATCTTGAATATATAGATAGCCTTCGATTAGGCGAGTTGTTATTACAGAATAAGATGAAAGTCAACATTTCAAGACGTAAAGTAGTCTATTTGACATCTGTTGTAGAGAGCCATTTTGAACAAAAAAATGTAACTCTCTCATTTACTACAGCTTGAAAAACAAACAATTTCATTTACGATAATATGTATTTTCTGCTAGTCAACTTTTTTCAGGACGGGTCAGACACCACATAAAAAAAGCCCGACCTGTGAGTCGGGCTTCTCTTTGCCTGCTTATCTGGCAAAGGCCGCAGCAGCTATATTATCATTAAACACGATATTCGTTGTTACTTTTACTGTTCGCTTATCAGCCGTGCTGGTATACGTTGATTCTGATGGGTATTTGATACCGTAGCCAGAAGTGGCATAATTAGTATAATCTTCTGTGATTACCTCTCCACTAGCTAAAGTTAACTTCCTTCTGGCTAATAGGCCGGTTCCTTCATCAAAGTATAAATTATACTTTACCCCTTTACCACTTAGTTCTACCTGCGTTACTTTTTTCCCATTTAGCGTTTCCGAACCAACCAAAGTCGCTACATAGCCTTTCTTTTCGTAATCCCAGAAGGGTAAGACAAACTCTCTTAATTCTCTACGCATATTTTCCTGTTCCTTGGCACTCAAGTCTTTGGTTTCATACTGCGTATTTTTATCTCCGCTTCCTAGCGGCACTTTCAACCAGCCCTCATTACTTTTGATACCATATATAAAGGTTCTTTTCAGGATGGTCTTCGATTTAACCATAGAGCCATCACCAAATGAGGCTTTCACATCCAAGTCGTAATCGGCAGCAGTGCCATTTTTATAGCTTTGCTTCATTGAGTAAGTATTCACGCCATCCCAGAGTGACTTTCCACCTGTAGCTGTTATATATTTATTAAAAACATCCTGCGCGGTTTGAGCAAATGCAAAACTTACCGAGATTGCAAATGTCATGAGACTAATAATTGATTTTTTCATACTTGCTGGATTAATTATATTTCCTTATTAACGTTATTTTCTCTTTCCCATTTTATTAGACCTTAATTATCTACTAAGGTTTAATTTTTCTTGGCTGCCCGAATCGATAAATAGTCTGATTACCTTCGGCATTCGGTTGGTCATTATATACAATTACATCATTCAATCGTAAATCGTACTGAGCTGATGGATTTAGTAGTTTAACTACTACTTTATGCTTTCCTTTCGGCAATTGATAGTTCCAGAAAATCTCATGTCTACGAGTCCTGAATTCAGTAGGCATTTCTACGGTTTCAATCAGCTTTCCATCTATATACACTTCTGTATTCAACACCATTTCTTTTAAATCTTTATCCTTCTTTTCAGCAACGCCTTTGATTACAACCCCAGTACCTTCAAAATCAAAACTATATTCGTCTTTGATACTTTTATAAACAAATATCTTATCAACCGGATAGGTCTTTTCGAAGCTTTGTTCCCAACGAACTAATTCCGGCTTTTGGGTTAGGATACTTACTTTATCTCCTGTAATCTTACCCCCATTGCGTTCGATATTCTGTAAGGCATGCTTCAATCCTATTTCGTATACTTTATTTAATGAGATAGTAGTATATTTAAAATCAATATCTTCGGCTTCTTTTAATCCTATCTTCCAATAAGCTGGTATTTTTGAATACCCTAACATAGTTCCTAAAATGCCACAGGCTGACGAAGGATTACAATCAGCATCTTGCCCGCAACGAGTGGTTATTTCTATAGTTTTGGTAAAATCTCCTTTACCATATAATAAACCTAGTACTACATAAGCAGAATTTAGTTTAGCATCTATATTAAAAGGTGTAAATACGCCATCAGGGCAACCGATATCATCAGACCATCTTTCCTGTAAAGCATACCATGTTTTTTTCCAGTCGGTCGGGTAGAGTTTATAATACTTAATTACATCGGCTATACATTTATAATACTCACTTTGTTTCGGAATTGTTTTCAAAGCTTCGTTAATAACGTATTCAATATTAGTAGAAGTAAAGGCTAGTGTATAGCAAGCCCCTAAGAAAATACCTCCATACCAACCATCACCGTAGTTCATGATATGACCAATTTTATCTGAAATCTTAGAGGCTGTGTTAGGCATTCCCGGTGACATCAATCCTGCAAAATCACATTCAATCTGATAGTCTATACAATCAGCATGAGGATTGTGCAACCAATGCCCCGATTGTGGCGGCATAATATTATGTAATATATTATAACGACCTGCCTGATTGGCGTGCCACAATGCATAGCCCGCATTCGCATAGGCTTTGGCATGAGATTCAACCGGAGCATCAAGTCCTTCTTTTTCGAGAATATCTACAAAGGTTAAATCCATGTATAGGTCATCATATAATCCTGGATTTTCAATCATAGTTTTCTTCAGATAACCATCATACCATGGAATAGGCTGATAATCATTAATGATAGTACCATTATAGCGAAATTCCATTGGCCCACCGAAAGTTACCCCAATAGTCTGGCCTGCCCAGCCACCTTTTATTTTATCATGTAGTATTTCTTTTGATAGGGTTAGGTATTTTTGTTGGGCCTGACTAACCAATGCCAGACATAAGAATAGTGAGGTAAGGATTTTTTTCATAAATATTTATAGGTTTTGAATAGATACGCTTTTACTATTTCAAATCTCACTAATCATCTCTGCTACCTCCTTACCTGTTTGCATCGCAGCATTTAAAGATGGGTAAGCCAGATAATCGCCACAACGATAAAGATTTTCATCTAATTTTAATGTCTGCTTTTTTGCACCTACCGGAAACTTCACTACTGCCTCTGGTATATGATAGGTACGCAAGTGTTTCCAGACATTTACTTGTGCACCGAACCAATCATACAATTCACGTTTAATGCGGCTGATATGATTACGCTCGTCAATCTTATCCAAGCTTTGAGTATTTACGGAAATCAGGGCTTTACCTGCAGTTCCATAGGTATGAGTAATATCAGTAGGCACACATAAGCTATGCACTATACTTTTTCGGTCAGGGTTTAAAGTTAGCATTTTTTGTCCTTTTAACGGAGAATATTCCGCCGAAAAATAAGTACAGGTACTTGTCTGGTATTCATAGGTTTTATCCTCGCCCAAAAGATTAGAAGTTGTATGAGGGTCAGTTGCTATCACAATTCTATCGGTTGACAGCACTTCTCCACTCTCTAAAAAAACCTGATTAGATTCTATTCCCTTTACTAAGGTATTCAGACGGATTTTTTCTTTTGAAATCAGGTCAGAGATTTGTTCGGGGATTGCCTGCATCCCCTCAGCTGGAATCGCCATCTCACCTTTATAAAATTGCTTGAAAACAAAGTGGAATAGATTACTTGAAGTATGCAATTCGTTATCCAGCAAAACGCTACCAAAGAATGGTTTGAAAAATTGCTGAATGATTTCTTTGCTCCATCCGTATTCTTTCAAAAACTTATTCGTCTCTGTATCGTCCATTCCAAATAACTCTTCGTCGGAGATTTCTGAGATATATTTCGCAAATTTTTTAATTTTCAATTGGTCATTCCAGGAACCTATAGGCGAAAAAGCTCTTGAGAAAAGGGAGCCTTTGCCTTTGAACGGGTTTTCGAGTTTTGTGAGCCCTTTATTCGTTTTTATTAAAGTTCCTGATTCGAAATATTTAAGATCTAAGTGACTGTATCTTAATATTTTACGTGCTTCCGGATAGTTGGTTAATAATGCCTGAAAACCTCTATCAAGCCTGAAACCTTCCACTATATCTGTACGTACCCGCCCACCCAAAGCATCCGAACATTCTATGATTACGAAACTCATTCCTTTGTCGTTCAGATACTTCGCACAGGTCAATCCTGAAATCCCACCGCCAATAATCACTGTTGAAAAGTCATTCATAAACTTTTAATCTCAGTTTTTCGTTTTTACTCTAGAAAGTTTTGAAAATTCAATTTTAAACCACTATTTTGTCTTTAGAAAGCACAAATATAGACGTATTTCTGAATTACATCTTTGTCAAAACAGACTAAATCTTTAATAGAATTTTTCAAGAGAATAGAATGAATTATCAAGTACAACAGGAAGGAGAGTTTAAATATATTGATGAAGGTAGCGGCGATACGTTACTCATTTTGCATGGTTTGTTTGGTGCATTAAGTAATTTCGACGATGTGATTGAGGGTTTCAGACATCGTTGCCGGATTGTTATCCCGGTAATGCCTATTTATGATATGCCTATGCGCGAAGCGAGTTTGGATGGTTTACAGGCATTTATCGAGAGATTTATTGCTTTTAAACAACTGAATGACATCATCTTGTTGGGTAATTCATTGGGTGGTCATGTGGGGTTATTATATACCTTGGCACATCAGGAAACCATAAAAGCATTAATATTGACCGGAAGTTCGGGATTGTTTGAAAATACAATGGGTGGCTCGTTTCCGAAACGCGGAAGTTATGAATATATCCGTGAACGGGTGGCCTATACTTTCTACGACCCGAAAACAGCTACTAAAGAATTGATTGACGAGTGTTTTGAAATTACCTCTAGCATTCCGAAATGTATGAATATCGTTCAGATAGCCAAATCGGCGCAACGCCACAATATGGCTAAGCAGATTCCTAATATAAAAGTACAAACTTGCCTAATCTGGGGTTTGAACGATACCATTACTCCTCCTCATGTAGGTTTCGAATTCAATCGTTTATTAGAGAATTCAGAACTATATTTTATTGACAAATGTTGCCACGCCCCTATGATGGAGCGACCCGAAGAATTTAATCACTATCTTGCCAAGTTCCTAGACAAGGTTCAGGAAGAAGTATTGGCATAATTTTTTAGGATATTTCTTCGGAGAAATATATTATAAAATTTTTACAAGAATGACGGCTGCTCAAATTATCAACCACGAATTACCCATTTTGAAGCTGAGCGATACAGTTGGCGATGCTTTAAACTGGATGGAAGAAAATCGTATTGGACAATTGGTGGTTGTCGATAATGAAAAATACTTAGGTATTATAAGCGAAGACATATTGTTGAATTATGACGAAGACTTATTGATTTCTGAGATAATGCCTCAATATTCGGGCGTTTACATTTTCGATTACCAGCATTTATATGAAGCCTTAGGGCTTATATCAAAATACCACCTCGAAATACTGGCAGTGGTAGATGAAGAACAGATTTTTGTTGGCAATATTACAGCCGGAGAAGTTTATAATAGATTCGGAGAGCTTCTTGGAACACAAGAACCAGGAGCTGTGTTAGTTATTGCAATTAAAAACAGAGATTATTCTTTGGCAGAAATCAGTCGTTTGATTGAGTCTGATAATGCGAAAGTTTTGAGTAGTTATTTTTCAGGAAATCAATATACAGGACAAGAAAATTCAATGCTTACACTGAAAATCAACCGCCAGAATATCTCATCCATTGTAGCCACCCTCGAACGTTTCGGTTATATCGTTGAAGGTGCCTACGCGCATGAGCCTGTTGATAGCATTGAGCAAGAACGCTACGATATGCTAATGAAATATCTTAGTGTTTAATTTCTTCTGCTTGTTCTACTTTAGTTGTATGCTTGCGCAGAGTTCTGATAATCAATAATAGACTTATTGTCGTTAAAAGCACAGATACCAGAAAAGGGACTCCCGGGAAATAGATAGGAGCATCTTTAGCTGTGAACTTAGCAAAAAGGCTTGACATAAGCACAGGCCCGATGATAGCCGCTACACTATTAAGACTGGTTAAAGACCCCTGCAATTCGCCTTGTTCATTGGCAGGAACCTGACCTGAAATAATCCCCTGCATGGCCGGACCTGCAAGGCCACCTAATGAAAACGGCACCATAATCGCATATACCATCCAGCCTTCACTAGCAAAACAATAAGCCAGTGAACCTAAAATTGAAAAAGTAAAACCTACATAAATTGCTTTTCTTGTACCTAACTTAGGAATAAGAATTCTGGTTAAGAAACCCTGAACAAAGGCAATCATTACACCTACAAAAGTTAGTGACAAACCTACCTGTTCTGCTGACCAACCAAATTTTTCTTTGGTATAGTAAGTCCAGGTTCCCTGAGTTGAAAAACTCGAAATATAAACTAAAAATAATGCTGCTACCAGACCTACTATCATCGGAAATCGCTTCAGATTCAACAAAGCGCCAATAGGGTTAGCCCGTTTCCAATTAAATTTTCTACGGTTCTCTATACTTAATGATTCAGGAAGTACAAAATAACCATATAGCCAGTTTAAAATTGTTAAGCCACCTGCTACCATAAAAGGGGTACGTGTACCAAAATGACTTACAAACCCTCCAATAATTGGTCCTATGATGAAACCCAAACCAAAAGCTGCGCCAATCATACCAAAATTCTGAGCTCTTTTATCTGGTGTACTGATATCTGCCATATATGCGGCGGCGGTAGTAAAACTAGCCCCCATAATACCTGCAATAACCCTACCTACAAACAACCAGCCGATTGTTGGTGCAAAAACCAACAGCAGATAGTCGAGACCAAAGCCGAAAAGTGAAGCTAGTAATATAGGTCTGCGCCCATATTGATCGCTAAGCCCACCCATAACCGGAGAAAAAAGAAACTGCATTACTGAATAGGCGGCAAATAGCCAGCCACCGTAGCGGGCAGCTCCACTGGTATCTACGTGTGCAAGTTCTGAAATTAAATCGGGCAAAACAGGAATAATTACTCCAAAGCCTATAGAATCAATAAGAACAGTGATAAGGACAAAAGAGGTTGCAGCACTTTTTTTGACAGACATTGTTTAGATAAGTTTTACGCAAATTAACCCTTTTTCTGACGCATTTCTTTAGTTTCGGATTAAATTTAAGTAAAACTCAAGTAACTTTCCATTTTGCAGGTCGGTATTGATAATCATCTGGCTGTCGTTATAGTTATTCTGGTTTAAAAAGCTTGTAGAATAGGTCCATCATGAAATAGTAAATGTATTCCAGCCTATATTAAAAAAAGCATTGGGTACATCAATCCGGCTATTTTTGCCATTAAACTGATAAGCACTATTCTCGTTACCAAATCTATCAACCGTTGAAACAAGATTGGCAGGTATGCCATGGTTATTATTTCCGCTTTCATCATTAGCATTTCCATAAAATCCCCAATACCCTATTAGACCATTGCTTGGCACATATGGACGAACCTGCGAAAAAAACAACAGCATTTGTCAATAAAAGAAAAACGATTACAGCCAAAGACAAAGTTTTTAGATTCATTAGTCAACAGTTTAATAGTCAATAGCAATAAAAAATCATTTAATCACACGGCTTCTTCCTTATTTTTCTTCTTACGGAAACTAAAGAAAGCTACGGCAGCTCCCCATAAAAGTATAGAGGCAATTGATACAATGCTCCCTTGTTTAACGGTTGGCGGAGTAAAGGCCAGTTTAACTTCATGCTTACCTTTTTCTAATAAAATACCCATTAATCCCGCATCTACTTTCTCAATTACAGTTTCTTTTCCATCTACTTTCGCAGACCAACCTTTATCAAATGGAATAGCCAGAAAAAGAATTTTAGGGTCATTTATCTGGATCTTGCCTTTAATAAGGTTATCTGTAAACGAAGTAATCTGCAATGTATCCAGTTTCAGTTTGCTTGTCCAGGCTTTTAACGCATCTAAAGTAACGCCTTCTGAAGGAACAATAGGAGAAGTAATTTTTGAAATACCTTTGAGTTTTTGTTCAAAATCTTTGTTGACGTTAACTGCTTGTAAGACGGCTATTTGTCGGTCTAAAGAATCCAGTTTATTATAATCTGCTTCTGGAATGTACTGGTCAAAAGTTATACCTAAAGGTAGGTTGTCTCTCAGAACAAATACCTTCACATCTTTAAACATCGCCACTGAATCCTGATTAGCTCCTCGCATGGCCGCGGCTTCTACTCCTTTTGCCAGAAAGTATTTTACATTGCAAAGTCTTTGTATCAAAGGCGAGCCAAGCACTCCAAATAGCCAACGACTGCTTGTTTCATCATTGATTCTAAGCAGTTTTACGCTCTCCAAAAACTTCACATAGTTCAGCTGGTTAAAAGAATGGTAGGAACGGGTACCATTATAACCCTGAATTTTGGCATCATTGGTACTTCCGTGTATCGCAACTCCCGACATATAGTTCTTTTCAATTCTATAGAAATTCGGGTCTTTTTCTTTCAGGTATTTTACGGCATCAACTGTAGCATCGTTCATTCCTACACCTACTTCATTAAGTTCTTGTTTAGTAAGTGCATCTCTTTTAGAAAGGGAATTTGATGAGAAATAAACTACTTCCACAAGCGAGAAAACAGCTATTAGCGAAAAAGCCAGAGTTTTTAGGTTATGGCTGCGGCTCATAAACAGAAAGCCTGTATATAGTAGTAAGAATATATTAGCCATACTCTTCACACTTTTGCTGACTGTTTGTCCTTCTGCTACTACTGTATTTACAATAATGAGTAACAATACACTTGTGATAGCTAAAGCAATGACATTTACTTTCCCGTTCTCATATAAAAAATTTAAGGCCCTCATCGAAAAGAAGAGTAACAGACACACCATTAGCAAAGAGAAAGTACGGTAATAGTCTCCAGTAAATAACCAGAAGGCATATCTTAAATAAGGGAAAATGATAATTAATAAAGATAAACCCAGCAATGTGCCATAAATAATCTGCTGTTTACGATTCAATTGGAAGAAAAACTGCGGCGCCAGAAGCAGACTTAAAAATCCGCAATAGAAGACAGGGGCCTCCATATAATTCTGCCAACCTGTATAACTTTTTCCATCACCTAAGAAGTCACTTGAAAACATCCTCAGAAGAACTGTTGAGTATTGTTTCCATTCTCCCAAACTTAATACCGGGCTGCTTCGCAAGGTATTTGCATAAGAATAATCACCACTAACCCGGGGGCTATCAATCATCTGCTGCAAATTGCTCCATAACTGGAATGACCCTATCCCTACCCCTACTATACCTAAAACTAGAAATACCAGTAGATGCTTGCCATAATCGAGTGTTTTAAGAGAATGATTTTCGGCATAACGTACGGTAATATAGGCGAATAACATGATTCCGTATAGATATAAATCAAACGGTTGATGTATACCTACCAAGGCAATGGCAATTGGGAACAAAGCCCATTGTTTCTTTGATAAATATACCTCAACGCTATACAAAAGCATAGCTATGTGCAGGATTTCCAAAGGAAACTTATCGACTGTCCAGGTTCCGCCAATAATCACATATCCACAAAAAGTGAATAGTAAGCCACCTATCAAGGCCGGAAGGTTTTTAATTTGTAGAGTTTTGAGATATAAAAAAAAGAAAATACCTGCCAGAAACATATAGATTACCTGCATCCATATCATCACAGCGGCGCTATCGGTCTTGAAAATTAGAAATAAGATTGCACTAATAGGATCAAACCAGAAAGGATGGACATTCTGCCCCAGACCTTGTTCAAATGACCATTGAGGCATGGTACCATATTTCTGAATATATGCGGCATGATGATAGAATTGCGGATAAATGAGGTTATAAGAATCGCTCCCAATGTCTTTAAACATATAAGCTAATTTGCCCCCAATATATGATTTATATACCCAGCCTAAGAGAATAACCAATATTCCGGCAAAAAACCCCAACATTTTAGCAGAAGATAATTTCTCTAAAAACCTTAAATTACCAGAAGAGGCATTGGCAGGAGTAGTAATAAATGATTTATCAGCGGGAGTATCTACTTTATTAATCGAAGGAGTTGTCACATCGTTAGCAATAGCGGGCTTAACAATGTTTTTTTTCTTCTTAGCCATACAAGAGGGTATATAAATAGGTTTGTTTCCACAAAAATAGCAAAAGCCTTGCCTATTTTATTAAAATTGTAAAAAAATCATAGAGACAAGAAATTAATTAATACGATAAGTTGTGTGGATTGTCAAATAATAAGTTAGTTATCTCATTATCAATTATTTCAGCTTTAGATTATAACCGACTTGCAGATAGAATGGAAGCAACGGCTCGGTTTTAAAGTCCTGAGTAATAATTTTACCAGCTTTGAGCGTTAAGTCGTGGCATCGCCAGCTAAAACCTGATTGTAAGCCATAATAGAAGTTTCCTCCGGTAGCAGGGCTATACCACCCATCTTTGGCTGCAAAATTTTCTTTCATTAAATCAGTATGCTTGAAGTGGGTTACAATTGCTTTATCAAAACCAACTTCGCTCGCCAGAAACCATTTAGGTTGATAATAGCCGATAATACCAGAAAAATCACTACCAAAATTGTTTAACCTGACATAATTGTTCTCAAATCTTCTAAAAACACCTTGAATCTTTGTGCTAAGCTGGAAATCACCTAAATGAATCCATCTGATCTGTCCACCAACTTTAGTTTTAAAATCATCACCAATGTTATTTCCTGATGGCAAAGAGAACTCTGCCCCTATTATGATAGGTAAGGCAGTTTTTAGCTGATAATGATAAGCTAAACTTAAGGTCACTCCATAATCCAGACCTATATCGAGGCTTGTGATATGGCGCTGTTCTTTTTGCAGGCTTGCCCAGTTAATTGTTTGGGCATAACTAAAATTGATAGATATAAGATAGAGAATAATAAACAATTTGATAGAGTTCATATTATAGCGAAGTTAAGTAGTTTAAGGCAATAGGATAAAAATTACTCCAACCTGTTGGAAAGCTAAGCATATCATGACCAGCATTATTTATCTTTTCCAATTGAACATTTGGATAGGCTGATGATACTTTTTGGGCATGAGCTAATCCATAAGATTTATTTCTCTCACTATAAACGAAGAGCACTTTAGCAGTATATGATTTCAGATTAGTTGTCCAATCTGGTTTGTCTCTATCTCCTGCTTCAAATAAGGCTTCCTGAATCACTGCACCGCTTCGCCAGAATGGCAAAGGGCCATCATTACCTAAAGAACTTTCTGCCGATTCATCGGCAGAGGCCATCAGAGAAAACTTATAATCTAAAATAGCCTGCTCATCTTGCTTGCCAGTAATAAACTGGTCTAAATAAGTGGCATCATTGAGGGTTTCAGAAGTAAACCTGAAACTGCGCGAACGCCCTACATAATCCAGCACATCCTGCCAGATAAAACCACCTGGTTCTGCTAGAATTGCCCCATTAATGTTTTTAGGATAAGCATTGATATAAGCTGTTGCCAGCATAGCTCCCCAGGAATGTCCCAACAGAAATACCTTTTGTGTGGTTGAAGTTTTATAATGAGCAATAACCGCACTCAAATCATCCAGCATGATTTGTATGGTGTAAATACCCTTAGGATGTCTTTTAGATAAACCCGAGCCTCTTTGGTCATAAAACACTACATAGTAGCCTCGACTGGCAAATGCTTTGCAATTGAGCAGATAGCGATAATCGCTACCAGGTCCTCCGTGCAGTATGATAAGCATGGGATTAGCAGGGTTGCCAAAAGTCTCTGCATGAAGTTGGGTATTATTGATTGTAATAGATGGCAGTGAAACATCTTGCTCCACTGTTTTCGGGACTAAGTTGCCGTCGTCGTTAATAGATAGCGCTTTTTCACAACTGACAATAAAGAATGTCAGCAATGTTGCTGAAATAATACTCAATGTTCGATTCATAATTTTTGCTTTAAATTTTCAGCAAAATTGGATCGTTCATAGGTATCAATCGCCTCAATATGTAAGTTGGCACTAATTTATATAGCTATATTTGATTTGTCTGTATAATATATTCCTTAGGTGACATTCCAACCATTTTTTTGAAAGTCCGGTTAAAAGTAGTTTTTGAATTAAAGCCACAATCGAACGCTAAAGAGAGTAATGTGTATCGCTGGCTATCAGGTATTAAAGCGATTATTTTAAATTCTTCAATACGCAGTTCGTTAATATATTCGTAGAAATGCTTTTGTTCGAATGAATTAATTACCTGTGATAATGTATTCTGATGAATGTCAAGTTTCTCAGCTAAATCTCCTAAAGTCAGTTCGGGGTTTTTAAAGAGTTTCTCTTTTTTCATCATTTCATTTAATTGCTTATGAATCTTTATTGCTTCTTCTTCTTTTAAAGTTGATTTCTGATACTTTACCTTTTCCTGAACTTCTTCTATCACCGTAACAATCGTATGTTGAGTTGGTATATAAGCTAAATTGTAATTACTGAATACATTACCTTGTTTAATACCCAGATAACCAATCAATAATACATACACAGTTACCGAGGCAAAAGTGAGTGCATCATTGCCCAGAATAACCACAAGCCATATAGCACCGATACCATATATCAGATATACTATCCATTTTACTTTTAGCGCTTCAGGTAACGAGAAGTTGTTTCTGATATTTTTCTTATGCTTATAAAGCAGTTGTAAACAAAAGCTGACATAAGCAATACCAGATAAAATAATAGTGAAGAAAATAATGGTTGTCTGCATTTCAAAGCCTGAGCCATTTTTTTGGTAAACCAGAATTTTCTGCTCTGGTGAAAGCAATATGAAGGGACTTATAGAAAGATAAGCCAAAAAAGCCGGGAGAAAATGAAGCAGCAAATAGGATTGCTTAGCAGGTAATATTAATGCGCGTATATAGAAATATAAAAAGGGGCCATGCAGTAATGGCATTGGAATTTCAAGCCCTAATAAATATGAAAAGTGAACATATTGCCCACTAAAATGCAGGTAGAATAATTGCAGATGCGCTCCAACAAAGCATAGCCAGATAGCTAAGATTATATCTGCCTTTGATTTGCCCTTTTTGCTTATCAGCACAATTGCCAAAAAGAATGTAATGATGATTCCGGTTAGATAGAGCATACTCTTGTATTGTTTCTTTAGTAGACAGTACAAACGACCCAAACCCCTATTGGCTCTATTCTTTTTGCTTTGCAGGGGATAAAAACAAAAAGCACTTCCTTGCGGAAGTGCTTTTCTATATTCTTAGCTTAATTTAAGGATTAAGCAAGGATTTCAGTTACCTGACCAGCACCTACGGTACGTCCACCTTCACGAATCGCGAAACGAAGACCTTTATCCATAGCGATGGCGTTGATTAATTTCACTTCGATAGTGATGTTATCACCAGGCATAACCATTTCCACACCTGCTGGAAGAGTGATCTCACCAGTTACGTCAGTTGTACGGAAATAGAATTGAGGACGGTATTTGTTAAAGAATGGCGTGTGACGACCACCTTCTTCTTTGCTCAATACGTAAACCTCAGCTTTGAAGTGCGCATGTGGTTTAACTGAACCTGGTTTACAGATAACCATACCACGTTTGATATCAGTTTTCTCAATACCACGTAACAATAAACCTACGTTATCACCAGCTTCACCACGGTCAAGGATTTTACGGAACATTTCAACACCAGTTACTACTGATTTCAAACCTTCAGCACCCATACCTAAGATTTCAACTGGCTCACCTGAGTTGATGATACCTGTTTCGATACGACCTGTTGCTACAGTACCACGACCTGTGATAGAGAACACGTCTTCAACTGGCATCAAGAATGGTTTGTCAGTTGCACGAGCTGGAAGTGGAATAAATGTATCTACTGCATCCATCAATTGTTCGATAGTTGCTACCCATTTCGCTTCTCCGTTCAATCCACCAAGAGCAGAACCTTGAATTACTGGAATGTTATCGCCATCATATTTGTAGAATGATAACAAATCACGGATTTCCATTTCAACAAGTTCTAATAACTCCGGATCATCAACCATATCCACTTTATTCATGAATACAACTAATTGAGGTACACCTACCTGACGAGCCAAAAGGATGTGCTCGCGAGTTTGTGGCATAGGACCGTCAGTTGCAGCTACTACAAGAATAGCACCATCCATCTGAGCAGCACCAGTTACCATGTTTTTCACGTAGTCAGCGTGACCAGGACAGTCAACGTGAGCATAGTGACGATTTACTGTTTGGTATTCTACGTGCGCAGTATTGATAGTGATACCACGTTCTTTTTCTTCTGGGGCATTATCAATTGATGAGAAATCTCTTTTATCAGCCAATCCTTTCTCAGAAAGTACCTTTGTGATGGCAGCTGTTAAAGTTGTCTTACCGTGGTCAACGTGACCGATAGTACCAATGTTTACGTGAGGTTTGCTACGGTCAAAATTCTCTTTTGCCATGATTATTAAAGTCTAAATATTAGATTTATTACAAAATTTATTAACTATTCACTTTGATGAGCCTTCCTGCAGAACTGTTAGATTGAACTTGTCATTTTCCTGGTTACGAAAGAAAACTCCTAAATTAGCAGAACAGAATCAGATAATTACAACACCTTTCTACAACCTATCTTAATTCTAATTCCCTTATTAAACAAAAAATGCTCGATGCAAAGCTAGAGCCTTCAAGCAGGATTGAACAGTGCGACTGCCGCTGCCGACCTCTTCCTTACCAAGGAAGTACTCTTCTTTTCTGAGCTTTTTCTTATCTCAAGATTACTCCTTCAAAGTTAGAGCCTTCAAGCAGGATTGAACTGCCGACCTCTTCCTTACCAAGGAAGTGCTCTACCACTGAGCTACGAAGGCATTCTTAAAAAAAGTAAGACAATTCTAGAATCAGCAACAACTAACCGTTACCACCTGCATCTTGAAATGTCTATCGTTTTTTCTGAGCGGGAGACGGGTCTCGAACCCGCCACCTATAGCTTGGAAGGCTATCGCTCTACCAAATGAGCTACTCCCGCTAATAATTGGTGGGGGCGGATGGATTCGAACCACCGTAAGCGTAAGCTAGCAGATTTACAGTCTGCCCCATTTGGCCACTCTGGTACACCCCCAATTATTTATTTCCCTTCTTCAGAACACTTATCAAAGAACGTTACGTTCCGAATGGGAGTGCAAAATTAATTCCTTTTTTTTAATTGTCAAACATTCGCTCACAAAAAAAATAATTTCTTTTTTATTTTTTTTCATCCCCCCCATTTTACACGCAAAAAAGTGGCAAAAATCGCAGTTTTTACCACTTTTCATAATATTATTTTTTTTACAATCTTATCCCGATAGTCCAGGCTTGTAGGCCGGCGGTGTTCTTTTGGCCAGATCTGAATAAATCTCCCATATCATATCGACCGAAAAATGTGATCCCTCTTCTTCTACCGATTTCAGCCGTAAGACCATAACGGAAATCATTCATGCCATAATTGTTTCTATCAATTTCTTTTTTGCTGCTATCGTTAAACTTCAGTTTGCGGTAGGTTCCTATTCTATAGCCAATGTATCCACCCAAACCAATTTTCAGTTTAGCCTCTTCAAAACCGAAGTTCAGCATAACCGGCAGGTTCAGACTGGTTTCGACCAATTTGGATTTATTCAGGCTTTTGTTTGATACCAGAAATTCTACCTGCTCATTGGTATGGTCAATATAGTTATTACCTTCAAACATAAAGTTGTTCCAAGCTATCTCAGGTCCATAAGTCAAAGCTAAATCCATCTGTTTACCATTCACCAGAGTGGCATTTCGTTGGAAAGACAAGGCAATAAAACGAGATCCCCACGTTTGTAACGATGGCACGGCTGATGGCCCGTTTGCCCAGTTATTAAGCCCCAGATAGAACCCAAAGTCAGTACGGGAGAAGAATCTACTATTTCCGGCCTTTTTCTTTGGCTTTTCATAGTTCTTATCACGATTATCATCATCGTCGTCATTATCATTTCTATCCGAACGGCTCCAATGATCATTATTCCCGTTGCGAAGCGTATCTCTCCTACTCAACTGGTCTCTGGCATCTCTTGCAACAATCTTGATATTTTTACCATCACTGCTCATCAGTAGAATCGTATCTTGCTTGGCACCATCCTGCCCAATCAAAACTAATGCCTTTTTACGTTCTGATGAATCTACGCCCATTGTCTTCAGGACATTCTCTAAATTCAGGTTACGTGGTAGTTCAAAGTCTTTTTTACTTGAAGTATAAACCGTTACCCGTTTCTTCACACCTCTATCCGTAAATTCTACAATCGTGGTGTCTTGTTTATAAGATGCCTTTACCGAAATTCCTCCCAACAGTAAAAAGAGGATAAGTGCTAGTCTTTTCATTGAATTATTCCCTATTAATTTTTTCTATTACGTCGTCCGTATGTCTATATTACTATTCTCTTCTTTGTATTCTACCTATTCTACGCTGTACAAAGTCTCTTACATCTTCACGTTCTTCTTTCAGTAAACCTTCGTCAACCTTTGCCATTGCATCTTTTACACCTATTCCTTTCAAATCTACTTTCTCACCATATTTGAAGTGTTTATACTCACCATATAATTTGGCTAAGAAAGACTTCTCCTTTTCGGCTTTTTCTGCCATAGTTTCAGTTTCAACAGGATTTTGAACAGCATTTTCTTCTATTGGCGTAATCACAACTACAACTGTTTCGCCGGGATTATATTTATTAGCGATAGAAGAATTATTATCAGCATAAGTAGCTATATCAGAAGTATTTCTACCAGTTAAAGTTTCTGCTTGCAACGCAGTAGACTGCCCCCCCTGAGACGGATTCATTGCGATAGCGTCATTAGATTTTTCTTCTAACTGTGAGGTTGTCTCTTTTACTACAGGTGCTATTGCAGGTGAATTCAATCTTTTTACTAAAGCTATATCCTTAACCGATTGTGTTGATAGTAATTGCTTATCAGTATTTGATTGTTCCTTATTGTCTACTTTGGCTATCTGATTTGAATCGTCCTGGGTGATAGGAAGAACAGATTTTATTTCAGGTGTAACCACAGCAGGTTTCACCTCATAGACTGCTACTTGCGTATCATCCGTATTACGTTGTGATAGAACTCCTATTGTCAGAGCTGCTACTACCCCTGCTGCGGCTGCATAATAGCCCCAGTTACGACTCATAGCAAAAACTCCACCACGACGTTTGGTCTGTTTTTCTTGCAAACGTGCCTGAAATTTCTCAAAAGCCTTTTGAGAAGGTTCCTGGCGGTGTTCTGCCAATTTCTTGGCAAAAAGTTCGTCAATTGGATGTTTCTTCATTTTTATTATTGATATTTTCATATCCCCTGCCGAATCGTCGGCGCGCCCATGAGCGGGAAATATTAAATGACACTTTTTTCTAACTTCATTAACTTACTCTGTAACATGGCTCTCGCCCTACTTAACTGAGATTTCGAAGTACCTTCTGAAATCCCCAATAACTCGCCTATTTCCTGATGATTGTACCCCTCAATGGCATACAGGTTAAAAACCATGCGATAGCCCTCAGGTAATTGTTCAATCAATCTCATTAAATCTTCTGCTTCCAGCTCTGTACTAAAAGCCGAATCGTTTGGTTCTTCAATGGCATACTCCAGATCAACCGCTATCATCTTTTTGCTTCGTACATACATCAGGGCTTCATTAATCATGATTCTTCTGACCCAACCCTCAAAACTTCCCTGAAACGTAAACTGATCTATCTTGTCGAAAATCTTCATGAATCCTTCAATCATCACATCTTCTGCCTCCATTTTATCTCCCACATAACGATTACATACGGCCAGCATCTTCGAAGCAAATTTCTCGTAAAGACGAGTCTGTGCTTTGGAGTCTTGCCTTTGTACGGCTCTTGCGAGGTCGTACTCGTTAGTGAATAAGGATAAAATTCGTGTCATAAAATCATACGTTCATAAGCAAGATGCAAAAAACTATTGAAAGGGTTGCGTCATGAATAAAAAAATATTGATACTCATAAAATATTTTTTGAGATGAGGGTTAGTTGTGCTTGAACTTGTCAATGTTTCCATTTAACTATTGTAAAATAAAAGCCTATACTCCGGGAATCTCAATCGATAATTTGTACACCATTCCTGTCTTCTGGTAAAAAGGTAGTCACCGTAGCGTCTACCTTTTTGAATAGGTGTTTTATGGATTGTAATCCCCTAAATTTCCGACTTAAGATTATGCTTTCAAAGTATTTGGGGAGGTTTTTGCTAAAATCTTACTGTTATTGCCCACACTGCATCTAAGTCCCACCAAACCCGTGGACTCCTGTGCAACCACAAATATTCATTTATTTTAAATTTCTTCTACGCGGCGTCCGCTCCTTATTAAAGCAGGAGTAACCTGAATAGCAATTTTAGGTTTAAAGGAACAAAAAGCCTAGCCCGGTGACTGAGCGGAGCGGACGTCGCAGGGTCGAAGTCCGCGCATTGCCATTATATCAAAGACTTCTCCATAAACCATTCCCCATCAAGCACTTACAGAACTGTAATAAAACGCTCTTTCAAGCAATCTCAGAAATTTTATATTTTTTTTAGATTTTTTTTTGGAGTTTGGTACAATGCTTGTACTTTTGCACTCCCAAATGGTCCTGTGGCCGAGTGGCTAGGCAGAGCTCTGCAAAAGCTTCTACAGCGGTTCGAATCCGCTCGGGACCTCGAAAAACTCAAAACGCAATCCTTACAGATTGCGTTTTTTTATTAAGTCCTATATTCGTTTTATCTCTTTTCTTAATACTATCTGGTATTATTTTCGATATTCTTTCACAAGTTGTAATGTATGATTGGTCCACAAATAAGTAGCAGGGTCAAGAGTTACAACATCATTATAAGTACTTTCCGATACTATTTTTTCAAAACTCTTTTCAAACGAAGTGTTAGGTTTTGTTAAAAGAACTGTACCTGAATTAATTATTGTCACATAAAGTTTATCGGCTTTAAGATTTGATTTGAGTTTATCGATATACTTGTAATCATACAAAATGCAAGTAGCTAATCCTATCTGGCTAGTGATACTCACCAATTCGTCACCAGTGGTTGTATCATTCATTCCCTCAATTTTTAGCTTTGCGTTTTTCAAATTTCTGAAGGTAATATCGAAAACCTCTTTTTCTGTAATTTTATACTGCACTAAGTCAGATTTCATTACATAATTCATTCGTGTATTTCCGTTTGGTCTAATTGTCACCTTCGCGATAAAAGCGCCAATGTTCTTACCTAATTTTTCATGTACTATTAACTGACTAAACTCGTCATTCTCTTCAAAATTGCGAATGATAGGCAAAAAGTATAAGCTATCTTCTTTAATATCTAATGCTTTGTTAATATTTTCACCTACACGTATTTCACTAAAACCTTCCTTTTGGTCGGCTCTGACAGTTATACTGTCTTTTATACTATCTTTTTGTTTTCCATTACTTGTGTCTTTCTGGTTTGTATTTCCGCAACCAAAAAGGCCCAATAATCCACTCAGTAATCCCATAGTTAAGAAAGTTCTATAATGCATTTTCTTTTATTATTATCAATTCTCAAATATGCGAAAACTTTATGGTATACAAAGATAGCTTCTGTTTAATTTGATGATTCTTTTAAATTATTCTCGATGCCTTCCTATAAACCAAAAAAAAAGTGTTGCCAAAATCAGGCAACACTTTCCGACATATTTAAACGTATTACTAACCTTTTTTCCTTTTTTCGGGTTTTGTCTTTACTTTCTCCTCTGTCACTCCATTCACAGTCACTGTGTATTTTAAATCACAGGTACCATCACCGTAATCGACAATTTTTGTATCGCCTGAGAAAGGCTTGATTTCTACTGTTCCGCTCACAGGGAAACCTCGCGAATCTTTACAGGCCAGTTTTACTGTTACTGCTTTCGTAATCGTAGCTGTAAATTCGGTGCCGTCACTCGCTTTAGCACTGGTCGTCCCAGTCGTTTGTGATTCGTCATCGTCTTTATTGGCCGTTCCTTTATTATCTACTACACGTTTTTTAGTACTTGTATAAGTAATTACTTTGTTTGTATTTGTATTGGTAATCGTAATGTTCGATAGTTTCTCGCTGGCTGTTGCTTTACCACTGGCTACGGTTGTAGTAATAGTATGCGTGCCGTTGATCACAAGCGTATCTCTTTTCAGATTTTCATAAGTTACTGTGCGGGTCAAAGTACCAGAAAAACCTGAATCCGGTTTCACAGGCATCGAAATAGTCATTTTTCCACCCACTGCATCATCGCCACATACGCCATTCGCTACGCTGGTATAGTCATATACGATTGTAATTGTATTATTGGCAACTGTTTTGCTCACATCAGCACAATTATCAAATTTGCCTTTCCAGGGTTTATCCCAGCCAATTCCCAGATTTGGGAAATGGCCACCGTGTCCTCCTCCCATACCTTTGTCTCCACCGCCTTCTCCGGTTTCACGGAAACCTCGTCCGCCGAAAGGTAAAAAAGTTACATCATCAACCAATTCGTACACATCTTCTGATTCGTCCTGAATAGTCTGGTTATCGGCTACTGCCGCTGCCGATTGAGCGCTTGGTGTTACAGAATTACTATCGGGGGTTTTGGTACACGCTGCGACTGCCAACCCAATAGCAATGCACAGTGAAGCAATTTTTAAAAAATTGTTTTTCATCGGTTTTAATTAGATTTTAAATAGTGAACAAATAAGAATTTGTGTACACTTTTTACCATAATTATCGAAACTTTTAAGGTATAGATTAGCCAACCTATGACAAGGACGAAGCCGTTTGCAAAAAGGGTTGCACCCTTAGAATTAAAATTTAGAAAAGCCTGATTATGAGCCTTTTCGGCTAAATTTTTTTATAAAATTGTATTTTACCATTGAATGATATTTGGAAACTAAGTTTGTCTTGCAAATACCCTATACGATGCTTTATTTTTGCAGATGGAACAACAATCTAACAGTATATTCTCTCTCCAATATTGGCTTCTCTGTATCAGTTCACTGGTTTTCTTTGCAAGTTTCAATATGCTCATACCTGAGCTACCCGACTATCTGTCTAAATTAGGAGGCGCTGAATCAAAGGGTTTAATCATTAGCCTTTTTACACTCACTGCGGGACTTTCACGTCCTTTTAGCGGACGCCTCACCGACCGCATTGGTCGTGTGCCTGTGATGGCTTTTGGTTCTCTGGTTTGTTTTGTGTGCGGATTCTTCTATCCGTTGGTAACTACTGTTTTCCCTTTCCTGATGTTAAGGTTAGTACATGGTTTCTCTACCGGTTTTAAACCAACCGGAACAGCCGCCTATATTGCTGATATTGTGCCCATCAATAGAAGAGGAGAGGCAATGGGTATGCACGGATTAATGAGTAGTTTCGGAATGGCTTTCGGGCCTGCTTTAGGTAGCTGGATTGCAGATACTTTTTCGATGAATGTCTTATTTTATGTTTCGTCAATGTTTGCACTTATTTCTATTGCCATATTGTATAATATGAAAGAAACACTGCCGAAAAATCAGCAGGAAAAATTTACGATTAATTCCCTGAAGATTAATCAGAATGATGTTTTTGATATAATGGTTTTACCTGCGGCCATTGTGATGTTTCTGACGGCTTTCAGTTTTGGTGCAATAGCTACTTTATCACCTGATTTAAGTAAGAGTATCGGGCTGCATAATAAAGGTTTTTACTTTCTGATTTATACATTGGCTTCATTGTTCATTCGATTACTGGCAGGTAAGGTTTCTGACAGAAACGGCAGGATTCCCGTATTACGCTGGGGGTGCTTTGCGCTGATTATTTCGATGGGCTTTACAGCCTTTGCCCATAATGTTTATCTATTTGTAATAGCCGCTATCTTTTTTGGCATAGCGCAAGGCGTCCTCTCCCCTATTTTACAGGCATGGACTATTGACTTATGCGATGAAAACAACCGTGGCAGGGCTTTGGCAACCATGTATATCTGTATGGAAGCCGGCATCGGTTTAGGCGCATTTCTTTCGGCAGAGATTTACCACAACACCATTGGACGAATGCCTTATGCCTTCCTGTTTATGGGCAGCTTAGCTATTTTAGCCTTTGCTTATTTATTTTCAGGCAAAGTTCGCCGCATGAAAGCGGCTTTCTAAAACCAGTTCTGGTCGAGTTTACCAATGTACTTATCAGGCAGATTTCCTGATAAGTATTCTTTGAGGCTTTTACAGATATTAGGATAGAGATTAACGCTACCTAATTCTTTAATACTCAGCCATCTGATAGCTAAGGCAGAAGTCTGTTCAGCGTTAAGCAGAGGGGTACCTTCAGTAATTTCACCTTCAAAAATAAAATGAATGGTTTGTTTTTGAGGATCGGGGAAATGCACCTCTCCTACCATCATCAACTCACCAATTTCGACTTTAACACCTAGCTCTTCGTCTAATTCCCGAGCCAGGGCAAGTGTTAGCGATTCACCGAATTCCAAATTGCCACCCGGCAAATTATATACATCCTGACCACCATATTGATAATGCATGGTCAGGATTTTTTCATTTTCTATAATTACTACAGCCGTCCTTATTTTCATAGCTACGTAAGTGGATTCTCTTTAATAATAGGAATTGAGTGATTGAGCGAATGAGTGATTAAGTGAATATTTTTTACCAGCCACTATTTCATTCATTGTATTTAAACTTAAAACTCAAAAAATAAACACTAAAAATCATAACCTTAAAACATCATTTCCTGTTGAGGCGGACAGCTAGTCTACGATTAAAAAACACGGAGTGAACTATGATATTGTAAAAGGTTTATCGGTTTTTTAATTGTACGAGTTTAAATGATGCCTGCTTTTTTGGACTACCCGTCTGGGTTACTTTTTTTCAGGTAAAAAAAGTAACCCAGACGGGTATAAGAAATGTGGAATAAATCTATTCAATTATGCTAAAAACCGATTAGAACCATTTTACTTCAAAGCCATCTCATAAAACTTATCCGCATCCTTTTTCAATTTTATTAACGACTCTTTATGAATATACATCATATGTCCAGCCTCAAAATAAGTAAAATTTACATTTTTCTTTTGTTCAGGGCGTAACATCATATGGTTGAAAGTATATTCAGCTGCGAAATATGGTGTGGCCAAATCATAGTATCCCGCCGCTACCCATACTTTTAAATAAGGATTCTTTGACATAGCCTGACGTAAGGTCTCACTCACATTCAAATACTTGTTCTGCACATTGCTATAGTTCCACGGTTGTACTCTTCCTGTCAGAATCAGATATGGCAAATCATTTTCATATTTCAATTCCTGACGCAGATACTGGTTGATTGTTCCTGAATACGGCCCTGAAATAGTGGCATCCAGACTTGGGTCAAACTCATAACGTTCTCCGGCATTGTCATAGTCTGTACCTGTAAAACGCCCATCCAGGCGACCTGCGGTTTTGCCTTCCTCACGCAACAATTCTTTTACGAACCGACTGATTTCAATGCGATTATTGGCTCGTTTGAGATACTCTTTCGACAAACCCGTAAACTTGCTTAGTTTCTCGGTAATCATCGTTTGCTCTGCCTCGCTTGACTGGTCTCCTTTCATTAATATGGTTGAATATTCATTCAGAACAAACTTTTCAACCTCCCGCAAAGTCTTTTGCAAATCTGCCTGATATTCAGGGGCTATCTTTTTATGATACCACGCCATTGCTGTATAAGTTGGCAGAAATAATTCAAACGGCAAATCGTTCCCTTTATCGAAAAGAGCTGTCTGGAAATTCAGAATAGAAGAAATCAACGAAATACCATTGATATACATATTGTATTTATCTTGCAAATAGCCCGATAAACCCGCGGCTCTGGTAGTACCATAGCTCTCCCCAGCCAGAAACTTAGGCGATGCCCAACGACCATACTTCGTAGCGTGCAAACGAATAAACTCCCCTACTGATTCAATATCTTCATTATAGCCTAAAAACTGACGTTCGTTTTCGCCTTGTGCTGCGCGGCTATATCCCGTATTCACAGGGTCAATAAATACCAAATCTGTTTTATCTAACCAGCTGTATTCATTATTAACATACGAATAAGGTGGTGCTAAAGATTCTCCTTTATCACTCATCGGAATACGTTTCGGGCCAATACAACCCATGTGCAGCCACACCGAAGCAGAACCCGGGCCGCCATTAAAAGTATAAGTAACCGGGCGTTTCGATAAATCACTTACGCCATCTTTAGAATAAGCAATAAAGAAGATATTGGCCTTAGCCTTACCACTCTCATCTTTTATTACCATATAGCCTGTGCGGGTGGTATAATTAATGGTCTGTCCACCAATAGTTACTTGTCCTTTGGTTTCAATAGGTGCCGGAGCAGGCGGTGGAGGCGAAGCTGGTTTTTCATCCGGCTTTCTGTCTGTATTCTGGGCGAAGGCCGAAATTGTAAGACAAGTAAAAACAAAAAGGATAGTTAGTCGAAGTCTGGTCATGATAGTTTAGGTAATTGTTATAGAGCAAAAATAGAAAAATTTGTGAGGATGCAAGAAAATATCGGATATAAAAAAAGTATCCTCAATCAGAAGGATACTTTTGGGGTGTATGTTATAAAGTTGTGTGTTGAAAACAGTTTATATTAACCTACCTCTATTTTCTTTAATATTTTTTACTTGATTAATAATGTCAGTTCATAATGCTCTGCCAACTCATAAGGTGGGATAAAAACTCCGACAGTCGAGTCACTATAATCTTTCTCTTCATACCTCACTTTCACCTTTAATTTTTTGCCCGTGCTTATATCTTTAGCTGTGATCTTATATTTCCCTACGGCCACATCATAAATATGATAATCATTAGCAGCTACCCGGCGTACTACTGTTTGACCGGTGCTACCGTCTACTAATGGGCCGTCTGGTACTAAGGTTAGTTCTATATTTCCGACTTCCAGATTATCGAAATCATGCAGTATTTCAATAGTACCACCATAAAAACCATCGTCTCCAAAATTACCAGTTCTTTTACCTGTCAGTTTTAAAGTAAGGTTTTTAATAGCACCGTCATAAGGCGAAAATTGCCCGTCATTTTCCGTAAAAAGCGCTAAATCATAGTTTTGTCCGTTGTATT
Source organism: Emticicia fontis (assembly GCF_054779675.1). Taxonomy (NCBI): domain Bacteria; kingdom Pseudomonadati; phylum Bacteroidota; class Cytophagia; order Cytophagales; family Leadbetterellaceae; genus Emticicia; species Emticicia fontis. The sequence continues at coordinate 27,220 of NZ_BAAGXU010000066.1, forward strand.
TTATTTTTACACTCCCTCTCACATAAAAAGAGCCTGACCCTATACCTGTCGGTAGTTTAATGGTGTAATTACCATTGGCATCAGTATAACCAATTCGTGCATCCTGATAATCCAGACTATTAGCTACAATTTTGGCATTAGCAATGGGCTTTTTGTTAACATCTGTTACTCTCCCCTTTACAACTCCTTTTTCTATTTTACCTGAGTTACTTTCTTCGGGTGTAGGCTCTGTGCACTTACATTTATCTGCACAGGCAAATGTTGAGAATGTAAGCAATAATAAACATATGATTGATTTCATGGTCTATAAATATTAAAGTAAAAGGCAGAAAGTATGAGTTCTCTCTGCCTCCTGACAGATTTAAAACTTAACTACATTAGCTGCATTGTTACTGGCAAATGTATTGGTAGTGGCAGCATCACTGTTTACATCAGCGTCAGAGGTATACATAATACCGTAGCCTCCACTATAAGTCAGGCGGGTATTTTTGATAGTCAATTTAGCCCCTTTGCCATAGGCCACCACATTGGCTCTTCTGCCTGATACGATGGTTGCACTACCGCCGCCGCTTATTTCAGCATTCTGTATGATATTCTGATTGCTTACCGAATAAATAATAATTCCTCTCCAATACACCTCATTTTTTCGCACACCTGTTATGACCACTTTCTTGTCAGTTGTTCCCTGGGCAGATAAGTATCCTGTGCGGTTCACACTAATCATGGCATCCCTTTCTACTTCTACTGTTACACCCGGTTTCAGTGTCCAGCCTGTTTCTATTTCCATATTGCCTAATATTCTATATCTGGTTTCATCTTTGAAAGCAGACCAGCTTACATTAGTACCCTCTTTGATAATAGACGAACTGACTTCTACTACATCGCGCTCGTTTGCACCCGTAAATTTCGAGTCTGCGTCCAGAAAAGTAGCATTATACGCATCAATCAGAATACCCGCCTGCGATTGTCTCTCAAAACTATTTCTCTTGAAATCTTTCAATAATGCCCCCGTTTGCACATATAACCCGTAGCCATCGTTGGTGGCAAAAAGGCAATCGGTCAGGCTTATCTGTGCTTTTTTATTACCAAACATGGCCAAACCTGCTTTAGTATTGGTAAAAGCAATCTTACCCGCACCATATTCTATATTCGCAAAAGCCATTGTATTGGCCACACTAGCCGAATAGAGTTTTATACCAGCCCAATAGCCTTTTTGCAGTTGCATACCCGTAAATCTGATACGATTCTCGCTTAATCCTACGGCGCTAATCATTGCTTTTTCTTCAATGCTTAAGCTTTTATCCCGATCGAATGCCATAGTTACACCCGGAGCGATACTCAACTCGGCATTCACTGAAATATCTTTGGTTACCAGATAGTCTGGTTTGGTGTGGTCAATGAATCTATCAACGAGATGTGTTTTTTCATTGATGGGTTTATCGATGGTGATAGGCTCTTTATATTCTACATTAAATCTTACTCTATCCTGACTTTTTTCGTTGCCTTGTGTTACTGTCAGTTCAAATTCATAATACCCCACAATATCAGGCGTGAAAGTTGGTTTCATTGCTGTAGATTGCGCCAATGTCAGCTTACTATTACTAGGCTTACTAACGATTGTCCACTGAAAAGTTTTGGTTTCGTTTCCGGTTGAGGCCGAGCCATCTAAGGTAGCTGCCTGAATAGGCAATACGTCCTGATCAGCACCAGCATTGGCTTTTAGACTCACAACCGGCGTTGGCTTGGGAGTTTCTTCTGTTTCTTTACAGGAAATCAATGCACTGAATAATGCCAGCGAAAGCGGGATAATAATTGATGTACGTTTCATTTTGTTTAACTTTTTCATAATTGATAAATATTTAATGGGTGATTGTATCGGCTTCATCCGATGCTTATCTGCATTTCTTATCAAGACATACAATCCTATTGGTTTTCATAATTTTCTTTGGCTAATCATTTTGTGCTGCAAAACTATGGGTGGTAATAAGGCTTCTTCAAATAGCATCCGTTTCAATTGCAGGATTCAGGTTATTAATTGTGAAAATGAAGAAATGAATTGGCAAATTCTCGGCTGGTGCTTGTGAGGAATCTTCTGGATTTTGTTAAATCTTACGCGTATCTGCGCTTAAAATATGCTTTTAATCACCTTAAGTGACAAAAAACGCTCATTTTACATTTTATACTTCTAAAATCTCAATTCAGCCGTACGAGCCAGCATTTCAGTCAGGATAGTCTTTAAGAATAGACGGTTAAGCACTCATCTTTGCAAAGCGAACGGGAAATCTGAGAAGTAGAAAGACTGATTTGCTTTACCAATTATTTCAAACAAAATTATTTTTACACGTTATGAAAGCTTTACGTTACTCTTTAAAATCTGTTTTAGGCATTTGTATGATGCTTAGCTTGTTTCTTACTTCTTGTGATAAGGATAAAGACAAAGATCCGGCACCGGATTTGGCAACTCAGGTCGCCGGCAATTATTCTTATACAGAAGTAGTAGTTGACGGACAAACCATTCCTGCCAACCAAACCAATATCAAAGGAACGGTTAAAATTACCCGCGCTACTGAAACTACTGTAGATATTGATTTGAATGTCCGTCAGAAAGACACCAATGAAGAATTTCTGGTAGGAAAAGTAGAAGGCGTAAAGGTATCTCAAGGCAATGGTGTGATCGACTTGATTTATGAAGGAGAGAAAGTGGCGTCTGTAAAAGGCAATAAAATATCAATCAAGAGTGTGGATGAGAACGATCAAGAGTTTACACTGGTAGCTATTAAGTAATCACAACTAAATATCCCGCGTGAGTAGATGGCTCTGGCTATTTACTCACGCAAACTTTATCCACATTTTTACAGATTAAACATCGTTTATTTCAATTCATACATAAATATGGTCTCATAAAATACAGTATGCTGAAAGATTCGTGAAAGAATTTTTATTTTTGAAAATTGCCTGACACGCATTGTACTGAAATTTCATGAGACCCAGATTCTTTTCAAAATATGAGTGGTGGTATCATCTCACCATGATGCCCATCTTTTTTGTAGCAGGTAACTATTACTTTATTGGTGATAGTTACTTTTCTGAATTCAAGACTTTCCTGATTGCCACAGAACTCGTTTTTGTATTATACTGGATATCTATTGTTGTGCTTACCATCGTTATCAGATGGGTAATAGCCCGCTTCCCACACTTTCATCAAAACAAAATCCGTCTTTTTGTGATGCTTGTGCTGGTTGGTAGTATAACCATGTTATTAGCTGTTTTTGACGTATGGTCATATAGCATCATCCCCTATCTGAAAGTCGATTTTGTCTGGGATAAAATATGGCCTATTATGATATTAGGGATATTTTTTGACTTTTTTCTATGTGCAGCGCTGGGTTTATTCTATGCCTTTGAAAAATGGAAACAGAACCAGACAGAAAGCGAGAAATTAGAACGGATTGCTTTACAACAGCAATTCGACACGCTAAAAGGGCAGGTTAACCCACATTTTCTCTTTAATAGCCTGAATACACTTTCATCTCTGATCGGAGAAGATAAAGACATGGCCGAGCAGTTTGTAGAAGACCTGTCGAAGATATACCGTTATATGCTGCAAGCAGCTAAAGTTGAATTTGCCTGCCTCTCTACTGAACTTGAATTTCTGGAAACATATGCCCGGCTGCTGAAAGTTCGCTATGGCGAAGGATTACAATTTAATTTTCCGAAGTCGAATTATTATAAAGGGCTCATCCTATCTCCGCTAAGTTTTCAGAATCTGGTCGACAATGCGATTAAACATAATATGATGTCGGTGAATAAGCCTTTACTGATCAGTATTGACGTTTTACCAGATAAGAGAGTGAGGATACAGAATAATTTACAGAGAAAAGTCAGAAGTATCGACACACAAGAATCGTTACTGGCTAATCTCGTAGCGAAATATAGTTTTTTATCCGATGAGCCTGTAACAGTGATTGAAGATAATACACATTTTACCGTTATTTTACCAGTAATTCTGGAAAGAGAGTTAAGCAGTCTGTCGGGATAAACCCTCAATTCAAACGTAGTTTATGCAGATTGATGAAGAGTAGCGGATAAAATAAATAGTATGCAAGCTTACTTTTGTTAATAGGATAATGAATCATGTGTTTTGATAGCAGACGAATGAAAAACCCTTTTACCAATACAATCAGCGGAAAACCTGAAGCCAAAACAAAGTGGTCTTATGCCCTGACTATGCCTGTGTTCCTCATGTTTTTCAGCTATCTGCTAGTAGGCTCAGGCTATTTTTCAGACATTAAAATATTTGCAGGAGCTACGCTGTTAAATGGCTTCTTATTGACCTGTACTTTTCTGATACAGAATCATGTCAATACCATTATTTCGAACAGATATTCTGCTTTAAGCGAAACTATTCAGCGGGTAGCTGTATCTGTATTTACACATGCGGCTCTATCAGGCATATTTTTACTTTTGATTGCAGCCATCTATGTTAAGTTCAGATTATTCGGCTCAACAATCAGTTATAAATCCATCATTATTGTATATGTAATTAATATGATGGCAATTGTGTTAACGATGGTCATACAAGAAACTTTCCATTCACTAGGCCATTGGAAACACCATGAATTTAATAAAGAAAAATTACTGAAAGAAAATATACAAGGGCAATTGCAAAGCCTGAAAGCACAGGTAAGTCCACACTTTTTATTCAATAGCCTTAATTCGCTCTCAACACTCATTGCCGAAGATACAGAGAAAGCCGAAGAATTTGTTGACCAGATGGCCCGTGTATACAGGTATCTTTTACAAACCAATCAATCAACAGCAGACGAAGACCATGTGAATCATCTGACTTCATTACAGAATGAATTGACCTTTATTGAATCTTATTATCATTTATTAAAGACACGCTATGGCGAGGGTATGTATCTGACTATTCGTGTGGATGAGAAATATTTATCATACCTCTTGCCTCCGCTTACCTTACAATTATTGGTAGAAAATGCGGTTAAACATAATGTCATCCGGTCGAGCCGGCCTTTAACTGTTGAAATTGTCAGCACGGCTCACGGGCTTTTACAGGTGCGAAATAACCTGCAAAAGAAGAATGTTTCCGCCTTAGAAAACCTGGAGTCTACACGGATAGGATTAGCCAATATTCAGGCTAAATATAATTTATTAGCACAGAATAAGTCGGTGATTTCAGAGCCTGTCATTGAAAATGGGCCTGATTATTTCATAGTCACTTTGCCTTTGATTGCAAAAACTATTGATCGGAAAAACTAAATATCATAGGTATAAACAAAAGAAAATTAAACTAAAACTGTCACTATGAACGCATTGATTGTTGAGGATGAAGCACTGTCAGTCCGCCGTTTGAAGAAAATCATTAATGAAATTACTTCTGAGATTCATGTAATTGGTGTAACTGATAGCATAGAAGACACAGTAGATTGGCTGGAAACCAATAGAGCTAATAAAAATGCAGACCCTGACCTGATTTTTCTGGACATAGAATTATCGGACGGGCAGAGCTTTGAGATTTTTAACCGGACAGAAGTAAAGAGCACAGTAATTTTTACGACCTCTTATGATGAATATGCCTTACAGGCATTTAAGGTAAATAGTATTGATTATTTATTAAAACCCGTGCACCGGGACGATTTACAGAGAAGCCTGAATAAATACGAGGCATTGAAAGCCACTCCTGCCCAACCAGCGCAGGATTCTTTAAGTGGAATCAAGAAATTGCTCGAAGAATTAAAGATTCACTCAACACCTGAATACCGCGAACGGTTTCTGGTAAAACAGAATCAGAAATTACTATCGATTGAAGTAGGGGAAATTGCCTATTTCTTTACCGACGAACGATACAGTTTCTTTACAACACATACGAATCAGAAATTTCTGGTTGATTATACGCTAGATGAAATAGCAGAAACACTTGACCCTTCACGTTTTTTCAGAATCAACCGGGGCATGATACTCACACATAAGGCTGTTGAAAAAATGGAGCCTTATTTTGGTAACCGGCTAGCCTTAAGTTTGCGCCCGGCGCACGGCAAACAAGCCTTAGTAAGCCGGGAAAAAGTAGCAGATTTCAAGAATTGGATGGGTAAATAAAAGTCAAAAACCTGGGTAGTAGGGAGGGCTTTGCTCTCCTTTTTTATTGCCCTATACCCAATTATTAAATACGCAATTCATAACACAGTTTTATCATTTCCAACGAACTATTATACAGTTCATGAGTCGACACATTTATAGAGTTTCATCAATCGTCTAAGTTTGCATCATGTTATTTGACATCACTCAATTATATGAAAAGCTATTACTTTAAAATTATGAAAAATCTACTGTGCAAATCCACACCAATGTCAGGGCATTAGTAGGTATTGACTCAAAAGGAAAGCCATCCTTGGAAAGATGGCTTTTTTATTTCTTTCAGCATATTACAACCTGAATCCTCTCAGAAAATCTTCTATTCCCATTTTCTTTTTGCCTTCAATCTGCAATTCTTTTATTCTCAGAAACTTGTCGGCGCATTTAAAAGCCAAGAAAGTTTTACCATCTGTTTCTATTTCTCCTGCCTTGACATCTTTCCCCTCTGTATCAGTTAGTTCAGACTGATAGATTTTACACATTTTGTCGGATAAAGTAGTCCACGCTGCCGGATATGGCGAAAGTCCGCGAATAAAATTATGTACTTTTTCCGCAGGTTGATTCCAGTCAATCTCACAGGTTTCTTTAAAAATTTTCGGTGCAGGTCTTAGTTCACTATCTGTTTCCTGTGGCAATTGTGGGTAATCACCTGCTTCAATTGCTTTTACAGTTTTCAATACCAGGTCTGCTCCACGCTCCATCAATCTATCATGTACCGTACCCGCATTATCGTGCGCGTAAATCGGCTCCTTATCTATAAATATGATATTGCCCGTATCAATCTCATGCTTGATGAAAAAAGTAGTTACACCCGTTTCAGTATCTCCGTTAATTACTGCCCAGTTAATCGGAGCTGCTCCTCGGTATTGTGGCAAAAGAGATCCGTGCAGGTTAAATGTACCTTTGGCTGGCATATTCCATACCACTTCCGGCAACATTCTGAATGCTACTACTACTTGTAAATCAGCCTGATAGCTTTTTAACTGCGCTATAAATTCAGAATTTCTGAGTTTTTCTGGTTGTAATACCGGAATGCCTTGCGAAACCGCATATTGTTTCACGGGCGTCTGGTTCATATGCAAACCTCTGCCCGAGGGTTTATCTGGGGCAGTTACTACTGCTACTACCTCACAACCGTTTTCTACCAGTTTACGCAAACTTGCTACCGCAAAATCAGGCGTACCCATAAAAACTATTTTCATGTTTTCTCCGTTATATAATTATGTGGATGCAAAAATACTTGATTTAAAAAAATCTTTGTACCTTTGTTATCTAAATTGCACAAATGAAACAAAATCGAGCAAATAAAGTATTTTTTCGAGTAAAATTCAGGTAGTTTCTTAGATAAAATTCCAATTTTTATCAGGAACGGTCGAATTTTCGCCGTTCTTTTTTTGTCCACCCCTCACAGAAAAGGGGTTTTTAAATTTATAAGAGATATGTCAAAACTTCAGTATTACACGGAAGAAGGTTATAATAACCTTAAAAATAAATTACAAGACTTAAAAGGCAAAGGCAGAGCAGATATAGCCCGCCAGATTGCAGAAGCTCGTGACAAAGGCGATTTATCAGAAAACGCTGAATATGACGCCGCTAAAGACGCCCAAGGCTTGATGGAAATGGAAATTTCTAAATTAGAAGAATTAGTAGCCAATGCCCGTATTCTGGATGAATCAACGATTGATACATCGAAGGTGTCTTTATTATCGAAAGTAAAGATAAAAAGCAAGAAAAACGGTGCGATGATGGTCTACACCTTGGTTTCGGAAGAAGAAGCTGATTTGAAACAAGGTAAAATATCTGTCAATTCTCCTTTTGGAAAAGGTTTATTTGGCAAAAAAGTAGGCGAAACAGCTCAGATACAAGCCCCTGCCGGAATGGTAGAAGTGGAAGTATTAGAAATAAGCAGATAAAATAGCTGAATTGCACACAACAATTGAAGATTCTATACTGACATCTCAAGCATATGTAAATAAAGCTCATTCATTCTGAATGGGCTTTATTTATAATATCAGTTCTTCAAAGCACTCTCAAGCTTCACAGAAAATAACTCTTTCGAACGAACGAACAGGGTTCCCGCCACTACCAAAGTCATTACGCCTCCAAAAATAACCGTCGGAATCGCTCCAATTAATTTTGTCATTACACCCGATTCAAATGCCCCCAATTCATTAGAACAACTGACAAAGATTCCACTCACCGAGTTTACCCTGCCCCGCATATCATCTGGTGGCAATACCTGTAAAATCGTCTGGCGTATCACCACACTTACACTATCAAAGGCTCCTGTAAAGAATAAGGCAATAACTGATAGCCATAAACTGGTAGAAAAAGCAAAAACCAGCGTAGCTAAGCCAAAACCTGTTACAGCAATCAGCATATTGCGCCATGCCTGTCGGGTAGGTGGGAAATATGCAGTACCTAGCATAGTTAGTACAGCCCCTAAACCCGGTGCTGCCCGCATGATTCCTAAGCCCTCTGCTCCTACTTTCAGAATATCTTTGGCAAAAACAGGCAAAATAGCCACTACCCCACCAAACAATACCGAAAACATATCTAGTAGAATGGCATAAAACAGAATTTTATTACCTGTCACAAACCTGATTCCCTCTTTTAAACTATTAAAGACATTCACCTGCTTTTCGATATTCTGAATACCTTTCTTTGAAATCAACGAAACAAAAACAAATGCCGCTATAAAAAATACAATTACCAGAATAAGGGTATTGGTCAGCCCCAACCAACTGTATAAAAAACCTGCTGAGGCAGGCCCCAGAATAGACCCTATCTGCCAGAACTGGCTACCCCATGAGGCCGAATTAGAATAATGTTCTGCCGACACCAGAAATGGCTTTAGTGACGACCATGCCGGCCCATAAAAACCTCTGGCTATCCCAAGAAAGAAAACCGTGAGATATATAAAATATTTCTGCTGCATCAGGCTGAAACCATGCTCGGTTGAAGGGTGCGTTACCCAAAGCAGAAGCAATGAACACATCAGGATGATTCCATAACAGATTTGAATGATTGTTCTTTTCTCTTTACGGTCGGCAAAGTAACCACCGAATAATGCCAAAGAAATATAAGGAATGGCTTCGAAAAGACCAATTAAACCTAAAGAAAGAGGGTCGTGCGTGATTTCGTAAAGATAATAACTGATTACTACTTCCTGCACCAAAATAGCTATGGTAAATAAGAACTGCGCCGTAACAAAATATCTGAACTCAGGATACCGGAGGGCGGCATAAGGATCTTTGGTTTGTTTCATGTTTGATTAATTTTGAGAAACTAAGGCCGTTTCTCCCGGCATACTCGTAGAATAAAATCCTCTTTCTTAAATTAGTACAATTTTTACATAAAAACAGTTTTCGAAATTCAGATTTATTTACCGCTTTTAATCGTGAATTAATTGAGAATCACAATTTTTGAAATTGTTTGGCGGTTTTCTTCAAAATAAAGAATTTGCGCTAAATTTGCTCACCAAAATCATCATAAACTATGAAAATGCTAAAAGCATCATTACTCTTTATCAACATCCTGCTGTTTTTTGCTGCTTATGGCCAAGTAAAAACACCAGAATTCAGCCGTGACGATACCTTACGTGGAAGCATCACTCCTGAAAGAAGCTGGTGGGATTTGAAATACTATGAGCTCCGTACAAAAGTTAATCCTCCTGAAAAATTTCTCTCAGGTAGCACTACTGTATTTTATGAAGTACTGAAACCTTATCAGGTGATTCAGATAGATTTACAACCGCCGTTGAAAGTAGATAAAGTAACTCAGGACGGGCAGGAACTTTCTTATAAACTGGATGGCAAAAATGCCTATATGATTAACCTGAAGAAAAAACAGGAGAAAGGTAAAAACGAATCAATCGTAGTACACTATTCAGGTAATCCTATTGTAGCCAAACGTCCACCGTGGGATGGAGGTGTGCAATGGGTAAAAGATAAAGAAGGAAATGATTATGTAGCTACCTCTTGCCAGGGGCTAGGTGCCAGTGCCTGGTGGCCGTGTAAAGACCATATGTATGATGAGTGTGATAGTATGCTGATTAGCATAACCGTACCCGAAAAACTGAAAGATATTTCAAACGGACGTTTGCGCAAGGTGATTACTAATACCGATGGTACGAAGACCTTTGAGTGGTTTGTCAAAAACCCGATTAACAACTATGGTATCAATATGAATGTGGGGAATTATGAGCATTTCAATGAGATATATGACGGAGAAAAAGGCAAACTGACCCTTGACTATTATGTTTTACCAGAAAATCTGGAGAAAGCTAAAACTCAGTTCAAGCAAGTGCCGATGATGTTGAAAGCATTTGAGCATTGGTTTGGGCCGTATCCTTTCTATGAAGATGGGTATAAACTCGTTGACGTTCCGTATTTAGGTATGGAGCACCAAAGCTCGGTTACTTATGGCAATAAATACAATAATGGCTATTTAGGAAGAGATTTGTCAGGCACTGGCTGGGGCTTGAAATGGGATTTTATCATTGTGCATGAATCGGGTCATGAGTGGTTTGCCAATAATATCACTTATAAAGACATGGCTGATATGTGGATACATGAAAGCTTTACCAATTACTCTGAAAATCTGTATACTGAGTACTACTTTGGCAAAGAAGCCGGAGCAGCTTATGTGATTGGTTGCAGAAAAAACATTCAGAACAAAACTCCGATTATCGGCGTATACAATGTAAATAACAGCGGCTCGGGTGATATGTATTATAAAGGCGGCAATATGCTACACACCATGCGCCAGATTGTGAATGACGATGAGCGTTGGAGACAGGTATTGAGAGGATTGAACAAAACATTCTATCACCAAACCGTAGTGAGCAAACAAATTGAAGACTATGTATCAAAAAATAGCGGTAAGAATTTCAGCAAGGTATTCGACCAGTATTTAAGAGACATTCGTATTCCGGTATTAGAATATAAAATGGAAGACGGTAAATTCACCTATCATTGGGCCAATTGTGTTGAGGGTTTTGATATGCCTGTAAAGGTTTCTATCAATGGCGAAAAAATGGACTTCATTTATCCGACTACAGGCTGGAAAGCCTTGAAGAAAAATGCAAAAGAGGTAAAATTAGATGAGAATTTTTATGTAACACTCAAGAAAGCAGAGTAGTTATTTAACAATAGCCACTTTGCCAACAAAGGTTTCAGAGCCATCTGAAGCAATGCAAAAGACCATATAAATACCCGAAATCGTACGGCTTTCTGCGGAATTACGTAAATCCCAGGAAGCCGTACCTCCATTAGATTTTGTTTCATAAATCAATCTGCCGGAAGCATCGGTTATCTTCACCGCACTATTATCTCTCAGACCCGAAATAGTCATCACTCCCTGATAATCCGGACGGATAGGATTCGGAAATATTTTTATTCCACTTAAATCTTCTTTAGGTTCTGAGGCATCGCTTTGGTAAGAAAGTAAACCTTTGGGTGTCAGCACAAAGATTTCGCCACTAATCGCATCCATAGCCAGGTCTGTTATTTCATTGGTTGGCAAGGGGCTATTGCTTTCTGTAAAAATCTGCGTTAATTCATCTACAGCAGGTAAAAATAGATTCAGTCCATTGTTGGTGCCAATCCATTTTCTATTTCCTCCATCAACCACAATTTTCTTTACCGTTTCCTGTAGCAATATTCTCCTTCCAACACTATTATAAGGCGTATAGGCATCCACCAGTCTGGTAAAAACATCTCTTGCCGGAATCACCGCCGCAATGCCATCATTCGTACCTATCCAGATAGTACCTTCTTTATCTAATGCAATCGTATTAACTATGGTACTTGGCAGATTACCGGTATTTTTACCAATAGTATACAAACGGGTTTGTTTAGAGGCATCGTCGGTCACACGCACGCCATTAGAAACAATCTGCCAGCGAAAACCAAAATTATCTATTACATCTTTCGAGTAAGTTGGCATTTGGTTCAGAGGGATAATCTGCCATTTATTATTTTCAAATACATTCCCTAGTGCCCCATTTGCATATATTTTAGATTCCAGATAAAAGAGTTCATTGATTTGCCCTTGTGGCCCATCTGGTGAATAATTTTTAAATGCCCCTTCCCAATTACTGATTAATCCGTTTCCATCATCAGCAATCCAGGCTTTGCCTTCTGTATCAGTTTCTATCTCTTTAGGATTTTTGATGAGCAGGTCTTGCGGATATTGTTTGGGCTTAAACAACTGGTTATCTATCACAGACTTCCAGTTGCCGTAAAATTGCAGATTGATATTAGCAGCAAACCTTGCACCCAAGATGCCAACGGGGGTATTCACAAAAATACTATCGCGTGCAAAAGCAATATGTGTCAGACTTACCTCACCCCCTCCACTACCAATATTCTGATAGGTTTCTTTGATTTCTGCCTTTTTGGTATCCAATACCACCAATCCGAAATCACTGGCCAGATAAGCAATGTCACCTTGAAACTCAATAGCATTGATGCGTTTGCTGGTTTGTATAGTGCCTGTATTTTTAATAAAGTCAATGTTATGAATATCACCCGGTAATCCATCAGAATCAATATCTGCTAAATCCAGATTACCATTCTCATAGGCAATTAATAGTATTTTCAGGCTTGAACTATAGCGAATCTGTGCGATATTGTTTTCTGATAATCCATCTGCTTTTGAGAGTTTAAAAGCATTTTTATTGGTCTTATCAAAGTAGAAAAAGCCATTATCCGAAAAAGCATATATTTTTTTCTCTACTATCTCCACGCCTTTCAGGTTGACATAGCTATTATGTGTCCGCCAGGTTTTGGTTGGGATTTGTGCAAATGCCTGAAAAGCGAAGAAACAGAGAAGAATTCTAAGCATTGGTTAATTCATAAAGTTTTTGAGGTTGAGCCACGGAGACCGGGTGTCACATCAGGAAATACCCCACACCTCTGGTTTTTGTAGCCAAAGGATGTAAAAAGCATAATAGAGCCACAATAGCTAATAAAATTCTGAGTTGTCGGTCAGTCAGCTTGGTGCGTACAATCATGAACCCCAGAAAAATCATCGGAAATACAAAAGAACCACTTCTGGTAGAGTCATAGGTGGTCATACCTAAAAAAATCATCGCTAATGTTCCACCTGCTACTGCTGTTAATTTCAGATACTCTTTATTGCTGTATAAAATAGTAAAAGCCAGCAACATCAAAAGCCAGAATCCCTCTAGAACCCAGGTAAACTTAAAGCCAAAAGAACGCCAGCTATCATCAATCATCTGCATAAACTCGCCTTCTTTATAGGTGGCAGACATACCCGCGTATTTCATCAGATAAAGACGCAAGCCTCCATAGGCAATAACGCCAGAAGCCACAGCTATCATCTGCCAGCTGGGGATAAAACTTATTTTCCGGTTATCTTTAATGGTTGGCGAAAGCCACCACCATAAAAATACCAATCCGCCTGCAACGGCCGCGCGTTCGTCACACCAGGTAGCAGCAAAAATAGAAACAAAAATAATAAGCGGATTACGGAAGTACATTCCTAAGAACAAAAAGAAAAAAGTATAAAAATCGCCATAGCCCAGGTTTTCAATAAAGAATGAACTACCGAAATAAATACAAGCCAGAGCAATCATGGCTAAAAGTGTAGCGACCTTATCGTTTAATATTTCAAACAGGAACTTCGTCAATAAAAAGTATAGTAAGATACCTAATATTAACTGCAATCCATATATAAAAATACTTACGTGTCTGATATGGAGTAATTTAACTATAACCGGCAATGTAAGCCTGAAAACACGGTTGTTTGAAGCGCCTTCTAAATAAACCTTATGTTCGGTTAAATTCTGAGCCCGGTCTCTGGTTACTTTATAAAGAAAAAACTCGTCTTTTTTAACAATTACTTCTTCGTAATACAATTTGAAATCATCAAAAGGCATGGTATTGTTAAAAAACGACAATAGCATTAGAATACCCGAAACCACTACCACGCGCCATCGCCAATTGCTTGCTTCCAGGAAAAGAGTAATTTTTGATTCAAAACGCTGGTAGATGTTTTCTAAAAAGGTCATAAATAATAAAATGCTATTGTGCAAAAGAACAATCAGGAATGTCTTTCTACTATTAAAAACAGATGCCTAAAGAAAGTATAACAATTCTCCCTTTAGACATCTTCATATTCTCTATCTATAAATCAAACATTAATCTGTAGCTCCAACAATCGCAAATCTTCTGATTGCCGAAAGCGTAATACCTGAAATGACTAGCAGAAACCCAAACCAAAGCAAATTGATATGCGGCTTTTCAAGAGCTTTCAAAACTATAAACTCTCTTTGCCCCCTACTTACCGAGAAAGAGAATCTACCGGTAGCCGGGTCAATTTTTGATAATTGCAGGCGAAGCCCCATTTCGGTATTTACTTCTGGTTTGCTCCAGATTTCATGGTTTCTGATAGCAAAAACCGGGCGCATCTTTACTTCTACATTTCTATCTAATACTCTTACAATTGCTCTGGCGGCAGCATCTCCTGCATTGAGTTTCATCCCGTCTACTTCGTTAACCCCTTCTACTTCGTCCAGAATGGCTACATAGTCGTTTATAAAAAATGTATCCTTTACTGCTACCGTAAATTCTTCCGGTGCACTCCACTCTCTGTCGTCGTCCTGGGTTACAAAGCGCACATGGGTATAAATATCTTTATTCCAGAATTTCTTAATATCCGGCGAAGCCACGTTACCCATTTTTTCGTTAATCTGAAAACGTGGATAAAGGTTAAAACTCTTGCCATTTTTATCAGTGTAAGCTACCTGATAGTACGTATTCTCAGCTTCATATTCTAGCGTATCACCACGTTTGTAGAAAGTCTTGTCACCATCCACCACATCGGCACGGGCAATACCTTTGAAATTACTACCTGGCACAGGCATAATATATTTCTTCTCAATATAGCCCGGTACGTTTCGCACATCAACAAACTGTCCTTTATAAGTAAAAGAGAAATCGCTGAATTGCGTCGGACGATTCAACCAAAGCAAGGCATTTTCTTTATTCTCTTTATCATTCCCCTGAAAAATTTCAGCACCTGAGAAATTCAAAGAAACAATCTTCTCATAGGCCGATGAAAACATAATACCTATCAACATCAATGCTACACCGATATGTGTAATAGCTCCCCCAGCCACTTTAAATTTCCCTTTCAGAATATCAGTCAGAATGCTTGCATTCGCTACAATACTAAAAGTTGCAGCAGTCAGTAAAATGATATATTGCCAGTTGTTTACTTTAGCAAAAGTAATAACCAATGCAGCAACCAGAAGAGTAATAATCAGCGGATTCAATAATTTAGAAAGGCTCTCTTTCTTCACGCGTTTCCACCAGAAGAACTGAGCGATACCTGTCAGAATCGTTATTACAACAAAAAACCACATCTGGAAACGGGTATAATGCTCTACCTGATTAGTCGGCAAAGCCATATTCAGTTTTAATCCGAACGCTTCTCCAATCTTGTTATATACCGGAATAGAGGTAGTAACAATAATCTGGAAAGCTGAAAGTGCCAACACCAAAACACCCATAAAAATCCAGAACTCACGTGAGAAAGTCGAGATTTCCTGTGCATCCTTTGGCAATTCTTTCCAACGGATAATAGATAAAACTACTGCGGCAATAATGAAAGTAAAAAGGTATAAAAGCAATTGTCCTGAAAGACCTAAGTCAGTAAATGAGTGAACAGAAGCATTCCCTAATACCCCACTTCTGGCTAAGAAAGTAGAATACAATATCAGAATGTACTGCGCAATCACCAGAATGATGGTATACTTTAAAGCTGAACTGTTCTTTCTGGCAAGCAACATCGTATGGAAACTTGCTACCAATATCACCCACGGCACATATACCGCATTTTCAACCGGATCCCAGTTCCAGTAGCCTTCAAAGTTCAACGTTTCATAAGCCCAGATTCCCCCCATCATGATACCCGTACCTAAAACTACCGCGGCTACGAGTGTCCATGGTAAAGCAGGTTTTATCCATTCCGTGAATTGTTTTCTCCACAAACCTGCCATACAAAAGGCAAATGGTACTAAAGTTAACGCAAATCCTAAAAAGGTGGTCGGCGGGTGAATTACCATCCAATAGTTTTGAAGTAGTGGATTTAAGCCATTACCATCTTTCGGAATAAAATTCGGATTGGTTTTCCAGACAGGAATATCCGGCATCGACTCTCTCAAAGTCAGAAATGGAGAGCTACCCACTTTGAAATCTCCAAAAATCACCACTCCTAAAATCATGGAAGCCAGGAACGTCTGTACCAATGTAAAAATGGTAAGGGTTGGAGCTTCAAGCGTTTTATTTTTTCTTAAAGACGAGTTAATCAGTATTACCCCTACAATCACATTCCAGAACATCCAGAGCAAGAAACTTCCTTCCTGGTCTTGCCAGAAGCAGGAAACCGCATAATCCAGAGGCAAACTCCACGAAGAGTTATCCCAGGCATAATGGTATTCAAAATAATGATTAAAAATAATACTTAGCAATGAAGCACAAACCGTAATAACTGCTACGGTATGTACATAAAACGCGCGGCGGGCGAAGGTGAGCCAATCTATGGCCGCCTCTTTCAATACCTGAGTAGTTGGACGACTGGCTTGCCAGTAGGCATACGTAGAAACTAAGGCAGCAACAAACGCGACAATAATGGACAAATGCCCTATATTTCCTAAATATGGTCTTAACATAAAATATTTGATAAACTTGAATTGGTCATTGAAACTGGTGTAAGGTATAGTCCAAAAATGGCCAAAACCTCTACATTACATCAATTAAACCAGGCACTCCATGGAATACGACTTAAAATCAACACTAAAGCTAAGCCAAAGAAAATGGCCGTTTGCTTGAATTTCTTTCCATTACCCACCGCACGTTTCACACGGGCATTGCCGATAGTTACCAGAATAACGGCAATTAAATTAATAGTAGGGTGTTCAACAGCATACTGACGCAAAGTACTATCTTTCATCGTAGCTTTCATATCAGCAAAGGCAGCTTGTGTAATAGGTGAAATAAACAATAAAATAATCCCTAACAGAAACATGGTATGCGTAGCTATCAGAGCAAATTTATTGATTTTTAAGTGCTTTTCTTCAAAAGCCTTCTGACTACTTGATCCCATAATCCCGTTAAGGGTAGCAAAAGCTAACAGAAATAAAGTGAGATATGCCAGATATGAGTGAATCGGTTGGATAATTTGATACATATAATTTAAGTCGTTAGATTAAAAAATTTTGCCAAAATTACGTCACAATCTTTTAATAACATAAATGTTTTGTTGCGAACTTTCAGTTCATTATCAGATGTTAACAGAATAATGAAATTTCTGAAACCCATACTCGTCATTGTTTTCCTTTGTTTTTTGCTTTTTATCTCGGTTTTTCCGCAGGTATTGCGTTGCTCTTTCGTGAAATATGACGATTTCATTTCCCTAAAGCCCAATGTATACGCAGCCACTACCTCTACCTTAAAACAGCAGGATTCACTAAAAAAGTATATTAAAATTGCTAAAAAACGGGTAGAAGATTTCTGGGGCACTCAGAAAGGCAATGCCACTGTTATCTTTTGTGATAATTTGGAGGAGTATCAGAAATATTGCCAAACATCCGAGGGAGCAGGTTGTACCATCGGTACGCCAGTTGGTTCATGGATTGTCTTGAATAAAGATGGCCTGAATGCCGATGTAATTGCCCACGAGATGTCGCACAACGAATTGATGACCCGCCTTGGCTGGTGGAAAACCAGAACAAAAATCCCGACCTGGTTTGATGAAGGCGTAGCACTGATGCTCGATTACCGTTTTGTGGATACTCAGGATAGTGTGAAACGCTTTAAAGCGTATAGAGACGAATTATTTTTTTTCGCAAAAAAATCCCCTTCACTAGACGAGTTGAAAACAGAAAAGGCGTTTTTCGGTCAAGGCGAATTGTATACCAAAATAGCCTATTACACAGCCGCTTCCGTTGTTTCCAGAAAAATTGCGTATGGTGGCAAGCAATCCATTCTTGAGACTATCCAGCGTGTAAAACAAGAAAATGTCTTCGAATTTTAGCCGATGGGCTTACCATTTTTGGCTACATTTTTTTCTTTTCCAAAAAACTTCCGACCTTTGCCCCTTTGAAACTCAAAATTTAGCATACATGAATATTTTGATTATTGGCTCTGGTGGTCGTGAGCACGCATTTGCCTGGAAGATTTCTCAATCCAAAAACCTTACGCAATTATTTGTTGCACCGGGTAATGCAGGCACTGCACAAGTTGCTACCAACCTACCAATTGCCGTAAGTGATTTCACAGGAATTGCTCAGGCGGTAAAAGAGCACAATATCGAAATGGTGATTGTAGGGCCGGAAGACCCACTCGTAAAAGGCATTGTCGATTTCTTCAAAAAAGATAAAAGCCTTAAGAAAATCAAAATTGTCGGCCCCGATGCTACGGGCGCTCAACTGGAAGGCAGCAAAGACTTCTCAAAAGCCTTTATGCAAAAATATGGTATACCAGCGGCCGTATCTAAGACTTTTACAAAAGATACCCTTGCTGATGGCCTGGCTTATCTGGAAACACAATCGCTTCCTATCGTATTAAAAGCTGATGGATTAGCCGCCGGAAAAGGCGTAATTATTGCAGAGACATTGGAAGAAGCTAAACAAAGCCTGCACGAAATGCTGGCCGAAGCTAAATTCGGCGATGCCAGTAGCAAAGTATTAGTTGAGCAGTACCTGAGCGGCATTGAGCTATCTGTATTCGTTTTGTCTGATGGCAAGAATTATAAAATTCTACCGGAAGCAAAAGATTACAAGCGCATTGGCGAAGGAGATAAAGGGCTCAATACAGGTGGTATGGGTGCTGTTTCTCCTGTGCCGTTTGCTACTGATGCCTTCTTGCAAAAAGTAGAAGAACGCGTAGTGAAACCTACTTTAGCAGGCTTACAAGCCGAGGGAATCAAATATGTAGGTTTTATTTTCGTTGGACTAATGAATGTTGATGGCGAACCTTATGTGATTGAGTACAATGCACGTATGGGCGATCCTGAAACGGAAGTAGTTTTGCCGAGAATCAAAACCGATATGGTAAAACTCATGAAAGCAACAGCTGATGGGAAGCTGGATAAAATTAAACTATCGATAAATCCGAAGGCCGCTATTGCAACAGTTGTAGTAGCAGCAGGCTACCCTGAAGATTATCGTAAGGGAGATTTAATGCTGATTCCTAAACCAGAAAAAGACACCATTATCTTTCATGCCGGCACAAAACTGGCTGGTGATAAATTAGTAGTAACCAATGGTGGACGGGTGATTGTATCTGTAGCAATGGCTCGCACCTTAAATTCTGCCCGTCAGAAATCACAACGATTGGCAAAAAATATTATATTTGACGGCAGATATTACAGAAAAGATATAGGCAAAGACCTTCTAAAGTATTTGAAGGATAAAGAGTAAGCTATTTCGGGACTTATTTAGATATATATTTGAATTTTGATGAGACAAAATCATACCTCAAAAATAACAGAAATACCATTGAATGAGTTAAAGAAATAAATTACTCCAACCTTTTTTGCCTGTACCTCTTATAATTACAATGATATTGTAAATGATGATTTGTTTCGATAAGTCGATTTAATTAATCACTAAATCGCTCAATCACTAAATCACTCAATATCATTTTTTCTTAACTAACTATATATATAAACACCACAATTAAGAGGATATGGGCTGTGGACAATGTTCATCAGGTGGCTGCGGAGCAGTAAAAGCCTTAGATAGAACCGAAAAATCGAATCATAAAACTGTGGCAGGCTGCTCATCGGGCGGCTGTTCGACAGGTGGATGCAATAAAATGAACGCGTACGATTGGCTTTCGAACATGGAAGTGCCAATGAGTATGCGTTATAATATGGTAGAAGTAAAGTTTAAAGGCGGTAGAAAAGAGTATTTCAGAAATACCAACGGCCTTGAACTTTATACAGGAGACTTCGTGGTCTGCGAAATGCAGACGGGCTTCCATGTGGGAAGTGTCTCTTTGCAGGGCGAGTTAGTTCGTTTGCAGATGATAAAAAAGGGTATTCAGGATGACGATAATATCAGAAAAATCCTGCGTGTCACTCAGGAGAAAGACCTTGAAAAACATCAGCAAGCCATTGCCCGCGACCTACCTACCATGTATCGGGTACGTGAAATTTCAAAGGAATTAAAGCTGCAGATGAAAGTATCTGACGTAGAATTTCAGTCAGATAATACCAAAGCTACTTTCTATTATTCAGCCGACGATAGAGTCGATTTCCGCGAATTGATTAAATTACTGGCAGCCGAATTCAAGATTCGGGTAGAAATGAAGCAAATCAGTCTTCGTCAGGAAGCTGCTCGTGTGGGTGGAATTGGTTCTTGCGGCAGAGAATTATGCTGCTCTACCTGGCTGACCGATTTTAAAGCAATTCCTACTTCTGCGGCTCGTTACCAGAATCTTTCGTTGAATCCTGCTAAACTTTCAGGTCAGTGCGGACGCTTAAAATGCTGTCTTAACTATGAATTAGAGACTTATCTGGATGCGTTAAGTGATATTCCGACTGTAGAAAAACCATTAAAAACTGAGAAAGGAATTGCGGTTTTACAGAAAACTGACATTTTCCGCCGTATCATGTGGTTCAGCTACAACAATGATATTAACTGGCATTCGTTACCTATTCATAAGGTGGTAGAAATCATGAAAATGAATGAAAAAGGAGTTGTTCCTGCTTCACTCGATGATTTAAATCTACTTGATCCTACTATTGCCGATAAAAATTCGCCAAGAAATTCTGATTTGGATCGTCTGGATAAAAAATATACAGATAAGGGCAAAAAACCTCAGCAATCGTTCAATAAAGAGCAAAAATCTGAGGCCAAAAACCAGAATAACAATCCGAAACCTGCTAATCCGGCTCAGAATAATCAGAGCCCTAACCAGAAGCAGGCAAATCAGGGGCAGAATAAAAATAATCAGGGAGGAAATCAGCAACAGGCAAAACAAGGTGGAAATCCAAACCAGGGCGGAAATCCTCGGGGTGGAGATCAGAATAAGCAGAATAACCCGAACAATCAGGTTAAACCTCAGCCCAATAACCAGGGAGGCAACCAACCCAAGCAACAAAACAATCAGGGCGGTAATCCCCGTGGTGTAGACCAGAATAATCAAAAAGGAAACCAGCCAAATCAGGGAGGAAATCAACCTAAGCAGCCAAATAACCCGAATAACCAAAAAGGGAATCAGCCAAATCAGGGAGGAAACCAACCGAAGCAACCAAATAATCAGGGAGGAAATCTCCGAGGTGGAGACCCAAATAACCAAGGGAATAACAATCCTAACAAACAGCAGAACCCGAATAACCAAAAGGGGAATCAGCCGAATCAGGGAGGAAACCAACCGAAACAACCAAATAATCAGGGAGGGAATCCGCGTGGTGGAGACCAGAACAAGCAGCAGAACCCGAATAGCCCAAAGGGAAATCAGGGCAATAATAACCCAAACAAACAACAAAATAATCAGGGAGGGAATAAACCGCAGCAAGGAAATCAGCCAAAAAATAACCCTCAGGCCAACAATAAAAACAATGACCCCAATCAGCCCGGCTGATTGGTTTGAAAATATATTTGCTTAATGAAAAACCTTATTATAGGCTTCGTACTTTGTGTGAGTGTTCTCGCTTGCGACAGCAATGCGATTTATAAGTCTTTTATTGACTTTAAAGATACAAACTGGTACATCAAAGAGGTTCCGTCTTTTACCTTCGAGGTAAAAGACGAAACCATCCCTTACGATATTTATTTGCTGGTCAGAAACGCCTCTCAATATCCTTATAATAACCTCTATGTAACCCGATATATTTACGGGCCGGATAATAAGCAGATTGAGAAGCGTCTTGAACAGGTAATTTTGTTTGAGCCTAAAACCGGAAAACCTTTGGGCAAGGGTCTGGGCGATATTTATGATAGTAAAGTATTGTCGAGCCGTGCGTATAAGTTTCCGAAGAAAGGAAAGTATACCATCAAGCTTCAACAGTATATGCGTCAGGATCCGCTGCCTTTCATTATGTCGATTGGCTTAAGTGTTGAAAAACATTTGCCACCAAAACAATAATGCCCGAATCTGGGTTATTCTCATAAACCAAAATTGGGCTTCTATGAGTTTCTTACCTCTTTTTCCACTGAACCTTGTAGTCTTTCCACATGAAGATTTAAATCTCCATATCTTTGAGCCTCGTTATAAAGAATTGATTAATGAGTGTCTTGATAATCAGACCACTTTTGGCATTCCTACTTTTGTAAATAATAAACTGGCCGGCTATGGAACTGAGGTACATATCACACAGTTATCTAAACGATATGGAGATGGCCGGATGGATATTAAAACCAAAGGCCTGAGAATTTTCAGAATCACTGATTTTCAGAATCCGGTAGAAGAAAAACTCTATGCAGGTGGCGAGGTAGAATTTATTGATAACGACGATTTGAATGAGGCTGTAAATCCATTTTTATTGAGCCTGGTCGATAGACTTTATGTATTGCTGAAAATAAAAGTAGATTACAACAAACCCGATTATCAGCCCTTCAGTTATCGCATAGCTCATAAGATCGGCCTTTCAGTCAATGAAGAGTATGAATTATTGACTATGGCTTCCGAAATCCAACGCCAGAAAACATTGATTGCCCATCTGGAAAGAATCTTGCCTATTGTTTCAGAAGTAGAACGAACCAAAGACCGTATCGCTATGAATGGGCATTTTAAGGAATTTGATGCCTTGAATTTTTAACCACGACAAAACACTACATAAAATATGCTTATTCACCGCCCACGAAGAAACCGTAAAAGCGCTGCCATCAGAGATTTAGTGCAGGAAACTACGCTTTCGGTCAACGACTTTATCTTTCCGATGTTTGTGATGGAAGGCACAAACATCAAAAGCGAAATTAAATCAATGCCTAATATCTATCGTTTCTCGTTAGATACGCTTCTGGAAGAATTGAAAGAAGTGACTGATTTAGGCATTAAATCTATCTGCTTATTCCCGAATTATCCTGAAACAAAAAAGGATAAATATGCTACCGAAAGCTATAAATCGGGTACACTTTACCTGAAAGCCTTAAGCGAAATCAAAAATAAATTTCCTGATCTGGCTTTGATGACAGATATAGCTTTAGACCCTTATAGCAGTGATGGACATGATGGGATTGTAGAAAACGGGAAGATTCTGAACGATGAAACCTTAGATGTATTAGGCAAAATGGCCTTGGCACAAGCACGTGCCGGAGCAGATATTCTGGGGCCATCAGATATGATGGATGGACGTGTAGGCTATATCCGTGAGTTATTGGATGATGAAGGCTTTAGCGAAATAAGCATTATGTCTTATTCGGCTAAATACGCTAGTGCATTCTACGGCCCTTTCCGTGATGCATTGGATTCTGCCCCTAAGTTTGGTGATAAGAAAACCTATCAGATGAATCCTGCCAATGTAAAAGAAGCCTTGATTGAAGGACAATTGGATATGGAAGAAGGCGCTGACTTCCTGATGGTAAAACCGGCATTCTCTTATCTGGATGTAATCAAAACCTTATCAGATAATTTCCCATTGCCGATAGCTGCCTACAATGTTTCAGGTGAATATGCCATGATTAAAGCGGCCTCTCAAAACGGCTGGATTGATGGACAAAAAGCAATGTATGAATTGCTATTGAGTATTAAGCGAGCAGGAGCTAATATTATATTGAGTTATTTTGCCAAGGAATTTGCGCAATTGAAGGCGTAGAAATTTATATTCATTCCAGTAGGGGTTCAAAATTTTGAACCCCTACATAGAAAAACTACCTCCTCACCAACTCCACAATATCAAAATCATGGTCGTTTTTCTCATTTTTCTGATATGATTTCCGAGATACCTCTTTCCAATCGTCTTCATTCAATTTCGGAAAAAACGTATCCCCATCTATATCTACCTTCACTTCCGTCAGAATAATTTTATCTGTAATGGACAAAGATTGTTCATAGATATTTCCCCCACCGATAATAAAGATTTCATCTTCCCCTTTTACCTCTTTTGCTATCTCAATAGCTCTTTCGATTGAATTTGCTGTTACCACCGATTCATCATCTGACACCTTGCCATGTCTTGTAATCACGATATTGGTTCGGTTAGGCAAAGGCTTACCAATTGACTCAAATGTTTTTCTGCCCATGATTACTGCATGGCCACTTGTAAGGGCTTTAAACTGCTTCAAATCATCCGAAAGTCTCCATAGTAATCGGTTGTCTTTTCCTATCGCGCCATTTTCGGCTACTGCTACTATTATCGTAATCATTATTCTGTTTTTTGTGCCGCAATTTAGCGTTTTTAATAGGCTTTTACAGCATTTTTTGGCATCTTTGCCAAAATTTAGTCTCAAAGCTTATTCAGATAACTCAATAGTCGTCTGAATTTTTTTTCTCAATTATTGAATGAAAAATATTGACGTTTGCCTCACACCCGATTTATTACATCTTCATAGTATCGACAATTCAATCGTAATCATAGCAGATATTTTCCGTGCTACTTCGTGTATGATAACCGGCTTCGCTTATGGCGTAAAAAGCATTATTCCGGTTGAAACGGTAGAAGAATGTAAGAAATTGCAGGAGATGGGCTATATTGCTGCTGCTGAAAGAAATGCAAAAAAAGTAGAGGGCTTTGATTTAGACAATTCGCCATTCAGCTATATGAGCGAAAGGCTGATTGGTGAAAAAATCGCTATGACTACCACCAATGGCACCTATTCAATTACCAAAGCAAAAGCATCGGCGGTAAAAGTTTTAGCAGGCGCATTCTTAAACCTGAATGCCGTGGTTAAATACTTGAAAACGCAGCCTTATGATGTATTGGTCTTGTGTGCAGGCTGGAAAGGCCGTGTAAATATTGAAGACACGCTATATGCAGGAGCGTTAATCGCAGCGCTGGAAGATGAATATTTTGTACCAGAAGATAGTGCTATTATGTCATTACGTTTGTATCAACAGGCAAAAGACGATTTAATTGGTTACTTGGCTAATTCATCGCATATCCGTCGTTTGCAAAATTTAGGCATCCATAAAGACATCGCCTATTGCTTACAAAAAGACCTATACGACGTAGTACCTATTTTAAGAGGCAACGAATTAGTAAATTTGTAGATATAATCATTTGAGTGAATTTAAGATTAATCACTAATTCGCTAAATCACTCAATCACTCATTTATTCTATCCTTCATCAATGAAACTAAAATTTCATATCCTTAAGCTGCAAATGCGGCACACTTTTACCATCGCACACGGTTCGCGTGATGATATTGATGCGTTTATTGTAGAGCTACAAGATGGCGAATTCAGCGGTTATGGTGAAGCCACACCTATCCCCTACTATGGTGTCACAGCCGAGGGCATGAGAGATAAACTGGCCGAATACCAATCTATCATTGAAAACTACGACCTGCAAAATCCGGAAGATTTCTGGGCTTTGATGTACCCTCATCTGAAAGATAATCCTTTTGCGCATTGTGCCCTAGACATGGCTGCATGGGATTTATGGGGCAAGAAACTGGGTCAACCATTATATAAATTATGGGGACTTTCAATCGATAAAGTTCCTTATTCTAATTATACCATCGGGATTGATACCATCGAAAAAATGGTGTCGAAAATGCAGGAATTTGATTTTCCAATCTATAAAATCAAATTAGGCACCGACCATGATGTGGAAATCGTCAAAGAACTGCGTAAACATACCAATGCGCTTTTCAGAGTAGATGCCAATTGTGCATGGGGCGTAGAGGAAACCATTAAAAATTCCATTGAATTCAGCAAATTGAATGTAGAATTCATTGAACAACCTATGGAGAAAGGCGCTTATGCCGCAATGGAAGAAGTGATGAAACATTCGGTATTACCTTTGATAGCCGATGAAAGTTGTATCATTGAAGAAGACGTAAAAAAATGTTTCGGAAGATTCCACGGCGTAAATGTGAAATTAGCGAAATGCGGAGGTCTTACCCCTGCCCGCAGAATGATTGCCGAAGCCAGAACTTTAGGCATGAAAGTAATGTGCGGCTGCATGACCGAAACCAGTATTGGTATCTCTGCTATCGGGCAATTGCTACCATTATTAGACTATGTAGATATGGATGGTTCTATCCTAATCTCTAACGACCCTGCAACAGGTGTGTATTTAGATAAAGGCAAGCCTATTTTTCCGAATGTAAATGGTACCGGGGCTTTGTTGTAGAATACTTTAGTAAAAATAGTGTTTAAGTTTGTGTTCTTTTTTCTTTCCGAGAGAAACACTTTTATACACTATTTTTACTATTCTTTTATCTTCATAAATGTTTTCAGTGATAAAGTCTAGTTTTGGTTCTTCTTTAACCTTTGATTTCTTTAGAGAAATTACATAATCTTCATATTTTACTTCCAAACCTTCCGAATTGAAAAAAGCCTTTCGAATTGTTTTTTCTTTAAGTTTCTTTCTACTAAAATGTTGCTTTTCTGTGGAAGAATTTTTGCCTGAATACTGTATTGTCCAGATTTTCTTTTCAGGTTTATCAAAATAGATATTACTAAATTCTTTCAATCTACCTGTACTATCATATTTCATCTGCTTTGTAAATCTAACCTGTTCTAACGCATTTCTATACTTCTTAGTTTGAGTATTTGTGTTAAGTAGAGCGCTTGTTCCTAAATGTCTTTCTTCTATTCTTCTACCTAATGAATCATATAAATACAGTACCCTGAATCCATCATTACTTTTAACAATATTCTCTTCTAAGAAAGCTAAAGAAAACATCCTGACAGAATCTGATTTTAAATATATTCTCTCATAATTTGCCTGAGTGCATTTTCCAGAGGAGTCGTAGAGAATGTTTTGTATTGACCCTATATCCGAAGTATTGTAAAAAAATATACTGTCTCCTATTGTCTTAAACCGATATGTTATAAAATTTGATTGCTTGCCATCTTTAAATTTCACTATTAGAGCATAGTTTTCCTTTATATTACTAAAATCAGTATTATAGTCAAAAAAATAGTCACTCACCACCAAACCGTTCTGATTAAATGAGGTAGTTCGAACTAACTTATCATTTTCGTAATATTCCGTTTTTCTGATTTTTAACGAATCTGAAGCATGACTCAGAAGAGTCGGAAGTAGGAAAAAAGAAAATACAGCACAAAAGTTTGTTTTCAATAACATTTAAAATTTTATTTCGTTGCCCAAAAATAAGTTTGAGCAACGAAATATCAAATCTTTTACTTCCCAAAATCAGCCTCCAACTTATTTAAGTCAGCATCTGAAACTTCACCAGAGGTTACTACTACACGATAACGGAAAGTAGTTGATTGTTTAGGCGCTAAAGTCAGATTCAAAGTCTCTTTACCATTAGAGAACACTTTTTGTCCTAACGGATTCACCGAGAAAAGACCATAACCACGTGAATGCCAGTAAGCGGGATACCCGGGGTTTTTAGGATGGTCTATAATGGCTACCGAGATTTTCTCATTACCGATTTGTCCTCTCAGGTTTATCCATTCTGAGCGTTTTGACCATGTATCTTCGCCTTCAATCCCTTCTTTGTTGCGGTAAGAACCCACAATACCTTTATTGTCTAAAACAGGCACTTTTGTGGCTACTCCACTGGCATCAGTAAATACTTCCGGTTTGTTAGATGGGTGCTCCAATTCTCTGGCAACGCGAATGGCAAAAAAGCCATCTTTTACATCTTTGAATACTACTTCTTTATCAGCGGCAGTCAAAGTAGTAGTTCTATCAATGATACGTTGGTTTTCTGTTCCCTGAAATGTATAAGTAGTTGCTTCAGTCAGCATCAATTTACCTTCTTTATCCAACCAGTCTGCTGTTACAACCAAAGAGCCTTTTTTACCTGATTTTACAGATTTAATACCGGTATGTACAATCGTTCCGTAAGTACCTTTTGCACTTGGTGGAGTAAGTGAGTTATTCCAGAAATCATGTCCGTTTACATCCTCATAGTTCATCCAGATACCTACGTGGTGAGGGTGGTCAACTCTTTCGCCCGGACGAGGGTCTAATGGCCATCCACGGGTGATAACAGTTCCTTTAGAGGTATAAACAGGATACAAAACTGCTTTTTTAAGCACGTCTGGTCCCGGGTAGAAGTATGAAGTAAATGGTTTTCCATCTACCAATACGTTTACTTTTTTATTGGCATCGTCTCTGACTAACTTTACTTCTTTAGTTTGCGCGAAAAGTATCACAGGACTTAATAATAATAACAGAACTAATTTTTTCATGAGTTTACAGGATTGAAAAATGAATAAGCAAAGTAACACATCATTTTATTATGTCTCTACCGATATATTAGCTTTTTATTATATTTTTTTGACTTTAAGTAAGACCGAATATCAATGAGGCAACTTCTCCCTAATTAATCCATAAAACCACGTCCCAGCCAATGCACTCAATAAAATAATAATAAACACCGTAACGCCTGTGCCTATCTGTGCATAGATTGGTCCTGGGCAAGCGCCTGTTAGCGCCCAACCGAAGCCAAAGAGTAAACCACCGAAAATCTGTCCTTTGCTGAAAGGTTTTGCTTCTAGTTTAATAGGCTCACCGCTTATACTTTTCACCTTGAATCGTTTGATGATTTGCACAGAAATCATTCCTACCACTACGGCTGTACCAATCACTCCATACATATGAAATGATTCCAGGCGAAACATCTCCTGAATACGAAACCAGGAAATAACTTCGGCTTTTACCAGAACAATCCCAAAACCTATACCTAAAATCAGGTATTTCAATAAGCTACCCAAAGTTCTTTTTTCAGGAGCTGCATCAGATAAATTCTGGGTTTCAAAATCTAATGTATCTATGTCTTTTATCTCTTTCATGACTCAAAAATTATAAATAAGGAATAACTAACCAGGTAACCAGAAAACCACCTACCATAAAACAGATAGTGGCAATGAGTGAGGGCAATTGAAGATTGGATAAACCCATGATAGAATGCCCCGAAGTACAGCCTCCGGCATAACGTGTACCAAAGCCAACCAGAAAGCCCCCTACTACCATAAAAACGAATCCACGAAGGGTAAAGAGGTTCTCCCAACTGAATAGGTCAGTAGGTACTAAGGCACTGAATTCATGAATACCGATAGATTGCAGATAAGTTCTGGTGCTATCGGCTATTTTGATGGGTTCCGGGTTGCTTAGTAAGTGTGCACCTATCCAGCCGCCTATGATAACTCCTAGGACAAAAACCAGATTCCAACTTTCTTTTTTCCAGTCGTATTTAAAATAAGAAATTTTAGCGGGCAAAATAGCTGCACAAATGTGCCGCATAGAAGAAGAGATTCCAAAGGCTTTATTGCCTAAAATCAACAGAAGAGGGACGAAAAGTCCTATAATGACACCGGCTACAGACCAATGCCAAGGTTGTTTGAGAAGATCGAGCATGTTATCAAGCATTAATTTACAAACTTATGAAATAATCTACTAAACTTATAGACTTTTCAACATAAGTTTAAGCAAATAAATTCCTTGCCTGCTCTATGTTCTGTACCCAATCCTTTAACTTCTCTCCTTTATACCCAAAAACGGCACCCAGTTCTCTTCAATAGAGCCTGCGAAATCGCGGAGGAACATAATAAAAGATGGTTTGTAAGGTTTTCGCGTGAGAGAGAGGTTTGCTTCTTCGGGGGAGAGGTCGCCTTTTTTGGAGTTGCAGCGGCGACAAGCAGTTACTAAATTATCCCAGTTTGTTTTGCCACCCTTAGATTTTGGTGTGAGGTGGTCGAGGGTGAGGTCTTCGTGGCTTCCGCAATATACACATTTGTTCCCGTCCCGCCTAAATACATTCTGCCTACTGAGCATAACACCCTTGAAGGGTAAACTTACATAGCGATGGAGACGTATTACTGAGGGGAGAGGATAAGTGGTGTCTATTGTTCGGAGATAGCCTTTCTGGGAGTCTGATACCAACTCGGCCTTGTCGAGATACACCAAAGAAAAAGCTTTCGGAACGGTACAAATACTTAATGCACTATAATCGGCATTTAAAACTAAAACTTTCCTGCCCATACAACATTTAAGATTAGCGGTTTACATATTTGCAAGGCAATATAGTTGGAAAATTTTAAATTTCCAACAGAAGTTTTTTAAGAAATTGTTTTTTCATTATTTTGAAAACCTCTATTTTGTAGGGCGATTATAAAAGGCTGAAAACATCGTTGATAAAAAGTGAGTTAATGAAGAAACCGGTAATTGTTCATTAAAAATATTCGGAAAATATGTCAGTGGGAAGAGGGAAATTATTAATTGCTGAACCTTTTTTAGGTGACCCTAATTTTGAGCGGAGTGTAGTGCTTTTATGTGAAGATAATTCACAAGGTTCGTTTGGTCTGGTTTTGAATCAGACAACTAATCTGCATTTGGATGATGTAATGGAAAATGTATATGGCGAGTTACCTTTATACATTGGCGGACCTGTTGAACAGAATACGCTACATTTCATCCACCGGTTTGGTGATATTGAAGGTGCAGTTAATATAGGCAATGGCATTTACTGGTCAGGCGATTTTGAGAATATCAAAACCCTGATAAATATTGGAAAGATTACCGAAAAAGATATTCGCCTGTTTATCGGCTATTCTGGCTGGTCGGCAGGGCAACTGGATGATGAAATGAAACGAAATTCGTGGATAGTTTCAGAAACCGACGCACATTTCATTTTTGATACACCTGCCAACCAGTTCTGGCGTGAGATATTAAAAAGTATGGGTGGCGAATACAAGGTACTTTCCAACTACCCTACTGACCCGCGCCTGAACTAAGCTTACCTTTACCATAAATAATTTCTCCTGGTTTTTTACCTGTATGCTTTCCATTTTCAAGCACTACTGTTCCATTGACTAATACATAATCAATGCCTTCTGAATAGGCATGAGGTTTTTCGTAAGTAGCCATATCTGTAATTTTGTTTTCATCAAAAATTACAATATCAGCAGCATATCCGGTTCTGATTAAACCACGGTCTTCTATCTTAAATCTTTGGGCTGGTAAAGAAGTCATTCGGCGCACGGCATCTTCTAGTCTCAACACCTGCTTCTCGCGTACATATCTGCCTAAGACACGGGCATTAGATCCATAGCCACGTGGATGCGGCATATTTCTGTTAAACTGAATGACTCCCGCATCAGAGGCTATCATGGTATTCGGGTAGCGTAAGATTTTCGCCACATCGTCTTCACTCATTTTATGAAATACCATCTGTGCTCCACCCTTGTCTACCATATCCATAATTAAATCCGCTTCTGTAGCCAAATCGCTCTTTCTGCCTAAGAGTTTGTTGATTTCGCTTACATTTTTTCCATTCATTGTGGAGTCGGCTCTATAACGGGCAACAAAGGCATAATCGTAATTTTTGCGTTTATCAGCCTTTACACCTTTGATCATTTCCTCACGAATCTTCTTTCTTGTTTCAGTGTTTGTCAGGCGTACGTGCACCATCGAATCGCCATCAGCTAAAGCCCATGAAGGTAGCATCGTTCCCATATTCGTACTGCTGGCAGTATAAGGATATTGGTCAACATTTACATCTATTCCCTCCAGACGGGCTTTTTCAACAATACCAATCGTCATATCACTTTGTCCCCACAGTGGTTTGCTAGAAATTTTAAAGTGTGATATTTCAACCGGAATATGTGCTTCTCTCCCAATATTAATGGCTTCTTCTATCGCATCTCGTACCTTGACACCTTCATCACGGATATGAGAGGCATAAATACCACCGGATTTTGATGCGGCTTTGGCTAAACCAACTACCTCTGGCGTTTTAGAATAAGTGCCGGGTATATAAATTAATCCGGTTGCCAGTCCTACCGCCCCATCTTTCATGGCTTGTTCTACCAGTGCTTCCATCTTTTGTTGTTCCTGAGCCGTCGGGTCACGGAAAACATTCATCATTACCGCTCTTCTAACAGAATTATGCCCAATCAATGAACCTAAATTCACGCTTATCTGTAACTGTTTCAATTCGTCAAAAAACTTGGCCAGATTCACTTCGGATGAGCCACAATTTCCCGTAATCACACTCGTAACGCCGTCATGAATAAAATTATCAGCCGTTGATACGGTTTTGATCCCATCTTCCACATGAGTATGCACATCAATAAACCCCGGACATACAATCTGATTTCTGGCATCAATCACTTGTTTCGCTTCATTGGTTTGAAAAGAGCCTATCCCTGCTATTTTTCCACTTTTAATGGCAATATCAGAACTATACCACGGATTGCCTGAACCATCTACAATCCGGCCGTTTCTGATAATGACATCGTATTGTTGGGCGAATAGTATTGAACAGTTGGCCAAAAGGCTTAAAACCAAAAAATAGAATTTATAAGAAGATGTTTTTAGTTTAGTAGTGAAGTTCATGGTGTGCCTGATAGTTGGTTTAATTGTACTAAGATAGTGATTCACAGCTTAATTACTATCTTTTTTGTGTTTGATATTGATAAAACTTAGTCAAATCCGAGGCTCAGATAATAGAAAACCCGTTTTATCGTTTAAATGCTGATATTAACCTTTTTAGCCAGATGGCTGTATTACCCAATTAAATTTCTGAAATGAAAAAGGGAATTTACTTTCTGTTATTTTCTTGCTTGAGCTTTGCTGTTTCTGCACAAACCGTTTCGCCATCGGTGAAGCGCCTGTCTTCAAAAATAACAGATGGTATCCGAAATGATTCTTTGAAAGTACGTGCCATTTATGAATGGGTAACAGATAATATTGTCTATGATATTGATTTGTTTAGCGAGATGAATATCAAAACTGCCGAACAATATGCAGAGGCACAAAAGTCTGAAAAAGTGATACACCGTAAGAAGGCGGTCTGTATGGGTTATACCAATCTGTTTCAGGATTTATGCAATGCTTGTAATATCAAAGCTTATAGTATATCCGGTTATTGTAAAAGCCTTAATCCCAGAACCAATGTGATGGCCTTTTCGTCGGAAAAGCACTCCTGGAATGCAGTGAAAATAAATAATAGATGGTATCTATGCGACCCAACCTGGAGTGCAGGATCCATCGATATGCACACAGGCTCGTTCTTAAAAAATCTGAATGAAGAGTTTTATCTGACCGAGGGTAAAACCTTTATCAAAAGACATATTCCTTTAGACCCACTCTGGCAATTATTAGACTATCCTCTCAGTATGCAGGAATTTCGTTACGGTCATAAACCTGCCAGACGATTAAAATTCAATTATCTGGATACTTTGAAGGTATATGAAACCTTATCCACAGACCAACAAAAACTGAATGCTGATTTCAGAAGTCTGCGATTTGATAATACCAACGACGAGGCTAAATCAAGCATTGGATATTATTATTCCAAACGAGCAGAAGTAGATTCAAAAACATGGCATACACTCGTGACATCTTTTATGAATAAAAACACAAGCGATTCGTATCGAAGAGCCAAAGAAGCAAAGGATCGGGTATATAGTTTATTAGCAAGTATCGAAAATGATATGAATCAGGCGCGTTATTACTATTCACTTATTCCACCAACCTCAGAGTTAAGCCGCTTGGCACTCAATAATATGCGTAATGCTGATAATTACCTCCGTTTTATCGAACAGAATCGGGATAATCTGACTAAATATTATGAGGCGCTCAAGAAGATGAAATATTGAACCGCAAAATATTTGCGCAATCCACTGCTTTTTTACTTACTTTTGAGCTCTGTTTCGACTCAAAAAAACCTAAAAGTTACCTCATGAAAAAAACGCTCTTTTTGCTTCTATTAAGCATTCTTACACTTGATGTTTTTGCGCAAAATATTATTCCGAAACCCGTAGAAATCAAGAATACAGCAGGTGCTTATACTATCACAGCGGCTACAACTATTGGTGCCAATACTGACGAAAGTCAGAAAATAGCCGAAATGTTGGCTGCTAAATTGCAGCAAGCAGCCGGATATGCACCAAAAATTCAGAAAACCGGAGCTATTCAGTTTACAATTAATGCAACACCTAATACGACCATTGGCAATGAGGGATATACCTTGGATGCCAGCAATGCAGGGGTAAAAATTACGGCCAATACTTCGAAAGGTCTATTCTATGGGCTGCAATCGCTGTTGCAATTACTACCTAAAGAAATTGAAAGTAAATCAATAGCAAAAGGGGTGAAATGGACTGTGCCGGGTGTAAAGGTACTTGACTACCCTCGCTTTGGCTGGAGAGGGCTGATGCTGGATGTAAGCCGCCATTTCTTCTCTAAAGCAGATGTGAAACGCTATATTGATGATATGGTTCGGTATAAATTCAATACACTTCACTGGCATTTGTCTGACGATAATGGTTGGAGAGTAGAAATCAAATCTTTGCCTAAACTGACTGAAGTTGGTGCCTGGCGTGTAGCAAGAGATGGCCATTTTGGCGATAGAAAAGCCCCGGAAGATGGAGAGCCAACTCCTTACGGCGGTTTCTATACACAAGATGATATAAGAGAGATTATCAAATATGCCGACGAAAGAGGCGTGACTATCATACCTGAAATTGATGTACCGGGACATAGCATGGCAGCCATTGCAGCTTATCCAGAATTATCATGTACAAAAGACCCTAAAACGAAAGTAAACCCGGGTACTAACTTTGCTGAATGGTATGGTGGCGGCAAATTCAGAATGTTTATTGATAATACACTCAATCCATCTGATGAAAAAGTATATGAATTTTTAGATAAAGTGTTTACTGAATTAGCAGCACTTTTCCCGAATAAATATATCCATGTAGGTGGTGATGAGTGTTATAAAGGCTTCTGGGAAAAAGACCCGGGTTGCCAGGCATTGATGAAGAAAATGAATATGCATGAGGTAGAACAACTGCAAGGCTATTTCATGAAGCGTGTGGAAACCATTCTGAATGCCAAAGGCAAAAAACTATTGGGTTGGGATGAAATTCTGGAAGGCGGCATCTCTCCTACTGCTACCCTGATGAGTTGGAGAGGAGTAAAAGGTGGAATCGAGGCCGCAAAAATGGGACATGATGTAGTAATGACCCCAAGTACCTTTGCTTATTTAGACTATAATCAGGGAGAAAATACGATTGATCCTCCTATTTATGCGGGTTTACGTTTGAGCAAAACTTATAGTTTCGACCCTGTGCAGGAAGGTGTCGACCCTAAGTATATTTTAGGTGGACAAGGAAATTTATGGACAGAACAGATTCCAACGATTCGCTATGCCGAATATATGACCTATCCGAGAGCGTGGGCATTGTCGGATATTTTCTGGTCACCGAAAGAAAGTAAGGATTGGAACAATTTCGTGAAACGTATGGAAGCCCATTTTGAGAGAGCAGATGCAGCTGAAATGAGTTATTCGAAAGCGGTATATGATGCCATTGTGAAGGCCAGCAACAAAGACAATAAACTGATGGCAGAATTAGGTTCTGAATTGTCTGACGTAGATATCTACTATACGATGGACGATACCATGCCGGATAATTTCTCTACCAAATATACCCAGCCATTTGAAGTGCCTGATGCACAAATCACCTTGAGAGTGGCCACCTATCGCAATGGTAAACCTATCGGGCATTTGATTACCTTGAAAAGAGAAGACCTGAAAAAACGTGCAGGCAGGTAAAATTTTCGGGGATATATACTTAAAATAGAAGTCTTTTACTCTACTTTTGCAATCAGAGTAAAAGACTTTATTTTTTTCGATGGCTCCAGCAAAAACTACAAAGCAAAATCTCTTTCTTGTTTTTTTTAGTCTTATTTTCTTTTCATTAACCATTCCTGCCGGGTACGCAGGCTTTGATATTGATGCATCCTGGCACGAAGCATTGGTGATGGCTATCGAGAACAACTTTGTTTTTGGCAGAGATTTTATCTTTAATTATGGGCCATTGGGTTATCTCAATACAGGGCTTTTGCCTAAAACTGTTTCACATCTTTTATTGGTGGCAGTAGAGCTTTTCACGCTTTTCAATTACTTGATTATTATTCGGCTTGCCTTTGTTAAAGCAGGTACCAAATGGTGGGTAGTGGCTATTTCGGCATTACTTATTTTTATGCCATGGGGCTTTATTGCTGATACTTCATTTACACTTTTCTATTTCTTTCTGTTCTGGTTATTGCATGCCCAACAAACCCGCAATTCGGTTGGTTTATTGTTGGCTTTCATTCTTTCCGTTCTTATTTTTTACATAAAAGTAAATCTGAGTATTGTTGTCTATCTCATCTTTTACGCCTCTTTAGTTTACTTTTATATAGCTAAATATTTCACACTTCGTACAGTCATTATTCTTGCCATTTTACAGGTTTTATTGACTTATGCACTTTCTTTTACACTCAATGTAGATATTCCGGCATATCTGGGGGCAAGCATGAAAATCATTGATTCGTATCAGGATGGAATGGCTGTAATGCTTTTAAGTCAGGCAGAGTTTTTACCGCTTCTATTGTTTGAAGGTTTGATTTTACTAGTTGCAGGAGTATTCATTTTATTAACTTTTAAATGGAAGTCGCTTTATATATATATACTTGTTGCCCTTACATGGTTTCTGTGTTTTAAACAGGCACATACGGCTGTGGGGCACTATAATGTTTTCGGGTTCTTCTTGTTTATGTCGCCTTTGGCAGTGCTTCTTTATTTGTTTACAGAGGAGAAACAAAAAATGTGGGCAAGCAGAGCTTTCGTAACTATATTGGCTTTACAAATCTTCGCAACGCAGGTCATTCGTTTCTATATGGGAGAACATACTTTGAAAGGCTATGTACTCACATACCCTCCTACTCTATTAGCACAGGAAATGAAAGAGGACTTTAAACCGACTCAGATTACAGATATTATCGCGCAGAAAAACCCTGTCAACTATCTGAAAAGGTTGTTCACGTATGATTATGAAGATAACTTTAAAAATATCCCCGTTCAATTGCCGCAGGCACTACGAGATAAAATAGGCCAATCGACTGTTGATATTGTTCCGCATCAGGTTACTTATCTGTTTTTTAATCGAATGAATTATAATCCTCGTCCGATTATTCAGTCTTATCAGGCTAATAGTGATTGGCTAATGCAAAAGAATGGAGAAAAATATCTTTCTAAAACAGCGCCCCAATATGTGGTTTACCATGTAGAATCTTTCCGCGAGCAGAATCCTTTCTGGGTCGAAACTGATTTGACAAAGGCATTATTAAAGCATTATCAGCTGACAGACACCACGCTCATCGAAAAAGATACTTTCTTTGTTTTTCAACATCAGTCAATAGCTAAAACGCTGAAAACAGTGAATACGAAAGATATTACGTTTAAGCTTGATGAAGATATTAACTTACCTGATACGGATAATCCCGTTGTCTTTTCTGCGCAAATAGACTATAGCCTGAAAGGGAAACTGGCAAGATTATTCTTCCAACCACCTTATCTCCATTGTCTGGTTACGTATGAGGATGGGAAGCAGGAAAACTTCAGAGTAATTGATAAGATTTTAAAGGGTGGTGTCTTTATCAATCAGAAAGTGACTACTCAATCAGAAGCAGCCACATTCTTTTTGAATAAAGGCAGAGCACATCAGAAAGTCAAAAAAATACGTTTCTGGGCGAAATATGGTAAAGGGTTTGGAGAAAGCTTTAAAGGGCAGTTCCAGGAATTTACAATGCCTGACTAAGGGTGCCTGACCAAGGGTGCCTGACTAAGGCATTGTATATCTATACGTTTTCCAGCTTGTTTGCGTATCAGTTTTGTTGACACTCACGAAAAATTCTTTCTCTGATAACCATCCAAAACCATTTACGTCTGAGATTTGCCAGGTTTTTGCGCTTTTCAAATCATAAATCCATAAGTCAGCATTATTAGATACATTGCTAATAAACAATACATACTCCTGTGTTGGAGAGAAAGACAACGATTCAATTTCGTCAGGCCAATTAAATATTTTTTCCGGTGCCTTTTTAGGATCGCCTAAATCCCATTTCACTACTTCGCGCGCATCCAAGCTAGCATTAGCTATGTTCCTTGTCTGAATAATATTTTTTCCGTCAGCCGACCAATAAAAATCAAAAAATGTTTCAGGAAAGTACATATACGATTCATCCAGAATAGTATCATAGACAAACAATCCGGGTTTATTATAATCCGTATAGGCCATTCTGCGTCCATCAGGCGAAAAAGCACAATTCCATATTCTCGCTCCTGATGGCATATCCATTTCTGTAATTCCATATTTTCCAGTCGGGCGCCCGTCCTTATCTTTAAGTAAACCATAAGAGTCAAAACCGAGCGCTGTATTTTTGGTTGTTTCAAGGTACATTCCAAGGGTCAATCCATAAAAACCTTTTATCAGATAACTTTTGCTGGCAGAGTTTGTAAATATAACTGTATCAACTTTAGTCTTCCAGTTCCGCAGAATTACTTTGCCTGACTCAATATCAACATAAGATAAATATGGAAATAGCGCCGAACCACTCACACCAAAATTAAAAGGAAAATCCAATAGTGTTTCAACCGGTTGTAGTGAGCGCGTACTAAACATAATCGCAGGTGAGAAATCTGTCTTCGTACCGTTTTTCATCCCTTTCACTGCCAGATAGTAGGTTTTGTCGGCCTTTAGGTTTTCTAATTTTACAGTTCTTGTAGTAGTTGTGGTAGCTAGTTTCATGTTAGTATAACCTGACAACTCTTCTGAAATCCAAACCTCTGCCTGTTCAAATGTAGTCGGTTTAGGGTTCTTGGCAGCATCTAGTGCAAAAGCAGAAATATCCAGAGTAATTATGCCATTAATCTTTCTGGATGATACAGTCACTGATGAAATTCCATTATTGGGTTCCGGTGGTGCAGGCTCATTTTTTTTCTGACAGGCATTAATAAAAAACGTAACAAAACAAATAATAAATAAAGTTAGCCTTTGCATAGGATAGAGGTTATTAAATATAAATTAGGATTTAAATTTCGGAAAAAACGTTGGAAAAAACAGTAAATAAGATATTAAATAAAAATCCTGCAAAACGAGAGATTCATTCTGCAGGATTAAATACCTTTGAAGGTTTACTTGAGGTAAATCCCAAACCTATATCAAGGCATTGTATATTTATAGGTCTTGTAAGTAACTTCGTTGTCTGCTTTGTTGGTATTCACAAAAAACTCTTTGTCTGATACCCATCCGAAATTGCCGACATCTGAAATTTGCCAGAGTTTTCCGGTTTTTAGTTCAGAAATCCACAAGTCCATACTATTGGAAATATAACTACCAAATAACACATAGTCTTCTTTAGGCGAAAAAGTTACCCATCCAATCGACTCATTAGCCCAGTCAAATACCCGGGTTGGAGCCTTAGTTGGCAGTGTTATATCATATTTCTCCACTACCATCACATTTCCCATATAAGCTTTATTGGTTAGTGCCAGAATAGACTTATTGTCAGCAGACCAATCGAAGCTATAAAAACCTGCGCTCGAAAATAATTTATCTGTTTTAGTCGGAATATCATAGATATATAAACCCTGGCGGCTATAATCGGTATAAGCCAGTTTAGTGCCGTCTGGCGAAAAGGCATAATTCCAGATACGGGCATTGGCCGGAATTTCTATGGAAACAAATTTCTGAGTGGCTATATCATAATAATCAATGGCTCTTTCTTTGTTATTATTATTGCTGGTTTCTAAAAATAGCCGATCACCCTGTGCATTAAAGCCTTTCACCTGATACCATTTACTTTCGGTATTCTTAAACAATACTTTAGTAGATTTATCCTTCCAGTTTTCCAGAATCAACTCTTTCGTCAAATCATCGACATAAGCCAGATAAGGGCTATTACTCGAACCTTTCATATAGTAATTACGAGAAGTTTCAATAAGCGTTGAAGTAGGACTCAATGAGCTGGTAATAAACATAATAGACTTAGAAAAGTCGGTTTTCACGCCATTCTTAGTGCCTTTTACGGCTACAAAATAATATTTGTCAGGTTTCAGGTTTGTGAGTTTTACTGTAGTTTCTTTGGTTGTGTAGGCCAGTTTCATGTTTGAGTAACCGGAGGCTTCTTCCGAAATCCAGACTTCGGCCTCATCAAAAGTAGTGGGTTCAGGGCCAACAGGGCTTTTAAAGGTGTAGGCAGATAAAGTTAAGGTCACTTCGTTATTCACTTTTTTGGCTGATACTCCCATAGAAGTGATTGGTCCGTACGGAAACGGATCATCTTTTTTCCCACAAGAACTTGTCAACAGGGAAACGATAAATACGATTAATAATGAACTTTTTTGCATGTGGTATGGTCTTTATTAACTATGACACAAATCCAGCCAAAACGGTTGGGGGAAAATTGTAAATTAGGGTAAGTTTTATTATTTGACTAATTTTGTACCAAAATACAAAAGAGTGTAACCGATAATTTCGGCTCATTCAATAAGATATATGGAAAATTCTTTCGAAAAATTTGAGCTGAATCGCCAGCTATTAAATGCCGTGGCAGATAGCGGATATACAGAGCCTACGCCTATTCAGGACAAAGCCATTCCGCTAATCATGAAAGGGCAGGATGTATTAGGCATTGCTCAAACGGGTACAGGAAAAACAGCGGCTTATCTGCTGCCTATACTCATGAAAATCAAATATGCACAGGGCACTATGCCTCGTTGCATTATTTTTGCACCTACCCGCGAGCTGGTAATGCAGATTGACAAGGCTATTTCAGAACTGGCTAAATATACCGATTTGCGCCATACGGCTATCTATGGAGGGCTTGGGCCTAAGACACAGATTGAGACGATTCAGAAAGGCATTGATATTATTGTAGCTACGCCGGGCCGGTTTATGGATTTATACCTGCGCGAGGAGCTTAAGGTAAAAGACCTTAAAATCATGGTGCTCGACGAAGCCGATAAAATGATGGATATGGGTTTTATGCCACAGATACGCAAGATTCTGGAGGTGATTCCACGTAAAAGACAGAATCTATTATTTTCGGCTACTTTTCCTGAAAAAGTAGAAAGATTATCAGAAGAGTTTCTGGAATTCCCTACTCGTGTAGAGGTAACGCCACAAGCAACTACTGCTGAGACCGTGAAGCAGCGGATGTTTGAAGTACCTAACACACAGACAAAAATTAATCTGCTGAAACACTTATTCGATGAAGAAGGAGTACAAAAGGCCATCATTTTTACAAGGTCAAAAGAAGTAGCCGATTATGTGTATAATTCGATGGTGCAGCGGATTGTCCCTTTCAACAAAATACGGGTGATACATGCCAACAAAGGGCAAAATACACGTATCAACTCAATGGAAGCTTTTCGTGAAGGAGAGGTAAATGTATTGGTAGCTACTGATGTGGCAGCCAGAGGAATTGATATTCAGCACGTATCTCACGTGATTAATTTTGATGTGCCGTTGATTTATGAAGATTATGTACACCGAATCGGCCGAACTGGAAGAGCGAATCATGTCGGTGAAGCCATCACATTTCTGACAATTGCCGAAGAGTATCATATCAAGAAGATTGAAAAAATCATTCGTATGGAGATTCCTAGAGAGGAGATTCCGGCGGATTTAGAAACTGCTGATACGCCTTTTGAAGAACGCCAGAATTATCTTCGCGAGATTGATGACCAACGCAAAAAAGAAGACCCAACATTTAAGGGCGCATTTCACGAAAAGAAAAACAGGAAACCTGAGGTTAAAAAGAGTAAATCTCCGCCTGGTGGCAAGCCATCATCAACAAAGAAAACCTTTAAGCCGGATAAAGGCAGAGGCGCTACCAAATCTAAACGCAGATAAGTAATAGAATAAAAAGCATGGTTTCTTGGAAATCATGCTTTTTTATTATCTTTAACAGGAATTTTATCGAACATATTCAACCTCATACCATGAACCATTACCTGAACCGTCGTGATTTTGTTAAGCTTGGAGGCTTAGCTACAGCTGCGACATTACTGCCCGGAATCAGCTTCGGCAAAAACGATGAAATCATTATCGGCCATAATACCCATAAATACCGTGTCAAAACAGGATGGGGAGTATTAGATGCCACGAAAAACCCTGTGAACGACTGCCATGAGATGGTAGAAGACTCAAAGGGCAGACTGATTTTATTAACCAATGAGACCAAAAACAACGTATTGATTTACGATAAGTCGGGCAAATTGCTGGAAACCTGGGGTAATTCTTATCCGGGCGGACATGGGCTAACCATTGCCGGACAGGGAAGCGACCAGTTTCTATTGATTTGCGATACTGACCGCCATCAGGTAATTAAAACTGACCTGACCGGAAAAGTGGTTTTCAAAATAGATTACCCGAAAGAAACCGGGGTTTATGATTACCCAACGCAGTTTAAACCAACTGAGACGGCTGTTAACCCAGCCAATGGAGATATTTATGTAGTAGATGGCTATGGTCTGAACTATGTGATGCAATATGATGCCAAAGGCAAATTAATTAAACATTGGGGTGGAAAAGATATGTTTAAGTGTAACCACGGCGTTATTGTTGATACCCGCAACAAGCAAAAACCTACTTTATTGGTTACCTCACGCGTAGAAAATTGCTGGAAAAGATTTACTCTAGATGGCAATCATCTTTCTACGATTGCTTTACCTGGTACATTTATCTGCCGTCCGGTTATCAAGGGTGAAACACTTTTGGGGGCTGCCTATCGCTCTACTTCAGGTGATAATGCTAATTCAGGATACATTACGATACTTGATAAAAACGATCGTGTAGTTTCTACCCCGGGTGGTAGCGAGCCTATCTATACCGATGGCAAACTGGGTGAACAGAAAAAACAAGACCCGTTCAATGTATTTATGCACCCGCATGATGTGTATATGGATTCAGATGAAAATATCTATGTACCACAATGGGCATCTAAAAAGACTTATCCGATTAAACTGGAAAGAGTTTAACATATTGCCATATTAACTGAAACGGTGCAGAACGCCTCTGTACCGTTTTTTTATGCTCAACCATTAAGAAAGTTAAGCAGATATTTCTATGAATTTCGAACAAAATAATAGAAATTTGATTAACTATTAAATGCCCAGGCCATGAAATCATTTTTACCCTCAATTAGTTTTGGTTTAGTAGTTATTCTATGCGTTTTCACTAAAGTAAACGCGCAATCTACCACTATTACACCGGGTAATAGCCAACCCAACCTGACGGCCACTTCCACCAATAACGGAGTTATTGTTCCGAAAATCACTTTAACGGCCAGTCTGGATTCACCAAGCCCTGTTGCCAACCCAACAGAAGGACTTCTGGTCTACAATACAGGCAATAATCAGGCGAAAGGCTTTTATTATTGGAATGGTTCAGCATGGCAATATTTAGGAAGTGCGACCACGCTTACTGCTACAAGCCCGATTAGTGTTGTTGCCAACAATATCAGGCTGAACGCAGGTACCACCGTAGGACAATTATTAAGCTGGAATGGAAATAACTGGGTAAATACTAATCCAAAACCACCCGAATACATAGACAATACACAGCCTTATCTGGCACTTAATTTCTGTATTTCTTTATATGGCATATTTCCGTCAATGAATGGCTCACAGCCTTTTGTAGGAGAAATAGAAGTATTTGGTTTTAATTTCGCTCCTGCTGGTTGGGCACTCTGCAATGGCCAGTTACTATCAATTTCAGAAAACGAGGTACTTTATGTATTAATTGGTACTACCTATGGCGGCGATGGCGTGTCAAACTTTGCTGTTCCGGATTTGCGGGGTCGGGCACCTATTCATATGGGGCAAGGTGCTGGTTTGAGTAGCTTTGTACAAGGACAACAAGGCGGTGCAGAGGGCTTTAATATTGACAATAAATACTAAAATTATCTCATATACAATTCTCCGATTTTCATCAAATGATAATTTAAGGCTATGAAAAAAATTATATATGCTTCATTCTCTAGTGTAATGCTAATTTTGTGTCTGACATATCAGGCTTCTGCACAATCCACTACAATCACTCCAGGAAATAATCAGCCCAATGTAACGGCTAATTCTACCAATAACGGTGTTATTGTGCCGCAAATTACCTTAACTGCGAGCCTGGCTTCAGCAAGCCCTGTTACGAATCCGGCAGTTGGGCTTCTTATTTACAATACCGGCAAC
This sequence comes from Emticicia fontis, assembly GCF_054779675.1. Lineage (NCBI taxonomy): Bacteria > Pseudomonadati > Bacteroidota > Cytophagia > Cytophagales > Leadbetterellaceae > Emticicia > Emticicia fontis. Next base: position 71,520 of record NZ_BAAGXU010000066.1, read on the forward strand.
AATCAGGCGAAAGGCTTTTATTATTGGACGGGGACAGCCTGGCAATATCTGGCAACTACTATTCCATTTTCTGCCACTACGCCTATCAGTCTTTCATCTAATAATATACAATTGAATGCGGGCACAGGTGCAGGACAATTGCTTACCTGGAATGGGAATAACTGGGTAAATACAAATCCAAAGCAGAGTCAGTTTTTCGATAACCATCAACCTTACTTAACCCTTAATTATTGTATTGCCTTGCAAGGAGTATTTCCTTCAAGAAATGGTCTTGATCCTTTTGTTGCAGAAATAGCCTTGTTTGGCTTTAACTTTGCACCTAAAGGCTGGGCCATGTGCAATGGTCAGATTTTACCTATTAACCAGAATCAGGCTCTTTTTTCATTATTAGGTACAACCTACGGGGGAAATGGACAAACAACCTTTGGATTGCCTGATTTACGTGGCAGAGTAGCAATTGGTATGGGTCAGGGCCCAGGATTAAGCAACTATGATTTAGGACAGATCGGAGGAGTAGAAAGTCATAATATAGATAATAAATATTAAAGCATATTCACCCCAAAAGAAGCCATAAGCAGTTTCTTTTTTGATACCCTAAAATCATTGGATAAAAATTTCAGGGGTTTGTTGAGCCATTTTTAGGATTGTTTTTTAGAGTCAATATAAATTTGACTTATCTAAAAAACTGATCTCAATGAAAACAATTCTATTATCCATAAGTACTGGTCTACTCCTTTGCTTTTGCTCTATCATTACTGTAAATGCGCAGTCGACTCTCATTACACCTGGCAATAATCAACCTAATATTATTGCTACTTCCAACAGCAATGGTATACTTGTCCCACAAATCTCACTTAGCAGTTATTTAACGTCTGCCTCTCCTGTTGCCAATCCTGCCGCAGGTCTTTTGATTTATAATATTGGTGACAATCAGGATAAAGGTTTCTATTACTGGACAGGTACTTCCTGGCAATTGTTAGGAGGAGCCCTAACTGCTACAGACCCTATCAGCATTACTTCCAATACCATCAAGCTTAATTCGGGCACAGCGGCGGGGCAGTTATTAACCTGGGATGGTTATAACTGGGTGAATACTTATCCAAAGCCGGCTGCTGATTTAGATAACCACCAACCTTATCTAGCACTTAATTTCTCTATTGCTTTAGAGGGTATCTATCCTGCTCAGAATGGATACGAACCTTTTGTTGGAGAAATAGAAATTTATGGGTTTAATTTCGCTCCTCGAGGTTGGGCACTTTGTGATGGCCAATTATTAGCAACATCTACTAATGAAGTTCTTTATGTCTTGCTTGGCACTACTTATGGCGGTAACGGCATATCAACCTTTGCCCTGCCTGATTTGCGAGGCAGAGTGCCTGTACATAAAGGACAAGGCCCTGGTTTAAGTAATTATACTTTGGGACAATCAGGAGGAATAGAAAGCCATACTATTGACAATAAATATTAAAATCACGCCATGAAAAAGTTTATTTACAATAGCTGTTTTGGTTTATTCATATTCTTGTGTCTGAGTCAAATAGCAAAGGCACAATCAACAACCATTACTCCGGGCGATTATTACCAGCCAGAACCAAATATTACTGCAAGTTCTACAAACAGTGGTATTCTTGTACCCCAGATAACATTAACAGCCAGTTTGGTTGATCCCAACCCCGTTACAGAACCAGCCGAAGGGCTTTTAGTTTATAATATTGGTAATAATCAGGCGAAAGGTTTTTATTATTGGACAGGCGATAACTGGCAATATCTGGCACCTTTTACTACTCCGGCTGCAAGTGCTCCTATCAGTATTACTGCTAATACAATCAAGCTTAATTCGGGCACACAAGCCGGTCAATTATTGACATGGGATGGGAACAACTGGGTTAATACCAATCCTAAGCCGGATATCGTCTTAGATAATCTTCAACCCTATTTAGCATTAAATTTTTGTATTGCTTTGCAAGGTGTATTTCCTTCGAGAAATGGTCAGGATAATTATATCGGAGAAATCAATATATTTGGCTTTAATTATGCTCCTAAAGATTGGGCAGCATGTGACGGGCAGATATTATCTATCTATCAGAATACGGCTCTCTTTTCCTTACTTGGTACTTATTATGGTGGAAATGGCGTATCAACTTTCGCCTTGCCTGATTTGCGCGGAAAAGTACCAATGCATATGGGGCAAGGCCCGGGCTTAAGTTCCTATGTTTTAGGACAATCCGGAGGAACAGAAACAATAACTGTCAGCAATAAATATTAAAACCTTTGATAAAGTCATCAATACTAAAAGCCTTTCTGGTAGCACAGGCTTTTTTGGGAATTCAAACATCAGCATTTTCTCAAGCCGATAAAAATAACTGGGCTTGGGAACAGATAGGTATTCTGGCTGATTTTAAAGCAATGAATACCCGAAAAGAGATAGTCATTGCCATTGTAGACGATGCCTTTGACATTAATCATCCCTTCCTGAAACCTTATTTCTATAAAAATCCCAAAGAAATTCCCGGAAATGGGATTGATGATGATAAGAATGGAAAAACAGATGATGTAATCGGATGGGATTTCTCTGATAACGATGGAGATGTAAATCCTCCGGTTCAGAATGTACAACGGTTTTCGCATGGTACCAAAGTAGCCGGAATTCTTCTGCAGACATTACAAAAACTTTGCAACCAGACATCATCTTTCAAAATCATTCCTATTAAATCTTCATCAGACTCCCGCCAGAACAATTATATTATTGACGGCTATACAGGTATTGAATATGCGCTGGAACAAAAAGCAAATATTATTGTCACTTGTTGGAGTGGTGGTAGCTTCGATATAGAAAAAGAAAATATTCTTAAAAAAGCACAAAACCAAGGCACCCTTATCATTGGCTCGGCAGGTAATTTTTATGCAGATAAGCCATTGATGCCAGCAGCTTTCCCATGGGTGATTTCTGTGGCAGCCACCGACCGTGAAAAGCGAAAATATAAGGTATCGAATTATGGGAGTTTTGTAGATATTACAGCCCCATCTGATTCGATTGCTACTACGTTTCCGCTTCAACCGGGTTTTATTAATTATCTATCCGCAACTTCTGCTTCAACCCCTATTATTGGTGGAGTAGTTGCCGCTTTTATGGCTGCTTATCCAGACTTACACACACAAGATTTTGACCGGTTACTGAAAAATACTGCACAACCCATCGACCAGTATAATTCATTGTATCAGGGTAAATTAGGGGCAGGCTTAGTAAATGTAGCGAATCTTAAAAATTATATAGAAACCCAAGAATTATCCAAGCGGTTTACGCAAACAAAGGCATATCTCCCATTAGCTCAAAAAGGCACAAAAGAAGCATTAATTAAAGTAGCTCCTTTGGGTAAATATCCTAATTATAAGCTTTTACTATCTCAGCCTTTATTGACCAAAAATCCCATTAATGTTTCCCTTTTTCAGGGTTCACAAAAAAAGGATACCACTCTTACGGCTTCTGAATTATCTCAGCCTTATACGTTCAGGGCAGATTCTTTTCAGGTAAATTTTGCAACTAAGGCGTTTAAAGACAAAAATGCTTACCTATACTATGAAGCCCAGCCTATTGATTCGAGTGGCTTATATTGTACGGATAAAATTTTGGTAAAGGGTGAAGAAGGTTATATTGTAGATGGCAGCGGAACTGAAAATTATGCTAATAGATGTAATTGCAAATGGCTGATTGAGGTACCCAAAGGCAAGAAAATCAAAATTAATTTCGAAGAATTTGATACGGAAGCCAAAACCGACCAGGTTTATTTCTTCGCTGAAGATGGTACTGAGCAACCCATTTTAGCCATTTTCAGTGGCCCTGATATTCCACCGATTATTACCAGTTGGTACAATAGAGTTTTGGTCTGGTTTGTTAGTAACGAATCTAAAAGCGCGAAAGGCTGGAAACTCCACTATCAGGCTATCGACGATAAATAGCGTTTTTCAAAACCCGTATTGCTTCTTTATCCACAAAGCACATTTTTAATGTGTATCTTTGCGGCATGAATTACTTCAAAAAATTACTTGACTTACTCAAAATTGAGCGGGAAGAAGACCACAATCAATATAGAAAACTCACCGAACAAAGTTCTGTATCCGAACGCAGAGCCAATGGCTTAAGCTGGTATCCGATTGCTATCAGAGGCATGGAAATGAGTCGGGGTGATTACCTGACAGTTGAAGTGGAGCGCACTACGCATCAGGATATTTCGCACCAGTTAAGAACCGGAATGCCGGCAGTACTTTTCAGCAATCATGATGCGAAGAACGACCGTGTTGAAGGCACAATCTCCTTCCAGAATAATAATCGATTAAAAATTACGCTTCGTACGGATGAATTGCCCGAATGGAGTCGTGATGGGAAATTAGGAATAGATGTTCTTTTTGACGACAACAGCTATGATGAAATGCAGGAGGCATTAAAACAGGCATCTGCCATAGCTGAAAAGAACGAAGGGAAACTGGTAGATATATTAATCGGCGAAAAAGCTCCTACTTTTCATACTGAAAAACCACAATTCTTTGCCAGGAATCTGAATGAATCACAAACAGGCGCAGTTGAGAAAATCTTGCAGGCCAATGAACTGGCTATAGTACATGGCCCTCCGGGCACCGGTAAAACAACAACCTTAGTACAAGCCATCAAAGCTTTGGTTCATCAGGAACGGAAGCAGGTGTTAGTGGTAGCCCCAAGTAATACAGCCGTTGATTTATTGAGTGAGAAATTACATTTAGAGGGATTAAATGTGGTACGTGTAGGTAATCCGGCAAAGGTAACGGAGCGATTGATGTCATTGACTTTAGACAGTAAAATGACAGATCACCCATTAATGAAAGAAGCCAAAAGATTGAAAAAACAGGCGCAGGAGTATAAAAATATGGCGCATAAGTATAAGCGCAATTTTGGAAAGTCGGAGAGAGACCAACGCAAACTGCTCTTTGATGAAGCCCATAAGATTATGAAAGAAGTGGGTAATTCGGAGCAGTATATTATAGACGATATTGTTGCCAAAGCACAGGTAATAACCGCTACACTGGTAGGTTCGAATAATTATACCATCAGGAATCTGAAATTCCAGACGGTAATTATTGATGAGGCCGGACAAGCCCTGGAACCTGCCTGCTGGATACCTATTCTGAAAGCCCAGAAAGTAGTATTGGCAGGAGACCATTGTCAACTCCCCCCTACTATCAAGTCAAACGAGGCAGCCAAGCAAGGACTTGCCACTACCCTACTCGAAAAACTGGTAGCGCTTTATCCTGAGGCCGTGGTTTTATTAGAAGAACAATACCGTATGAACGAGCAGATTATGGGCTTTTCGTCTAAAGTCTTTTATGAAAACCGATTAAAAGCCAATGCAACGGTAGCCAATCATTTACTGTTTAATGAAGATACACCCATTGCCTTTATTGATACAGCAGGTTGTAGTTTTGATGAAAAACTGGAGGGCACCAGTACGACCAACCCGGAAGAAGCGGTATTCTTATTCAAACACCTCAATTTATTAGTAGAGCAGTTGAAAAAGCACTACAAGCCTGAGAACTTCCCGACTGTTGCTATTATTTCGCCTTATAAACAGCAAATTAATCTGCTTCAATCGCAGCTGGCACATTCTCCTGATTTGCCCGATTATCTGTCTAAGATTTCAGTGAACACCATTGATAGTTTTCAGGGACAGGAACGGGATATTGTGTATATCAGCATGACCCGAAGTAATAGCGAGGGTAACATCGGATTCCTTTCTGATATTCGCCGGATGAATGTTGCCATGACCCGCGCCAGAAAAAAACTGGTGATTATTGGCGATAGTGCAACCCTAGCCTCATTCCCATTCTATGCCGATTTTATTGCCTATGCAGAGCAACTGAACACTTACCAGAGTGCGTGGGAGTTTATGGAATAGGGAAAAATGAGTGAATGAGTGATTGAGCGATTTAGTGATTAGTAATTGAATAAAATGCTTAATCAATCACTCATTCACTAAATTCCCTATATCTCCACCACAAATTGTTCAGCAGGTTTTTCGGGGATAAATTGGCTTACGGTGTCTTTTATTTCCTGTTTTAATACTTCTAGCAGTTTGGTTTTGATAAAATGCCGATACGTAACCAAGCTGATTTCTCGTACAGGAACGGGCGACATAAATTCCCTTATCTGGCTTTTTCTTTTTTCATCAAAATTTATCATAGCGAGCTCTGGAATAACTGTGATACCCTTATTGATTTCAACTATTTTCAGTAGAGATTCTATGCTTCCGGCTTCGTATTCCAGATTGCCCAAATCGGTATTTTTCTTCCGCAATTCACATAAATTCATCATTTGTGAGCGCAGGCAATGGCCTTCTTCCAACAACCATAGGCGGTTTACATCAATATCTTCCGGCAGGATATATTTCTTATTTAAAGTCTCTTCATTACCCGATACAAAGGCAACCAGTTTCTCATAAAACAAAGGGTACTCTTTTATGCCTTCTGCTGCAATGGGCGTAGCCAGAATACCCACATCAATCAAATCGTTGCCTAATTGTTCAATAATCTGATTAGTATTCAGTTCGCTGATTCTGATTTTTACCTGCGGATATTTTTTGAGTAAATCGTATAGAAACAAGGGCAAAAGATAAGGTGCCAATGTGGGAATTATTCCTATGCGGAGCTGCCCTTGTACTTCATTTTTTACTGATTTAGCTACCTCTTTTAAGAGCCCTGTTTCTCTTAAAACCACTTGCGCCTGAGCAATGATTTTCTTACCAATATCTGTGGGTACAACTGGTTGTTTACTTCGGTCAAAGATAATTACCTCTAGTTCTTCTTCCAGTTTCTTTATCATCATGCTGAGTGTGGCTTGTGTAATAAAACAGGCATCAGCAGCTTTCAGAAAGTGGCGGTGTTTATCAACAGCCACTATATATTCTAATTGTTGTAAATTCAAGATTCATAGATATTATCTATACAAAGGTAAATAATATAAACCTGATTGAAGAAATGGTTTCATTCAAATTTACTTTTAATCCTGAAAATCATAGATGCAGTTTAGTTAATAGCGTTGATTTCAACTCACTGCTTACACTTAAAAACAGCTTGTCCATATTTGAACAGAGAATGTCCAAAAACGGACATCTCTTTATTTATCAAAATCATGCAATTTTCTCATAATCAACCACTTACACTTTTTGGCACAAGCTTTGTCAATAGAAAAGAAACGACCTATTTCTAATACAAAATTATGATAAGTAACTACTTGAAGATTGCCTGGCGGAATTTGTGGAAAAACAAAACATTCAGCCTTTTAAACATTATGGGATTAGCCCTGGGAATGGCTTGCAGCCTTTTGATTATGCTCTGGCTGCAAGATGAAACCCAGAAAGACAAATTCCATAAAAACGGAAAACAATTGTACAGAGTAATGGAAAACCAGTTTTATGCTGGTGAAACCGTTACGTATGCCTCAACACCGGGTATCTTATCTCAGCACATTACTAAAGATATTCCTGAAATTGAAATGGCTAGCCAGATGCTTTGGGAAGAATATCCTTTGTTTACCGTTGGTGATAAGTTTGAAAAAGAGAAAGGACGCTATGTAAATGGTGATTTCCTGAATATGTTCACTTTCGGACTGGAAAAAGGAGATGCCCGTACAGCGCTTAAACGCCCTGACGGTGTGGTAATTTCTAAAAAACTGGCCGATAAATATTTCCCGAATCAGGATCCACTTGGCAAAATCATCAGAGTAGATAACAAAGATGATGTGATGGTAACGGGAGTTCTGAAAGAAATCACAGAGCAATCGTCGCTTAAATTTGACTTCCTGATGAGTTATGATCGTTGGCAGAAAAGCAACGAATGGTCAAAAGAATGGGGCAATAACGGACCAAGATGCTATGTAATGCTCAATAGGAATGCCTCTTTAGACAAAGTAAATGCCAAAATAAAAGGGTATATCAAAACCAAAAATAAAGACAGCAACGTAGAGTTATTTTTACAACCATACGAAGACGTATACCTCTATTCGAACTACAAAGCCGGAATACAGGATGGTGGTAGAATTGAATATGTAAAAATGTTTGCGATTATTGCCATTTTTATTCTTGTCATTGCCTGCATCAATTTTATGAATCTGGCCACTGCCCGTTCTATCAAACGTGCCAAAGAAGTAGGGATAAGAAAAGTAGTAGGTGCCGTGCGTTATTCATTAGTTGCGCAGTTCTTAGGTGAGTCTTTAATTATCGCTTTCCTGAGCTTATTTTTTGCAATTTTCATCGTTTTTCTGATGCTACCGGCGTTCAACACACTTACAGAAAAACATTTAAGTCTTGATTTCACAGACCCCTTGTTCTTATTAATTTTATTAGGACTAACTGTTGTTACGGGCATAGTAGCAGGTTCTTATCCGGCCTTGTTTATGTCTTCTTTAAGACCTGTAGTAGTTTTAAAAGGTGCCCTGAAATTTAAGCCAAGTGCTACATTTTTCCGCAAAGGTCTGGTGGTTTTTCAGTTTGCACTTTCTATCATGCTTATTGTTGGGATGCTGGTAGTGTATCGTCAGATAGAATTTATTCAGAGCAAAAATCTGGGCTTCGACCGTGAGAATATGTTATATATGCCGTTGGAAGGAGATTTACCAAAAAACTTCCTATCCTTCAAGCAAGAGTTGAATAATATGCCTGGTATTAAGTCTGTAACCTGTTCACAGGCTGATCCACTACAGGTAGGAAGCTCGACACAAGGCGTAAACTGGCCAGGGAAAGACACAACCAAAATCATCTTATTCTCGCAAAACCCTGTTTCTTACGATTATCTGGCAACTATGGGCATCAAACTGAAAGACGGCAGAGACTTCTCTCCTGCCTATGGTACTGATACCACCAATTATATCATTAACGAAGAGGCAGCCAAGAAAATGGGCATGAAAGATCCGGTAGGTAAAGAAATGTTTATGTGGGGGCGAAAAGGAACGATTGTAGGTTTGGTAAAAAGTTTCCATATTAACTCTTTACACGAAAGTATTCCTCCATTGATTCTTAATATGCAGAGAGGAGACAACTGGGGACAGATAATTGTGCGTACCCAACCCGGACAAACCAAAGAAGCTGTTGCCAGCATGGAAAAAGCTTTCAAGAAGTTCAACCCTCGCTTCCCTTTCTCCTACAAATTTACAGATCAGGAATTTGCAGCACAGTATAAGGGTGAAAACGTAGTGAGTAAACTGGCTAATTATTTTGCTTTCTTAGCCATCTTTATCTCTTGCTTAGGTTTGTTTGGTTTAGCCATGTTTACAGCTGAGCAACGTACCAAAGAGATTGGCGTAAGAAAAGTATTAGGTGCCAGTGTGGTAAGTATCACAGCTATGTTATCAAAAGACTTCCTGAAACTGGTGTTGATTTCAGCGGTAATCGCATTCCCGTTGGCCTGGTATCTGATGAAAAACTGGTTACAGAAATACGCTTACCGTATCGAAATCCAGTGGTGGTTCTTTTTAGTAGCCGGAGTATTAGCCTGTTTGATAGCCTTACTAACAGTAAGCTATCAATCTATCAAAGCAGCATTAATGAATCCTATAAAATCTCTTAAAACGGAGTGATTGGAAAATGGAGCACGGAAAACGGAGAAAGTATTCTGACTTTAGCGAATTACTTTCTCCTTTCTCCGTTAACCATTCTCTATCATTTTTAAAACCAACGAAGCATGGCGCATATAGCTATCCCGATTCCCTCGCTTCCAGGAAAGCAGGAAATCGAAATCGAAGTAACTATTAATGGTTTAAAACAGCAGCTCCACTACCGTGTTGAGCTTTTCTATTGGGACGAATGCGAGTTCCCAACGGTTGACCGTGCAGAGTGTATCAGGAATATGTTGTCGAGGTATGATCAGGATTGGACGCTGTATTATATCGGCTCTCCTACCGAAGCGTTTGTACCTATTACTTTTGTTAAAAGAGCAGATTTGCCTTTGCAGAGGAAATTAACCAAAGGAGTAGAGCTATGATATAAACCTCTACGTTCTATTAACCTTAATTACAACTAAAACGTCATTACAGCTTCCTTTTATGGATTCTTAAAAGGAAGCTAGCTTTTATTTTCTTTATCCTCTTCGTTTCTTTACATCAATATGATCAGCATCTCCAATTAAAAAGCCATAAGGTCTTAATCCCTCGATCGAATCAAAAATTACTTTGATAATAGCCGTAATAGGCAGAGCCAATACCAAGCCTGAAAGTCCCCATAGATTACCAAAAATAATCAGGGCAATAATTGCCGCCATTGAATTGATACTTACTTTAGAGCCTACTACATAAGGAGTAATAAAATTGCCCTCTAAAAATTGTACACCAAAAAATACGGAGGCAGCTCCGAAAGCATACCATGCCGAATCTTTGGTAATAAGTGCAAATAAGATAGGTAATATTGAGCCTATGGCAATACCGATATAAGGAATGAGCACCAGAATAGCTGCAAAAAAACCAAAGAAAAACGCGTGTTCGATGCGTAAAATCAATAAGCCCAAGGTATTCAGAATACCGATAATACCGATAACTATAATCAGACCTACTACGTAATTGACTACCACATCTTTTACTTTTTTCAAAACCACATCAACCCGATGGTTGCTTACTGGCTTTAAAGCCTTGTAGAAAAAAACACGGATAAAATCGCGGTAAAGCAATAGCAAAAATACATATAATGGAATCAGGGTCAGATTGCCTAATAATCCTGTAGTAGTAGATAAGGTATTGGTGATTAAATCGCTGTTATTCTTTAAAAACTCGGTCAGATATTTTTGACCTTCAATACGCTGCTTGGTTCGGCTGATATGAAAATTATCCCGAATCATAAACTGAAAGTCTCTATACCATTTTTCTGCTTTTTCGCTCAATTGTGGCAATACTTCCTGTAAATCTATTATCTGCACATAAACGATATAGAAAAACAGAATCACAAACGCCAACGTCAATAAAATCGAAAACGTAATAGACAACCAACGAGGAAAGCCGTATTTTTCCAGGAACTGACAGACTGGTAAGAGCAGAAGAGCAATTATCCCCGAAAATGTCAGCGGAATAAGCAAATCTCTGAGAATATACATGCCATAAATAACTATCACCAGAGAAATAAGCACATAAGCAAGGCGTGTGTAAAAAGGTTGCTGACGGGGTTGCATAATAATAGGTTAGAAATAATTAGAGACTATTTATGAGTACCTGTTTTCAAACAATCCAAAATTAGCTAACTTGTTGTCTAAATTCAAACTTTTAGAAAACGATTTGAAGAATCCTTTATAATTTCATGTTTCTGTACAAAATCTATATGCTGTTGTTTTCGATGAAAGTTGCCATGTGCAATTGTCATTCCGAAATAAATAAAAGTGGTTTTCAATCAGCCAAAACCCAGTACACAATCACTAAAACAGGGCAGATGCCTGTCTGTATCAACGAAAATTCCGGCCTTGCTCCTGCCTGGCAGGATAACTATTACTGGACACATAATGACGGTGGTGGGAATACAGAACTATACATGATTGACAAACGAGGTTATATTTTTGACACCCTATTTGTAAATGACTCACAAAATATTGATTGGGAAGAACTAACCAAAGACAACCTGGGGAATATTTATATCGGTGATTTTGGAAATAATAACCAGGCCAGACAAGACCTCAGTATCTATAAACACAAAAACGGTAAAACCGAAAAGATTACTTTCCGCTATGCCGACCAAACAGAATTTCCGTCTCAGAAACGTGTCTTTGATTGCGAGGCATTCTTCTGGTATAAAGATAATTTATACCTGTTTTCGAAAGACTGGTCTAATACCCACCATACCAAGTTATACGTAATACCTGATAAAGCAGGAGACTATACAATAAGCCCTAAAGACAGTGTTTTTTTGAAAAGCCCGGTTACAGCCGCCGATATTAGTCCTGACAGAAAAGAGTTTGCCTTGCTTTCGTATGGAAAGATTTATATTTTCGAAATTGCCAGTAACGAGATTAATTTTTCGAAGCCCAAATCATGTATCAAAATTGGCCGCGCCCAGATGGAAGCACTTAATTATACCAGCAATACCGATTTTATCATGACTAATGAGCAAAGGAAGATTTATACAGTAGTGAAGAATAAGTAATATTCTTTCATTATTTCCAAGCATTACTATACCCGTTCCAATTCTGTATTTTGCGTAGAACCAAAATTGCGATAGGCGATATAGAATCCTAAAATCACGAAGGCATAGGTAAATGTCAGTTTAAATGCCATTGGGTTCCTGAATTGATGCAATACCCTACCCGCAAACCAAAGTGGCTGGCTGAATAAATCCCAGCTATTCAGGCGACAGTATCTTCCTAAATAAATACCAAAACCTAATAGTATAAGACTACCAACAACTACACTCCACGATTGTATTTTGCCGAACAAACTTTCAAGAGTCTGGTGTACAATGCCTAAAGAACTCAGGCCAATCAACAAACCTGTAATGGCAAAAGTGAAAATCAGCAGGCTATCAAACCAGAGAATATTCTGAGAATAATCTTTTAGGTGCAGTAAGTCTGTGATGATATACGGAGCATTAGGAAAAAATAACAGCCACAAGAAAAGCATAATATAGGCTAAAGGCATATTATTCTGTTTCATTGCCTTAAAACTTAGTTGAGCCAGAATAAGCGGAATCCAGGCTAAAAATAGATTCCATAGCAAAAAGCTGTATTTCATATCATCTTTAAGAATGATACGTCCTAAAATAAATACACTACTTAATATTGAAAGAGAAATTAAGCCCTTCGTTGTACGGCTAAGAGTAATAGTTGGCATAATGATATTTTCTGAATCGATTTTTTTCTAATTGTTCAAAGCCTCTGCCTCTCTTTTCTTCCACCATTTGATTAAAGGATTGGCAATCAAAGCTACCAGAAGAACCAACACGATTTGCACAACCATAAAGATTAGAGTCCACAACCAAAATCCTACTCCTTTTGGATCATCCCAAACGTACATGTCTAAGTAATAAATTCTCCATACGCCAGCAACAAAAACCACTATATTAAACACTACAAATATACCGTAATAATTCTTCTGCACTTGCGCCAGATATTTTGCAGAAAAGTGTATACTGATGATTAAAAAGAAGATGAACCCAAGAATAATTGTCAGAATCATAGCAAAGTCATTTAATATACGTATAACTGTTTTTTATGCCGGATATTATCTACTCCCGAATTTAAACACTAAAAATTGATAACAATTCGTTTCTCTAAAAAACTTTAAAATTTCTTAGAATATTACTAACTTGCATACTATAATATTGTGCAAGCATACTATAATGGAAACCTACGGCAAAATCCTCAACATCGCTATGCCTATATTTCTGGGCCTGGTATTGTTAGAAAAATTCTATGGCTGGTTCACTAAGAAAGAATCATTCAAAACAATGGATATGCTTTCGAGCATGACTTCGGGTTATACCAATATCATCAAAGATGTATTAGGTTTAAGTATCTCATTGCTTACCTATGATTATATGGTTAAGCATTGGGCCATCTACAAAGTAGAATCGACCATCTGGGTATATATCATCGCCTTTATTGCTTTAGATTTCTCCGGTTATTGGGTACATCGCCTGAGCCATCAGATTAATTTCTTCTGGAACAAACACGCCATTCACCATAGCAGCGAGGAATTTAATCTGGCTTGTGCCTTACGTCAAAGTATCTCAACTTTTGTTAATCTCTTTACGGTTTTCTTATTGCCTGCTGCATTACTGGGTGTAGATGGAAAAGTAATAGCCATCGTAGCACCTTTGCATTTATTTGCACAGTTCTGGTATCATACGGTGTATATCCGCAACATGGGTTTTCTTGAAAAAATCATTGTTACGCCTGCGCACCATCGGGTACACCACGCCATTAATCCTGAATATTTAGATAAAAATCACTCACAGATATTCATTATCTGGGATAAATTGTTTGGTACTTTTCAGGAAGAATTACCAAATGTGCCTCCGGTATATGGTATTACTCGCCCAGCAAATACCTGGAATCCGATCAAGATTAATTTTCAACATCTATGGCTATTGATACAGGATGCTTACCGCACCAATAGCTGGAAAGATAAAATGCGCATCTGGTTTATGCCAACGGGTTGGAGGCCAGCTGATGTAGCTGATAAATATCCGGTACATAAAATAGATGATCCTTATCATTTTGAAAAGTATGCGCCTAAAGCATCTATGCTTATGCAGGTATGGATATGGATACAGTTCCTTTCTACGTTCGCTTTGGTAAGTTATTTCTTCGCCAATCTGGCTAGCATCGGTAGCCCGAATATATTTATCTACGGAGGCTTTATCTTCCTGATTGTATTCAGTTATACCGAACTGATGGATAGAAATCCGTATGCTTTATTGTATGAAACATTAAAAAATATCATAGGTTTGGTAATAATCTATCAAATGGGTGACTGGTTCGGCATTGATGCCAAATTACCTTGGGCAACCGTAGCGATTGCGGCTTATTTCATTCTTTCTACGCTAGTAACAGCCTATTTTGTGTGGTTTGATTTGCGTAAAGATAAGGCTGTGAGTGAAGCGGCTTTTTCTGAAGTAGTGCAGTCTTAAGATATTATTTGGAGAAATCATCTGGTATCAATCTTGCCACTATTAGCTTATTTATTTAATATGCTATATAAAACAGCTGTGATTAAAATGAAAAAACTAATTTCAATTATCTGCCTATTGATGGTTATAGGCTGTTCTGAAAAGAAACCCGAAAAGTCTATAAATGAGCCTTCTAAAAGTGAAGAAGTCTTAATAAATGAAGTCATCAATAACGGAAATACTGATTCTTTTGATGAATTACTATATGCTTCTTTAGATAACACCATGCCAGAATATATGTTACCTTATGCCATAATAATGGCTAATAAGTATAAGTATGATAGGGCAGCCTTACAGGTATATAGGATATTTTGCGATTTAAGTAATCATAAAGAATTTGATGACTTAAGTAATTTAGATGAAGAAACCCGAAAATTGGCGATTAAATATCTGATAAAAGCATCTCTTACAAATTTCGAGGCAAAAGAAATATATGCCAAGCATTTAATTGAAGGAATATATGTAAAGAAAGATATTGAGGCAGGGAAAAAACTGCTTAAAGAAGTAGAAGCTTACAATAATTCCTCTCATTAATCTCTTATTATAAGCTTCTATTATAACCTCTTCCCTCCTATACCCTCTCAAACAATTTCTTATAAGCATGTTCATACCCTTGCTTAATTACCTCTCTGATGTCGTTTGAGCTAAAATCTGTCAATTCTAAATTAATCGGTTCATCTGGGCGTATAATAGTCAGGTTGATTTTTCTGGCTAATTTAAACGAGCCGATACTCATATAATTCTCTGCATAATTTTCGGCCCAATCAATATCACTATTCTCAAACTGATTTACCGTAATATCCTTCACGCGCTCTATTAGACTCAGAAAACTTCTATAATTAAAATGCTCCATCGGGCGGTGCTTTGGGTGGGTAGCAATACAATAGATTTCAGTAGCCCCATCTTCAATAGCCTTTTTTACAGGTACTACCTCTCTCAACCCACCATCCATATAAGCCTCACGGTGGTCACCCCCGATTTGTATAGCAGGCATAATAAAAGGTAATGAGCTACTGGCGCGAAGATAATCCAGAAAGTATTGCTCCAGAGGGTCAACATATTTCATTTCGCCGGTATTGATATTCACAGCGCCTACTTTCAGATAAATAGGGCTTCGGCGAAGGGTATTAGAACTAATATATTTTCTTAATTTATCATGAAGCGGATTCGTATCAATCAGGCCATCAAAGCGGCTCATGATGGTATCTATCCCTAAAGAAAATCTTGATTTCAGAATACCTATATCAGAAGGTTTGGTGATGTTTTCAAGCCAGAATTTTAACAGTTTTTTATTGACCAGATCCCAGTTTATTTCTCCTTTCTCTATGTATTGCGCTCCTGCTTCGTTCACCATAAAACTGGCATTTAAAGCTCCCGCAGAAATACCGTAAATCATTTCGGGTCTGAATCCCGTTTCTAAAACTGCTTGAATCGCGCCTACTTGCCATGCTCCCTTTAACGAGCCACCGCCCAAAACTAATGCCTTCATGTATAATGGTTAAAATTGATGGAGCGAGTTAGTGAATAATTTGTAAATTTTCAAATATATCATCCGAAATTAAATTTGGCTATCAATGCAATCAGCTTTATATTTGAACCAGATTTACTAACAACAAAACACACCGGCTTGAATAGTTTATTTATTAATGTTGGGAATTGAAGATTTAAGATAATTATTAGTTTTTTTTGCACAAAATCACTAAATTTTATACAATTTGCTTAATTCTGCATTAAAAATCAGTTTTCGGTCGTAACATTGTACCAATAGAGTGAGTCATCAACTTACTCATGTCTTCATGTCTTTAAATATAAAGCAAATACAGGCTCCTATTGAGCAGGAATTGAAGGTTTTTGAGAAAAAATTCCGTCAGTCTATGAAAACTGATGTGATGCTTCTTGACCAGATAATGAACTACATCGTACACCGCAAAGGGAAACAAGTACGACCAATGTTCGTTTTTCTGATGGCAGGTACGGTAGGCACCATCAGTGAATCAACACACCGTGGGGCTGCCATGATTGAACTCTTACACACTGCCACTTTAGTACATGATGATGTAGTAGATGATTCTAATTATCGTCGTGGCTTCTTCTCAATCAATGCACTCTGGAAAAATAAAATAGCAGTTTTAGTAGGCGATTATCTCCTGTCTCGAGGCTTATTACTAAGCGTCAATAATAAAGAGTATTATCTGCTTGAAATTATGTCGACAGCGGTAAAAGAAATGAGTGAAGGTGAGTTGATGCAGATGGAAAAAGCCCGCAGACTTGACATAACCGAGGATGTATATTACGAAGTTATCCGCCAGAAAACAGCCTCATTAATTGCTTCTTGTTGTGCCGCTGGTGCAGCTTCAGTAGGTGCTGACGAAGCTACAGTTGCCAAATGCAAGCTTCTGGGAGAAAAAATTGGTATGGCTTTTCAGATAAAAGACGATTTGTTTGATTACGGCGATGCTGAAATAGGTAAACCTACCGGAATTGATATTAAGGAGAAAAAAATGACCTTACCCCTCATTTATGCTTTGAATCATGCCAGTTGGTCTGAAAAAAGAAATATTATCAACTTAATAAAAAATCACTCCGAAAACCCTAAAAAAGTGGATGAAGTGATTACCTTTGTAAAAAGCTCTGGTGGTATTGATTATACTACCGAAGTAATGAAGCGCTACGTCGACGAAGCTAAAGAGATTCTGTTTACTTTCCCCGACTCCATTTTCCGCCAATCTTTACATGATCTGATTCAATTTACTATTGAACGGACTAAATAAATAGAATATTCAGAACTGACTGTTTATCCTATTTATACAATTAAAACAATACGTGCAATTCTTACAAAAAAGTCAACTTGAAGTATATAAATTATACATTCAGTAAATTTCTATTATCCAATCTATACAAATAAATCTAAACGAACAGTATATTCTAAATTTTCAGAATAAAATGAAAATATATTTTTCTCCTTTCCTACTCATTCTTTATACTTCACTTTCTTTTGGCCAGAATCCATCAGTATACAAGGTAGATACTAACCGAATCAATGATTATTTATCCAGACTTCCCTCAGCTATCAAAGTCAGTATGTCTGTAGAGAGTATTACAGGAGAAAAATACTTTACTCATCGACCAGAAGTAACAGTCCCTGCTGCCAGTATTATCAAAGTACCCATCCTGATGGAATTGATGGAGAAAGTAAAAGCAAAGCAGATTGATTTAAATGCGATTCATGTTTTACAGGCAGTTGATAGAGCCGGAGATTCAAGTATCATTGCGGATAAGCCTGACGGAACGAAATTTACTATCCTTGAACTGGCGCAGGAAATGATACATTCGAGCGATAACACTGCCACCAATATCCTGATTAAAGAAGTGGAAATGGCTGATGTCAACCAAAATTTAATGCGTTTAGGTAGTACAAAAACAAGACTGAACCGTATTATGTTGGATACTTTGGCAGTGAAACAAGGCCGCCAGAACTGGGTAAATACTATAGAAATTAATGATTTACTGCGGAAAATTTATGAGAAAAAAGTAGCAACACCGGCTTTGTGTGAAGAGATGATTAGCATACTGAAAAATTGCAGAGACAAAACCACAATACCTAGAAATTTACCCAAAGATTTGGTAATCGCCCATAAAACCGGAGAATTAGGGTACGTACGTGGCGATGCCGCCATTGTTTACACCAAACAACCTTTTATTCTCTCTATTTTTGTAGAAGGATTTAAAGACTTAAATCAGGCCGAACAGATTATAGGAGATTTGGCAGAAATCTGTTGGGAAAACTTAAAATAGGAGTACTATTCCCGTTTTTTAGGTTCGTATTTTTCGGGAGCATATAGAAAACCAAAAGCCTCTGCCCCCTCTTTGGTATGTACTCTGTGATGAATGTAATGCGCATTCATGATTCGTTTCATGTATTTACTTTTAGCCACAAACTTTATTTTTACTCTGCGGTGTACGATAATATCATGAAAAACGAAATAGGCTACCCCATAGCAAGTAACCCCGGCGCCTATCCAGGTCAGATACCAGAATTCAGGATTGACATTTCCGTAGATAATACTTGAAGCGGCAACAATACTAAAAACTACTGCATAGTAGTCGTTCTTTTCAAAAAAGCCTTTGTGGTGATTATGATGGTCTTTATGCCAGCTCCAGCCGAAACCGTGCATAATGTATTTATGAGCAAACCAGGCCATAAACTCCATAAAACAGAAAGTACCAACTACAATAAGGGCTTTGATCAGGAACATTTTAATGTGTTGAGATAAGGTTAAAATCTATGAAATAGGCTAACTTGTCTTCTTAACACAAAATTAGCATGGATTGTTTGATTTTGCTTGCAGAAGATTTCTAATTTTGATTCTGTTTTTACAACCTGTAACACCAATACAATTTTATACATAAAAATTATCTATTAATGAAACGTTTCACATACCTACTACTCTTACTCAGCCTACCGGTTTTTGCGCAGAAAACGCAAAAGGCTGCTGCCCCAACAAAGCCTAAACTGGTTTTAGGAATCATGGTCGATCAGATGCGCTATGATTATTTGTATCGCTATTATAGCAAATACAGCGAAGGTGGTTTTAAGAGATTAATGAACCAGGGTTTTAATTGCCGTAATAACCATTACCATTATGCCAGTACTATTACAGGCCCGGGCCATGCGGCTGTTTATACAGGTTCAGTTCCGGCAGTAAACGGTATTATTGGCAACGATTGGTATGATCGTTTTTTGAACAGAACAGTATATGTAGCTGAAGATACTACCGTAGTAGCCGTAGGAACAGACGCAGCAGGTACAGAAGGCAAACGCTCACCTGTAAACATGAAAACCACTACTATTACCGATCAGTTGAGATTAGCCACGCAATTCAAATCTAAAGTAATTGGTATTGCAGCTAAAGACCGTGGCGGTATTCTACCGGCAGGGCACTCGGCTAATGCAGCTTATTGGTTTGATGGCAAATCAGGCAACTGGATTACCAGCACCTATTATATGCAGGAATTACCACAGTGGATGAAAGATTTCAACGCCAAAAAATTGCCGGATTACTATAAATCGCAGAAATGGGAAACCTTATTGCCCATTGCACAATACACCGAAAGTGATGAAGATAATCAGGAATATGAAAACTCAATGCCGGGTGAAAAATTGCCTGTGTTCCCACACACAATTACCAGCAATACAGCCATTCTTACCTCTCCTTTTGGCAATAATATGACCAAAGAAATGGCTTTAGCAGCTTTGAAAAATGAGAAAATGGGACAAGGTGCTTTTACAGATTTTCTTTGTGTAAGTTTCTCTTCACCTGACTACGTGGGTCATGCAACAGGAACACGCTCTATTGAAGTAGAAGACACTTATCTACGTCTTGACAAAGATATTGAAGAGATTCTGAATTATCTGGATGCTACTTTAGGCAAAGGTACTTATACTGTTTTCTTAACAGCCGACCACGCTGCTGCTGATATTCCAGCTTTCTTAAATAAAAATAAATTGCCCGGAGGTGTCTGGATGGGTGCTAAAGAGGTAAATTATCTGAATGGCCAGTTGGTAGAGAAATTTGGTGAAGGCAAATGGATATTATCGACTGATAATTATCAGATTACGATGAACCGTGAATTGATGAAGAAAAATAAAGTAGCTATGAACGATGTGTTTAAGCTAGTGCAGGATGAATTACTTTCAATGGGTTCTCCGGTTTATCAGGTAGTTAATTTCCATGATATGGCAAATACAGTAATTCCACCCTTCTATAAAACATTGGTTGAAAATGTATATAACCCCAAACGCAGTGGTGATTTCATGGTATTGTTAGAGCCGGGTTGGTTTCATAGCGGAAGCAAAAAAGGTACAACCCATGGCACTATGTGGCAATATGACCGCCACGTACCTCTATTGTGGTATGGCTGGAATATTCCGGTAGGTGAAACAACACAACAAACTTATATTGCCGATATTGCTGCTACTTTAGCGGCCTTGCTTAAAATACAAGAACCAAGTGGTTGTATAGGCACGCCTATTGCACCGATATTTAAGAAGTAGGCAATTAAATTTTCAGTAAAAAGGTGCCGTCAGAAATATTCTGGCGGCACCTTTTTTTATAAACAAGCTTCAATCATGAGATGATGTAAATACTGATGGTGTTGGCGTGAGGCTTGCTTGCCTTTCCACATAAATAAGCCTTGCTGTAACATTGCACGTCCGGTATCATTTCTTGATACAACTACTAATCTATTTTTGCGGTCGACAATCATAAACTGCCCTCCCCAACCTGATGCCCAGAAAGTACCCTCGTCGGTATCATTCAACCATAAATAAGCGTAATGGTCAAATGGCTCATTATTTTTATCTTCCGAATACGGAAAGGTGCTTTCTGCTACCCACTTAGCCGAAATGATAGTTTTACCATTCCATTTACCATCATTCAGCATAAGCATCCCAATACGAGCTAAGTCTTCGGCTGTCATGAAGATAATGTATTGCCTATGCTCAGAATAATCCGGCTGTTTATAGATTATATAATTGGCCTTGAATTTCTTCATGCCTAAAGGCCTGGCCAGCCATTCTTCAATGGCTTCTCCAATACTTAAATGAGTTTGCTGTTCGAAAATAGCACCCAGTACATTAAAGCCCCAGTTATTATAATAGAAAAACTCTCCCGGTTTGTGCATTCCACGTTGTGGGCGAGCAGCTTTCATTTCTTTAGTTTCGCCTGAGGCTTCAATATAAATACCAGAGCGAGACATCAATAAATCTCTCACGGTACAAGTCTTTTCAATAGCTGTTAATGGTGCTTTACTATCATCAATTTTTAACTCTGCCAAGGTCTGATTTAATCGAATGAGTCCTTTATCAATCGCTATCCCATATAAAACGCTCATAATACTTTTACGGGCCGAGTGGGTCATGATGGGTAAATGAATATCACCCCAGGAAGCCAAAATGCTATCATTTTTAATGGCGATAAAAGCATCGTATTCGGTCTTATCTTTCAAAAACTGATAAGCTTGTTTGATTTTATCAGTATTTTTAGGCGAACTTATATTTGGTAAAGGCTCATAGGTTTTATTAGCTCTATTCCAGAATTTTGGTGAGCAGGAAACAATGAATGTGGCACTTGCCAGCAAGGCGATGAGAATAATGATTTTTCTTTGCTTTTTCATGATTGATTTTTATTTTTCAGCAAAGAAAAGCCATCAAACTACCACGAATCCTCTCAAAAAGGGTTTTGAGAGTTATTTTTTTGTAGAAAATCCTTCGGTGATTGTCCGGTGATAGTTTTAAAGACCCGATAGAAACTTGCCTCGGAATTAAAGCCTGATTCTAAAGCAATACCCAATATTGAAAGATGTTTATATTCCTGATTGATTAATTTACGTTTCACTTCTTCTACCCTTTTTTCATTAATGAAATTTCTGAAGTTCTGTTGAAATGCTTCGTTGATTACCGTTGAAAGGATGCCCTCAGCTACCCCTATTTGTTTGGCTAAGGTGCTCAAATTCAGTTCGGCATTTAGATACACTTTTTCTTCATTTATTGCCTTAACCAATTTTTCTTTGATAGTAGAAATCTGCTCAGTATCTAAAGCAATCGTTGCCCGTTTTTCAGTCTGAAATGCGACTTCAAAATCTTTTTGCTGATAACCAACAAAACCTAGATAATACACCAGTACAGCCAGATAAAAATAAAAAAACTGCCATTGAACAAAATGCCTTGAGCCAAAGTTAAAAAATACTTCCAGTGGAATATTAATCATCAGAATAGCTACTAAAACACCCATGGCTATCAAGACATGACGCAGCCAGTTATAAGTGGGATAGGAAGTATTTGAGATATTTGTATTCAGCCATTCTTTATAAGCCTGAATACGATTGAAACTTAAGAACCAATAAACAATACCCGATAACACCGATAATATATCTTCAAGTTTCTTAATCCGGTTGTAATATAGACTTTCGGCTAATTGGTCTTTCAGGATAATATTATTCGTTTGGATAGTCTCTATATATACCCAGATAGCATGACATAAAAACAAAAGCATTGGTACAAAATGCAGCCAGTCTTTTCGTTTAACCCGATAATTAGCTTGGGTCAGCGAAAGTGTATATACATAAAAAAGTGGCTGAATCAACAAATCAATGGCTAAGGGCAGATAACGCCAGTGAAGCTTCTGCCAGAGCCCTAGCGTATGAATCAGTATTTTAAAACTTAAGATAATAAACGTTAGCAGGATGAAGGCTAAGATAGTTTTATTAGTTCTTATAGGTCGGTGCAATAAAAGCAATGTGGCACAAATCAATCCTTGTGCCATGCCTAATAAAACGATTATGTCAAAAATCTGGAGGTTGATGGTATCTTTGTCGTTGTTTTTATCTATTAATTCAACTGATATTTCACATATAAGCCCTCTGAATGTTCAAACATACCATTTTGCACATCATAATGTGGTTCTACTCTCAGAGAAATATTCAATCCATCTATCACTTTCCAGTCTTTGACTAATCTTAATGTCAGGATACTCCTATACGGCTCATAATAACCATTGCTATTGAATTTGCGGGAGTATGATTGATATAAGTCATTCCCCATAGGTGAATAGAAGAAATGCCCGAACCAATAGCTTACCCCTACCTGAAATTTAGGGTGTTGCCAATAACCGTTCAGGTAATAGGCCGTTCCTTTATATGGCGATTCATAATAGCCTACATAATAATTATCAGCCACAAGGCTCTGATTACCCAGAAAATCTTTCTGCACTCTCACTCCTAATGCTGTATTTAAACGGGTGGCTACCGGTTGCAATGTCTGGATATTCTGCCCGCCTATGTGATAGATACTTCCTTGTACCAATCCCTTTATCTTAAAGCCTTTTACCAGCAAGGCAGGGCTATAAAAAGAAAGTCCATTCCAGATATATTCCTGATGTGTTTGTCCTGGGCCTGTGCTGCGCTGCCAGTCAACCCAGAAATCGAAGAAAGTTTCATCGGTGAGATTACTGTTTTTCAGCGTTGTAGTTTTTTGATATTTCACCTGTGCGCCATGCTCTAACGGAGCACTCACAAAACGCTCAAAACTCATCATTGGCTCAACCATCCGGTGATTGATATTTCCTTCTATATTCCCGAATAAAAAACGCCAGTCATTCTGCTTTACCTGAATCGTAAAAGTAGGCTGAATCTCCTTAAAACCATTGGTACCGAACTCTTTTCGGGCAAAACCACCTAATTCAATAGATACTTTTTCATGGGGTTGATAGCTCACTCTAGGGTTCAGATAATAGCCAAAAAGAGTATAACCATCGGCTATATTATTAAAGTATTCGTTGTTTCTGACATAGGTCAAAGCCGAGAACTTAAATTGAACTTTTCCAAGTTTAGACTTGTTATAAGAATAAGTATTTTCAAGTGAATTTGTATTGGTCTGAGCCTGTGTTTTTGAAAGAATTCCAACAAAAAACGCTATACAAAAAAATTTCCAATTATAAAATCCATTCATCATTAAAAAAAACCGTTTATCATTTTTTTGGTGCATAATATTCTAATTTTATATACCTTTGTATTGTCTTAAAGGTCGAGCGTTAATAAAAGTATTCAGAAAAAACTGTTAGCAAAAGGCTTAAAACAAGGCACAGAAATTTTAAAAATTCAATTGTACTTTTTTTATAAAAACCTAAGCACTACCAGATACCCCGATTGAGCATTTTTCTTTGGGGGAGGAAAGTAAAGAAAAAAAATGAAATTAGGTAATCTGGCTTATTGTAAAATTATTAAAAGGTAAGATATATCATATACGCATAGAAGAGGAAAAGGATAGAATAAACGGGTTGAGGAGTTTGATAAAAAGTGGCTTAATACATCGCGCAGCGAACCGATTAACAGCTATTGTCAACAGAATAAATATTAACCTTAAATTTTAAAAAAATGAAAATTCTAAAAACTATCCTATTTGTTATTCTTGGTATTGTTGCCGTTTGTTTAATTGCGGCTTTGTTTATCAAAAAAGATTATGCAGTTGAAAAAGAAGTAGTGATTAACAAGCCAAAAGCTGAGGTTTTTGATTATATAAAAATGCTCAAAAACCAGAACAATTATAGTGTATGGGCGAAAATAGACCCTAACATGAAGAAAGAATTTAAAGGCACTGATGGCACTGTTGGTTTTGTATCAGCCTGGGATAGTGAAGATAGCAATGTAGGTAAAGGTGAACAGGAAATCAAGAATATAGTTGAAGGCGAAAGAGTAGATTATAATCTACATTTTATGAAGCCATTTGATTCGTCGAGCGATGCATATATGGCTACTGAAAGCGTGGACTCTACCCATACCAAAGTGAAATGGGGTTTTGTAGGAAAAATGGCTTATCCAACCAATCTGATGCTTGCCTTTATGGATATGAACGAAGCAGTTGGGAAAGATTTTGCCACAGGTTTGAGTAATTTGAAAGGCTTACTTGAAAAATAATTAAAAAAAATGGCTGTACTTAAAACAAAATACCGGAGCAAAAGTGTTAAAGATGCTCTAAGCACAACTGAAACCAAGAAAAAACGTTTAGATTGCTTTGATTTACTAAAACTGGCAAGTCAGCAGCAGACTGAGAAAAAAATTGAGAATGTATTAGTGGTATCAAATCTAATAGTAAATTTTCAGCGACTGATACAAGAAAATTTTATTTCGACAGCTAACGTTAAGTAACTATCCAATCTTAAATAAGTAACAAACAAATCTTATATACATAAAAATGGCAGCAGAAAAAGACGTAACCAGCGACAAATTGAAGATTCTCCAAACAACGATGGAGAAATTGGATAAAACTTTTGGTAAGGGTACAGTAATGCGATTGAGCGATACAAAAGTTTTGGAAATTCCTTCTATTTCGACTGGCTCACTTGGACTTGACCTTGCGTTGGGTATAAACGGCTTCCCAAAAGGACGTATTGTTGAAATATATGGACCTGAATCTTCTGGTAAAACAACCTTAGCCATGCAAGCGATTGCAGAAGCACAAAAAGGAGGTGGAATAGCCGCATTTATTGATGCAGAGCATGCTTTCGACCGTGTTTATGCCCAAAAATTAGGTATTGATACCAAAAACCTACTTATCTCTCAACCTGATTACGGTGAGCAGGCGCTTGAAATTGCAGAACACCTGATTAGCTCTGGCGCAGTGGATATCTGTGTGATTGACTCTGTAGCTGCGCTTGTACCTAAAGCCGAATTGGAAGGCGATATGGGCGATAGTAAAATGGGTCTTCAGGCACGTATGATGTCGCAAGCCATGCGTAAGCTGACAGGTACTATTAATAAAACAGGTTGTTGCTGTATTTTCATCAACCAGTTGCGTGATAAAATTGGGGTGATGTTCGGTAATCCTGAAACTACTACCGGTGGTAATGCCCTGAAATTCTATGCTTCTGTCAGAATTGATATCCGCCGTATCGGTGCTATCAAAGATGGTGAAGATGTATTAGGTAACCGCACCCGTGTGAAAGTAGTGAAAAATAAATTAGCTCCTCCGTTTAAAGTAGTAGAGTTTGATATTCTTTACGGACAAGGTGTATCTAAAGCAGGTGAAGTACTTGACCTGGCAGTAGACCTTGAAATCGTGAAAAAAGCTGGCTCTTGGTTCTCTTATAATGGCAGTAAATTAGGACAAGGACGTGATGGCGTGAGAGATATGCTGAAAGATAATCCTGAATTATTGTCTGAATTGGAAGACAAAATCAAAGCCGCAGTAGCTAGTGATGCAGATGCCCTAATGGATACCAAACCAGGTGACCAGGATGGCGTTGTAGACAAAGACGAGTAAAATAGATACATTAGGATATAAGTTTGGATTCAAAAAGGCCGCCCATTGGGTGGTCTTTTTTTTGTTGTACATCCTGATATTTCTAAATTCTTCTTTCTCCATTTTCCATTCTCTTTTCTCCACTTCTCCAAAAATCCATCAGATTTTCAAACGTCGCCGTCCTGATTTCTATCCAATCATCAAAAGTATCTTGAGGGCTGTCTGCCTATTCTCTTGCTTTGTCCCCACAAAACAAACGCAGAATATGTGGACAAACTTACTTAAACGAATACTAAATATCAGTAAATCAAAAGCCCACGACACCCTCGACCAAATCGAAGACCCGGTGCAGATGATGAAGCTGGCAGTAGCAGAACTAGAACAAGCTATTGCTCAGATAACCAAGGCTTTATCTATTGCCATGGCTAACCAACTGAGGCTTGAAAAAGACCATGAGCAGTTTAAACTAGAAGGTATTTCGTGGTATCAGAAAGCAGCGAATGCCTTGCAGAGTGGCAATGAAGAACTGGCTAAAAAAGCACTTTCGCAAAAAGCGCTGGCCGAAAAGAAAGAAATTGAATATGGCGTATTGGCTGAAAACTCGCGTCATATGGTGCAAGAATTAAATGTGCAGTTGGACGAATTTAAACTTAAGCTGGAAGAAGCCAAAACCAAACAGCGAATCTATGCTGCTAAGGCTGAAAGTGCCAAGGCTCAGAAACAAATCTCGGAATCGTTGGGCAGATTGAACTCAAGTGCCCTTGCCAATATGAGCAAGTATGAAGATAAGATTAACCAACTGGCCGCCGAAGCAGAAAGTCTGACTGCTTTGAACTCTATGACTCATGGGTTGAACAGGGAGTTCAGAGAAATGGAAAATGATATGAGCGTACAAAGTGATCTGGCGCAATTGAAGAACCAACTGGCCATTGAGTCGGAAAAGCAGAAAGAGGAACGCATGAATGAGATTCAGCAGAAGTTCAATGAATTGAATCAATCGGGTAATCAATTACCCCAATCAGCGAACCCAAAGCCGGATGTAGATAAATTATTAAATGATTTTTTTAAACAATAAAACTATAAAAAACAATGTCGATTAATTTAAAAAAAGGTAGTTCAATTAACCTTACCAAAGAAATGCCCAGACTTAACAAAGTAATGATTGGATTAGGCTGGGAACAAACAGGCAGAACCGTAGACCTTGATGCCTCAGTATTTATTCTGGGTGCCAATGGCCGATTATTATCAGATGATTATTTCATATTCTATAATAACCTGAAATCACCGGATAAGGCAGTAGAACACATGGGTGATAACCGTACAGGCTCGGCGGCAGATGATGATGAGATAATTCTGGCAAACCTGGAAAGCATTACACCTGATGCCAAAGAATTGGCAGTCTGTGTGTCTATCCACGATGCCGTTAACCGTGGGCATAACTTTGGTTTGTTGAAGGATGCTTATATCAGGGTGATAGATGTAGATAGTAAAAAAGAAATTACCAGATATGACCTTGATGCATCTCACTTTACTGAGAATTCAGTAGTATTTGCTAAGGTCAAGAAATCGGGCAATGAATGGTTCTTTGATACTACTTCGCAGGGCTCTATGACCGAATTACAGGGTTTAGTTGATTTATTCTTTTAATCTATAATTCCATGATAAACCTGACCAAGAACTCAAGGATTTCATTAGAAAAAAATGGAATCGATTTAAAAGAAATTACCGTCGGCCTAGACTGGGGAAGTATCAAACACAAAGCTTTTTTTGGTTTGATTAACAATGACGAAGCTGTTGACCTGGATGGTTCAGTATCGCTTTTTGACAAAAACAAGAAGGAAATTGAAACTATCTATTACAATAACCTGAAATCGAGAAATGGAGCCATTAAGCATAGTGGAGATGATAGAATGGGTGATAGTGGAGCAGATAATAAAGATAACGAGGTTATCAGTATCAATTTAGAAAAGATTGATGCCGGTGTAGACACGATATTCTTTTATCTGAACTCATACAGACAACAGGATTTTGCGGCTATTCCTTATTCGAAAATCAGGATTATGGAAGGCAAACATCATAACCCAAAGAACGTATTTGCCAATTTCAATCTATCGTCTGATCCAGCTTATAGTGGACACGTATCAATGCTAATGGCAAAATTAAAACGCACACAAGGCGCACGCTGGGAATTTACGGCATTAGGTCAGCCCGTTGCCACCAAAGATATTGCTGGGACTATAAAGTTGATTCAAAGTGAATATCTATAATAGATATTCTGATGGGTGTCACGTTTGTGGCACCCATATTTTTATTGCCTGACAAAAGAGCTAAACTGAAAATATAAATGGTTTAAATAGCTATTATTTACCCTCTAATTCTTTAATTTTTAGCTCTATCTGTTTATCGTTATTTTCTATTTGTCTTTTATATTGGTTCGTATTTTCGGCAACCCCTTTATAGATTAACTCATAGCTTTTAATGCGTAATTGACAATACTCTTTTAAAAGTTTGTTTCGGGTCTCTATTGAAGAAGGCAAATTCAATTCTTTAAAACTATCGATGATTTTTATATTTTCATTCCAATAATAAATTCCTCTGTCTTTAATCTCGTGCATCAATTGTTCGTTTGATGTACTATCCGGTAAATTATAGACTTCCAATGCCATTGATTCCATAGAAGAAAATTTTTGCATTTTAGAATCATAAATGCCTATATCATTGGGGAGTTTTGTATAAACAACAAATGAAGATACAAGAATTAAAACTGACAATAAACCCAATGTACCATATTTCCATTTGTTTCCATCAGACTCAATAAAACTAAGAATTAAAGCATAGCCGATGATGATTCCACCCACCAGGCCACCGATATGCGCGGCATTGTCAACACCGCCCCGCAGCCCGAAAATCAGATTATAAATGACAAAAACTGAGACACTGGCTAATAAGCTTTTTCTTTGCGATGGTTCAATGAAATTAGTAGTCAGCAAGGCTAGAAACACGCCATACATCCCAAAAATTGCGCCTGATGCTCCTGCACTAATGGTGATGTCGTGCCACCATAGGCTTGTCATACTAGCCGTGATTCCGGTTAACAAGTAAGCAGTAATAAATCTGGTTTTACCCAAAAGCGGTTCTAATAAAATACCGATATAGGCCAATGCATACATATTCATGAGAAGATGAAAAATGCCTATATGGATAAAACAGCTGGTAAGTATACGCCACCATTGGCCTCCTAAAGTCAAGGGTTTGAAATTTGCCCCCCAATTCAGCAAGCTTTCGCTACTTGGCTGCATAATGTTTGCGCCACTGATTGCCATTAAAATGAATATCAGGATATTAATATTCAGGAGGATAGGTGTTATAAAATAACCCGGTACAGGTTTGAAAATAGATAGGAAATCTTTGAATTGCTCTAGTTTTGTTGCTGGAGG
The DNA here is from genome assembly GCF_054779675.1 of Emticicia fontis. NCBI lineage: Bacteria > Pseudomonadati > Bacteroidota > Cytophagia > Cytophagales > Leadbetterellaceae > Emticicia > Emticicia fontis. The sequence continues at coordinate 101,414 of NZ_BAAGXU010000066.1, forward strand.
CAATTTTAAAATGTCTTCTTCGTCCGGCACAAAGTATGGCTGTAATCCCTGATATTTTGTTTCAAGTTCTTCTTTTGCAGAAGCGGCTTTTAGCTCTTCAAGATTTGAAATGAAATTATTTACATTTTTCTTATTCTTCCCCCAATCTACCATCTCATTGCCTGCCGATGCACTTTCAATACTGGCCACATCATTTTCTATTTTGATTGTGATTTCAGCATTCCACGAAAACATACCCTTGTCTGTATACGCAACAAGTCCGTTTTTGCTCAGGTAGCCTATTTTCCAGGCTAGTTTTTGAGCTGTGTCTACCGCAAGCACAAGAAACTGCTCTTCTGTAAGATCGTTTAGGGAGAAATTCTCTATGTGCTTTGGTGTAAATCCTACTGCCATATTTTTTATTAGTTTATCTCTTTAATAGTCGTCAGTACTTGCTTCCAATAGCTGAGTTGAGTGCTTTTATTCTATATTTGATTTGTCATTATCATCTTCTGGTTGAACTTCATTAGGTTCAATAGGAGAAATGTATACCTCCTCGATTTTCCTTTGTTTGAGTTTAAAGAACCAATAAAGTCCGCCAATTGGAATTCCAAAGGTCCAATACGAATTGAGGTAACCCATGAAAGCAAAGCTAATCCCAAATAAAATCTGGAAGTTCAGAAGTTTAAAAGAAAGACCGCTTGTTGCTGCATAAGTGATTGCTGGAACATTTAAAAAAAGCACAGCTATATATTTTAGCCATTTCTTCGTTAAGTCGCTTTGATAGATACGTGTTAGGACAACAATATTAAAGATAGGAATACAAGCGGCCAATAAGCCGAAAATCCAAAAAAATGTCATTGACGGCATTGGTTCTTTTACCTCAAGCGTTTTGATGTTTATAATCTTTAAAGATGTATCATCAAACAATAGTTGAAAGATGCCAATATTATCCTTACCACTAAACTCCACTAATACAAGTGCGGTATTTGGAGGAGTATTATTCTCTTTAACAGTTGAAAACTTCTTTTCAGCTCTCATAAAAGTAAACTCCAGTTCTGTTCCCCAGTTGTCAACTATGATCTTTCTAAAACTGGCTAATCCTGTTTTCAAGGCTACCATATCAGTGCCTTTAGCCATTTCGTGATCCATAGCCATCAATTCAATACATTTATTGTAGTCTTCTTTTATTAATAACTCTACAAATTCTTTGGTCTTATCCTTGTATTTGAAAGTATTACTAATAAAGTCACAGCCGGTAAGGCACGTAGCCACCAGGAAGATTAGCAGAATTGCTTTGATTTTTTTCATTTTTTAGGGTATGAAGATTAGTCACTATTAACACCATTGGTACTTTTAAAAATCACCTTCTTAAAACCAAAGTTAAAGCTTATCTTAGGGTATCCAAATGATTCTATTGGGTTCTGAGAAATTTTAATATTCGAACGTATCCTTATGATTGATAGTTTTCCAAAACCCGATACTCTCCTACCCCTAAATCTCCCAGTTCAATAGTACCCATCCGAACGCGTATCAACCTCAACACTTCATAATGCAACTTATAACACATTCTTCTAATCTGGCGGTTTAGTCCCTGAATCAGAATAATTTTGAAAGTAAAATCATCAATCTTTTCTATCTGGCATGGCAAAGTCATTTTCCCCATGATTCTGATACCACTAGCCATTGATTCCAGAAAGTGTTCGTCAATGAGCTTATCGACAGTTACAATATATTCCTTTTCAGTCTTGTTTTCATTACGGAGTATTTTATCATAAAGCGTGCCATCATTTGTCAGGAAAAGCAGTCCTTCTGAGGCTTTATCCAGCCTCCCTACCGGAAAAAGCTCTTCTTCAAATGGAAGAATGTCTTTCAGATTATCAGCAATAGCATTATTCAATGTAGTCTCTATGCCACGAGGTTTATAGAAGGCAATGTAGATGAGTGTTTTCCCTTCTTTTAATAGCTCATTCTTATAAATTACTTCGTCTGTCTGATTTAATTCTACATTGGTATTTACAGACAAACCATTCACCATAACCTCGCCCGACAGTATGAGTTCCAGCGCACTCCGGTTAGATATCCGTAGCTTCCAGACTAATAAATATTGCAGGCGGTTTCTGAATGTCATGAATTAGGCATCTTGGGTTCTACCATTACTACCTCTTCTTTCTCTATAATTACCTGCCCTTCGGCTAAGTCTTTTGTTTTTCTAACAAATTTCTTCAACGTCAATATCACGGGTGCCAGCGTTTCATTGCGTCGTTTAGAATAATAAGCCGCTAAAGAAGCCGCTGACTCTTTTACTGTATTGGGTATCTTTTTGCCTGCTTTATATTTCACTACTACGTGCGACCCTTGTGCATCGCGGGCATGTAGCCAAAGGTCTTCCTTATACGCATATTGCTGGGTAAGCAGGTCATTGTTTTTTGCATTACGCCCTACCAGAATTTCAAAACCTTCGACTTCGAATCGTTTGAATAACTCTTTATAATTGACGGCTTGCGAAGAAGTACGAACCAGTTTATTAGCTTTCAAATAATTGCGTAGGGCTTTCAGATGTTCGGCTTGTTCTATCTTTTCAATATGCAGATTCAGATTTTTCAGCAGGTCTTCACGGCTTTCTATGTTTTCCATGATTTTCTCAATTTCTATCTTCTCGTTCTTAGCCTTTCGATAGAAATTTTCTGCATTTTTTTGAGGAGAGAGTTCGGGTTTCAATTTAATCGTAATATCCTGATCCCGATAAAAATCGAATAATTCTACTTTTTCGGCTCGTTCCGGAATCTGATGCAGGTTTGCCATCAGGATATGCCCTATTTCTTCATTTTTGATGGTTGAGTCTACGGCTTCTAGTCGTTGATACGCATCTTTCAGATATAGCTCAGTTTGTTTCTTCTCCTTCGTCAGTTTCCGTAAAATCTCTGCTTTTTCCTTATCAAGCGAACTGACCTTATTATAAAGGATATAAAAAGCATTGATGGCCTCGATGGGTTGTTGAAACTCTTGCAGCACTTCGCCCAAAGGTATCAGCGATAAGTGCAATTGATGCTCCCAGCGAATAATATAGTATTTCGGATTTTCTAATTTATCAAGTACCTCTTTTATTTTCGGCCACGTAATTGGTACTTCTTCTTCCAGATAAGCATTCACTACTTTCCCAAACGTCGGGAATAGCTTTCGATAATCCTCATTATTTGCCAGAAAGGCTTCATGAGATTGGTCTATCGGGCGGTCTAATGTACTAATTCTGAGGTTTTTATCAGCGACAATTTTGCTATGAAAAAGGTCTATTACTTCATCCTCCTGAAACAGAATTATATTTGACCGATTGCCATACATCTTAAAAACAATCGAAAAGCCCTGCTCAAAATTAATAGCAAAACATCGTTCGTTCAGAAACTGCCGCACGCCTGTCACCTCTAAATCCATCAGTTGATTAAATAAATCAATACTGTTTTTCTTAGCCCTTTCAAACTGGTCGGTAAAATATAAAGAGGAGAAATCAGGGAAAACGACGGCTTTAATGAAGAATTCTTTATAGTTTTTCTTCTTTCCGCGGGCAGCAGCAAAACCCAAAACCAATTCATCTTTTTCCTGACTAAAACACTCCATGAGTTTCAGTCCGGTAATTCTGGCTTCTATTTGTCTGGTGAGCTGCCGTAAGAAATAATAATTATTTTGCACGATTCAATAGTAATAAGTCTGCAAAGGTAGCTTAATTTGAGTAAATAACCGAACCAGTGTATCTCAAAGAAGCCGTAGAATAAATTTAGGCATTTGAAATACAGAAACTATTGTATCAGCATTAATTTCGTTCAGAACCTAGACTCCAGCCTATGCCTTTTTATAAAGAGCTATTCGATACAGCAAGCTTGTCAGGTGAGAAAAGAAGCGCATTAAAGATAAGATTTTGGAATTAAGGAATACCAGAATTAACAATACAAAAGAATATCCACTCAGAAAGCAGAAGCCACCATACAGCCTACAAAGCCAAATCCGGATAGATTTTGTTTTGCTTAAGCAAAAGTGTAACTTTGACAATTAAAAATTCAACCTACGCAAATATGTTACTGCTCGGAATCGATATTGGTACTTCTTCTATTAAGGCATCGGTGGTAGATGCTGATACTCAACAAGTGATTGCTTCTGCACAATACCCCGATGTAGAAGCGCCTATCTCCTCGCCTTTTGCAGGCTGGGCAGAACAAAACCCTGAAATGTGGTGGAACAATACCATTGAGGCCATCAAACGTGTCAATGCTTTGGGCAAACAGGAATCTACGCAATTCGACTCAAAAGAGATTGGTGCCATTGGTATTGCCTATCAGATGCATGGTCTGGTGATGGTAGATAAAGATAAAAAAGTATTACGCCCCTCAATTATATGGTGTGATAGCAGAGCTGTACAGATTGGCGATAAGGCTTTCAGTGAAATGGGTGAAGAATTATGTCTGACTCACTTACTAAATTCTCCGGGTAATTTTACTGCATCTAAATTGGCATGGGTAAAAGCCAACGAGCCTCATATTTTTGAACAATGTGATAAAATCATGTTACCGGGTGATTATATAGCTATGATGCTGACTGATGAAATCACTACTTCTAATTCGGGTTTATCAGAAGGTATTTTCTGGGATTTTCAGGAAAATAGCGTATCAAAAGACTTATTAAACTATTATGGGTTTGATGAAAGTGTGATTCCTGAAATTAGACCTGTGTTTAGTGAGCACGGAAAAGTAACACAATTGATCGCTGATATTTTAGAGATAAAACCAGGTACGCCTGTTACATATAAGGCTGGCGACCAACCGAACAATGCACTTTCGTTAGATGTATTGAACCCGGGAGAAATTGCGGCTACTGCCGGAACATCGGGTGTAGTATATGCCGTAAGCGACCAGATTTCTTATGACCCACAATCGCGTATCAATTCATTTGCACACGTCAACCATAAAATAGATGGTGCCAATCGTGTAGGTATCCTCTTATGTATCAATGGCACGGGCATTATGAATCGTTGGGCAAAAGATAATTTCGGTAAAGACCTGACTTACCCGGATATGAACAAACAGGCTGAACAAATTTCCATCGGTAGCAATGGCCTTTTAGTGATGCCTTTTGGTAATGGAGCCGAGCGTATGCTGAATAACCGTATTCTGGGCGCTTCTTTCCATAACCTTGATTTAAATAACCATACACAGGCGCATGTTTTCCGTGCTTCACAAGAGGGCATTGCTTTCTCGTTTAATTATGGATTAGGGATCATGCAGGCCAATGGTGTGGAACCGAAAGTTATCCGTGCCGGAAAAGCCAATATGTTTTTGAGTGATATTTTCAGCAATGCATTAGTAAATATTACTGATACGCCGATTGAATTATATGATACTGACGGAGCAAAAGGTGCAGCTTTAGGCGCAGGATATGGGGTAAGACATTATAGCACACCTAAAGAAGCGATGAGCAAACTGATAAAGCTGAAAGTAATAGAACCACAATCAGAAGCCATTATGGCTTATCGGGAAGCTTATGAGAACTGGAAAGTGGTTTTGGAGAAATTGATGCAAGAGTAATTGATATAATAATCTGTCAGGCAGGCTCAATCGGTTTTACTGGTTGAGCCTGTTTTGCTTAAAGATTACTATAGTAAATAAAGCACTAAAAAGATATTAAAAAAATCCTAAAAATCATCTGAATAATAAAATCTTCAATTCTTTTCATTACATTCGCAACAGAATGAATAGTATGTTTGCATACTGATAATGTATTCTTAGTAAAGAATTATTTCTGAAGCAAATAACTGATTTCGGACGAACTATTAACCAAAATCCTGCCTTTTCAATACTGAATTATCTATGAAATTCATCAAGTTTTTTGTAAGTTTACTCATAGCTGCTGGTCTAACTTACATCCTGAACCGACCTTTGGGAGCTTTGCCCGCTCTCGGAAAATTATTCAGCCCGTTTGAGGGTTTCTGGCAAAATGGCGGCACTAAATCTTCTCCTGACGAACTTAAGCTAGACGGCATTAAAGACGAAGTTAGCGTTGTTTTCGACGATAACCGTGTGCCCCACGTTTTTGCGCAAAATGAAGACGACCTTTATTTTACACAAGGCTATCTGGTAGCACAAGACCGCCTATGGCAAATGGAGTTTTATACACTGGCCGCTTCCGGCAGATTATCAGAAGTAGTGGGTGAAAGAGCCATTGAACTTGACCGCTACAATCGCCGCATGGGTATGGCAGAGGCGGCTAAGAAAATCGCTGCCAGTTTCAAAAAAGAGGATATTGCCTTTAAAGTCCTGACTGCTTATGCAGCCGGAGTAAATGCCTATATCAAGCAATTATCTTACAAAGATTTACCCGTAGAATATAAAATCATCGGCTATCAACCGGAAGAATGGTCGCCGTATAAAACGATATTGATGCTGATGAATATGCGTCAGGTATTGAACGGTGGCAGTGAAGATTTCAGAATGAGCAATGCACTGGCTAAATATGGCCCGGATGTGATCAAAGAATTATTTCCTGATTATCCGGTTATAGAGTCGCCGATTATTCCTGTAGGTACAAAATGGGAATTTACCCCTGTGCCTGTTCCGGCAATTCCTGCTGAAATTGCGGCTAAACCAGCTGAAAAAGATGAAGGAGTAGCTTTTAATATAGCAGCACCTACACCAGAGATTGGTAGCAATAACTGGGCAGTTGGGGGTGGCAAATCAGCTTCTGGCTTACCAATTCTGGCGAATGACCCTCACTTAGGGTTGACTTTACCATCTATCTGGTATCAGATGCAGTTAAGTACGCCAACCATGAATGTCTACGGTGCTTGTTTACCTGGTACTCCGGGGGTAACAATTGGCTTCAATAAAGATATTGCCTGGGGCGTAACTAATGTAGGCTCTGATGTGATGGATTTTTATCAGATAAAATTCAAGGATAAAAGCCAGAAAGAATATTGGTATAACGGTGCCTGGAAACCTGTAACGATGCAGATTGAAGAATTTAAGATTAAAGGCAAAGAATCGTTGATGGACACCGTTTTCTATACCCATCATGGCCCGATTTTATACAACCATGCCAGCGAAAAGAATACAAATAAAAATGTACCTATCGGCCATGCCATGAGATGGGTAGGTCATGAATTAGATAACTCTGACTTGATGGGCTTCTATTATCTGAACAGAGCAAAGAATTATGACGATTATCGCAAGGCGCTTCTTTATTATAAAGCCCCTGCGCAGAACTTCATTTTTGCTGATAATCATAACGACATTGCCATTACGCCTAATGGTAAATTGCCTTTGAAATGGAAAGAGCAAGGGAAATTTATATTGGATGGCTCTAACCCTGCCCATGATTGGCAAGGCTGGATACCTGCCGACCAGAATCCAACGGTGAAAAATCCACCTCGCGGATTTGTGAGTTCGGCCAACCAGTTTTCTACTGACCCTACTTATCCTTATTATTTAGGTTGGAAATTTGCCCCTTCTGAAAGAGGTATCCGCATCAATGAAAGATTAGAGGCGATGCAGAAAGCAACCATTGATAGTTTGCGTTCGGTACAGAATGACAACTTCAACGTAGAGGCACGCAGACTCTTGCCAGATGTTATGAAGATACTGGCGGCTGATTCTGCTAATAAAAACAATGCAGCCTATCAGACATTGGTTAAATGGAATATGAAAAACGACCCGTATGAGGTTGGTGCTACGATTTTTGAGAGATGGGTTAAAGAATTAAGAATCTGGGTTTGGGAAGACGATTTTTCTGCGCAAAGTGAGAAAGACCCAATGAGTTATCCTACAAGAGACCTTACATGGGATATGATAAAAAATCAGCCAAAGTCTAAATGGTTTGACAATGTAAACACGAAAGATAAAGTAGAAACGGTGGAAGATATTGTAAGAGGCAGTTTTAAAGCTACTGTTGACTCTTTGACTGCTAAACTGGGACCATTAGATGCTCAAACCTGGGCCTGGACAAAAGTAAAAAGTACAGATATTAATCACTTAGGCAGGCTTCCGGGTTTTGGCAGACAAGATATTCCGAATGGTGGTGGCCCGGGCATTGTAAATGCCACTTCAGAATCGCATGGGCCTTCATGGCGTATGGTCGTGCAATTGGATAAAGAGTGGCCGAAAGCTTATGGATTATATCCGGGTGGACAATCGGGTAATCCGGGAAGCCCATATTATGATAATATGGTTGATAAATGGGCCAAAGGTGAATTGAACGAATTGCTCTTTATGAAAACAAAAGATGAAAAAAGTGGAAAAATTATCTCGACCACTAAAATCAGCGGAAAGAAATAAGAATTAGTCAATCTCAAACGAAATCATCAAATGCCTTATATAATTATCCTCGTCGCCAGTGCTATTGCACAATTGTTTTTACCTTGGTGGGTTATTGCTCCTATTGCCTTTCTGGTAGGAATGATGAAATCGAAATCGGCTGGCAGTTCTTTCTTAGCCGGAGCCGCAGCCATCATTACTTTATGGGTAGCTTATGCGCTTTATCTGAATCTTTCGTCTGACGGCCTAATGCTTAACCGTATTGGTAGTTTATTTGCCGAGAGCCTTAAATTCCTGAAAAGTGTGCCGTTTACCATTTCATTTTTTACTATTATGGCACTTATTGGTGGTTTGGTAGGCGGTTTTTCAGCTTTAGCTGGTTATCAGTTCAAGCAGTTAACCAAATAAAACATATATAATCCCTCTTTTTTTGAGGGATTTATCTATCTTTGCAGGCTTTATTTGCAAAAAATCATTAATCAAATACTTTTAATAGTACACAAGCATTTGGTGTACGCTAATTAATTTTCAAATGAAAAAACTTTCAGTTTTCGTTCTATTAGTTTCTCTTATCGCATGGGGTTGTGACAAATCAGAATCTACTTCAACAACAGCAGGTGGAAAACAAGTAGCAGGTCGTATTGTTTATGTAAATACAGACACTCTATTAAACAAATATGATTATTATAAAGACATCATCAAGGCTTCTGAAAATAAAAGATTCCAATTAGAAAACGATCTGCAGAATAAAGCCCGTACATTCCAGAATAAAGTAGCCTTCTTCCAACAAAGAGCGCAACAAGGCCACATGACTCAGGAACAAGCGCAAACTACCCAGATGCAATTGCAACAGGAAGAGCAAAACCTGATGGCTTATCGTGATAAAAACGCACAGGTATTAGCACAGGAAGAAGCGAAGAAAACAGAAGATATTCTGAACAAAATTCATGATTATCTGAAAGATTTCAACGGTGGGGATAAATACGATATGGTAATTGGTTATTCGAAAGGTGGTGGTGTATTATACGCCAAAGAAGACCTTGATATTACTAAGCTAGTGTTAGAAGGTTTGAACAAAAAATACGCTGAAGACAAGAAAAACGGCAAAATAACTATCGAAAAAGATAGTACTGCTGCTAAGAAGTAAACTCTGAATACGTTTCCTGCGTATATTTGAAAGAAAATTATTGAAATAAAATGCCACTAGATCAAACTCCGTATTACGATTACGATGACGACGGCAAAGAAGAAGTAGGGAAAGAGATGTCTTTCTTAGACCATCTCGAAGAGCTTCGATGGCACTTAATCCGTGCTGCTGCTGCTATCTTTATCTTCATGATTGTTGCTTTTGTCTATATTGGGGAAATTTATGATACCGTCATATTAGGACCTTCTAAAGTAGATTTCTGGACTTACCGGATGATGTGCAAATTAGGGAAAGCAGTTGGAGCCGAAGGTCTTTGTGTCGACAAACTGCAATTCAGCTTGATGAGTCGTGAGGTATCAGGGCAGTTTATCATGGCCTTTACTTCTGCGGCAATTATAGGTCTGGTATTTGCATTTCCGTATGTATTCTGGGAAATCTGGCGTTTTGTAAAACCCGGACTGAAACCATCAGAAAAGAAATCAGCCACTGGAGCTGTTTTCTATGTTACTTTTCTATTTTTTTCTGGTGTTTTATTCGGTTATTTTATTGTTTCGCCGTTGGCGATTAACTTTCTGGTTAATTTCCAGATTAGTGAGACTATTGAAAATCAGTTTGATATCAGCTCGTATATTTCTTTGCTAGCTACACTTACGCTGGCTTGTGGAGTAGCCTTTCAATTACCAGTTGCGATTTTTGTATTAACCAAGATAGGCGTTATTGGACCGAAATTTATGAGAACCTATCGCCGCCATGCGGTAGTAGTTATCCTGATTGTAGCGGCTGTTATTACGCCATCGCCTGATATTACCAGTCAGTTATTAGTAGCATTCCCGCTTTATATTTTATACGAAGTAAGTATTATTATATCAGCAAGAGAAGAAAAGAGACGTCTGGCTGAATTAGCTGCCGAAGGTGGCGAATCAAAAGATTAATATTTTCTGTTTATACAAAAAGGGTATCATAAATCATATATGATACCCTTTTTAATTATGATAGCACTCTAAGCTATGAAACCTATTTTAGTATGCGAACCATCACAGAAAGGCTTGTTTTCAGAAGAACCACAACGGCACAGGGCTGTTACCTTATGTTTCTTCGTTATATTTCCTTCCGCATCTTTGATAGATATATTCCCATAAATTAACAATGGGCCGTTCTTGGTGGTTTCTACTATTGTTTCACTATCAATCTGTTTCTCCTCCTGCCCTACTTCATTTTTAAAATACGATAATGCGCCAGATGGACATTTATCAATTTGTGCCATAATCTTCTCCCCATTTTCATGTTCCGGTGTCACCCAAGGACGTTTACGAGGGTCGAACACATGAGGTAGGCCACGAAAACAAATGGCTGAATGAATACACATATGTGGCTGCCACACAACCGTTACTTCGTCGTTCGCATAATGCTTGGTAATTTTCTTTTGTTCTTCCATATAGGTCGTAAATTTTACTCAATTATAAATAAATTAAAACTTATATCAAATTACACTATAGGTAGCCATAAACTGTTAATATAAAAATCCTGTTAATCTTTTTAAAGATTCCAAGAAATAACTAAATAATTAGTTATACATTTGTACCATTAATGATGAAATACTTATCCTACAAAGATTAGATGCGCTTTACAAAAATTACATTCATTTTATTCTTACTTAGTTCTTCTCTACCAGCCATTTGCCAGCTCACCATTGAGGGTCGCGTAATTGATGCAGCGGATAAAAAGCCTTTGATTTTTGCCAATGTATTTATCAGTAATACGACGAAAGGTCAACAAACTGATGATAAAGGAAGGTTCAAAATCACTAATGCGCCATCAGGTACTATTGATTTGGTGATAAGTTATGTAGGCTATAAAACCTTTTCACTACAAATAAAAGCCGATACTTTAAAAAGACAATTGCTGGTAATGTTGAATGCTGATGCGATAGAACTTCAGGGTGTCACTATCAAGCGTATCAAAGATGGTTATGCGAGATACTTTCATCTTTTTGATGAAGGTTTTATGGGTAAAACTAATCTGTCAAAAGAATGTAAACTAAAAAATCCCAAGGCTTTGACTTTCAGCATGAATAATGATGATTCTGAATTGATTATCAGAGCCGATGAGCCTCTGGTAATCGAAAACAAGGAGTTGGGTTATGTAGTGAAGTATCAGCTAGAAGAATTCAGGTTTAATTTTAGAGAGAATTATACAACCTATTGGGGCTACCCTTTCTTTGAAGAAATGAGAACCAAAAGTGACCGAAGAAAGAAACAATGGATTGAGAATAGGAATAAAGCTTATTATGGCTCGTCACAACATTTTCTAAAGGCTCTTACAGAAAACAGGCTGACAGAAGAAGGATATGTGATGCACAAATTAATCAGACAAAAAAGAAAAATGGTGTCTGTGCCTTTGGTAGCTGAGAAGCGCGACAGCATAGGTAATATTGTTACAGAAGCATCTAAAGAAAAAATAATAGTCGATTCAACCGACCTTAAATTAAGAACAGAACAGTCATTAAAGAAGTTAGCTACCAGTGGTTTTTCAAGATATGTACAATATCTGGTAAGAACTCCTCTGAAAGAGAGTGATGTCGTAAGCCCTTATAATGATATGTTTGCGATTGACTTTAATGATCATTTATACATTGTTTATAATAAAGAATTTGAAGAGCCCCAATTTATTGAGGCTGGACAAAAAAATATTCCGCAAACTTCTATCATCTCTTTAATTGAATCTCCGGCTGTGGTTGAGAAAAACGGGCATCTGATTAACCCCTTAGCTTTTATTTTTGAGGGTAGATGGGGCAATGAGAAAATAGGCGAACTATTACCATTAGATTATCTGCCCGAATTGCCTTGATAATGTATCAAGATTTTTCAAATCTTCATACCTAAATAGTTTCTCTCCAACGAATTACGTCGAAAAAAATGGATAAGACATAGGCAAAAAACAGCCTATGTGTCGATAGATAATTTAACTTCAATTTAATTTATAAATATATTGATAAATATTTGAATTATTTCTACATTAGAGGCGACATAAAACTAAGTTTACGACCCTGTGAAAATAGCAATAATCAAAGAAACCAAAGCATTTGAAAACCGTGTTGCCCTAAGTCCCGAAGTCTGCAAACAACTGATTCAAGCCGGATTTGAGTGTGCGATTGAAAAAGAAGCCGGAGCCTCTTCCTTTTTTGAAGATACAGCTTACGAAGCCATTGGTGCTAAAGTAGAGAAAAACAAATCTTCTCTGCTTTCAGGTGCTGACATTGTCCTGAAAGTCAACCCACCTACTGTTGAAGAAGTAGGCCAGATGAAAAAAGGGGCCGTGTCTATCTCGTTTATGTATGCGGCTACTAATCCTGACCTGATTGAAGCGGCTGCCAGACAAGGTATCTCTGCCTTTTCGGTCGATGCTATTCCCCGTATCTCCAGAGCCCAGAAAATGGATGCTCTGAGCTCGCAGGCCAATCTTGGGGGTTATAAATCTGTTATTATCGGTGCCTATCACTTAGGTAAAATCTTCCCTCTACTCATGACTGCCGCAGGCACTATCAAACCTGCTAAGGTAGTGATTATGGGTGCAGGGGTAGCGGGTTTACAGGCCATTGCTACAGCTAAACGCTTAGGTGCGGTAGTGGAGGTAAGTGATATTCGCCCTGAAACCAAGGAGCAGGTACAATCATTAGGTGGTAAATTTATCGAGGTAAAAGGCGACGATTCCATCAAAATCGAGGGTGGCTATGTAAAAGGCGTTTCAGAAGATTTCCTCAAAAAGCAACAGGAGGTAATAGCCAAACATATCAGCGAAGCCGATTTAGTGATTACTACTGCCTTGATACCGGGCAAAAAAGCACCTATGCTAGTACCTGAGGATGTAGTAAAGAGCATGAGGCTAGGCTCAGTAATCGTAGATATGGCAGTAGAACAAGGTGGTAACTGTGCTTGCAGTGAATATGGTAAAACTGTTACCAAACACGGAGTAACCATCGTGGGCGAACCTAATATCCCTTCTCTCCTACCGTTGAATGCCAGTGAACTGTATGCCAAAAACATTGCTACTTTCTTATTGCATCTGGCCACTAAAGACGGCTTCAAATGGGAAATGGAAGAAGAAATTACCAAAGGTTCTTTGATTGTACATGATGGCAAAGTAGTTCACCCATCTGTGACAAAATAAATACGCATTCATATTTCAACACATCATATTCTAATAACCTTATTTACGATGATTAACGATATAGTCAGTTTTTTGGGCGAAAATATTGAGATGATATACATTCTGATATTATCTGTTTTTGTGGGAGTAGAGGTGATTGGTAAGGTACCTGCTGTACTACATACCCCTTTAATGAGTGGCGCGAATGCGATTCATGGTGTGGTGATTGTTGGCGCCATTATCGTAATGCTAAACACGCCTGTGGATAATATACTGGCATTAGCACTGGGATTTGTGGCAGTAGTATTAGGCACGCTTAATGTGGTTGGAGGTTTTGCCGTAACAGACAGAATGTTAGAAATGTTCAAGAAAAAATAAAGACACACACCCATCTATCTAAGAATCTTGTGCAATGGAGATAAAATATATTCTTGATATAGTCTACCTGATAGGCTCAGTCACTTTTGTAATCGGCTTAAAAATGTTGAGCCACCCTGATACCGCCCGAAGAGGAAATTTATATGCGGCCTTTGGTATGGCATTAGCCATTGCAGGCACTATCTTACTATATAATCACCCTGGTGGCTATACTTCAAGAGAGCCATTAAAAATCATTTTGATTTTAGCCGCGATAGGTATTGGTACTGTTGCAGGCTGGCTCACAGCCAATCGCGTACAAATGACGAAAATGCCCGAATTAGTGTCGCTCTTTAATGGTATGGGTGGGGCTTGTGCGGCCTTGATTGGCATTATGGAATACGAACATAATATCGGTAAAACGGGTGCGCTGGCAACAATTATAGCCGGAATGATTATAGGTTCAGTTTCTTTCAGCGGAAGTATCATCGCTTTTCTGAAACTGAATGAAACCATGAAAAAGCCAATCCGAATTCCGTCTTATAATATATTGAATACAGTCGTAATGGTAGCCTTAATCGCTTTTGGGATCTACATAGTTTATGCGCAACCAGAGCATATGCTGCTACCAATATTGCTTTTTGCTTTTGCTCTATTGTATGGTGTTTTGTTTGTAATACCTATCGGTGGTGCAGATATGCCTGTAGTTATTTCATTGCTTAACTCTTTTACAGGTCTGGCGGCGGCTTTTGGAGGCTTCTTGTATCAGAATCAGGTGATGCTTACCGGAGGTATTCTGGTAGGTTCGGCTGGTACGATTCTTACTTTGGCTATGTGTAAGGCCATGAATCGCCCATTAAGCAATGTGATTTTCGGTGCATTTGGTGCAGGTGGTGCGAGTGCCGCAGGCAATGATGTAAAAGGAAGTATTAAAGATATTTCGATTTCAGATACTGCCATTTTGATGAATTACGCTAAAAAGGTGGTTATCGTACCTGGCTATGGTTTAGCTGTTGCACAAGCCCAACACGTGATTCATGAACTGGAAACATTGCTCGAAGAAAGAGGTGTTGATGTGGAATATGCGATTCACCCCGTAGCAGGGCGTATGCCGGGACATATGAACGTATTATTAGCCGAAAGTAATGTGTCTTACGACAAGCTGGTAGAAATGGAGGAAATAAACCCTGAGTTTGTCAAAACCGATGTGGTATTGGTAGTAGGTGCTAATGATGTGGTGAATCCGGCAGCAAAGACAGACCCATCGTCGCCAATATTCGGGATGCCAATTCTGGATGTAGAAAACGCCCGTAATGTGATTGTGAATAAAAGAAGTATGAATGCCGGATACGCTGGTATCGACAATTTACTTTTTTATCAACCTAAAACAAGTATGCTTTTCGGCGATGCCAAGGGAGTGCTAACCAAACTGGTTAGTGAGTTAAAGCAGATGTAAAATTTGTACTTTCTTGACAATATTTCATATAATCATTGCCAGTTTTACCAAATACAAAATATTGTTTGGTTTTAAATTTTAAAATTGAGTAGTTTTACTTACGACTTAACTATAAAAAATATTCACCGTTGGAACCTACAAACGTCAATGACCCCGAGTACTATCACAAAGTAGTAGATTGCCAGTACGCTTGTCCTGCTCATACACCTGTGCCTGAGTACATCAGATTAATTGCGGCCGAACGCTATACCGAAGCATACATGATTAACTGGGAATCGAACGTATTTCCGGGTGTATTAGGCCGTACCTGCGACAGGCCATGCGAACCTGCCTGCCGCCGTGGAAGAGTAGAAGAAGAACCAGTAGCTATCTGCCGTCTGAAGAGAGTAGCCGCCGATAATAAAGGCGATATCAAGAATCTTATTCCCAAAGCGCCTAAAGAAGGCAATGGCAAAAAGGTAGCCTTGATTGGTGCCGGGCCTGCTTCTTTGACGGTTGCCAGAGATTTAGCTCCACTAGGCTATGAAATCCATGTGTTTGATGAACAAATCAAAGGCGGTGGTATGATGCGCAGCCAGATTCCGTCTTTCCGCTTACCTGAACATGTATTAGACGAGGAAGTCAATAATATTCTGGATATGGGTATACATTCCCATTTCAAAACTTATGTTTCAAGTCTGAAAGACGTTTTAGCCAAAGATTACGATGCTGTTTTTATTGGCACAGGAGCGCCAAGAGGCAGAGATTTAAGCGATTTACCGGGTCGTAAAGAAGGAGCATCTAATATACATATTGGTATCGAATGGCTGGCAAGCGTGGCTTTTGAGCATACCAGCAAGATTGGCAAAAATGTAATCGTACTAGGTGGTGGAAATACCGCTATGGACTGCTGCCGTACTTCTCGCCGTTTAGGTGGCGAAAACGTAAAAGTAGTGGTACGTAGTCCTTTCACTGAAATGAAGGCTTCTCCGTGGGAAAAAGAAGATGCCATGCACGAAGATATTCCGATTTTAGACAATCACGTGCCTAAATCATTTGTGGTAGAAAATGGTCAATTGAAAGGAATGACTTTTGAAAAAGTACATGCCGTATATGACGAAAAAGGCAAACGCTCATTGGTATCAACTGGTGAAGAACCTGTATTCATAGAAGCAGATGATGTTTTGGTAGCTATTGGACAGGAAAACAGTTTCCCTTGGATTGAACGCGATTTAGGAATTGAATTCGATAAATGGGAATTGCCTAAAGTTGATGCCGTTACTTTCCAGTCAACCAATCCGAAAGTATTCTTTGGCGGTGATGCGGCATTAGGTCCTAAAAACGTAATTACGGCCGTAGCACAAGGGCATCAGGGTGCTATCTCAATAGATTTATTTTGTCAGGGCAAATCAATCACTGACAGACCTGCACCATTTACCAATCTGGTTTCTCAGAAAATGGGTATCCATGAGTGGAGCTATGATAGTGTGGTTGCTAACGACCATCGTTTTGTAGTAGCTCAGGCTGATAAATCTGTTACGCTGAAAGACCGCAAAAAAGAAGTTGAACTGGGTTTCAATGTATTGGAAGGTTTTAAAGAAGCGCAACGTTGCCTGAACTGTGACGCACAAACCGTATTTACAGAGAATCGTTGCATTGAGTGTGATGCCTGTATGGATATCTGTCCTACTTCCTGCATTACATTTACCGTAAACGGCACAGAAGAAGACCTGCGCACACGACTGATGGCACCTGCATTAAATCTTGACCAAGAATTATTAGTGTCAGGAACCTTGGCTACCGGCAGAGTGATGGTAAAAGATGAAGATGTATGTCTGCATTGCGGTTTATGTGCTGAAAGATGCCCGACCTCAGCCTGGGACATGCAGAAGTTTTTCTATAATGTTACCAAAGCGCATCACGGTTGCCAGACAGCCTGATTTTAACAAGACTATTATTTAATCAAAACAGCCCGGGATGTAATACCCGTCGATTCGGCTCAAAATGTCAGCACTTATTAATGATTTTGTAGTACGCTTTGCCAACGTCAACGGTACAGGCTCGGCCAGTGCCAATGGGATGTTTGCCAAAGCAATCTTCCGCATGGGGATTCCTGTTACACCTAAAAATATATTTCCTTCTAATATTCAAGGCCTACCTACCTGGTACGAAGTGCGCATCAGCGAAAAAGGTTATTTAGGCCGCCGCGAGGGGATTGATTTGATGGTATCGGTCAATCCGCAAAGTATGCTGAAAGATGTACAGAGTGTTCGCCCGGGCGGATACTTCATGTACGATAGCACCAAACCTCTTCATAAAGAATATATCAGAGACGATATTAATTATTTGGGTATTCCGCTCATGGGCATTTGTCTGGAACAGTATTCAGACCCTCGCCAGAGACAATTGTTCAAAAACATCATTTATGTAGGTGCATTAGCAGCTTTATTAGATATTGAATTTGGGGTATTGGAGCAATTATTAGCCGAACAGTTTAAAGGAAAAGAGAAGCTAATCCCTGCCAACGTTAAGGCGCTTCAATTAGGTGAGAAATATGTACAGGAGAATTTTAGTTATCCTCTAGATATTCGTGTCCAAAGACGAGATAAAGTAGGCAACCGAATCATGATTGATGGCAATGGAGCTTGTGGATTAGGGGCTGTGTTTGCCGGAGCAACCGTAGCCGCCTGGTATCCGATTACCCCATCAACATCAGTTGTAGAGAAATTTGAAAAATATGCCAAGAAATTCAGAACAGATAAGGTAACAGGTAAAAAGAACTACGCCATTGTACAGGCAGAAGATGAACTAGCCGCCATTGGTATGGTGATTGGCGCTAACTGGAATGGAGCAAGGTCTTTTACCGCTACCAGTGGGCCCGGGGTTTCTTTGATGAACGAGTTTTTAGGTTTAGGTTATTTTGCAGAGGTACCAGCAGTATTGATAGATGTACAACGCACAGGGCCATCAACAGGAATGCCTACGCGTACACAACAATCAGATATTACGATTTCGGCTTATGCTTCACATGGTGATACCAAACACGTATTGTTATTCCCAAGTAATCCGAAAGAGTGCTTTGAACTAACAGCCGATGCTTTTGATTTAGCCGAACGTCTGCAAACACCCATCATTGTTTTAACAGACCTTGATTTAGGGATGAACGACCATATGAGTGAGCCATTTGAATGGAATAAAGAAAGACAATATGATAGAGGGAAAGTGCTAACCGCTGAAGACCTTGAAAACATGGGTCGTTTCGGGAGATACCTTGATGTAGATGGCGATGGTATTCCATACAGAACTTATCCGGGCACACACCCTACTAAAGGTTCATATTTTACCCGAGGTACTTCACGCGATGAATATGCAGTTTATACAGAAGACAGTGCTGTATACATAAGAAATATGGAGCGTCTGGTGAAGAAATGGGAGACAGCGAAAACGATAGTACCGAAACCTCATTTCTATCAGGAGAAAAATATGAGTCCGATTGGGGTCATTTTCTTTGGTACTTCTTTATATTCATCAGAAGAAGCGATAGATCTACTGCGCGAGCAGGAAGTAGTGATGGATGCTATGCGTATCAAGGCTTTTCCGTTTAATGAAGAAGTGGCTCAGTTTATAGAAGACCATGAAGTGGTATATGTGATTGAGCAGAACCGTGATGCACAGATGCGTTCGTTATTGATTAACGAGCTGGAAATCAATCCTAAAAAATTGATTCGTGTCCTCAACTATGATGGAATGCCGATTACGGCAGATAAAATCGTGAATGAAATTTCTAAACACTTGTAAAACCTGAACTCATGACATATATACGTCCAACCTTTCGGCATCCTAATTTACCGAAAAACAAGATAAACTATACAAAGAAAGATTACGAAGGCGCACTTTCAACCCTTTGTGCAGGCTGTGGTCATGACTCTATCAGCGGAGCTATCATTCAGGCTTGTTTTGAGTTAGCCATTGAGCCGCATCGGATAGCCAAGCTATCAGGTATTGGTTGTTCATCGAAAACCCCTGCTTATTTCTTAGGCAATTCGCATGGATTTAATTCAGTTCATGGACGTATGCCATCAGTAGCCACCGGAGCTTATCTGGCCAACCGCGATTTGGTTTACTTCGGTGTATCAGGCGATGGAGACTCAGCTTCTATTGGTATGGGGCAGTTTGTACATGCTATCCGTCGTAACCTGAATATGACCTATATTGTAATGAATAATGGTTGCTATGGATTAACTAAAGGACAAGATTCAGCTACCGCAGATACAGGTTCAATCAGCAAGGCGGGTTCAACCAATATGTTCAATGCCATTGATTTAGTGGGTTTAGGCTTAGAATTAGGCGCAACTTTTGTGGCCCGCAGTTTCTCAGGCGATAAAGCCCAGTTGATTCCATTAATTAAAGCTGCCATGTCTCACCCGGGCTTTGCCTTGATTGATGTGATTTCTCCTTGTGTTACTTTCAATAATAATACAGGTTCTACTAAATCTTACGATTATGTACGTGAACACGTAGAAGCTACCTCAACCATAGATTTTGTACCAACTATGGAAGAAATTACCACTTCATATGAAGAAGGAGAAGGTAAAGAAGTAGCGCTTCACGATGGGTCTATTCTGAACCTACAGAAACTGAATCAGGGTTGGAATCCGGAAGATAAATTATCTACCATGGTTGCACTTCAAAATGCCAAAACCAAAGGAGAAATTCTGACCGGATTGATCTATATTGAGCCAACTACGCAAAGTTTACATGAGGTTTTAGGCACTTGCGAAACACCTTTGAACGAATTGAAAGAAAACATTCTCTGCCCTGGAGTCGATGCTTTGGAGGCTTTGAACCAGAGTTTAAGATAATAGTAATGTTTAAATAAAGGGCTTATATATGAACCTTGTATATTCATGTATAAGCCCTATTTTTGTGCACATTCTTTTCAACTATACTTATTATTAATCCTTAATTTCTATGAAAAACTCAACACGTACTTTCTCCCTCCTCTCTTTACTTTTCGCTTGCCTGTTATTCAGCAAAAATACTCTAGCGCAATCTAAAGCTAATCTGAACGATGTAGCTTTTATGCACGGACATTGGCAAGGCACATTTAATGGCGGCCCGATTGAAGCTTTCTGGGCAAAACCTGCCGGAGACAACCTGACTGGCTTTATGCGCATGATGAAAGACGATAAAGTAACCATGTATGAAATGCTTATTTTTGAGCAAACCGACAAAGGCCCCATCGTATTAGTAAAACACTTCAAACCAGGTTTAATTGGCGTAGAAGACAAAGAAGTATCAGACCGTTATAGCTTTATCGAAGCGAAAAAAGACTGGGCATTGTTTGAAAAACAAGATGGCTCTATCCGTATCATCTACGAAAAACGTGGCGCAGATGTATTAGTAATTCAACGTGGCAAGCAAGAAAATGGCAAGTGGGTATTTGCTGATTTGTTTATATTTAATAGAGTAAAATAAGCCAAAATTGTAGAGACGTATTGCAATACGTCTCATTGGCCTATGCAATCCCAAAAATGCAATTTTAGGAGATAAAACCAAAAGATAAATTTCTGATATTTATAGTCCCGCGGAGACGTATTGCAATACGTCTCTACGAAAATAAAGACCCTTTTGAGCCAGTGCTCAAAAGGGTCTTTATATAATATGCAACATCTCTTACCCCTTCATAAACCGAATCAATAATATCTCAACCGCTAAGAATAGCAAAGCTAATATCACACAGTATTTCCACAATGGTGTACCAATATTGCTTTCCTGAAAGGTCTTTACGAAATCACCATCTAAAAGATTATCGAAAATAGTTACGTTCTTTTGTCCGGCGAAGAAGCTTTTTAATTCAGCTGGTGTATAAAACTCCATTTTTGACTCTTCATTATCGTGGTTTAATGCTAATAATTTTTCTGTTTTGCCATCTAACTGTAATTCATAATAGCCAGATTCTAATATCTGGTTATCACTTAGTTGAGTTGCTTTTGGCAGTTCTAAAGTCAGTTGATTCCCGCTGATTCGTTGAATCGGGATAATTTCTATATTGTTTTTATTAGCTTCTGATACCACACTTTTCAACTTATAGGTCGCATTTTTCTTCACATTTGGTATATCGATCGTAATACTACCCTCACTGAAATTATAAGCTGCTCTTTCCTGTCTTACACTCATTGATGCTATTTTAAACATCGTGGGCACAAAAAAGGCGTGTTCGGCAAAATTACCATAGGTTCTTTCTATGGGTGAGGCACATAAGTAAATCTTGCCTTGGGTTGTATTAGTAGCTGTAATGAAATTTTGCAGATTCTTAAAGGTCAGAATCTTCTCTCCTACTCCTGACCAATTCCATACGGGCTGCATGAGTGGCGTATTGGCTACGCCTTGCAAAGTTGTCCGCTCAAATACATCGGCATAAAATGGATTCTGACGATTAGGCTCAGCAATGGGTAACTGACTTTGCGGCAAAGCTGGTTGACGAATTACAGAAACGCTCTGAATACCAAATCCACCTAAAAACTGCCCATAATCTTCTACATCAGGATTTGATGGCGGGAAAAGCAATAAACTACCCCCCTGACGAATAAACTCTTCCAGACTCGCTCTGAATGTACCATTGATTTGCTCTATGCCTTCCAATACAATCAGGTTGGCGTTTTTAAATTGCCCCACATCCACATTATTGGCACTATACGATTGGTAAGCAAAAAGACTATCGTTATCAAATACTTTTCCTATATAATCGGCGGCGCTGCGTTGCTGATAAAGGTGTAATACCTGAATAACAGGCGAAGCATCCAGCACAAAATAATAATCGTTATCAAATGTAACGGGTTGGTCATCAAAAGAGACTTTGCCTTTATGAAAACCTTTATCTTTTACCGTGAAATTAAATGTAGCCGTTGCCGAGCTATTCGGTGCAATATCTACCGATGCCGTTGAGGCCTGTGCATTATCAATAAATAACTTTACCGGAAGTTTTTCTACTTCATTATCGCCTGAGTTGAATACCTTTACATACAATACGTTATTCTGCATTTCTCTGATAAAAGGAGAGGCCAACCAAACCGAATCTACAAAGACATTTTGTGAAGCTTTACCTTGTACGGGTACTAAAAAGAGTTTATCTAATGAATCTATCTTCAATTGCTTCATATCTCCGGCAGTGCTTTTCTGAAAATCAGAGAACCAGAAAAACTGGTTATTCGCAGTCGCATTATGTTTTTGAGCTAAACTCCGCTGACGTTTGTAGACATTCTCAAATGTACGTGGGTTGGGAGATAATCCTATGGATGTTAATCTGTCTTTTACTTTAGTGGCATTGGTTACAGCCTGGTCTTCGCCTGAAAAATCGTTGGTTACTAATTGTACATTAGGCGATTGGCTGAATAATGTCAGGAGTTCGTCAATTTTGGTAACGGCCAAATCTAAATAACGCTTGTTTTCAGTTGTATTCTGCATACTCAGAGAGTTATCCAGATAAAGACTACTCACCCCCAAACCCGATGAACGATTAGTGCCGGCATTTTTGGCTGGCAGAAAAGGTTGAGCAAAAGCCAAAGCCAAAAATAGAAGAAATAGAATACGAGCGGCCAGAATAAGCCATTGTTTGATACGTCTAAACGAGCTTGTCTCTGTTTCGACCGCTTTCAGAAAGGCAACATTCGTAAAAAATACCTTTTTGGTACGACGAAAGTTGAATAGATGAATAATGATTGGCACCGAAACAGCCAATAAACCCCACAAGAAAGACGGAAAGAGAAACTGCATATATTCAAGCCCCTAAAGGTATATCATTTAAATTTTTTATAATAAACGTAAAAGTCTGAAATTCCTTTCAATGTTTTGTTGATATTTTACGCTTATTCGACACATAAGCCAATTATTATGCCAAAGCGGGGTAATATTCAAGCTTGAAAGGATAATCGAGAAGTTTTTTAGATAATAGCTAATTAATCATAAATAAATCAGATTAGCAAACTTAATAAAATAGGAGAGAAACTGTTTGAGTTAATCTTATTTTGTTCAAAATGATTCTTTTTCGCAAATCCTTCGCTTCCAAAATCCTCATTTAGCTCTGCTAAACTCCGGTTTTGGCATCTCGTCTTTGCAAAAAATAATTCATTTTGATTCTAAAAATTTAACTCAAACAGTTTCTATTTTTGTCAAAACTAATTACTCCCTGAATCACATGAAAAAACACTTCATTCTACTTACCCTTTTACTATGCGCTGTCGTCACTCAGGCACAATTGACTGTCGAGAAAATTATGCAGGAACCCTATAAATGGATTGGGACAGCACCCAGCAATATTTTCTGGTCAGAAGATTCCAAAACTATTTATTTCTCGTGGAATCCTGACAAAAACAAAGGTGATTCTTTGTATAAAATTGTTTTACCCAATAAAACGCCAATCAAGGTCACTCCCAAAGAACGACGTGGATTACCTGCGCAAACAGGTACCTATAACAGAGACAATTCATTGAAAGTCTATGAAAAGCAAGGAGAATTATATCTGCTCTATTGCAAAACCTTGAAAATTAAACAGTTGACTAATACTATTGAACGTGAGGCAAACCCATACTTCAATGGTGATGAAACCAAGGTTATTTTTTCAAAAGGCGGCAATTTATATAGCTTGAGTCTGGCAGATGGACTTATCTCGCAAGTATCAAATTTTGTAGTCGGCAGCAAAAAAGCAGACGCTAAATTGAATGATGAAGAAAAATGGCTGAAAGCAGACCAATTGGCGATGTTTGAGATATTAAAAGAGCGCAAAGACAAGAAAGAAGAAGCTGAAAAAAATACCAAAGCCGATCAGGCCAAACGTCCAAAAGAAATATATCTGGAAGGAAAAAATCTGGAAGTTCCGATGGTGAGCCCCGATATGCGTTATATTACTTATCGCCTCTCAAGCCCTGCTACCGGAGCTAAAAATGCAATCGTACCAAGCTATGTAACTGAATCTGGTTTTACGGAAGATTTACCTGCACGTACTAAAGTGGGTAGCCCGATGAGCAGCTATGAAAGCTATGTGTATGATACCAAGAAAGATACAGTTTATCAGATTAGTACTAAAGATTTAGTGGGACTTACGCAACAACCTGAGTTTTTGAAAGATTATCAGAAACAAGCTGATACTACCAAGAAAAAACCTGCTAGCCGCAAACTGATTATTACTGCGCCTAACTGGTCTGAAAATGGTTCAAATGCAGTAGTTGTCATACGCTCGTTCGATAATAAAGACCGTTGGATTATGCTCTTGGATCCTGCCACCGGAAAACTGAAATTATTAGACCGCCAGCATGATGAAGCATGGATTGGTGGGCCTGGTATGGGCTTTACGCTGAGTGCAGGGAATATCGGCTGGATTGATGAGCAAACACTTTATTTCCAATCAGAAGCTGATGGTTATTCACATCTTTATACAGTAAATGTGCTTACAGGTGAGAAAAAACAATTGACCTCTGGCAAGTTTGAAATACAACAGGCGCAATTATCGAAAGATAAACAATGGTTTTATCTGAGCACCAATGAAGTGCATCCGGGTGAAACGCATTTTTATAAAATGGCTGTAACCGGAGGAGAAAGAACAAAAATTACCAGCATGGTTGGGGGTAATGATGCTACGCTTTCACCTGATGAATCGACAATTGCTTTGCGTTATTCTTATATGAATAAGCCTTGGGAATTGTTTGTGCAAGATAATAAACCTGTGGCGACGGCCGAGCAATTGACTAATTCATTGACTGATGAATTTAAAGCTTATGCCTGGAAAGAGCCGCAAATTATCACTTTCAAAGCGCGTGATGGGGTTGATATTTATGCCCGTATTTATGAGCCTGCTAAAAAACTAAAGAACAAAAAGGCAGTTGTCTTTGTACATGGGGCGGGTTATTTGCAAAATGTACATAAATGGTGGAGCCAGTATTTCCGTGAGTATATGTTCCATAACTTATTGGTTGATAAAGGTTATACTGTTTTAGATATTGACTACCGTGCGAGTTCGGGCTATGGCCGTGATGTACGTACGGGCATCTATCGTTTTATGGGTGGTAAAGATTTGACAGATAATGTAGATGGTGCTAAATTGTTGGTGGATAAATATGGCATTGATCCTAAGAAAATCGGTATTTACGGTGGTTCTTATGGTGGTTTCATTACGCTGATGGCCATGTTTACCACACCTGATGTATTTGCCGCAGGAGCAGCCTTAAGACCAGTGACTGATTGGGCGGCCTATAATCATGGGTATACAGCTAATATACTCAATGAACCGCAAACAGACAGCCTGGCTTATCGTAAAAGCTCTCCTATTTATCATGCCGCAGGTTTGAAAGGGCATTTGTTGATTTGCCATGGAATGGTTGATGTAAATGTGCATATACAAGACTCTTACCGATTGGTGCAACGACTGATAGAATTGAAGAAAGAAAACTGGGAAATGGCAAGCTACCCGATGGAAGACCACGGTTTCGTAGAACCAACTTCCTGGATGGATGAATATAAGCGAATTTTAAAATTGTTTGAAGAGCGATTGAAATAATCAATTATCTATAGCAAGGGAGGGGTCGAAAAGCTCCTCCTTCTTTTTGGTTCAATAGGCTTACCTATATTCTATATAGTTCACTACTTATTTCATTTTACAATTTTATTTCTTCAAATTAAGTACAATTTCCTATCAATAAAATTATATTTAATCCACTAACAATAAGTCCCTGAACAATTAAGTTATTACAACAATCCCCTTTTATTGCACAAAGCAATCGTACTAACTAATCATTATTATCATTCTCATTTAAAACCTATTAGCATCTTTGGATAAAATTTTATGCAAATCAATTTCTCCATTTGTTATTTGCTACTTATAAAATTTATCATCTATGAAAAAAAGGACTCAGTTTTGGGTTGCAGGTGCATTTTTCTGCGCTGCAATTGTTATGGCTTGTCAAAAAGAAGACAATCTTCTTAATGGGAATTTAACCACCACCGAAACAAAAACACCTACTGTTATTATCCCTTCCAACAATGCACTAAAGACCGAAAGAGTTACCTTAGGAAAAATGCTATTCTGGGATCCGATTTTATCTGGCAATAAAGATGTTGCCTGTGCTACCTGTCATCATCCCAATAATGCGTATACTGATGGATTAGACCTTTCAATCGGAACTAACGCCATTGGTTATGGTACCAATCGTCATTTCCTGTCTCCTAATACCCTTCCTTTAATTAAGCGAAATTCTATGACGGTACTCAATACCGTTTTTAATGGCATGAGTGCAGATGGTACTGTCAATCAAGAAACGGCTCCTATGTTCTGGGATTCACGTACACATAGTCTTGAGACTCAGTCTTTGCAGCCTATAATGACCCTTGAAGAAATGAGAGGGCATGCCTATACAGAAGTGTTGTCTTTAGATAGCATTGTAAACCGATTAAAAAATATTGCCGAATACCGTTTGCTATTCAAAAATGCGTTTGGAAGCGAGCAAACTATTAATGCTGCAAATATCGGCAAAGCTATTGCAGATTTTGAACGCACGCTGGTAGCGAATAATTCTCCTTACGACCGCTATCAGAAAGGAGATAAAACAGCCATGACCACTCTTCAGATTGAGGGAATGCAGGCTTTTACAGATGTTGGCTGTGTGAATTGCCATTCAGGCCCTATGTTTTCAGATTATCAGTTACATATATTGTCGGTGCCTGATAATGCCAGAATAGCAGGTACTGATGCCGGAGCAAATGGCAATTACTCTTTCAGAACGGCGAGTCTGCGTAATGTTACTTTAACAGCCCCTTTTATGCACAATGGCGTTTTTCAGAACCTTAACCAGATATTACAGTTTTACGGAAATATTGCGGGGGGAAACAGCCAGAATCCGCAGGTAAATATCAGGCAGGTTGACCCCAAAATAAGACAGGTAAGGATTCGCAATAACCAACAACGACTTATTGCGTTTATCAATGCGCTTACCGATACCAATTTTGATAAAAGTATTCCGGCAAAAGTTCCGAGCAACTTAAATCCGGGGGGTAGTATCAAAAATTTCTAAACTCTATGGTATAGGGTTTAATCGTATTAAGCTCTATACCGTTTTCTTATATTCCTTAGTCCAATTCATAGCGCCAAATAGGGCAATTACACAGAACACCGCATAAAGCAAAGAGTATAGCTTGACTTCTTTGATATAGTACATATAGGTACTGATAATGTCTACGCCTAACCACACCCACCAGGCTTCTACTTTCTTGCGGATAAGCAGGAAGGTAGCAAAAATACTCATGACTGTGGTGAAAGAATCCATATAAGGGAAGGCACTCGGCAGACTGAAAACCACGGGCAGCCATTCATGTAGATTTTTAGCAAAAGTACCCAACAAAGCTGTTCCTGTTAATCCAATCAAGGTGAGCACACCAAACTGCTGCAAAGATAGCTGGCTTATTTTTAACTCATTCTTTTTATTGGCCTCTTGTTCTTTCGGGTATTTCCATTGCCAGAAACCAATCAGATTGGTGATAAAAAAGAATACCTGCAAAAACATATCAGGATATAGCTGAATCTGAAAGAACATGATAAAAGCCAATACCACGTTCACCAGACCTACAATCCAACTCCATACATTTTCCTGAGCTGAAAGAATTACTGCTATTAGGCCCGTAAGGGTAGCATAAAACTCCAAATGACTCATTTTGACTCCCCAAAGCTCAAAAAATATATGATTAATGTCGAAAAACTCCATGCTTTATTCTTTTTCCTCCAATATAGGTATTGTAATTGTCACTTTAGTACCGAGTGGCCTTTTTTCTTCGTCATACAAATCTTCCGTAATTACCTTTCCTAAGTTTGTATTGTATTGTTTGTTAAGTGTTTCAATGGTTTCCAGCACGTTTTTAGTACCTTTAGAGTCCCGACGGTTGGCGCTTAACTGGTTCAGTTCCCTTGATTTAGCCCGCCCTACACCATTATCTTCAATTGAGCATGAAACCGTATTATCTTCTTCGTTTAACGAATAATTCACTATTATTTTTCCGACTCCGTCGGTTTTCTGCATTAAGCCATGCCATATTCCATTTTCAATGTGTGGCTGTACAATCATCGTTGGGAACAATATTTCATGGATATTGATATTGTCATCCACCTTTATGATAAAATCAAATCTTCTTTCGCCAAAACGTAATTGCTCCAGCTCTACATAGAGTTTTAAGAAACTGACATTTTTTTCAATCGGCACATAAGGTTTATCGGTATTATCCAATATCTGTCGAATGAGCTTGGAAAACTTAGATAAATATCTTGATGCCTCCTGATTTTCGTTATAAAGAATAAAACTATTGATAGAATTCAGGCAATTGAACAGAAAGTGTGGGTTCATCTGCGCCCGTAAAGCACGCATTTCTAATTCGGCAATTTTCCGGTTCAGTTGCGTTTTTTCTGTTTCTTCCCTTTTTACCTTATTCAGTCTGATAGTAAAAAACAGGATGATTCCGGCAATAGCAATGCCTAATAATAGATAGCCAAACCAGCTATGCTTCCAGAATGGTGCGGTTACCCGCACTTTTACCTCTAAAGGCTTATCATTCCACACACCATCCGAATTGGCTGCTTTTACGCTGAATATATAGTCACCAATGGGCAATTGAGAATAACTCACAAAATGTCGGTTACCACTCTGTACCCAATCATGGTCAATACCAGATAATTGATAAGCATATTGATTCTTTTTAGGAGAAATAAAATCGAGCGCTGCAAAGTCAAACGAAATGAAATTATTCAGGTAGCTGATTTCAATAGGTTTGGTATGGTCAAAAGCAAAAGGCTGGTTCATCACTTTTACTTCTGTAATAGCCACTTGTGGTTTATGTGTATTGGTAGGTATTTTGTCCGGATTAAAAATATTAAACCCATTTACCCCCCCGAATGCCAGTTCGCCAGTTGATAATTTAATGGCTGCTCCTCCGTTAAACTCATTATTTTGCAAGCCGTCGCTCACATCATAATTGGTGAAGGTTTTTCTTTTTTTACTGAATTTCGACAAACCGAAATTGGTACTTATCCATATATCATCTCCATTTGGTAGCGAGAAATAGGCCGTATTATTGGCCAGACCCTCGCTTACATTATAAGATATAAACCGATTAGTAGAGATATCTAAATATGCCAGACCTTGTGTATAACTCGTAATCCAGAGGTGTTTATCATCATCCTGAAAAATTGAACCTATATCGTCTAAATCAATATTACGGTTGATACACTGCATATTAATAATACTCATTTTCTTGGTTTGTGAGTCGTATTTCAGAAGGTTTATTCGCCCCCCTATCCAGATATTGCCTTTTCGGTCTTCGCATAGCGTATTTACTAATTCTGATTCGTTTTCAGTTTCATTAAAAGTCTGCGTTTGATGGGTTGTGGGATTATATTTTACCACACCAGTCTGTGTGCCTAACCATATACTTCCGTCAGATGCCCGCAGGATTTTTTTAATAAATTGATTAACAAATAGTTTTGTCAATTCATTATGCTCGGTAGATAGCGGATAAATACGTTTTTTTTCAAGATTCAACTCAACTATATTATCTGAAGTTGCCAACCAAAAAATACCAGATTTGAATTCTATAATAGAAAAAATACGATTCTGCTGAATATTTTTACTTAAGATATACTCAAATTTATTAGTCTTTCGGTTCCACAAATTCAATCCTCCACCATCTGTGCCTATCATTAAATAATCTCCGGCTTCATAAAACGTAAGGATAAACTTATTGTTCAGCCCATTATCCATATTGATGGTCTTAAACTTAATGTTGCTAAGGTTTATTTTGCTGATACCAGAGTTGTTACTGCCTACCCAGACTACTCCTGTATGATCCTGAAAGGATGTAAAAAGAGGTGAGCCATGAATGAGATTAGGTTTACTATCATCAGAGGGTAGTAAAAGTAAGGTATCATTAACCGGATTATACTTAAAAAGTCCTATTAATGTACTTATCCAGATATTTCCCTGCTTATCCTCATTGATGCCGTTAACACTCACTTCTTTGAGGTCTGGGAAAAACTTCTTAAAATTAACTATTTTTGTTTCATTCCAGTTTTCATCTAAACCAACTATACCCAAGTTATCTACATTTACCCAGGTAATGTTTCCCGATTTCAGTAAACCAAAAGATACATTTTCATTAAAATTTTTATAGGTCCGTTTGGTTATTTTACCAGAGGCAATATCGTATTCAAAAAAACCTTCAGTAGTTGAGTAGAAAACCTTAGTAAAAGCGTTATTTAAAACTAAATCAAAGATATTCCCTGAAGTCAGTTTTTTATGGGTTTTAGTCTTTAAATTAAACGAATATATACCCTGATTGGTCGCCATCCAGAAAATATCTTTGCCATCATGATAAATAGACCTCGCCCGAAGACCCGTAAGATAATTATGAAAACTTTCATCATTCAGATTCATTTCTGACAGACCATTCCCTGTGGCTATCCACAATTTGTTCTGGGTCTGGTACATATTATAGATACGCGAGTGCGACAATGAGTTTTTTGGCCTATCGGGGTCGGGTCGGAAAGCTTTAAATTGATAGCCATCATAGCGAAGCAAGCCGTCGTGTGATCCAAACCATAGGAATCCTCTTGAATCTTCCATTATAGCCACGACTGTATTCTGGGGCAGACCATTGGTATTATCAAAATGTTCCACAATACCCGTACCCATTTCCTGCGCTAAGAGCGATAAACTCAAAAGCCAAAAGAAGAAAATTTGATAGATTTTCGAAGTGTAAAAGACTTTATATGATTTCTTTATTTTCAAGATTCTATGAGGTTAAAAACGAGTGCGAAAGCGCTTCGTCCTGAAAAACTTCTTCAATATATATAAAAACTTTTTTAACAAAAAAACAACCAATTTCAGGGCATCTCAAATCAGTTACCCTTTCTCGCCAGATATCAATCAGGTTCCGCCGCCTATCAATTGAAACCTGCCAAAAAAAAATCTGCGCGCGCGCTAAAAAAAAATTGACCTATATTAGTCTGCAAGACAGTTAGGAATACACCTATAATTAAAAGGAATGAGTTTATTTTTCTTGATATTGACGGGAGTCTTTATAGTAGTAGCGTTTTGGCTAACACTCCTCAGATTTATTGCGCACTTAAGCGGATGGAGCACACTAAAAGATACCTATGAAGCCACTTATTCACAGAATGAAATCAACTATATTGGTATCTCAGGAAAAATCGGAAAGTTTAATTATTACGGCGTACTGAATGTCTCACTTTCAGAAGCAGGTTTGTATTTATCGGTAAGTCCAATGTTTCGGTTCGGGCATCCTTTTTTGTTGATTCCCTGGAATAATATCAAGCATATACAAGAAAAAGGGAACACACTTTTCTGCGAAGTAGACGGGATTCAGATTGGTTTATCCAGCAAAATCCATAATATCTTTAAAAGCTACCTTAGTGCTTATTCCTGACAAACCGTTTCAACTCATTAAAGAAAATTCAACGGCTGCGTTGGCATGAATCAAAGTGGTATCAAACACAGGAACAGATACATCTTTCTGGCTAAGCAATAATGGGATTTCAGTACATCCGAAAATAATGCCCTCGGCACCCTTGCTAATCAAATCTTCAATAATTGAAAGATAGGCCTCTTTTGTTTCTTGCCTGATGAGTCCTTTCCCTAACTCTTCTTTCAGCGTTTGCTGAATATAGTCTCTTACTTCCTGAGATTCAGGCACGAAGGCATCAATAGTATATTCACTGAGTTTTTTCAGGTAAAAATCCATTTCCATCGTAAATTTTGTACCCAACACTCCTACTTTCTTGAGTCCTTGCGCGTTTATCTCTTTAGCAGTTGCGCTTACGATATGAATAATGGGCAGATCAATACTTTTTTCTAATCTGTCGGCGATAGCATGAGCTGTATTAGCGCATAAAACAATTGCTTCTGCTCCTGCCTTCTGTAAATGCTGACAAGCTTCAAAAATCAGTTGATAGGTACTATCCCAATAACCGAGTGTATTGTTTCTTTGAAAATCGTCAAAATTCAATGAATAAATAATACATTCAGCAAAATTGAATCCACCTAATTTCTGATTAATGCCTTCGTTGATATATCGATAATAATCAATAGTAGAAACCCAACTAATACCACCAACTAGCCCGATTTTTTTCATATTTTGCTCTTTTATCTGACCAAATCTAATAATTCATTTGATAAACTCTTCTGTCTTTTTCTTAAATACACCAATATGGCCTAATTTGTCTGTTGTTTCTATATTAAAGCTTAAACCTTATGGTATTTGAGAGTATAATACCTGATAAGTCGATTTCTTTATTTGTAAAGAATATTCTGGTTTTTGAGGAGAATAAACATACGCTCAAAACTATATTGCCTTTCTTTGCCGATGGTTAGTTTAACTCAGAAAAACAATGTCAGGGCAGTAGCTTAGACAGTAAATTTTTTAAACATAGATGTTTCAGTAGATAAATTGGCTTTTACCGAAAATAAATCAAGCGCTACCATTCCTATATTCTGATTTCTCTCTTTCTCAAACACGCTTTAATTTTGTATCAGGAGAAGACAAGAATCTAGATAAATCAGGAAATGAGAAATAATTATGTAATAGCCACACCTAAAAACAAAAAAGGTGTCAAGAAATCAGGTTGGCGGGCAATGATTGTCCGCCTTGTCTACTGGTGGAGGAGTCAGTTCAGATAAACCCTTATTTTACTGAGGCTAAAGGTAAGTCAATAAAAAATGTTGTTCCACGGCCATCTTCGGTTTCAAACCAGATATTTCCTCCGGCGTGTTCTACTCCCCGGCGTGCCATCGCTAAACCCAGACCAGAACCTCCGATTTTTGTAGTAAAGTTAGGCAAGAATACCTTCTGACGATGATTTTCGGGTATACCCGACCCATTATCCTGTATTTCAATAATTACCTTGTCGTCTTCACTTTTATATAAACGCAGATTGATGATAGGTCTTTTGCCAACTGGTACCGACTGGATGCCATTGATAATCAGGTTAGTAACAACCCGGCTCATAAACTGGCGGTCGCCGACCACCCATGCCTCTTTCTCTTTGATATAAGGATTAAGCGCAATCTTCTCATCTTCGGCATATAAATCAGCCGATTTCTGAATCAGTGGCACTAAATCAAACGTTTCATTGCGGGGGACAGGCATTTTGGCAAACTCTGAAAACGAGTTAGCAATCTCACTGATATTATCAATCTGCTCGGTCAAAGAATTTAAGGCTCTGCCAATGCGCTCTTTGGCTTTCGGATTATCGACAACCAGCGTCCGTTGCAATTGCTGAATAGATAATTTCATCGGTGTCAGCGGATTTTTAATTTCGTGCGCCACCTGCTTAGCCATTTCGCGCCAGGCCGTTTGTTTTTCACTCAGTGAAAGCGCAACCTTGCTCTCTTCGAGTTTTTTCAACATCTTGTTATATTCCCGCATCAAAAGCCCGATTTCATCATCCGAATTCCATTCCAATCGCTCATGCAACTTATCCAGATTGGTTTTTTTCAGCTTCTGGGCTACGATTC
Source organism: Emticicia fontis (assembly GCF_054779675.1). Taxonomy (NCBI): domain Bacteria; kingdom Pseudomonadati; phylum Bacteroidota; class Cytophagia; order Cytophagales; family Leadbetterellaceae; genus Emticicia; species Emticicia fontis. The sequence continues at coordinate 135,335 of NZ_BAAGXU010000066.1, forward strand.
TTAGCGGATTCGTCAGAACATTAGAGGCGAAATAGGAGATAATTAATAAGATGAGGAATAGCCACGTAAAGATATTCAGAATAGAAGCTACTACTTCAGTTACCTGACGATCTAATACTGGTTTGGCATCAAAAAACGGGATACCAATCACCCCTAAAGGCTTACTATCCTGCCCTTTAATCATCATATACGCTGTTTTATAAGTCAGGCTACCCAGGGTTTCAGTTAATAAGGCTTCATTCTCTTTTTCTTCAATAATTCGTCTATACGCTATCGGGTTAATGAAACTAGAAATCAAACCGTATTCGTAGACCAGAGGTCGGGTAGTCAGGTTCAGTTTTCCGTCTAAATTATAGAGGTTAATATCCAGTTTTGTATCATGTGCCAGATCGTTGATTTCCTGCTCCAGAAAGGCTCTACTCATGCGTTTCTGAGTAAAATTCTCCAATTGAAGTTGTACAGTAGAAGTAATGTTCTTGGTATTATCGAGATAGGCTTTTTCCTGATTGCTCACAAAGGTTGAGTTGATGACACTCAAAGTGATAATCACAACCAAAACCAATGGCACCAGAAAGGCAGCATTGAGATATAACTGAATTTTGGTCGAAAAATTCACATTCATATTTCTAAAGCTGTATTTCAGGGTATATAATAGCATTACAAATACAATGCAAAGTACTGAAAGTAAAAACAGGAATGAGAAATTCGGGAAAACACTCTGCCAGATCTGGTATTTAGAAGAAATAACAATTTTACGCCCGTTCTGCCCGATTTTGCCTATATGGTTATAATCATTCAGCTCAACCCCTTTCTCGTATATTTCTTTACTATTCAATACCGAAACAGGCAGTTTACGCATATAATTGTAATTGCCCGAATTAAAAATCAGTTGATTTTTTTCATTATAAATCGCGTAGCTATAATTTCTGGTTTCGGGGGTTTGCGCAAATTTTTTATCCATAAGCAGTTCTGGATATACGCTTTCAGCAAACTCATCTCTCAATTTCAATTCAAGCACCACATTTCCTATCAGCGTTCCATTTCTGCTGACAGGAATAAAAGCCACATATTGCTTGATGAAATTATTACCAATATCGTCTATAAAAAATATATTCGGGTTACTGGTTTTATATTCAGGCTTATGGAAGTTCCCTTCATAATAAGCCAGATTATTAGCTCCTTCTGATAAATCTAATGATTTGCCATTCTTATCAAAAGCCAATACATCCGTATCGTATCGGTCGAAATATAAATCCAGATGTCTGCTTTTAACAATCTGCTGTGTTTGCTCACGTGCCAACGTTGCTCTGTTCAAAGCTTCACTGATGGCCGTATCTGTTTGCACTGTTTGTACTACCCTTGCCAATAAGCCTTCTCCTAATACATCATTTTCAGCCAGATATTTTTGTCCGAATTTCAGTTTATCGTAAAAGTCTTTTTTCTGTTCTTCATGAAAAATGACAAACATAGCGATGAATGCAAAAACAAAAGCACCAGTAAAAAAGTAAATGGTTGTTTTATACTTGAAATTATAAAAGAAACGTGGGAATTTATTGGCATATACCAACAAGAAATAAAGGCCTACTATGAGGTATACCCACCGGAACTGATCAATAATGCTGATTACTAAAAGCCCTATCAATACGCCAATCATCCACATGATGATGGCCATCTTGAAGTCCTTATTCAATCTTAAAAAAAGGCTGCAAAGCAGGTGATTCAATAAGAAAAAGATGATAGACAGAATCACGTAAAACAGTAAAGCAGCTATTTTTAACGACGAAAACGAGATGCTCAGTGCAAGGTCTAAAGTAAACTGCGACTTCTCATAAACATTACACAAGTTTCTGAAAAACAGGCTTGTAATAGTGATGGAAGTGGTCACCAAGCCTATTGAAATAATATACTGTAATACTTTAGGTGTGTTGAAAAGTTTGTAATAAGTATTAGAACGATAGAAATACGTAACCAGATAACCGACTAATAAGAATATCACAACGGCATTGAGCAACATATCGCCAAGTGATGGCGCGAGGGCATTGATGGTTAAAAACTTGGGATTGAAGAGATTCGACTCATAGACAATAAAAGGGATGCTATTTGATAGCATCATGAGACGAATAAAAATCAGATAAGCCGACAATAAGGCGAACGCTCGGCCAAACTGGTGTATTTTTATCAGATTGGCAATCCATTGGGCAATATAAATACCCAACAAAAAAATGCTGATGGCCAATAAGAAAAGCGTATTACTTGGAATATTGGAGTTAGTAAGCTTTTCAACTTGTGGCGGAACTACTGAGAAAAGAAAATGCCCCTTATCATCTGTAATATTCAGAAATGGCAGTTTACTTGGTTGGTTTGATACATTCTGTGGCTCGGTTGAGAATATCTTGTGGTTGTAGCCATTGTGCAGATAATCGTTTTCATTATGAAACTTACGATAAAGGTTAATCAATGAAAACACCTCCACACTCCCACCCTTACTACCGAATCTGATAGTATTAACTACATATTTACTATTATCGTTGCTTAGTAGTTTGGTTTCTGCGGTTCCGGCTAGTTCCTGATAGGTAGGCACAAAACGGTGGTCGGACCAATAGAGCAACTGGCCGTTCATAAATATGTAATAAGGATAAACTGTGACAGCCTCAAAGTTCAGAAAAGTGCTTTCAGTAGCTTTCTGATACTGTGTTCCTATGCTGAAAAGTTCATCTTTAGATTGTACGATTTCAGTTCTTATCCTTGCTCTGATAGCATTTACATAGTGCTCCTGCGATGCACGAGGTGCATCTTTCTCAAAAATAAAGAAATTCAGGGCAGCAGTGATTGTAAATACTATGGAGAGAATAAGGAAGAGATGTTTCTTAAATAACTTCAAATCCATGTTCACCTATTTATTCTCGGGAAATTTTTAACGAAAACCATGCCAAAAGCAATCAGTCTTTCAGAATTACAAAGCCCATTCCGGCTTCGGTTTGTGTGTAGTCTATCCTTACGCCAATCAGGTACATCAGGTGTTTGCGGTCTATCACTACCTTTACGCCTTCTATTTCGTATATTTCATCCTGTTCTGTGGCTTTATCGAGGCCTAAGAGATAATTAGCCGAACAAGCGCCTCCTTTAATCCCTACCCGCAGTGCATATTCTTCCGGAATTTGTGGAGAATTGAGTGTTTTACTTATTTCTTCTTTTGCTATTTCGGTAAATACTATCATCTTTTCGGTTACGTTATTCCAGTAGCATCAACAAAAATAATCACACATTCATTACATTAGCTAATAGACTAATGTATAATTTTGCATAACAAAACCCCGAAAGCAATAACACAATGGCCTTAGTGACCGAATTATTGAAGATTCTTATCCCCGCAGCAGCAGTTATATATGGTATGTATCTGACTGTTCAGGCTTTTCTACAAAAACAGTTTGAGCAAAAACAACTAGAAATAAAGCAAAAAAATACAGAATTGGTTACACCTCTACGTTTACAGGCGTATGAGCGCATGACACTTTTTTTAGAACGTATTACGCCAAATAATCTATTAGTAAGATTAGGCAATAATGGCTTGCACGTGCTTGATTTTCAGCAATTATTATTAAGAGAAATCAGAGAAGAATTTAATCATAATCTTTCACAACAGGTTTATCTTTCGCATGAGGCTTGGGAGAAAATCCGTCAGGCGATGAATGATGTTGTAACCTTAGTCAATACCTCTGCCGGAGATTTAAGGACTGATGCCCCAGCCATTGATTTATCAAAGAAAGTGTTTGAGCGCGTAATTACAGAAAACAAACAACCTACTACTGATGCGCTGAAATTTCTTAAAGAAGAAATTCAGACCATGTTTATGTAGTTGCATTGGGGTTCTGCAAGGTTTTATGAATGCGTTTACGGCGTGATTTTATTTTAAAATCATCGGTTAATACACTTATATTGCCATCTACTTCCAGCATTGCCAGATCAACGTCTTCAATCCGTTCGATGCCATGTTCTCTGATAGCGGCTTCCAGTTCGGCTTGAGAAAAACCCGCCATTTTTACATTTTTTTCCTGCACAGCCCCCTTATAAATAAGCATCACAGGCTGCCCTTGTATCAGCCTGCCGATAGAATCGTATCGGCCAATCAGTTTTTTCAGAATAAAATTGGCTATGAATAAGCCGCCTGCGGCGGTTAGCCCACCTACCAATGAATTATCAGGGCCTACCATAGCATTCTGCACGGCATTGCTAATCAATAAAATAAAAACTAGGTCAATAACAGATAGCTGCGCCAATTCTCTTTTGCCAAAGAGCCTGATAGCCAGAATCATAAACAAGTAAACGGCTACAGCACGTAGCATGAGGCTTAAGTAGTAGTCCATGGTCTGATAAAAACGTATAGTCTCTTTCAAATGTAGTGAAACTTTTGCTTCTGAAAAAATTGTTGCTCTCAACGACAAAGCGCCTTTGTGGTCTCATATGTATTGCTTTTTGTCGCTTTTTTTAGTAACGTTGGGTATTATTTATCAGTAGAACGCAACCACCGCTTAGTTTTTTTCGTATTCAAACCAGATATGGTAAATCATTTGCCTGATAGTCCAGAAGAATTACTTATTGCAAGTGTAAGGGGTGACCGAAAAAGCCAGGAAAGGCTTTATAGGTTATTCTATGGCTTTGCAATGGGGGTTTGTTTACGTTATAACCAGAATCGTGAAGAAGCGTTAGAAATTGTGAACGACAGTTTTCTGAAAGTGTTCACCAAAGGAGACCAATATGATGCCACCGGAAGGCACTCTTCCTATCCTTTTAAAGCATGGTTTAGAAGAATTATCGTCAACACAGCGTTAGATTATTATCGGAGTCAACAGAAACACTATTTCCACGAAAATCTCGATGAAGCATACGACATTTCCTCCACTGAAAGTAATGCTTTGAGTCAACTGAATCATGATGAATTACTGGAGCTTGTACAACGATTACCGTCGGGTTATAGAATGGTATTCAATCTGTTTGTAATTGATGGGTTTTCGCATGAAGAGATAGCGCAACAACTACAGATTACCGTAGGAACATCAAAATCAAATTTATCACGCGCACGAGAAGCACTCAGGAAAATGATTGTAAAAATTGATAGTGCATTGACTGACAACAAAAATTAACAGGCTTTCTTAATTAGAAGCCGTTTATATAAAATGAGCAAAAATATACATGATTTATCAGATGATGAGTTTGATGACCTTTTCAGAGAATCTGCTGAAAAGTCAAGCATCGGCTTTGACCCTGAGGCATGGAACAAAATGAGTCAAAAGCTTGATGCGGCTACTACGCCTCCGTCAAGCCCGGGCAAAGGAGGTAATCCACTGACAAAGTGGATTTTACCTGCAATGATTGTGTTGTTACTGTTGATTACGGGCACTTATTTTCTGGTAAGAAAACCATCGGAAACAGTAACAGGAACGAAAGCAAAAGCTAAAGAAAATTCGGTGAAGCAAACAGATAAAGTCGGAGAAAAAGATGTAGCAACAGATAAAGTAGATACAGAGAATCAAGAAAACGCCAAAGAAGCTACTAATTCAAATGATAAAGTTCAGACAGATAAAATAGATAATCCTTCTATTGCTGAAAATAACAAAAGGACAAGTGAGGCATTAAAATCTACTGATAATATAGCTGGTAAATCAAAAAAGACGATTGCGGACAAAACCAAGCAAAGTCAGCAGGATAAAGCTTATATAACTAAAGATACAAAATCAGCTACTCAAACAGAAAAGATTCCTGTTGAAAGTGGGCAAAATACAAAGGTCAAGTCTTCAAATAAAAAAGCGAATAATAATAAAATTGATAAGAAATCTTCTGACGGCTTGGCTCCTGAGGATGGCACCAATCAGTTAATTATTAAGGAAAGAACAGAAGCAAAGTCTCAAACGCCTGATGTAGTTGAAAATAAGGCGGATAAATCAAGTAATATAGTTAAAAACAATAAGCGGAATGCGCTATTAAAAGATAGCAAAACTATTAATAATAAGATTTCGCCATCTAAAACAGATGAAACAATTCCGACAAAAGTATCAGACGGAGATTTGAAGATTGCGACTCAAAGTCAAGTGTTAGCAGTAGATTCTGCAAGTACAGTTGAAAAAATGCAATGGGCACCAATACATATATTGGCGGCCAAACAACCTATGTTTGATGTGAATTTAAAACTGCCAGATGTTCATTATCAAGACATACGTTTTGTTCGGTATACCGGCAATAGCAATCAAGTATTTAAAAAAGGGCTTAGCATCCGTTTGGCCTTATCACCGGATTTCAGTTTTATTCCATCAAACAATATATTTAAAGTAGGTAATAACTGGGCAGCTCTATTGGAATATCGTTTTAATAATCGTTTAAGCATTCAAACGGGCGTTATCCGTTCGTTAAAGTATTATGGCGCACTACCAAGCCAGTATGAATGGAATAAATACTGGACGATGCCATCGCCTTTGAAAGACATTGATGCCACCTGTAAAATGCTCGATATTCCGCTGAATCTAAGATATGATATATCGCAAAAATACAGAGGCCGCTGGTTTGTGAGTGCCGGATTTACCAGTTATATAATGTTGAAGGAAGAATATCGTTATAACTATGAAAACCCTTATGACCCGAATATAAAGCGCACGAGTTGGGAAGGTAAAACCGGAGCATATCCATTTAGTGTATTGAATCTATCTGCCGGATACGAACGTCAACTTTTCAGACGTTTAACTTTTCAGGTTGAACCATTCTATAAAGCGCCTTTAGGCAAGGTAGGTTATGGAAAAGTTCGTTTAGCAACAGCTGGCGTATTTTTCTCAGTAAAATATCATTTCTGATATTGAGCTTGGTACATAAATTGCTATTTTTGATTAAAAAATATCGCTTATGAAAAATATTCTCTTATTAATACTATTCGTTGCGGGTACTTATACCACATTTGCCCAGGAAGCTAATGCACCCAAGCAACGCAAAGAAATACAATGGATAAGTCTGCAGGAAGCCTATAACCGCACGCAGAAAGAACCCCGTAAAACAATCATTGATGTTTATACGGCATGGTGTGGTTGGTGTAAAGTAATGGATAGAGAAACTTACACCAACCCTGATGTGATTGATTACCTGAATAAAAACTACTATATGGTAAAGTTGGACGCAGAGTCGCGTCAGGAAATAGTAGTGGGTGGCGTGAAGTATGCGTTTGATGAGAAGAGTAATACAAACCAGGCAGCCATCGCCTTGCTTCAGGGTAAATTGAGTTATCCGACAACCGTATTCCTGGATACTCAATATAATATGATTCAGCCTTTACCTGGTTATCTTGATGCGAAAGCATTCCATCAGGTTATCACCTTTATTGGTGGCGATAATTACAAAAAAGAATCTTTCGAGCAGTACAAAGAAGGTACTTATAAAGAGGCCTTCAAAGGTACTAAGTTATAGTCATTAGCTTATAAATTGTTTTGAGTTCATAGGGTGGGCTGGCTTCTTTTATGAAGATGTCAGCTCGTTTTGTTTCATGACTATAATTGATTGCACAAATCTATAGGGAATTTCCTAACACTCATAGCGTAAAATTACGCAATCCATTAGGGGTTTTTACGCATTCTGTATACCCATTAGCACGGATAGGTACGACGGAGATGTCTTGCTTTGGAAAACAGAGAAGATTTAATATTTATTTATGACGCTGAGAAGCTGACTAAGTAACAAGTTTATTATTTACATAAAACAAAAATCCCGGCAAAGATGGGATAAGCCTCTCTTTACCGGGATTAAAGCATATTTTCAAAAACTATTCTTCCAAGAAATCCAAGTCTTTTCCGTGTGTTTCAGGAATAGTCAAGGTTGAATAAAAACCGATAGCAAAACAAATAGCCCCTACAATTGCTCCGGCTATAATTATGCCCTGATCTGGTTTAAAGAATTTGTAGATCATAGTCATGATTACAACCGTACCTCTCACCATGTTAGGTACCGTAGTAGCGGCTGTAGCTCTCAGGTTTGTACCAAATTGCTCAGCCCCTACTGTTACAAACATTGCCCAATATCCTGTTCCTAAACCTAGCCAGCAACAAACTGCATAGAGCATATTAGGACTTTTAATGCTTCCTGAAAACAAGAAAAATAATACCCCTACAAAGGCAAACGACATCATTGCCGCAATAGCTCTTTTGCGGGAATGAAATAAATGACTGATGAATCCACTAAAGAAATCGCCTACCGAAATACCTACGTATGCCCACATAATAGCCAGACCTGGGTCAACTTTCTCAGTAATACCCATTGCCTCACCAAATTCATTGCTGAAATAGGTAAGAATTCCGATACAAAACCAAGTAGGCAACCCGATTCCAATACATTTCATATATTTTACGAAGCGCTCCCAGTTGGTAAAGAAAGAGAAGAAATTCCCTCTTTCTACGTGCTTCTTCCCTACTACATCTTTATAAATGCCTGACTCAATTACACCTACTCGAAGTAATAGAAGGGCAACACCTAATCCCCCACCTATCAGATACGCAATTGTCCAGTCACCTGAAAGTTTCACAGTGAAAGTAGCGACAACCGCACCACACAAACCGATCCCTGCTACCAGAGAGGTACCAATGGCACGTAAATGCTTTGGCAAAACTTCAGAAACTAGGGTGATACCAGCGCCCAATTCTCCGGCAAGTCCAACACCTGCAATAAAGCGTAGCCATTTATAGGCTTCTACCTTATCAATAAAGGAGATATGCGGAATAAGCCCGCAAGCGATATTAGCCAGGGAATAGGTAATTATTGACCCAAAAAGCACCGATAACCGGCCTTTTTTATCGCCTAAAACTCCCCATAAAATCCCTCCTATCAAAAGTCCTATCATTTGATAGCTGATGATAGTAGCGCCTACAGTAGAAATATCTTCCTTGGAAGTCACTCCAAGACTTTGAAGACTTTGGATACGCACAATGCCAAACAATTGCAGGTCATAAATATCAACGAAATAACCCAATGCAGCAACAATTACGGGAAGGCTGAAAAGATACTGCAAGGTAGTTTTTTCTTGCTTCATAGTGTTTAGGTATTTAATAATTAGGTAATTATCATAAAAATAGGTCGGATAGTTTTATCCGACCTATTTTTATCAGGTATTGCTTAAAGTTCTTTTACAACAAGGTTTTTCCATCTTACTTTGATTCCACCTCCACTATGAATTTGTAGAGCAATAATGCCATCTCTTTCACCAATTTTGGGGTCATCCAGTTTAATCATTTCAGTACCATTCAAAGTAGTAGTTACTACATTGTCAACTACTTTTACAACCATGGTATTCCACTCTCCCATTTTCAATGCTTTGTCCTTTTCAGCATCTGGTTTAATCAACCAGCCACGGCCATGAGACTCATAAATTCCACCTGAATTATGTCCCGGAGGAGCTACTTCAGCTTGCCAGCCTGTAATAGTTGTACCAGCGATACTCGAGTGAAAAAATATACCACTATTACCGTTTGCTTCTTGTTTAAAATCCACTGTCAGCTCAAAATTCTTGAATTTCTTTTCTGTACCTAAGTAACCATATTCTTTATCCGGGCCACTTTCACACACCAGAAGACCATCTTCAACATACCATTTTTCTGTACCATACACCACCCATCCGGTCAGGTCTTTACCATTGAAAAGTTTTTCACCTTTTTTGTTTTTCTGGGCAAAGCTTAGGGTAGAAATCAATAAAAAAGTAATAGTTAGGAAACGAAGTTTTGCTTTCATTTTGAATAGAGTTTATTTACTGTTACAAAGAAAAGATAAATTTCTTATCTTGCATCACCAAGCAAAAACTATTTCTATGATAAAGCGGATATTCAGCGTTTTTCTTTTGTCATTTTTTCTTTTTAGTTCCTTTTCTTTTGCACAAAACTCTCTGTCGAAAGAAACTTTTGATGGATTAATCAATAACAAAATTCCTATTTTAATGACTCTTACTTTCGATGATAACCTTATCTACGGAACATTGGTCTATAAAAGAGTAGGGCAAGCGATTAAAGTGGTAGGTTCTTTAGAAAATGGCAACGTATTATTGCATGAGTTCGATTCTAAAACAGAAGTAACAGGTGTCTATTACGGCACGAAGAAGGGCGATGAGATTACAGGCTTCTGGTCGAAACCAAATAGTGATAAAGAAATGAGTTTTAGCTTAAAAAAGGCTTCGGAAATAAAAATTGAATCTGCCCCTATCAATACCACCGGAACATATAATTATAGTTTTGGAAAAGAAGCAGGAACGGGGAGCTTATACGTAAACCAGATAAGTAAAGATAAAATTGTTGTTGAGATGCAGTCTATCAGGGGTGCGCCGAGTTATAATCAGGCCACTATTGAAAAAACTACACTTAAACTCAACGGCAATCAGGCACTTTATGAAAACAATGAGTTTGGCAAATGCAAACTCAAAATCATCTTCTTCGAAGGAGGCGCTACGATTGTGTATCAGGATGAAGCTTTTGAGTGTGGATTTGGTAACGCGGCAACAGTAGCGGGAAATTATCTGAAATATGATAGCAAAGTACCCAAATTTGAAAAACAGGATTAAACAACTAATACCTGCGTTTCAGTCATATTGATTCTCTCTTGCTCATCTGCCACAATATTATCAGTAATGATAAAAGGGCAGACAGCACAAGCTTTACCGCCGGATTGATAATACCATCGACAGTTGGAGCGGATACTACAAGTGGGAAGATGAGCAAAAATCTCAAAATCGGCATTCATGTGCAATACCTTGTCGATAACTGAACAACGTGCACCATCCCATTGCCGACAACCACTTTCCACGCATTTATTAGTAAATCTAAAACGTTTTTCGGGCGTATTGCCTTGGTGGGCAATGGCAACAAATTCATCAGTAACATCAATTTTCTGAGGCAATAGACTAACAAAACCCTCTTGATTGACAATACCAATGACTGCCGCCCCAGTTTCACAAGTGGCACTGGGGCAGGCTTTGTCAAGCGATTTCATCAGCCTTAACGGTTTGCGATGTCAAAGGTTTTAGATAACTCAATGGCACGAAAATCTTTGAAGCGGCGAAGCCAGATTCCCAGCCATTCGGGATTGATTCTTAACATATCTTTTTTCCCGATGGCAGCCGAGTGATCAATAGCAGCCACGTGTTTAGACACGACAGCATTGATTTCCTTTTGCAAGGCTGATGTTTGTTCTTTCGATAACTCAATGTTCTCAAGAACGACGTTAAATTTTGTAGAAGACATGGCTATAAAGTTTTTTTATTGGGTAAAAAAATTTATGCATCAAAGGTAAGCAGCATAAATGTTGTTTTTTAGCGTAAAAAGTCGTGAATCATAGCGTATAAATACTTAATCTCTTATAATTTCATTCAATTAAACTAAAAAACCAATGAAAAAACTATTTACTATTCTATTCTTGGCAATCTCTGTCTCTTCTTTTGCACAAACCAACGAGGAGCAAATCAAGGCAAGCATCAATCAGGTTTTTGATGGGATGCGCAAAAATGATACTACGCTTATCCGACAAGTATTATACCCATCCTGTTTCCTGAAATCAATAGGAAAAAACAAAAATGGCGAGGTGAAACTACAGGAAGACCAGATTATTGACTGGTTGAAATCAGTAGGCACCAAGAAGGAAGGTGTAGTATTGGATGAAAGATTAACGGCTTATGATATTAAAATTGATGGTGACATGGCTATGGCCTGGACACCTTATGAATTTTATGTAAACGATAAATTTAACCATTGCGGTGTAGATGTATTTACGATGATGAAAACAGATAAAGGCTGGAAAATTGTAGGCATTGTGGATACCCGCCGTAAAGATGATTGCAAGAAATAATAATACCGAACGTTTGTTGGTTGGTATATAAACATCAAAATCTGCCATGAAAAAGCTCATTCTGATTGTATTAGCGTTGCTGAATGCTACTACAATTTTTGCTCAAAAAAATATCTTTATTGCCTCCGACCTGACCACAGAAGGAGAGTTTACTAATAATTGCGAAGGGCCATCGGTTGATAAAGACGGAAATATTTATGCTGTAAATATAGGCAAGGATGGCACTATTGCCAGAATCACGCCTGATGGTAAAACAGCTGTTTTTCTGACTTTGCCTAATGGCAGTGTAGGTAATGGGATTCGTTTTGGCGCAAAGAATATCTTTTTTGTGGCTGATTTCATGCAACATAATGTACTGAAGGTTGACCTGAAAACCAAACAGGTTAGCGTATTGGCTCATGTACCAACCATGAATCAACCGAATGATCTGGCCATTATGAGTAACGGGACTATCTTTTGCAGTGACCCGAACTGGAAAGAAAACACAGGGCAAATCTGGAAAGTAAGTCAGGATGGCAAAGCAGAACTCTTAGTAAAAGATATGGGAACCACCAATGGAATCGATGTAAGCCCTGACGAAAAGGTATTGTATGTAAATGAGTCGGTACAGAAAAATGTCTGGGCCTTTGATATTACACCACAAGGTACATTAACCAACAAACGCCTGCTCATAAAATTTGAAGAGGGTGGCATGGATGGTATGCGTTGTGACGATGAGGGCAATCTATACATCACCCGTCACGGGCTAGGTATTATAGATATTGTCTCGCCACAAGGGAAGATTATTCAGACCGTGAAAATGAAAGGCAAACTTACTTCTAATATCTGTTTTGGTGGCAAAGATGGCAAAACCTGCTATGTGACCCTACAAGACCGTAAATGTCTGGAAACTTTCCGCGCGATTAATCCCGGTAGAGAGTGGAAAATGATACGAAAGTTTAAGTAAGAATTTGCAAATATATCTTCTTAACTGAGTCTTCGACCGCACGATCGAAGACTCAGTCAAATCATTTTAAAAGACAATCAGTTCTTTGGCTTGTCTTTCCATAAACTTCTTGTAAATATTACAAACGTGCTGGGCTTTAGCATCATTCGGGTCTCTTGGCTTGAAATCCTCTCCATCAAAATGATCCCAGATTTTGCCTAATTTTATACGAAGACCCATGACGTCTGTTTCCATATAGCTCAGAATATCATTCAGATGCCCTAAACCGACTACATTACCCTGTACACCAGAAGACACTCCCACTAAAGCCGCTTTTTTATAATGAAAACTATCAGGGTATCGTAATCCGTCCAGAAAAGTCTTTAAAACACCGGGGAAGGAGCCATTGTATTCGGGTACTACAAAAACAAATTTATGAGTAGTATCTACAATAGTCTGAAACTCATTAAACAAATCGTTCTTACCATAATTATGATACAGCGCCGAGAACGCAAAGTCTTCAGGCAATTCTGCTAAATCTATAATCTGACTTTTTGCGCCTAATGACTCCAGTAATTTCTGATAATATAAACCTACTTTCCGGGAAGCTGAATTATTACGGTTAGTGCCAATGATTACTCCTATCATTTCAGAAAAATTATTATAAACAAGCCGAAGAATTAATATTCCGGCTCACCTTGTATGCTATCTTATTATTATCTTTAACAAAAAAAAGCTTAAATCGTTTCAATGAACGAACTCATTTCAGAATTACAGGCCATTGCTACACCCGAACGGGCTAAAGCATCAGCCTGGTTTTTCAAAACTGGTAAAGGGCAATACGGAGAAGGTGATGTGTTTATAGGTATATCTACACCAGACCTACGGAATATCTGCAAAAAATATCCCTCGCTTTTATTAGAGGATTTGCAGGTCTTATTGAATGACCCTATCCATGAATACCGTATGGCGGCATTGATGATTCTGGTGAATCAGATGAAAAAAGCCAAGGGAGAGACACAAAAAAGTATTTATGATTTTTATTTAAGGAATACAAAACAAATCAATAACTGGGATTTGGTTGATGCTTCGGCTCGTGATATTGTTGGCTATTATTTATTTGATAAAGACCGGAAAATTCTGTACGATATGGCTCGTACCAATCATCTCTGGACACAACGTATAGCCATTATTGCCAGTTGGTATTTTATCAATAAAAATCAGTATGAAGACACTTTCCGGATTGCAGAAATATTACTTTCGCACAAGCATGATTTAATTCATAAAGCCGTGGGCTGGATGCTACGGGAGATTTGGAAAAGAGAAGAAGTGGGCGGAATAAAGGCGAAACAGGTAGAAAAGTTTTTAGAGAAAAATATCAGCCAGATGCCCAGAACAGCGCTTCGGTATAGTATTGAGAAGATGACTGAAGAAAGAAGAAAGTATTTTATGACGCTAACACAGCCCCTAACCGATGCGTCGGACCGTCCCTAAAGGGGAATTATTAAAAAAATAAATAATATTCTCATCAATGAACAAACGTCAGTTTATTAAGACCATTGCTGCTACTGGTTTAGCGGCTCCTGCATTTGGAAAGAGTTTTGACAAAGCTTTAGCCAAAGTTCAATTGCAAACACCGGAAGAAGTGGCAGAGAATGAAGAATTTTGGGCAGAGGTTCGTCGGGGGTATAAAGTCAAACCAGATTATGTAAATCTTGAAAATGGTTATTATTGCTTTACACCGCAGGAAACCTTGCAGAATTTTATCGGGCATGTGCAGGATATTAACTTTCAGGGGTCTTATTATATGCGTACGAGGCAGTTTGATGATAAGGCTGAAATCAGGATGAAACTGGCTGCTATTGCAGGTTGTTCGCATGAGGAATTGATTGTTACGCGAAATACGACTGAGTCATTAGATACGGTCATAGCCGGAATAGACTGGAAAGCAGGAGACGAGGCCATCATGGCTGAGCAGGATTATGGCGCTATGTTGGATATGTTTAAATTACAGGCACGTCGCTATGGAATTGTGAATAAGATAGTCTCTGTTCCTAATCATCCAAAGTCGGATGAGGAAATAGTTTCTGTTTATGAAAAAGCCATCACGCCGAAAACCCGACTATTGATGGTATGCCACATGATTAACATCACAGGGCATATTCTGCCTATCAAAAAGATATGTGATATGGCTCATAGCAAAGGAGTTGAAGTGATGGTAGATGGAGCGCATGCGTTTGCTCATATTAATTATAAAATCAGTGATTTAGGTTGTGATTATTATGGGAGCAGTTTGCATAAATGGCTGAGTGTACCATTAGGCGCCGGGCTATTATATGTCAAAAAAGATAAAATTGCTAAACTCTGGCAGATGTTTGGTGATATGGGCTATAAAGATGATGATATCAGAAAACTGAATCATACGGGTACGAATCCTGTACATACAGATTTAACCATTGCAGATGCCATCAATTTTTATGAGAAAATTGGCAGAGACCGCAAAGAAGCCCGTTTAAGATATTTACAGGAATACTGGACAAAACAGGTGAGAAATCTACCCAATGTAGTAGTCAATACGCCTGCTGAAAGCCATCGTGCTTGTGGAATTGCGAATGTAGGAATTGCAACCATGAAACCTGGCGACCTTGCCAAAACATTATTGGAAAAATATAAAGTCTGGACAGTTGCCATTGATTCTCCAACTGTTAAAGGTTGCCGAATTACCCCTAATATCTATACGACCACTGCCGAACTAGATACGTTTGTACACGCATTGAAAGCCTTATCTGCATAAAAAATGCCCACGAGTAAATCGTGGGCTTATACAATAGCAATCACCAGCAGATACTGATAGACTATTTTTTTACTTTTACTATTACTTTGGCATTAATCTCATTTACAGTTTTTGATTGTACTTCAATCCGGCCTTCGCCAATCCCTTTTTCTATCAAAAGCCCCTGCAAGGCATAGGCTCGGTCTTCACCTAATGTACCGCCACTGCTTTGTGAACCTCCGGCAATAGTAATTTTCGCTTTTGAATTATTCTTCAAAAATTTCACCAAATCATTCACATCACCTTTACCACTGATTTCTGCGCTACCTTTTTTGAAATTAAGATTAGGCAATGCTACCCAGGTAGTACTGCTATTTAATGCATTACTGATAGATTCGCCAGTAGCTGTTGAAGAATTATCTGTGTTATTTAAAGGCTTTTCTTCAATCTTGGGTAAATCGGCCTTTTTGTCTGGCACTTTCGTATCAGCAGGTTTAGGTTCTATCTTTTCTACCGGCGTTGTAATCGTTAAAGTATCTTTCGGTGCTACATTAAAAGATAAAGTATCGGGCAATATGGTAGCTGTCGAATCAACCGCTGGCAAAGATTGTGCCTGAGCATCCTGCTGTTTTTTGTATTTAAATACATAAAACAGAATGGCAATCAATACTAAAGCCAATAATACCCACGGAATCCAGACTGCAGGGCCTCCGCCAGCTGTATTAGGGTTCGGATTCGCATCTTTCTCTTTTTCCTTTTTCTTCTCTTTGGCCTGTTCTTTTGTTGTTTTTTTATTGACAGGTTCGTCTTTTGTTACCAGTTTATTAATCAAAACAGGTGGCAATGCTGCCAAAACCGGATCTCTTTGCTCATTTAAGAGTTTAATCAAACCTGAAACCCCCATACCTTCTCTCGCAATTACTTTCCCTAAAGCTCCTAAAACCAAAGGTGTTGCCAGACCTACCAGAGACGAGGCCGAAGTTTTACGGATATTGCTCAACGAAGAAATAGTCTCAACAATACCATTACTCTTATTACCTAAAAAATGATTAAAGATATTGGTACCAATGGTTATCAATAATTGTGTTTTATCGAAATTACCTAATAGATTGGGTAAATCGTCAAGGATTTCGCCTGTGTGTCCGCCGTCTTTCAACACATCCATTACTTTGCCAGCGCTCTCTTCCGTAGTAGTATTCTGAATAATACCCCCAATTACTGTAGGAACGGCTTTGTCTAAAGCAAGGCTGATATTTTCCGGGTGTTCTCCCAAGAAATTGCTAACTTTTTCAATTACCGAATCCGTCAGTTTGTCTTTTATCAGTCCAATTATATTCATACAAATCTTTTTGTCGTGGTAGCTAAATTTAAAGATGGGATACTATCATAACAATGTATGATTTACAAAAACTATGCCCAAAATCAAGGTATTTTCAAAAAAAAACGCAGCCGTTTAATAACAAAACGAAAAACACAAGCCGCTATTTTCTTTGAGTCATTGTTTATATCTGATTGTATACACAGCTATAAAAAGTACTATTCTCTTATACTCAAAATATTATCATTCAAGAATATTATATAACTTTTTAAAGAATTTTTCAATATAAACAATTGATAATCATACAATTATGATTTTTATAATATAATTTTGTAGCGAAAATCAAACTAATGCACAAAATGGCACTTGTAAAACAATTTTCTAAAACCAAATCAGTTTGTAAAGTTACGTTCACGCTACCTTCAGAAGTTGTTAATGAAGCTAAGAAAGTAGCCCTTGTAGGTGAGTTCAACGATTGGAACTCAACAGCTACCTTGTTGAAGAAACAAAAAGATGGTCAATATAAAGCTTCGGTAGAACTTCCTATCGGTTCAGAATTCCAATTCCGTTATTTATTGGATGGTACTAACTGGATTAACGATGAAGCTGCTGACAAATATGTGGCTAACGAATTTACATCAGACAACTCGGTAGTTGTGTTGTAATTTAAGAAGAAATTAGAAAGCCCAAACTTCGGTTTGGGCTTTTTTTATGCTTCAGGTAAGAGGCTCATAATCTAACTCCAGAAAACCTTCTACATTGGCCAGCCAGTATTGGTCTACAAAGGCCACGTGCTCTGGGTGCTTATTGTATTTTTCGTAGAGATCTCTATTGGCAAAGTCCATAAACAAGCAATAATCAAACGAATTATGCGCACTTGTCTGCCGATAGGTTATAAAATTCTCTACTCCTTCTATAGATGCCAGTTTATTGACGGCATCAAAGAATAATTTCTCCTCCTGTGAGCCTATTGGGTGCTTTAATTTAAATACTACTGAGTGGCGTATCATGTTCTGTACTAATGAGTGATTGAATGAATTAGCGATTTAGTGATTAATATACAAATAATCGACAATTCAACTTAATCAAATTTAAGGGTTTTAAACTTAATCAGGTTATCGCTTGGTTTGTCTGGTTTTACTGCCACGATATACAAATCACGGAAGCCATCCACAGGTTTATCCAGTTTGCTTTCTACCCATTTCATCTTGCCCCAACCCTCTGTCGGGCTAAATGTTGCTTTGGCCAGAATAGGGCCAGCTACCGAATTCTCTCTTACTTCTATCACCCCCGATTTATCTTGTGAGGCATATTCAAAAGCAATGGTTTTGATATTAGTCAGATCTATGTTCTTAAATACCAGATAAGCCTTTGATGCTCCCTGACGCAATTCACCCCAATCGAATACAAAACCCGGGTGTCTGTCCGAATCCATTGCTCTTAGTTCATGGTAGCGCAAGCGGGTTATGTCCTCTGCTTTTTCAGGTTTGGCTCCTGCTACACCATTATCCGTATAAGTTGCTTTAACGGTATAGTATCCGGTAGTTTTGTTTTCTAAATGCTCTTTCAGCGGTAGAATTCCATTGGCACCGATAGGCTTGAAGTTTTTGTTGGGGTCGTTGATTGCCAGAATGTACTTCACCATTTCGTCGGCATCTTGTGGAGATAATTGCGGGTGTGCACTCATCACGTGTGTGCTACCCCAGCTACCACCACCGCCGTCGATAATTTTCTTCGATAAAGTTTTAATCGTTTTGGTATCTCCGCTACCATATTTCTTAGAAACTGCCAGGAACGATGGCCCAACCGATGTTTTATCAATGGTATGGCAAGCTTTACAATCACTGGCTTCTATCAATGTTTTACCCAAAGAACCTAACTCTACTTTAGAATCTGATTTTGTGCCACTCACAGGTTGATAAGGGTTTGGATAGTAGTTATATTCAACTTTACGCTTTTTGGCGTTAATCACCTTATCTTCTGCATCGTTGATTGATACGGTATATTCAAAAGGCTCATTATCCCAATAGAAGCTTTTGTTTTTCTTCGCATTGATAGCCACTACCGGAACGGCATTCCCTACCCTTACATTCATTGTATCTGTCCCGGTTTTTCCGGCAGCGTCTTTCACCAAGAATACTACTTTATAGTTACCGTTTTTATCAAAGGTATGCGTATACATCGCTTTGTCTGCCGGTAGTTTAGTGCCATTGATATACCACTCGTAGGTGAGTTTATCATCAAAATCCAAATCTACTCCCCTGCCCGAAAAGCGCAGTCTTAAAGGTGCTTTTCCCGCCCATTCTTTATATTGCGGCACATCTCTGATTTCGGAAGTAATAAAAGATTCTTTATTTTTTCTGGCTGCCAAAACCGTATCTACAATACTGGCCATCGCCTGCGGAGCTCTGTTATCGTAGTTGTATTCAATTTTCACCAAACGGGCATCAGTATTATCAGCACCGTATACCGAGCCGTATTCTAATACATACATAATGCCTTCTTTACTGAATGCCAGATCAATCGGGCGTCTGAAATCGCCTTTGGTTGGCATAAATGGTTCTGTTTTTACGTAGTTTTCGTTTTTATCAAATCTGGTTGCCAGCATCCAGTTACGCATCCAGTCAAATATGAATAAAGCGCCATCATAGTATTTCGGGATTTTATTTTTGGCAGTAGATGCCTCATTATAGGTATAAAACTGGCCTGCCATGGCACTACGTCCACCCGTAGCTAATTCAGGAAAATCAGGTGATAAAGCATACGGATACCAAATCATCGGCGGGGTAGCAGGAGGCAATTCTTTCAGTCCTGTATTATTGGGCGAATTGTTAACAGGTTTCTTGGGGTCATAATTAGGGCCAGGTTTGCCAGTTTCAAAATCCCATTCGGCATAGGCGTAATTGTTCCCAACAAAGTAAGGCCAGCCAAAATTACCAGATTTCTTTGCCTGATTAAATTCATCATATCCTCTTGGGCCTCTTGGGCTATCTTCTCCGGCATCAGGGCCGATTTCGCCCCAATAAACAGTGCCCGTTTCAGGATTGATGGCAATTCTATAAGGATTCCGGCAACCCATGGCATAGATTTCAGGTTTGGTATTTTCTTGCCCTGGTTCAAACAAGTTTCCTTTAGGTATAGTATAAGTACCATCTGGTTGTGGATGAATACGAAGGATTTTACCTTTAAAATCATTGGTATTGGCAGCCGAACGCTGGGCATCCATCGGATAATATTGCGGGTCGCTACGTTCGTCAATCGGTGCATAGCCATTAGATGGGAAAGGAGTTGTGCCATCACCTGTCGATAAAATCAGGTTACGGTCTTTATCAAAAGCCAGTGAGCCGCCGTGATGCGAACCACTATTGATTTGCACAGGCACTTTTAATAATATTTTCTCCGAAGCTAAATCAATTACATCATTCGCTGAAATGGTGAATCTTGATAAATTGAAGTAAATCGGTTCTCCTTCAATCGGTGGCGTATAATAGAGATACATCCAGCGATTAGTATCAAAATCTGGATCAAGTGTAATGCCTATCACACCCGTACCACCTTTCATCACTACCGGGAAACGATGAATCAGTTTGAATTTATTGGTTTTGGTATCAAATACTGATAAGTTTCCGGCTAGTTCGGTCATATATACCTTCCCATTATTTGACACCGCCAATTCCATTGGGTTATTCAAATCATTTACCAGAACCGTTTTTTCAAATCTGTTTTCTTCAGGCATCGTTACTGAGTAGGCTTTTGAATAATCCAGCGGTTTGCCATCACCCATGGCATAGGTTATTCCGCCCATCAAATGTTTCAGGAATAAAGGCTCAGAAAAACTATCATCATTATGACCTCCGCCTGTGAAGAAAGACCGGCCTCCATCAAACTCATGATACCAGGCAATCGGGTGATTTCCTCCGTTCGTGCCACCATCATAAGTGCTTTCGTCGAGATAAGCCAATGGTTTTATATCTCTGAAAATTGATTTATAATTATACCATTCGTCGGTGCGTTCCCATTTATCAGGCAAATGGCTTGTGGAAATATGCGATTTATCTGTCACTAAAACTGTCGCTTTTCTTACATTTGAGTTATTCGGGTGACTTTCGAAATAAGCTCCTACCAATTGTCCGTACCAAGGCCATTCGTATTCAGTATCTGCCGCTGAGTGGATGCCTACAAAACCACCTCCGGCCTGAATGTATCTTTCAAAGGCCGCTTGCTGTTCGTTATTCAGCACGTTTCCGGTAGTTGAGTTGAAAACAACAGCGCTATACTTTTTAAGATTTTGGTCGTTGAAATCATCCGAATTTTCTGAGATGTCTACGCCGAAATTATTCTCTTGTCCAAGTTTTTTAATGGCTTCCTTACCAAAAGGAATACTAGAGTGTCGCCAGCCCTTGGTTTTAGAAAATACTAAAACTCTTTTTTGCTGAGCTGAGGCGTTAGAATAGATGAGAGTCGTAAATAGGGTGCAAATAACCCATAGGCTGAAAGAAAGTCTTTTAGCAGGTTGTTTCATAGTTATAAGGTTAAATAGAACGAACTCAAATATAACTATTTCCTATTAAAACTGTCCTATTTTAAGATAATTCAGAATAATTCTGCGATGAAAGACTATTAATAGACTATTACTAAGCATAAATGAGCTGGTTTTGCCGAGTTTTCTTTGATTGAACAGCCAATTGACGCTAAGTCAGATTTTATTTATACTCAAATAGTAGTATTATATATCTATTGCCTGATACACTTTTTAACTATTTTTGGCGTATCAATACTAGATTCATCCATGTTTGATTCTGAAACCCCAAGGCTCTCAAGACTAACTGCCATTATCACTTTTTTGCAAACAAAGCGCCTGGTTACTTCTACCGAATTGGCTAAGAAATTTGGTGTAAGTATCCGAACGATTTATAGAGATATCAGAGCTTTGGAATTATCTGGTATACCTATCTTGGTAGAAGAAGGGAAGGGATATTCTTTGGTGGAAGGTTTTGCACTGACCCCTGTTATGTTTACTGAGACTGAAGCCAATGCCTTAATAACGGCTGAGCAACTGGTACTGAAAAACAGTGACACTTCTTTTATCAAAAATTATCAGGATGCACTCATTAAAGTAAAGGCCGTATTACGTACAAATACCAAAGAAAAAGCCCGGATATTAGCCGAAAGAATTGTATATAGAAATAACACTCCGCAAAGCGGTAGTAGTCATTATCTCTCAATTATTCAGTTGGCATTGACCAATTATTCACCTATCTGTATTGATTATGTCTCCCAGGAAAATAATATAAGCCAGAGAGTAGTTGAGCCTTTTGCCTTATACAATACGCAGGAAAACTGGGTATTGATTGCCTATTGCAGGTTAAGAAAAGAAAATCGCTCTTTCCGGTTAGACCGGATACAGGCTTTAGAAACTTTAACTGAAAAGTTTCAACCGCAGAATATCACATTACAGGAATATTTTGATGCCATGAGAAAGAAATATTCTGATACCCCTGACATACCACTGTCTTAGCACAATTCTAGTTTTGCCTGAAACAAAAAGCAAAATCATGAATTTAACACACATCCCAACATTTGCCTTTATTGGCCTAAGTATCAGAACAACGAATGAAAATCAACAAGCCATGCAGGATATACCTGCACTTTGGGCTCAATTTTTTGCAGAAAATACGCTTGCCAAAATTCCCAACAAAATGGATGATACACTGTATTGCATCTATACCGATTATGAGAAAGATTATACTGAACCGTACACTACCCTTTTAGGCTGCAAGGTGGAAAACCTTGAAAGTATTCCTGATGGATTAACAGGTAAATTAATAGAGGGAGGTACTTATACAACTTTTACGGCTAAAGGAAATATCAACGAGGGAATTGTGGCGCAGGAATGGATAAAAATCTGGAACAGTGATATAAACAGAGCTTATACAGCAGATTTTGAGATATATGGAGCAAAGGCGCAGAACCCCGAAAATGCAGAAATAGATATATTGATAGCTATTGAATAAATATGTTAAGGCCAATAGACCAATATTTTGAACAACTGGAAGAACCAACCAAAAGTTGTCTGATTTTTCTGAGGTCGTATATACTAAAATACGACCCGGGAATCACAGAGACGTGGAAATATAAAATGCCTATGTATTGCTACAAGGGCAAAATGTTATGCTATTTCTGGGTACATAAAAAGTACAAAAGTAATGGCATTCCTCTATCCTATATTGGTGTTATTGATGGAAATCTGATAGATGAGCCGGATTTAATTCAGGAAGCAAGAGCCCGAATGAAAATCCTGCTCATTGACCCTCATGAGGATATCTCTGTTGAGAGGATTGACAGGCTTTTGGGAGCGATGGTTGAGTTGAGGAAATAACCTCATTCTTATCCCTTCCACATCGGTAATTCAACCCTACAAAAGAAACAGCGACTGAAGTCACCGACTAAGATAACAAAGGACATGACATCTTTCAAGTGCAGAATAAAGTCTGCACGAGCATAAGAATTATTCTATAAAGGTCACTTTATTGGCAAAATCAATGTTAAACAAGTTCTTACAAAAGAGTGCTTTCTCCTTGCTCCTTTTACCCGCAGCGGCAGACCGCCTTCTCCAATCATTCCGTTTTCAAAGATTTTACCGGATTCATCAGTGCGGCTTTAATAGATTGGAAACTAATCGTAGCAAAGGCAATTACAACTGCCGTTATACCTGCCAGGATAAATATCCACCAGCTGATTTCTGTTCTATAAGCGAAATCCTGTAGCCAACTGTGCATCAAATAATAAGCAATTGGTGAGGCTACTAGTAGGGCAATCAATACCAATTTGAGCAGATCTTTTGAGAGCAGAAGAATAATGCTTGGTACAGTAGCTCCTAAAACTTTACGGATTCCTATTTCTTTGGTGCGCTGTTGAACGATATAACTTACCAATCCTAATAAGCCCATGCAGGCAATCAGAATACCCAGAAATGAAAATATCCAGAATACCTGCTGAGATACCTTTTCATTTCTATATAGTTCTGCCAGATCAGCATCCAGAAAAGCATAATTAAAAGGCTGTTCAGGTAGAAATTTCTTCCATGTCTGTTGCAATTGATTGATGACTGATTGGAAATCTGGTGTATTGATTCTAACTGCCATCAGGTTGCTTGTTTTGGCAAAAAAGCGGTTATTAACAATAAAGAGAGGCGTGATTTTCTGATGGAGGGATGAAAAATGAAAATCTTTTACCACACCAATGACAGTATAAGTCATTTCAGCCTCTTCGCCTGTTGCCAGATTATCAGGGCTGAATACTTTTTGTCCGATAGGATTCTTTAAACCCAGTGCTTTTACCGATTCTTCATTCAGAATCACAGAGAGAGAATCGTTAAATTCTTTTTGAAAGAATCTTCCATCAGCCAAATCCATATTCAGGGCTTGTAGATAGCCATCATCGGCTACCATTGCCTTGCCCGTTACGGTTTCTTTCTCGCCACTTTTACGGAAACTAATGCCGAAGAATTGCTCCTGACCGGGTTCGGCGCTTGTCCCTCCTACTTTCTCAACGCCTGCTATTTTCTGTATTTCATCTTTAAAGACTTGTGTGCGGTCTTGTAAAAAGCCTGCTCCTCTCAAATGAATCACAAAATCTTTTGAATAGCCTAATTCTTTATTCTGAATATAATTCAACTGCCTATATACTACCAATGTACTGATAATCAGGATGATGGAAATAGAAAACTGAAAAACTACCAGGCCATTACGCAGATTATGTCCTTGTTTTTTAGATATAAACTTGCCTTTGAGTACTTGTATTGGCTGAAAAGATGATAAAACCCCAGCCGGATACAAACCTGCTATTAAACCTACGGCAATTGAAAGAATAAGCATTAATGGAATGGTCTTCCAGGTAAAGAAATCATCTAGTATCAAATGTTTGTTAGCCAGATTATTAAAAAATGGCACTGCTAACATTACTAATATTGTAGCAACAAACAAACTTGTGACACTTAACAAAACAGATTCCGTTAGAAACTGAATAGCGAGTTGAGATTTGGTTGAACCCAAAGTCTTGCGGATACCTACTTCTTTGGCGCGTTCGGTAGAGCGAGCCGTAGCCAGATTCATAAAATTGATGCAAGCAATCAATAGTACAAAAACCGCAATAACCATGAAAATATAGACCAGATTGCTACTTCCGTTAGCACCTAATTCAGCCTCCAGATTTGATTCTAAATGAATACTCTGCAAAGGTTGTAAGAAATAAAAATAGCCGTTGCCTGCTTTTACATACTCTTTATATGACACCCCGAAAGTTCGTTGTACCTCACCTGAGGCATATTTTTCGACAATGGCGGGTAGCTTAGCTTGCACCTGCTCAGGCGAAGTATGGGGTTTTAACAAGAGATAGGTTGCCGCAGCAAAGCTGATGTGATTAGTGGCTTCGGCAAACCGATTACCTTTTACTGAACTCAGGAAATCAAATTGAAAATGGGCATTTTTAGGCATATCTGCACTAATTCCTGTTACCTGAAGTTTTGGCCCCTGAACTAATTCGATATACTTACCAATAGCATTTGTTGTTCCGAAAAACCGTTTGGCTGTCGTTTCAGTTAAAACCACCGAATTCGGTGCCATGAGCGCTTTGTCAGGATTACCATATAGCAAAGGCAATTTAAACACTTTGAAGAAATTAGAATCCGCAAAAAAAACGTTTCTTTCCTGATATACCTGATTATTATGTCTGATAAGTGTTTCTCCACCATTATTAAAAATCCTGACAGTCTCTTCTACTTCCGGCAATTCTTTCTTGACTGACCGAGCATAAGAGGGAGGAATAATGGCATATTTTGTGGATCTGCCCGGATAAATGCGCTCAAGCGCCATTCGGTAGACTCTGTCACCATTTTGCCAGAACTTATCGTAGCTTAATTCATCAAACACAAACATCAGGATCAGAATGCAGGAAGCCATTCCGATTGAAAGTCCGGTGATGTTAATGAGGGTTTGCAGTTTGTTTTTTAACAAATTCCGCCAGGCGATTTTTAAGTAGTTACGAATCATACACCTCGCCCCTAAAGGGGACTTTTTTTTTAGATAATGTTTCTCTCAATACTTCAGTTTTCTTTCAATATGTAGTCTAAGCGTGCAAAAATGCGCTACTAATTCTAGCATAAAAAGTTTGTGTGGTTCAATTAGCATTGTTTCATAAACATACTCCCTCAAAAAGCATACCTAAGAAATAATCAACTGATTTTCAACAACTTACAAAGAAACGATTAGCAAATTCCGTCCAGAAGTGGACAGTTTTTGTACGGCAGCGTACAATTTAAGGGAGAAAGGAAAATAGGGAATGGAAAAGAAAATACAGGTAAAAAATTAAGATTAAGTACCGAGAGAAAAGATAAACACGGAGAAGGGTTTCTTCCTTTCTCCGTGTTCCCGCGCAGCGTCCGCCTGTTCCTTTCTCCCTTATTCTGCTTTTAAAGATTTCACCGGATTCATCAAAGCTGCCCTGATGGCTTGATATAAGACTGTCAGAAGCGCAATGCCAATGGCCAGAATACCTGCTATAACGAAGATACCTGCACCAATATCTGTTTTATATGCAAAGCCTTGCAGCCAGTTGTTCATAAAATAATAAGCTATCGGGAAAGCAATGCCATTGGCAATTAATACCAGTCGGATAAAGTCTTTAGACAATAGCCCCACAATATTTCCGATGGTAGCTCCCAAAACTTTTCTGATACCAATTTCTTTTACTTTTTGTTCGGCTGTAAAAGTTATAAGACCGAATAAACCCATACAGGCAATTAGAATAGCCACACCCGTAAACCCGGCAAAAAGGCTACCCATGCGTTGTTCAGAACGATATTGTTTATTAAAAGCATCATCCAGAAAATAGTAGTCAAAAGGGACATCGGCTTCATATTTTTTATATGCTTTCTCGATAGATGCTACCTTTTGTTGCAAGTCAGATTTAGGGTCTATTTTTATATAGAGTGTACGTAGCTGAGTAGTATCTTTTACTACTTTCAGCACCATGCCATCTATTTTTTGTTGCAGAGAAGTAAAATTGAAGTCTTTCAATATTCCAACTATTTCGCGTCTTTCATTGGCCAATTGCAGATTTTGCCCAATAGGTTTTTCTGCTATTTTTAGTTTTTCAACACCTGTTTCGTTAATCACAATCTTATCGTTACCCAGAGCTAGTTGTTCCATATTGGCTGGTTTCACTTTCCAATCCAGTTGCAGGATTTTCAGGAAGTCTTCGTCTACTTCCATATTGTTGATACTTACATCTTCGTTGGTAGTTGGGGTTTTGGTAAAGTACATATTCCATCCTCCCGAGAACATAGATAAAGAAGAAGCACCTATCTGTTGAATACCTGCATCCTGTTTTAAATCATGTCTTAGGGCTGCCGTATGCTTCTGGGCTTCGTTTGATAAAGGCACTACCAATATCTGCTCTTTGTTCATGCCAATCTTTTTCGTTTGTAGATAGGACAATTGTTTCTGCACCACCATGCTGCAAATAATCATCACAACAGAAGCCATGAACTGGAATACAATAAATACCCGACGCAGATTAACACCCTGATTACCCGACGCAAACTTACCCTTTAATACCTGAATCGGTGAAAATTTAGATAGCAATAAGGCGGGATAACTGCCAGCTATCAAAGAGGTAAATACCAATAATCCTAAGAGAATACTCAAAAACAATGGACTGGTGATGAAAGAATTATCAATATTGAGGCTGAGCAGGTTATAGAAAGGTTGTTTTAAAACCTGAAATAATAGTAAAGCCAATACAAACGAAATCAGGCTTACGATGATCGACTCACCATAGAATTGAGTAGCCAGATGTTTGCGATTTGCACCTAAAACTTTGCGCACACCTACTTCTTTTACTCTGATAGTCGAGCGGGCAGTTGTAAGGCTCATGTAATTAATCAATGCCAGAAGCAAGACAATTCCAGCTATGATCAGGAATATGGAAACATATTTTGTATTAGAGAAATCACCCCAGTTATTACCTAAATGTGAATCAAGAAAGGGTACTAAAATATATGTCGTGTGAGCCATAAGCCCATTGTTCTCATCTTTAGTTACTACCTTTGGAATGACCTTTTCTACTTTAGCAACTGATTCAGATTTGTTCAATAAGAAATACGTCAGATAACTACCTGTTCCTACTAAATCATCCGATTCATACATTTGTCCTCTATCTCTTTTAGAGATTGCATCAAAGGTTGACAATGAACCGATGAAATCATAATCGAGAGTTGAGTTAGTCGGGAGTTTTTTAAATATCCCCGTTATTTTAAGAATATCTTTTTTATTGTAAGTGAGCGTCTTACCAATAGGGTCTGTATTGCCAAAATATTTTTGTGCCACCTCCTCATTAATCACTACAGTATTCGGCTCCGCCAGTGCAGTTTTTGGATTTCCCTGAATGAAATCAATAGAAAAGACATTGAATAGTGAAGGCTCAGAGAAAACAAACTTACGTTCAAAAAACTTATGATTTTCGTCAGATTTAATCACGACATCATCCTGAAATGACGCACCTACGCGTGCATAATCTTCTACTTCCGGATTAGCCTGTTTTACGGCATTGCCAAAGTTTTTTGATACCAGATTAAACTGCACGTCATTAGAGCCGAACTTCATTTTCACCAATGTCTGGAAGATATTCTTTCCGTTCCGGTGAAATTTATCATAGCTGAGCTCATGTGATACATAGAGCAGAATCAACATACAAACAGCCATACCAATGGCTAGTCCTGCAATGTTAATGATACTGAAAATCTTGTTTTTCAGTAAATTTCTGAAGGCGATTTTTAGATAGTTACGAAGCATAATTGTTACGGTTATAGCAAAATGGAGAAAGGAGTATGGAGAAAGAAAAATGGAAATTGTTTTTTCCTTTCTCCGTTTTCCCTGTTCCTTTCTTTACTTATTCTGATTTTAAAGATTTCACCGGATTCATTAGTGCAGCCCTGATGGTCTGGTAACTAATGGTCAGCAAGGCTATTGTGATGGCTATGATACCTGCCAGGGCAAATACCCACCATTTAACATCTATATGATAGGCAAAGTCTTGTAACCAACTGTGCATAGCCCACCCGGCAACCGGGAAGGCTATCAATGCTGCTATCAATACCAGCTTGACAAAGTCTTTTGTAAGAATCACAATGATACTACCGATACTTGCGCCTAAAACTTTGCGGACACCAATTTCTTTGATACGTTGCTCGGCTGCGTAAGTAGCAAGACCGAATAACCCTAAACAAGCAATCAGAATAGTCAAGATAGCTACTATCAGGAATATAGTTTGCTGTATCTGGTCTTGTTGATAGAATAAGTCCCATTGCTCGTCTAAAAAATGGTATTCAAACAAATGTTGCGGATCTATACTATGCAGGATATTATCCATCTGTTTGAGCGTTTCATTAATATTTTCGGTAGTAACCCTGCTGCTGAAATAATCAATGTTCTGAATAGGGTTATTTCGAAAGCCCAATACCATTGGAGAAACAGCCTGGTGCAAAGACTGAAAGTTGAAGTCTTTTACAATACCTACCACTCTTACATTAAATGAAGCATCTAATTTTTCGATACTGCCGCCAAAGTCAACACTTGGAATCTCAACAATCTGATTAGATGCCTGTGTGATACCTAGTTGTTTAGCAGCACTTTCGTTAATAATAACAGCCGTAGAGTCTGCTGTACCGGTATTACTGAAATTTCTTCCTTTCAATAGCTGAATATCATACGTTTTCAGAAACTGGTCGTCAATACCTAAAAAGTACATATCCTTTCCCTCTAGAGAAGTAACGTTTTCATTTTTCACCCTCACCTTCGCTAAGTTTTTCCATTCACCGGGTACACGTGAGCTGACTGACACATCTTTTACCTGTGATAATTTAGCAAACTCCCTCCTGATGGTTTCGGCACCGCGTCTTACTTTGCCACTATTAATATCTACTATTACCAATTGGTCTTTCTTAAAGCCCATATCTTTCGTATCTACATATTTCATTTGCATATACACGATAGCAGTTGCTATTATCATGATAATAGATAATGAAAACTGGAATATAACTAATAGACGACGAATAGAAAGATTTCCCTTACCAACATTAATTTTATTTTTCAGCAATAAAATCGGTCTGATACGAGATTGGAATAAAGCAGGATACATACCCGACATCAGACTGGCAATTACTACCACAATGCCAACACCTATCCAGATACGATAATCTGTACTAAAATCAAGTGTGAGCTCTTTATGTGTAAAATTATTGAAATAAGGGAGCAGGATCTGAACAACTAACAGTGCTAATATTAAAGCCAGGGCAGTCACTAAAAATGCCTCTGCTATAAATTGTCTGATCAAATTCTCACGTGATGCGCCTGCCGTTTTGCGTACGCCTATTTCTCTGGCACGATTGGCAAACCTGGCTGTAGTCAGGTTCATGTAGTTAATACAAGCAATCACCAATACAAATACTGCCAGCACGGCAAATATATAAATATAAGTAATATTCCCTCCTGATTGTCCCTCAATATCTGCCGAGTAAAAATGAATATTCTTTAAGGCTTGAAGCGAGTAGGCATACTTATCCTTTTCAGCTGGTGAGCGTTTAGATTTTATTAACTGATTGAGTTTTGCTTCTACATTATTACTCTGGGCTTTTTCATCCAAAAGCAGGTATGTATTGAAGCTATCTGAACTCCAGTCTGAACTAACAAAATCACGGAAACGCTTGCTATTAATGCTCGACTCCGAAAAAAGGAGGTTGAACGAGATATGTGAATTAACAGGGATATTTTTCAGTACACCGGTAATCGTATAGGGGATGGTGTCTCTGTCTACCTTAAGTGCTTTCCCGATAACATTGGTAGAATTAAAATACTTCAATGCCGATTCTTCTGTAAGAACCACCGAAAAGGGAGCAGTCAATGCAGTTTTGCGCTCACCTGCAAGCATATCAAAATCAAGGATTTCCAAGAATTCATTGCTGGCATATCCCAAATCTTCGTAGAAAACATTGGTATTTTCCATGGTGCCAACATTACTTCTACCTGCCCCTGTAAATCTGGCCGCCTTTTTGATTTCAGGGAAAGTTGTTTTTCCAACCTCTGATATCTGATAAGCCACACTGGCTACTTTAGCCTCTTTGCCCTCAGCAGAGACTTTTTTATTCACTACCCGATAAATATGATTGGCATGTGTATGAAAACTGTCGAATGTCAGCTCATCAAAAATGTACAAGGCGATTAAAATAAAGCTGGTTAAGCCAATCATTAATCCGAAGATATTGATAAATGAAAACACCTTGTGTCTCATCAAATTTCTCCAGGCGATTTTAAAGTAATTGCGAATCATAATTTTATTAGGTTAATGGAAAACGGTAAAAGGAAAAAGGATTTATTAATTACCTTTTTCCTTTCTATACTTATTTATTTTGTTTGAAATACTATTTGGGTCTATCAGCCCTCTTCGCCTACTTTCTCCTTGTTCCGTTTTCCATTCTCTCTTTACTCCGTCTTTAGCGATTTTATCGGATTCATCAGGGCTGATTTAATGGCCTGATAACTTACGGTTAATATAGCAATCAGAACGGCGATTATACCTGCCAGCGCAAATGTCCACCATTCGATTTCTATACGGTAAGTAAAATCTTTGAGCCATTTATTCATTAACAAATAAGCTATCGGACTGGCAATCAATAAGGCTATAACTACTAATTTGATAAAGTCTCTTGTTAGCAGCGTGGTAATACTGAATACTGATGCGCCTAATACCTTGCGGATACCTACTTCTTTGGTGCGTTGCTCAGCAATATAGGTTACTAACCCAAATAGACCCAGGCAAGCAATCAGTATGGTAAGTACTGCAAAAGTGATGGCAATTTTGCCGACACGTTGTTCAGCACGATACATTTCATCAAAACTTTCATCCAGAAAGTGGTAGCTGAAAGGCATTTCAGGAGCCATCG
The DNA here is from genome assembly GCF_054779675.1 of Emticicia fontis. Classification (NCBI taxonomy): domain Bacteria; kingdom Pseudomonadati; phylum Bacteroidota; class Cytophagia; order Cytophagales; family Leadbetterellaceae; genus Emticicia; species Emticicia fontis. The sequence continues at coordinate 167,199 of NZ_BAAGXU010000066.1, forward strand.
CTCTGTATTTCTGTTCTATTCTATCCACTAATCCTTTCAAGTCATCTGTACGTACTTTAAAGGCCATTGTCCAGTCACTTTTGCCTAATTGCATACTTAATGGCCCGATGGTTTCGTGCATAGACGAGAAGTGGAAGTCTTCCACAACCCCTATTATCTCAAAGACTTTAGTCTGATTTGAACCACCCCCCGTAGAAGTATAAAGTTTCTTTCCTATCGGGTCTTCATAGCCCAGAATCTTAGCCGTAGCTTCATTAATAATCATCCCACTCGAATCAGTACCGAAGTCCTTCGAAAAGTTTCTACCTTTCACCATCTTCATGCCCAACGTAGGAATATAGTTATAATCTACCCTCCAGTTCTGCATATTGAAGCCATTTTTCATATCCATGATGGCTTCTTTTGAGAAAGTATTATCGCTGCGAGACGAGTTAGAAACAGGTAGATAAGCGGCAGAAGCACCATTTTGTACTCCTGTCAGTTTCATTACTTCGTTTTTGAAAGATTCTGCTCTTTGTCCCAATGCACCCGTACCATTCACTATCAAAACCTGGTCTTTGTTGAATCCTACATTTTTGGTCTGGATATAATTGAGTTGTCGATAAACAATGATAGTACTGATAACCAGAAATATGGAAGTAAAAAACTGAAAGGTTACTAAGGCATTACGGAAATTACTTTTCTGGAATCCGGCATTTACTTTTCCTTTTAGTACCACAATCGGTCTGAAAGAGGAGAGGAAAAATGCAGGATAATAACCTGCCAATATGCCTACTACAATAGGTAATAATAAAAGAAAAGGTAAGGTATTTAGTGCGAATAATGAACTAAAAGTGAAAGATTTAGCGGCTAAATCATTAAAATAAGGCAGAGTAATCCAGGTTAGGATGATGGCTACCACAAAAGCCAGATAACTCATTAAAGTCGATTCTGCCATGAACTGGCTCATGAGCGTTCCTTTGCCCGTACCCAGCACCTTGCGGATGCCCACTTCTTTAGCCCGATTGGCGGAGCGAGCTGTTGAAAGGTTCATGAAGTTGATACAAGCCAGCAATAAAACAAAGAGTGCTACCGCCGAGAAAATATACACATACTGCATATTACCGTTTACGCCCATTTCAGGAAATCTATCAGATTTCAGGTGAATATCAGTCAATGGAATAATGCTGTATTCCAGTTTATTGCCCGACTTTCTGAACTCCTCGATGCTATTTACCTGCATGAATTCTTTGGCTTGCGGAATCACGTATTTCACGATTACCTGCTCTAGTTTTTTCTCAAATGCCTTGGCATCAGTTCCTTTTTTGAGTACCAGATAAGTATAGAAATTATGACTCAGAAAATTCCCGAATCCATAATCTACGTTATCCATCGAGAATAACATATCAAAATGGAAGTGTGAATTCTTCGGCATATCTTTCATTACCGCCGTGATATTATAACGTGTTTTTTCCTGGATACCTACTTCAAGACTTTTACCGATTACATCAGTTGTGCTAAAGTATTTTTTAGCTGCCGACTCACTGATTACCATCGTATTAGGCAGGTCTAAAGCAGTTTTCGGATTGCCGGCTATTAATGGGAAGCTGAATACATCAAACAAGGTCGAATCAGCATAAGCAACGTCGGCCTCATTGATATATTCATTTCCTTTTTTTACAAATTTAGAGCCTTCGCTGGTATAAAATCTTACGTATTGTTCTACCTCAGGATAGTCTTTTTTCAAGACAGCCCCAGCCGGATCGGCGCTTACGGCTAACCTCAAGTCAGTACCTCCGAAACGGATATCAGCTTGCAGGCGGTAAATCCTATCGGCTTTTTCATGAAATTGATCGTAGCTGAGTTCATCGACCACATATAAGCCTATCAGAATAAAACTGCTAAAGCCAATGGCCAATCCAGAGATGTTAATAAGCGAAAAGGTTTTGTTTTTCAACAAATTCCGCCAGGCGATTTTTAGGTAATTGCGTATCATAATTTTGTTGGAGAATGGAAAAAGCAGCAAGGAGAACGGACGTAATTACTATATTAATTACCTCTATTCAACTTTACTCTTCTTCCAATCATTTTTTGTTTAAAATATTGTCATTATGATAGTTAAGATGCAAAAAACACTTAAAACGTTACAAATGACTATAAACATTTCTATTGTCAAACTCTTCCGTTGCAGCTCCTTATTCCATTCTCCTTACTACTTTCTTCAACTACTCAGTTTTCAACGATTTCACCGGATTCATCAATGCGGCTTTGATTGACTGAAAACTGATGGTAATAATAGCGATAATGAGGGCTGAAATGCCTGCTATCAAAAATACCCACCATTGAATATTGATTCGGCTGGCAAAATCCTGTAACCATTGGTTCATAACCATCCACGCAAGTGGGAATGCAATCAATGAAGCAACGATAACCAGTTTCAGAAAATCTTTAGAGAGCAAGACCACGATGCTCGAAATACTTGCCCCTAATACCTTACGAACGCCGATTTCTTTGGTACGTTGCAATACGTTATAAGAAGATAAACCTAAAAGTCCCAGACAAGCTACGAAGATAGCCAGCATGGCAAAAAAGCCGAATACTTTTCCGAAGAGAATATCTGATTTATACTGACGGTCGAAATGCTTATCAAGGAAGAAGTAATTGAATGGGTCATTCGGGAAATAACGATTCCATAAGCCCTGAATCTCTGCTAAGCTTTTGCTGACATCATCCGTTTTCAATTTAATTGAGTGGAAGCCCCCGTTTCGTAGGTTTAATCTGGCTACCATCGGGTTAACAGCTCTTTTCAAACTTTCCTGATGAAAATCTGCCATTACCCCTATTACATTTACTGTGTCACCCCCTACTACAACTTTTTCATTAACCGCTTTTTGCGGACTTTCTATCCCGAAAGCCTTTACAGCCGACTCATTCAATAGTATATTTTTCCGATGCTTATCTTCACCAAATTTTTCAGAGAAAGCTCTTCCTGCTACCATTTGCATATTATAAGCCGGAACAAAATCATAATCCATCGACATGAGGTATACAGTTATTCTAAATTCTTTCGGATTACGAATCCATCTGGCCCCATTTGTCCAATATACTTCATCACCCGGAACAGTGGAAGATAAAGTGATATTTTCGGCCTCTTTCAGTTTAAGTACATCGTTTTTAAAGGGTTTAAACGAAGCCTGAAATAAAGAATCCTGTACAGAACTAGCCCCTTCGAGCACCAGTGTTTGAGTAATATCAACCCCCAGTTTCTGATTTCTCATATAATTGATTTGCTGATACACCACAATAGTGCCTATAATCAAGGCAATAGACGCCGAAAATTGTGAAACAATCAGTACACGACGCATAGACACGCCACCTGTCAACCTTGGCATAATACCTTTCAGAACGATTATAGGTTTTATACCTGACATCACAAAAGCCGGATACATACCAGACAAGAAAGTACCAGCTACAAAAACCAGTAACATAATCAGCCAGAAACCAGCATTATTGCTAAAGTTGAAAGTAATCTGCTGCTCCAGAAAATTGCTGAAATAAGGCATAGCAAAGAAAGAGACTGTAAAAGCCAAAGCTAATGCCGACAGATTAAGAATCAGGCTTTCCATCATGAACTGGCCCACCAGCTGTTCTCTTAAAGCACCCATTACTTTGCGCACTCCTACTTCTTTGGCACGTTCTAACGAACGAGCTGTTGCCAGATTGATATAGTTGGTCCAGGCAATAGCCAGAATAAAGAAAGCAATCAGAAACAACCACGATACGGCCTGACCATTGCCATTCACTTCTGCCTCCTGATTAAAGTTGGAATATAAGTGAATATCTGTCATAGGCATCAGATACGCCTCAGTTTTACGAGTACTTTTAGCCTCACGCTTAGAATTAATATACCGGTCGCAGAGGTCTGGCAATTTTGCCTGTACCTGCTCTATGGTAGCATCAGGACGAAGTTTAAAGTAAGTATAGAAATCATACCAACCCCAGGCAGTTTCAGTAGAATTGTCTGTATCGCCCTGTTCTTTAAGCGTCTTACCGAGCGTAGTATAGGATACCAGATAATCAATAATCAGGTGAGAATTTTTAGGATAATCTTTAAAAATGCCTGTTACCTCCAAAGCACGAGGATTCCCCATACCATTTGCTTTTAATACTTTACCAATAGGGTCTTCATTACCGAAATATTTTTTAGCATAGCTTTCTGAGAGCATTATCTTTTCAGGAGCGTTCAGAGCTGTCACAGGGTTACCCTTTACCATCGGTATCGTAAATATTTTTAATATCGACGGATCGGCAAAGTATCCTTTTTGTTCGTTGAATTTGATATTACGCGCTTCATTGGTGAGCAATACATTCGCATCAATCAGGCGACCGGCTTCTTCAATCTCAGGGAACTCCTTCTTCATCGTTGGTGCAAAGGCTGGGAAAACCGTCGCCGATTTCCATAGTAATTTGCCTTCGCTATAATTATCAATACGTAAACGGGCAATTCTGTCGGCATCTTCATGAAACCGATCAAAACCACGTTCATAATTTACGTATTGCAGAATCAGCAGACAGCAGGTCATACCGATAGCCAGGCCGAAGATATTCAGCAAAGTAAAACCCTTTCTTTTTGAAAGATTTCTTAAGGCAATTTTCAGGTAGTTTCGTAGCATAATTTTGTAGGGTTAAAGGACAACCGAGAAAGGAACATGGAGAGTTGTTTCTTCTTTCTCCTTGTTCCTTTTTCCCTTCTCCGACTATTCTATTTTCAATGATTTTATTGGATTCATGAGTGCCGCTTTAGTAGCCTGATAACTTACCGTCAAGAAGGCAATAATTAAAGTAGTCAATCCGGCAATGGCGTATATCCACCAGGCTAGTTCAATCTGATAGGCAAAATTCTTTAACCATTGGGTCATCAGCCAAGAACCGGCAGGAAAAGCAATCACACAGGCGATAAGCACCAGTTTTAAGAAATCTTTGGTAAAAAGGCCAATTACTTGCCCAACTGTTGCACCTAATACTTTTCTTACCCCTATCTCTTTGGTGCGTTGCTCAGCACTAAATGCTGCCAGGCCAAACAAGCCCAAGCACGCAATGAAAATGGTAATGAGCATGAAATAAGTAATGATACCCGAGGTTTTTTCTTCTTTCTGATAACTTCTCTGGAAATCCTGGTCAAGGAAATAATATTCAAAAGGAGAGGCAGGATTGAGTCTCTTCCAGATCTGTTCAATACTAGCGATGGTAGATTTAAAATTACCTTTTTGCAGATTAGCAATGAAGAAATTGTGTTGGTCTCCTTCAAGTTTTACAATGCCATATGGTCCGATGGCTTCGTGCAAACTATGAAAATTGAAGTTTTTAACAATTCCAATTATTTCTCTGTTTAACACTTTCCCTCTTTCCTCATAATTAACTCTTTTACCAACAGCATTTTTAACATCATAACCCAATTGTTTTATTGCTGACTCATTCAATATAATAGCATTAGAGTCTGCGGTAGAGTTCTTTGAAAATGACCTGCCATAAAGTAGTTTATAACCAAGGGTTTCGATATAATCATCGTTCGCTCTTGCAAAAAGGATATCCACTTTTTCTTCCATGCTTTTACCTTCTGCATAAAAAAACTGGTCTTCGACAAGCTGTATTCCGGGATAGCTTGTACCCGCAGAAGCTGAAATAACTTTAGCATTTTTCAGTGCCTCGCTTTTCAAAGCGTTATAATTATTAGCAGTAGCTGCACTTCTGAATGGTATAATCAATTGATGGTCTTTATTGAAACCTAAGTCCTGATTTCTGATTAAACCCATTTGTTTCCAAATGACTATTGTTACCAGAATGAGAGTAACAGAAATAGCAAACTGGAAAACAACCAAGCCTTTGCGGATAAATGTGGCTGAAATACTATTGATTAACTTTCCTTTTAAAACAGCAATTGGTCTGAATGATGATAAATAAAAGGATGGATAAAGCCCTGCAAGTATAGCTGTTACTAGTGTTAGTCCAACTACCCAAAGCAAAATAGATGGATTTTGGAGAATACTGATATTTTTCTGCGTAAAATTATTAAAAGCAGGCAGGCATAATTGTACTAATAATAAAGCAACAAAAAGCGCAATAAACGACATGATTAACGACTCTCCTAAAAACTGTTTGATGAGAGAGTCCTTATTAGCACCCATTACTTTTCTTACGCCTACTTCTTTGGCTCGTTTTTCTGAACGAGCCGTGGAAAGGTTCATAAAGTTGATACAAGCAATCAGTAGCAAAAAGGCAGCAATTGAACTGAATATATATATATAAGTCATGCTTCCATTGGCTGAAATTTCATTACCAATAGATGATTTCAGATATATCTCTTGTAGCGGTTGGAGGAAAATCGTTTTGGTTACATTAATAACCCTCATATCTGCACCGCCATTTCTTTCCCAAAATGAGGGTAATTTTCTCTCAAAAGCTACTCTATCTGTTTTAGGTTTTAACTTTATATACGTGTGAAAAATACTATTAATTGCCCAGTTAGTTTGCCTAACTACCCATTGCCCGACATCACCATTCTGCATAGAAATCAATAGGTGAGCATTAATATGAGATTTTTGCTGTTTATCTTTGAAAACACCTTTTACGGTATAGTTTAACTTACCGTAAGGAATTTCTACATTAATAACTTTGTCTACCGGATTTTCATTACCAAATATCTTATTAGCTACGGTCTCCGAAAGTACGATTGTATTAGGTTGAGTTAAGGCAGTTTCACTATTACCAAACTTAAAATCATAAGTAAAAACCTTGAAGAAAGTATCATCTACGTAGTAAGCATTAGTTTCGTAGAATTGCTTTTTCTCCTTTTCATTATTCAGAAGGACTTTATCAATATTCGGAAAATTAAGCAAACGAGTGGCTTCTTCAACTTCAGCAAAATCTTTCTTAAAGCCTTGTGCTACAGGAGCCGCTGCTGACGACCATTGTTCATCTCTGGTCTCTAATGCCACTCTAAAAATCCGATCTCCATTCTTATGATGTTTGTCGTAACTTAGTTCGTCTACCACATATAACATAATCAGCAGACAGGTAGCCAACCCTACTGACAAGCCAAAAATATTAATGAATGAAAAAGTCTTGTTTTTCAGTAAATTTCGAAAAGCAATTTTCAGGTAGTTTCGTAGCATAATTTTGTAGGGTTAAAGGAGCATATAGAACAGTTAAAGGAACAAAGAAGAGAATTTACTCCTTTTTCCTTGTTCCTTTTTCAATTCTGCAATCTATTCCGTTTTCAATGATTTCACCGGATTAGCCAATGCGGCTTTGATGGCCTGATAGCTCACCGTTAGCAAAGTGACCATTAAGGCTACCACAAGCACCAGTAAAAATACGCCTGCACCTATATTTATTTTGTAGGTATAATCACTCAGCCATTTGGTCATGCCATACCAGGCAATCGGTGAAGCAATGACACAGGAAATCACTACCAGTTTCACAAAGTCTTTCGAGAGTAATCCCCAAAGGTTGACGATGCTGGCTCCTAATACTTTTCTTACGCCGATTTCCTTCTTGCGTTGTTCGGCCATAAATGAGGCTAAACCAAACAAGCCCAGACATGAAATAAAAATGGCCAATATGGAGATAATAGCAGCCAGATTACCAATCAGTTCTTCATAATTGAACTTTCTGGCATACTCGCTATCAGCAAACTTATAAGCGAAAGGGAAACCTGGATTATATTTATCAAAAATAGGCTGTATGCGTTTGATCGCATCGGCACTTGAAACACTCGGGCTGATTCTTACATTGATAAAATTTACCCAGTCTTTTTCAAATACGATTGTTAAAGGCGAAATAGCCCGATAAGGAGACTCCATCATCACATTTGATACCACGCCTACAATAGTTCGGTCTTTTCCATTCCATTTGACTATTTCTCCAACCGGATGTTTCAATCCCATACGTTTAACTGCTGCCTCATTCAGAATTACTCCTGTAGAATCTGTGGCAAATTCTCTTGAAAAATCCCTGCCTTCTTTGAGCTTTACGCCAATCGTTTTCACGTAATCATAGTTAGTAGCAATCGTATTGAAAATAGCCGATTTATCTTCAGGTGTTGAACCTTTCCACTCCCAGCCATTATTATTACTATAAATATCGGTTGGAGGTGAATTGGTTTTACAGACAGAAGATACCACGCCAGAGGCTAGCAGTTCGTTCTGAACTGACTGAAAATTATCACCCAGGTCTTTAGACCATTCAACCGAAATAAGCCCTTTACTATTAAATCCAATCGGACGATTTTTGGCATGCTGTATCTGCTGATAGATAATTACCGTTCCAATCATCAGTACAATAGAGAATGTAAACTGAATCACTACCAGAATTTTGCGAGGCAAAGAGGCATTCTTACCTACATGAACGCCGCCTTTCAGTATTTTAACAGGGTTGAATGAGGACAGGTAGAGCGCAGGATAACTTCCGGCTAATAAGCCTGTAAATAAGGTAAATCCTATAATTATTATCCAGAAAACAGGATTGCTGAACTGGATGGTCATCAATTTTTCAGTCAGCTTATTAAAGTATGGTAATGAAATAACTACCAACAGAAATGCGACTACCAAAGCCATAAAAGCAATCATAACAGATTCGCTCAAAAACTGGCTGACCAATTGTTTTCTGGCTGAACCGACTGCTTTCCGAACACCTACTTCTTTGGCACGTTTTTCAGAACGGGCTGTGCTCAGGTTCATGAAATTAATACAGGCAATTACTAAAACAAAGATGCCAAAAATGCCAAATAGTTGTACATATTTGATAAAACCGCCTGAGTTTACACCATTTGTAAAATCAGAGTATAGACGCCATTTCTCCATCGGATGAAGAAAAACCTCAGGCTTAATGCTCTTCTGCATCAATTTATCATCTTTGAAGTGGTCAAGTACTACATTCTTGATTTTAGCATTCGTTTTTTCTGGTGTTACTCCTTCTTTTAACTGCACATATGCCTGCCAGGAGTTATTACCCCAGGAGGTTTTATGAAATTTTGCAATCCAATCATAAATTTTTTCCTGCAAATGCCATGGTATCAGGTAATCATATTGCAGGGTGGCATTTTTAGGTTGTTTCTCCAAAACAGCAGTTACTTTCAGATTCATTGTATTATCAACTCTCACTACTTTCCCGATAGGGTCTTGCTTGCCAAACAATGCTTCGGCAGTCTCTTGTGTCAATACAATAGAATAAGGTTCTTCCAGAGGTTTTTTGTCTCCGTTTTTTACTTTCAATGAAAACATATCAATGGCATCTTTGCCAATAAAATGGCCAAATTTCAGAAACTTCTGATTGCCTACTACCAGTGAACGTGTACTACCCCAGTCGCACATCGCAACAGCTTTGAAATCGGGGTACTTCGATTGTAATTCTTCTCCCATCGGAAAAGGAATCGCATCTTGTGTACCTCTACGTCCATCAAAGGTCTGGTGCATTTTAATCTGGTAAAGTGTGGCATAATTATCGTGGTGCTTATTGGCGGACATCTCGTCGTTTATCCAAAGGCCAATCAGCATAGCCACTGCCATCCCTACAGCAAGGCCAAAAACATTAATAAATGAGTAAACCTTGCTCTTAGTAAGGTTTCTCCAGGCGATTTTCAAGTAATTGCGTATCATAATTTTAGGAGTAAAGGAAAATGAAGAAAGAAGAATGGAAATAATTGAGCTATATTTCCTCCTACCATCTCTCCATTTTTTGTATTTTATATAGTATCATCTGCAATGATATAGATGCAAAAAAAGTTTATTACGTTGCAGAAAATCTAATCATTATTCTTGTGCCAAAACCGTTTCTCTTTTCCCTTGTTTCATTCTACAATATCTTAATGAGAAAGCAATAATACAGGCCATAATTTACATTGCTATTATAGTATCTAAAGCCATGCCAAAATCACAACATCCTAAATATCAACACATTACATTCAATTAAAAATAAAATCCTGTCCGAAAATGGACAGGATTTCGTACAGTAACGGACAAACCTTCTGATCGGCTTTATCAGGATACTTATCTATATTTTTATTTTGGTTTGCAGTTCACGTATACTATCACTACAACTATTCGCGGCAGAAAATCTCAGGCCGAATTGAATGAAATATAAAACGAATAATCAAAAGGGGGAAATCTTTATTGCTTTTGTTATTCTGATTTTAAACTTTTTACAGGATTCATTAAAGCTGCTTTGATGGCCTGGTAGCTAATGGTAAGCAACGCTACTCCTATTGCCCCAGCACCGGCCAATATAAATACAGTCCATTTGATGTCTACCCTATATGCAAAATCCTGTAACCACTTGTCCATTCCCCAATAACCTAATGGGAAAGCGATGAAACAGGAAATCAGGATTAATTTTACAAAATCTATTGAAAGTAAAACTACAATCTGCGATATGCTGGCCCCCAGCACTTTACGAACACCTATTTCTTTGATACGTTGCTCGGCCGTAAAGGTAGCTAATCCGAATAATCCCAGACAGGCAATGAAAATAGTAAGCCCTGTGAAGATGCCTAAAATAGTACCCGTTTTTTGTTCGGCTAAATAGGTTTTCTGAAAAAGCTCATCAAGAAAAGCATAGTTAAATGGTTCTTCTACTTTAAAGGCAGCCCATTGGCTTTTCATATCCTTTAATAAGCCTTGTATATCTTGTGCTTTTACTTTTATGATTAATCCTGAATTTCTTTCTAATACCATCATCAATGGAGCGATTTCTTCGTGTAATGACCTGAAATTAAAATCTTTTACTACGCCAATTACTTTATATGCTTTTTTCCCTCCATCATTGTTGGTGAATCGATTAACAGTATGGCCTACCGCATCTTTGCCCCAACCATAAATTTTAGCAGCTGTTTCGTTGATAATTACGCCAGAAGAATCAGTACCAAATTCCTTTGAAAAATTACGTCCGCTAACCAATTGCATCTCCATAGTCGGGATGTACTGGTCATCTACCTGATAAATAATCGTTCTTCTGTTCTGATTGATTTTTTCATCAGGATAAGTCCCTGACATATTATTATAAGTAGGCCCGGCAGGTAAAAAACCTGAAACTGTTACATTGACTACCCGAGGGTCTTTCAAGAGTTGGTCTCTGAAAACTATTTCATTCTGACCCAATGCTCCTGTATTTCTCAAGACCAATAACTGGTCTTTGTTATATCCTATTTTTTTATTCTGAATGTAGGAAAGTTGTTGATAAACAATAGTAGTACCTATAATGAGGCTGATAGAAATCATAAACTGAAAAACAACCAGCCCACTTCTCAGGCCAATGGTTTTACCTGCGGCCATAAACTTGCTTTTCAACACTGCGACAGGTTTAAAAGAAGAAAGGAAAAATGCCGGATAACTTCCGGCTAATATGCTTACTAATAGGCCAAATAAGAGAAGTCCTGTGATAACAAGCGGATAATTTGTAAACTGTAAAGTCAGCTCTTTGCCTGATAAATCGTTGAAAAACGGTAAGACCATAATCACTATTCCTAAAGCTAACACTAAAGCAAAAAATGTCAGCATCATCGATTCTAATAAGAATTGCCCTATTAATTCGTATTTGACAGAACCCAGAACTTTTCTGACACCTACTTCTTTGGCACGCTTGGAAGCACCAGCTGTGGAAAGATTCATAAAATTGATACAGGCAATCAATAGCATGAAGATGGCAATCGCGCCAAATATATATACATAACGAACATCTCCACCCGGCTCAAGATTAATACTAAAATCAGAATACAAGTGTATATCTGTTAGTGGCTGTAAATAAAGCCCTACATCATTTCCTTTTTTTCTGAACTCACTCAAGCTCACACCTAAGGCTTTCTCGAGTTGCGGAGCCATATATTTATCTACCACTTGTGGCAGCTTGGCCTCTAGTTTTTTATAATCGTAGCCTTTGTGTAGCAAGAGATAAGAATAATAGCTAGACTGCATCCAACTGGTGCCTTTGGCATCATCCAGACTCTCCATTGAGCCCAAAAGGTCAAAGTGAAAATGTGAGTTAGCAGGTACTTTCTCAATTACACCTGTTACTTTATAAACCTGTTTCAGGTCTTTAAAAGTCAATACTTTGCCAATCGGGTCTTCATTGCCAAAGTATTTAATAGCTGTCTCCTGCGTAATTACTATCGTATTCGGCTCAAGCAAAGCTGTTTTGGCATCTCCTTTAATGAAAGGAAGCGTAAATACCTGAAAGAAATTAGCATCTACATAAGCCAGATTTTCATCTTTGAATGTTTTTTCTCCAACTGTAATCTTTTGGCTTCCATAGTTTCTTAAACGGGTAGCTTCTTCTACTTCGGGATAATCGTTTTTAAGGGTATGGGCCGTTGGAGCCATCGTGACTGCCTCTTTCATGGCTTCGCCATTCATCATTCCTCTTAAAACCACACGCACAATTCTATCGGCCTTTTCGTTGAACCGGTCATAACTCCATTCGTCTTGTACAAAAAGTACAATAATCAGACAGGTAGCTATCCCAATGGCTAATCCAAAAACATTGATAGCAGAGAAAACCTTGTTTTTGACAAGGTTTCTGAAAGCGATTTTTAAATAGTTACGTATCATATTTTTTTGGTTAAAGTAGAATGGAACACGGAACAAGTAAAAGAATAAATCCTGCTATGGCAGATTGCTTTCTCCTTGTTCCATTCTCCCTTCTCCAATCATTCCGTTTTTAAACTTTTTATCGGATTCATCAATGCGGCTTTGATAGCTTGGTAACTAACTGTAAGTAATGTAATACCCAAAGCCCCGAAACCTGTTACTACAAAAACCCACCATGAAATCTCGGTATGATAATCGTATTTGGTTAGCCATTGACTCATGAAATAATTAGCAATAGGTGCTGCTAGGAGACATGAAATAATGACTAGCATTACAAAATCCTTAGACAGCATTTGCCAGAGACTGGTTACACTGGCACCTAAAACTTTTCGGATACCAATCTCTTTGGTGCGCTGTTCGGCAACAAAAGAAGCTAAACCAAACAAACCTAAGCAGGAGATAAAGATGGCTAGCAAAGCAAAGAAACTGGCTAATTTACCGATGCGCTCTTCCTGATTGAATTTATTACCATATTCCTGATCTACGAATTTATAATCAAATAAAGCCGAAGGTACTATTTCTTTAAATACTGCTTCTATTTTTGGTAAGGCTTCGCTGGCGCTTACATTAGGTTTCATTTTGATAATCATCTGATTTACGTCTACATACTTAGGGTCTAAGAAATAGAAAGAGCGCTTGACAGGTTCATAAGGTGACTGCATGACTAAATCTTTTACTACCCCAATTATTTGCCAGCTTTTGCTTGCACCCTCATCCTGATTAGTAACAAATTCTCCGACAGGGTTTTTAAGTCCTAAATATTTTGCTGCTGTCTCATTAATCACTATGGCATTAGAATCTGTCGCAAATGTCCGGGAAAAATCACGACCTTCTTTTATTTTCCAGTCAATCAACTTACCAAAATCATGTGTTACATTAATTACTGCAAAATCAGAAGCCAATTCAGGATTTTTACCTTTCCAATTATAACCACCTGCATTACTCCAGATTTCGGTTAAAGGGCTTGAAGAGAGCGCCATATTTTCTACCATACCCGTGCCTATTAACTGGCTTTTTATCACATCTTGTTTCCCTTTATAATTAGGGTCGTTCAATGATACCTTGATTAATCCTTCTCTGTTATAACCCACCGGCCTGTTTCGTGCGTGTTGAATCTGTTGATAGACCACAATAGTCCCAACAATCAATACTACTGAAACTGTGAATTGAACAACTACCAGAACCTTTCGGGGAAGAGAGGCAAAACGGCCTAGTTTAAAAGTACCTTTCAGCACCTTAACAGGTTGGAATGATGAGAGATAAAAAGCAGGATACATACCAGCCAACGCAGACGTAAATACTATAAACCCGATGCTGATTGCCCAGAAAACCGGATTTTTAAACGGTACCGACATATCTTTATCGGCCAGATTATTAAACCAGGGCAATGCTGTTAAAACAAAACCAATAGCCAAAACAAAGGCAAACAAAACAACCAGGAAAGACTCACTTAGAAACTGTTGTATCAACTGCACTCGTACTGAACCAATGGCTTTGCGGATACCGACTTCTTTGGCACGTTTCTCCGAGCGAGCTGTACTCAAGTTCATGAAATTGATACAGGCCAAGAGTAGTACAAAAATGCCTACGATACCAAACAACCATACGAAAGTGATGCGTCCGCCTACTATCTTCCCATCTTTAAACTCAGAATATAGATGCCATTGTTTCATTGGGTATAAAAATATACCCGGGCTATATTTTCTCCAGTCGTTAGCTATTTCTTTTGGAGCATTCTTATCATAAAAGCCTTTCAGACCTGCATTCGCCTGTTCAACTGATACATTCGGGTGCAGTTGAACATAGACATTGAATGAGCTATTATTCCATTCGTTTTCGTTTGCTTTTACCCAATCATTTGAGGATACCCATAATGCCCATGGAGAGAAGAACTGTATTTCGCTGAAACGATTGTTTTTAGGCAGGTCTTCATATACTCCACTCACCACCACATCCATACGATTGTCTATCTTCAGGTTTTTGTTGATTGGGTCTTCCTTACCAAAAATACCTTCGGCCGTAGACCTTGAAAGGATAATTGAGTGAGGGTCGTTTAAGGAAGCGGCTGAACCTTTAATCATTTTCAACGAAAGCATATCAATTACATCGCCATCAATGAACTCGCCTCTTTTGGGGTACTTGTCGTTTACAGAAGAAAGGGTATAATCTCCTACCCAGAATGCCTGTAAAACATGCTTGAAGTAGTGTTTGTAATTATTTTTAAGCGCTGTGCCTAAAGGAAATTGCAAAGCAGGACCACTTCTGGTAATACCAGTATTAGGGTCGGTGCTGATATTGCGTATCTGTGCAATAGACTCATAGTTTTTATGGGATTTATTGTATGATAATTCATCATAAATCCACAATCCAATCAATATGGCTACCGACATCCCGACGGCTAGCCCCCCAATATTGATGAATGAATAAACCTTGTTTTTAGCAAGATTTCTGAATGCGATTTTGAAATAGTTGAATAGCATAGCCCCTAACCCCTAAAGGGGGATTTTTAAAAGTTAGATAATATTTTTCTCATACCCCTTTTTGCTTAATTACTCGTGCGTAAGCAACTCCCCTTCAGGGGCGGTATTTTACTCCGTTTTCAATGTCTTTGCCGGATTGGTCTGCGCTATTTTCCATGAGAAAAAGCCGACAGCACTTAATGCAACTCCTATTACAATAAATAAAAGTATACCCATAGCCAGGTAACCTATGCCATTGTTGAATACCATGAAACTATTCATAAATATAGCTACGCCTAGTCCGGCAGGAACAGCGATGATAGTGGCAATAGCCAATAATTTAATAAAGTCACGTGACATCAGCCTTATTACCTCCGATATATCAGCACCCAACACTTTCCTGATTCCAATTTCTTTGGTTCGTTTTTCCAGGCTGTAGGTAAGTATGCCTATAAGTCCTAGAATAGCTATCACAAAAATGGCTAGCCCTTCCATACTCATAAACTTCATGTCTTCGAAAGGATAATATACTTCATACAAATCAGTGTCCAGCCACGAGGCGTTCATTTCCTGATACGGGTTCAGCTTCTCCCATAGTTTTCCTATGGTAGCTTCAAGTACTTTTCTGTCACCTACGCCAGTTGTTTTCAGACACATCACTTTAAACAAAGATGGCTGATATTGAAAAACCATAGGTTCTATCTTACTTTCGTAATTATAATGGCAGAAATTCTCAACAACTCCTATAATTGTTGCGGAAAGGGTATCATTTAAAATTATAAGCTTTCCTATGGCATCTTGTGCAGAACCAAGCCGAAGATTTTCTACAGATTTTTGATTGACTACAACCATTGGTGAAGGTTGCTCTGAATTGCTCTCAAGAAGGTTTGCGCCTGCTACAAATTTCAGACCCATATTCTCAATAAAATTGTGGTCTGCCGCATAGTAAAATGCTGGTCTTGCCGTTTCATTCTTGGTATTTTTTATACTTGAATAAGTAGGTTTATTACCAAAATTCAGCGAGGTGTATCCTATTTTTTCTACTTCTTTAATTGTAGTTATATCATTTGCAAAAAGCTTACTCTTAGTACCTGCCAGATTAATATTGAGTATATTTTCGCGTTGATAGTTTTCGTTATCATTGGCCATATAACTTACCTGGTGGAAAGCCTGTCCCATAAAGAATATATAAATCAAAGCTATCGTAAACTGCACTACGATTAGCGACTTCCGAAAACCTATTTTTCTAAAACCTAAAGGAGAAACAGCGCCTTTCAATACTTTTACAGGCTGATAAGAGGAAAGAATAAGACTTGGAGATGCTCCGGCTACCAAACCAAGAACCAGATTGAATACCACAAATAATAGTACGAGATAGCCAAAATGATCAATATCCCATGTAAGCCACGAAACGTGTATATTTTCTTTAATAAACCATAAAATAAACAAACCAAAGCCAAGGGCTAAATAAGAAACTAATACTGATTCTGTCAGAAACTGAAATATTAATTGAGATTTTTTAGCACCCATTACTTTTCTTACACCTACTTCACGGCTTCTGTTCATTGAGCGTGCCAGTGTAAGATTGATATAATTTAAGGCTGCCAATGCAATCATAATTAATTGAAAAGCGAAATTGATATAGATACTTCTGATATCCTGAATGTATGGGTCGTTTTCTAATATTTCCTTGGCAGGCGAAATCTCAGCCAGATTTTGTGCTTTGAAATGCAGACTTTTATCAGCCTTTGCCCCGATTAATTTATTTACTTCTACTGATGTTTCTGACAATTGTTTATTCAGGTCTTCAGCCGTTTTATCTTTTGCTACTTTTATAAATGTATGTGCATGGAGGGTGGTCCAATCATTTGCTTTATTGTCTTTGTAGCCATTAGTTGACACAAACACATCAGTTCTGAACTGTGTTTTCATTTCATTAAATGGCTTCAAAACTCCAACAATTTTAAAACCACCATATTTAGGATGCTCCAATACATTTCCAACCGGATTGGTATCTTTAAAGAACCATTGAGCAGTCTCATACGTAAGCACCATAGTATTTGGCTCAACAGCATAAGTTCCTCTTTCTAAAGGAAAATTAAATACTCGGAAAAACGAAGCATCAGTATAAATAGCATTGGCATTCTTAGTTTTGAAACCATTACTCAATAACCAATTACGATCCCTTACAATAGTTGTGGATTGCTCAATTCCTGCCAGATTTTCTTTAATGTGTTGACCCAATAGAAATGGACTTGATGCCCAATTTGTCACTTGTCCATCTTTCTGTTTTTCATCAGTTATTACCCTTACTATCTGGTCTCTGTCTTTATGAAAAGTATCATATTCATAATAATTTACAATCTGAATCAACGACATCAGCGCAGATGGAATAGCCAGACTCAACCCCAATATATTTATCAGAGAGAAGAGTTTATACTTCAGAAGATTCCTCCACGCAATTTTCAGATAGTTCAGTAACATAGTTTTGTGCTTTGGGCAAAGGGCATGGAGCATTGGGCGAAAAACCTCTGCCCCATTCCCCAAGCCCCCTGCTATTCTGTTTTAAGAGATTTCACCGGATTTAACAATGCAGCTCTGATAGCCTGATAGCCTACCGTAAGTAAGGCTACCAGTATGGCACCTAAACCGGAGGCAGCAAAAATCCACCAGGATATATTTACTTTATACTCAAAATTTTCCAGCCATTTACTCATCAGGTAATAAGCAATTGGACTGGCGATTAAAATTGAGACAATGACTAACTTCAAGAAATCTTTACTTAATAATGCTGTAATACCCAACACGCTTGCACCCAATACCTTTCTGATACCTACTTCTTTCGTACGGCTTTCGGTAGTGAAAGTAGCTAATCCAAAAAGACCTAAGCACGCAATTACAATAGCCCAGATAGAGGATGTTGTGAATATTTTACTGTATTGCTGCTCGGTTAGATATTGCTTATTGAAGTTTTCGTCTACAAAGAAGTATTCGTAAGGATTACCGGGAAAATTAGCTTTATAGAGTTTTTCCAGACTGGCTATTTTATCCTGCATCTGGTCAGAGGTCAGTCTTACGGTGTAATAAGAGGATGAATTTTGTGGATAAAATATGATAGGATCAATAGCTTTTTGAACGCCCTGATGATGATAGTTTTTCACAACACCAATAATTTCTAAAGGTCTTTCATCCCATTGAATGCGTCGGTTAACGGCAGCTTCTGCCGATGTAAAACCCAAAGATTGTACAGCCTGTTCGTTCAATAATATTTTGCTGTTTTTGCTCCACTCTATATTACATTCAGCCGCTGTAAAATTTCGGCCTGCTTTTAAATCAATTTCGTATGTTTTCAGGAAGCGGTCGCCAATAATAGCAAACGAATACGTTTTTAACTCATCACCCGGTTTCGAACTTGGTTGAGTAAAGCCGGAGGTGGTAAAATTATACCAACCACTTGGGATTGTACCTGACGCACAATAATCTTTCACAAAACTTTGTTGAGATAAACCATCTACAAAAGCAGTTTTACGGTCTTTGTAAGTACTATCCTGACCCACCTCTGGCCCTTTTATTACCAATAGCTGATGGGTATTCATGCCCAGGTTTTTGTTCTGCATAAAATGCAACTGGCGGTATATCAGGACTGTTCCTAAAATCAACATTATAGAAATACTGAACTGCGACACGACCAATGCCTTGCGCAAGAGTATTCCTTTAGATTGCTTACTTAATTTGCCTTTCAATGTCTCAATCGGGTTGAAATTTGATAAAACAAACGCTGTTAACGCTCCTGAAAAAATTGACCCGAATAAAAGTAAACCTAAGCCTAATATAGAAACCGAAGAAAACTCAATAGCTCTAATGGATAACTCTTTACCAATTAACTCATTAAAAAATGGCTGAAATGAGTAGATAAAGCATATTGATAAACCAAATCCTAACAAATTCACTAAGATTGACTCCCCTAAAAACTGCGTAATCAGGTTTAGTTGTGTAGCTCCAATTACTTTTCTCACGCCTACTTCGTTAGCTCTTTTCAGAGAATTAGCCGTTGAAAGATTGATATAGTTGAACCACGCAATCAGTAATATCAAAAAGGCAATCCCACCTAACATATACACATATTTCAGATTGCCTGTAGTCTGATAGTTATCGCCTAAAGAAGCCGCTAAATGTACATTAGCCAAAGGTTGCAGGCGGAAACGAACCCCGTCATTTTCTTTACCTAATTTTTTGCGTAAATCAGATAATTTATTCTCAAATGCTTTTGGGTTAACGCCCTTATTCAGCAGGAAATACGTATTGATATATTGCGAGTCAAGATTGGTGAGTGTAGCCCAGTCGTTACCTTTCACATAAGCGGCGTTTTTCATGGTTTCTAATGAAAATACCATGTCGTATCTGATGTCAGAATTATCAGACATATCAGCAAAAACACCTTCAATTGTGTGGTTTGATGTACCAAACTGATTATCTAAAGTAAGTACCTGCCCGATTGGGTTATTGGCACCAAAGTATTTTTTAGCCGTTGTTTCTGAAATAAAAACTGTATTGGGTTTATTCAATGCTTTGGCGTCGCCAGATATTAAAGGGAAAGTAAAAAACTCAAAGAAATTACCTTCTGCAAACCCAATGTTCGATTCACGGAATGGTTCACTGTTCACTCCTGATTTTTTTACTACACCTTTAGAAATACCCGATTCGAAGCGACAGAAATCCTTTATTTCAGGGAAATTTTCTTTGGCTTTCAATGCCCAGCCCGGCTCAATCTCTGTCCAGGTATTACCCTTAGTATCTTCATTCAGTAAGCGATAGGTATCCGATAATTTCTTGTGGAATCCATTAACGCTTTTCTCCAGACTGATGTATTCCAGAATAAATAAAAAAGCTGTAATTCCCATAGCTAAACCAACAATGTTGATAAAGCTATAGACCTTGTTACGAACAAGATTCCTGAATGCGATTTTGAAATAGTTTGATAGCATGCCCCTAACCCCTAAAGGGGGATTTATAAAAAGTTTGAAAATAATACCCCTAACCCCTAAAGGAGAACTAAAAAATAGACAATTCTCTGGCGTAAGCAGCACCCCTTCAGGGATGGGGGGCTTTATTCTGTTTTAAGAGATTTAACCGGATTTACTAACGCTGCTCTGATGGCCTGATAACTTACTGTTGCCAGGGCAATCAATACAGAGATAAAGGCTGAGCTAACAAATATCCACCAATGGATTTCGACTTTATAGGCAAAGTTTTGCAGCCATTTATTCATCAAGACTATTGCTAGTGGAATGGCGATCACTGCGGCAATTGCTACCAGTTTCATAAAGTCTTTGTTCAATAAAAGGAATATAGATGTTACGCTGGCTCCTAATACTTTTCTCACGCCTATTTCTTTTACTCTTTGTTGCGCTGTAAAGGCAGCTAAACCAAATAAACCCAAACAAGCTAACAGAACAGAAATGATGGCAAAATTTAGTGAGAGCACCCCTTGTTTGCGTTCTGACTCATATTGGCGGGCAAAATTCTGATTCAGGAATTTTATTTCAATCGGATTGATTTTATCGAATTCACGATACGTTTTTTCAATATAAGCGAGTGCTTCTTTGGTATTTGTGGTGTTGATTTTTACATATAAATTATCTTCCGCACTAGCTTTCGGAGGCATAATCAATACCACAGGCTCTACTTTATGTTGCAATGAATAGGTATGAAAATCTTTAAACACGCCTATTATTTTACGCTCAACAGTGGTAGTTCCATTATACGTCTTTACCTGAACTTTTTTCCCTATCGGGTTTGAATAACCCAACTGTTTCAATAAAGTCTCATTGATAAGCGCTGCATCAGTTTTATCAGTGAGTTTATTCTCTGAAAAATTTTCACCCAATTTCATCTTAATATCCATCGTTGGGATAAAAGAGGCATTTACCATTAATTCTTGCACCACTGTAGAATTGGTAGAAATAGAACCATCTGGTTTTTCAAAATAGTAAGGTGTTTGTCCTAAATCGTTATTACCAATTGGGTTACCAGCCGTTGCTACATTTTCTATCAGCGGATTTTTCATCAATTGCTCTCTGAGGGCTCCTACTTTTGAGCGTAGGTCTCTGTCGTCAATATGGATAGTTACTACCTGATTTCTGTTAAATCCGAGGTCGGTATTCTCTGAAAAGCTTAGTTGCTGATAGATAATCCAGGCTCCGGCAATCAGAACTATGGTTGCAGCAAATTGAAAAACTACTAATGATTTTCTAAAAATGACACTTTGGTTTAAGTTGCCTGAGAGGCCTTTTAATGCTAAAACAATTTTGAATCTGGAGATGAAGAAAGCCGGATAACTACCACTCAGGAAGCCTACAAATAGACTGAATAACGCAAAAACGGCTATTGAAAACCCAAGTCCAAATCTGTTGACTTCTAAAGATTTATCCGCCAATTGATTAAAGAATGGCAATAAACCTGTTATTAAAAAGGCAGAAATAACCGATGCAATAATGCTGAGTGTAAGTGCTTCAACAATAAACAACCCCATCAGATCGGTTTGTGTAGAACCGATTGCTTTACGAACACCTACTTCACGGGTTCTTAAACCTGCTCTGGCTGTAGCCAGATTCATGTAATTAATAATGGCAATAATCAATATCAAAGCCGCTAATGCAACGAATAGATAAACACGATTGATAGAACTATTGGCACTGATTTCGTATTGCAGGTTAGAGTGTAAATGGATATCACGCAATTGTTGCAATTCCATTTTATAAGATACCACCGGCATTTCTTTCAGAATGGTTTTCTGTGCAAAAGCCGGAAATTTTGCTTCCAGTTTGCTTTTATCTACGCCATCATTCAGAAGCAAATAAGTATATAAATTAGAATCCTGCCAATTAGCAGTGAAGTTATTAGGCAATGAACGTAAGCCCTCAAATTGTATATGTGAATTACCCGGAACATCCTGAACTACTCCAGTAATTTTATTGGCTACTTCTTTATCAAATACAATGGTCTGATTCAGGGCATTTTTAGCATTACCGAATATTTTATTTGCCAGCGATTCTGTAATAACAATCGTATTTGGTTCAGAAAGCGCAGTTTTTGGATTACCTGTTATGAAAGAAAAAGTAAAAACATCAAATACATTTTTATCAGTGAACAGGATATTACCTGCCATAACAGTTTTATCTTTAAATGCGATGACACCACCGCCTTCGGGTACAATTCTAACCGCTTCTTTTATCTCAGGGAATTCAGCTTTCAATGCCGGAGCAAAAGCCGCCGAGGTAACCGCATGGTGTGCTTCTCCTCCCTCCCATTCAGCATGATGCACTAATCTTACGATATGATCTCCTTTGGCGTGAAAGTTATCAAAACTTAATTCATCAGCTACATACAGAGCAATCAGACAAAAGACTGTGAAGCCTACGGCTAATCCACCGATGTTGATAAAGGAGTAAACCTTGTTTTTTACAAGATTACGAATGGCGATTTTTAAATAGTTGCGTATCATACGTTAAGGCTTAGGGCAGAGGGCTAAGAGCAGAGGGAAAAACGAATGCCCTCTGCCCCATGCCCCATGCTATTCTGATTTTAATGATTTCACCGGATTCATCAATGCTGCTTTGATTACCTGATAACCGACGGTTAAGGCGGCAACTACGAAGGTTGATGCAATAGCTAATATAAATACTTCTACCTTAATATCGATATGGAATTTGAAATCCTGTAGCCAGCCATTCATCAACCACCAAGCAAGAGGAGCTGCTACAAGGAAAGCAATCAGAATCAAACGAGAAAACTCTTTGCCAAAAATCCAGATGATATTGGTAATCGTACCTCCTAATACTTTTCTGATGCCAATCTCTTTGGTCTTCTGAGCAACCATGAAAGAAACCAGCCCATACAAACCTAAACAACCGATGAAAATAGCAATGCCTGAAAATGCTTGTATCAGTTTCAACATCACGCTTTCAGTTTCGTAGAACTCGGCGATGGTTTCATCCAGAAACTGATATTCATAAATCTGGTCAGGATGTGCTTTTGTCCATATTTTCTCTACACTTGCCAATGTTGCCTGAGCATTGGCCATATTCAATTTAATGCCGAAGGCTTCATAATTCGGAGCTATCTCAGCGATACAAACCGGGTTAATTTCTTCATGAAAAGATCGGTCATGAAAATCTTTTATTACACCCACAATAGGCCCGCTCATCCTTCCATTATTCATTGCTATGGTTTTGCCAATTACATCTTGTGGAGACCTGAGGTTCAGTTTACGAATAAAAGTTTCGTTCACCAGACATTCTCTCATGCTATCAGCAGGGAACACGTTTCTGCCTGCCACTAATTCTAAACCGAAGGTTGGCATATATTGATCATCTGCGGATTTTATATTTACTCTGAACACTTCATCTTCTGCCCTATTATCAAATCTTATAGAAGTGCTCCAACCTGCACTAGAAGCAGGAGGCCTATTAAATAAGGATACTTTTTCTACGCCATTAATGGCCGCAAATTGGTTCTTTAATGTTTTCTGTGTACTTAAGTTTGAACCCGATGCGACAGGAACCAAAACAATTGCATCTTTTTTAAAGCCTAAATCTGATTGTTGTGCGTATTTCATCTGATTGGCAATGATAACCATACCGATAATCAGGACTTGTGAAATAGCGAATTGAGTAATAATTAAAGTGCGTCGTGTATTAAAACCACCTATATTTTGCTGAGATAGTTTTCCTTTAAGCGCGAGAACAGGCTGGAACCCGGCCAATATCAGGCCGGGATAAGACCCGGAAAATAGAGTAACTACTACAATTAATGCGACAATGAAAAGCATTAGCTGCCAATCATTGACCATATTAATACTGATTTGTGAATTGAACCATGTATTGACATAAGGTAAAGCTAGGAAAGCTAAAAGGATAGCTACCGAAGCGCCTATAATTGTTATCAAGCCTGTTTCTGAAATAAACTGCCAGAAAAGCTGTACTCTGACACTACCTAATACTTTTCTGACTCCAACTTCTTTTGAACGTTTCAAAGCCTGAGCAGTTGCGAGATTAATAAAGTTTACGCAAGCTGTAACAATCAGAAACAAGCCAATGAATGAAAGTACCCATAGATTTTTCTTGTCCATCGGGCCATCATAACGTGCATCGAAGTGCATTTCAGCTAATGGCTGGAATTTATAATGATGTACATTCTTGGCTGTAGGACGATATTTTTTCACGTAGGCAGGCATCACTTTTTCTACCTGCGCCGGAGAAATGCCCGGGCGAAGTAACACAAAACACTGCATCTGACTTGAAATTCCTCCCCACGAATCATCGCTGGCAGACCACTCGTTGAAAGATTTTAAGGTTGGATAAGATGCGTAAATTTCTGTTTTCCTGTCGGTTATGCTTGGTAAATCTTTCAATACGCCTGTAACTTTAAATTCGATACGGTTATCTAATTTAAATGTTTTATTGATTGGGTTTTCGTTGCCAAAATACTTTTTAGCCGCTCTTTCGGTCATAATAGCCGTATTAGGCTCGCTTAAAACTGTTCTTTTGTCACCCTGTAAAAGTGGATAATTGAATATGTCGAAAAACTCTGGCTCTGTAAAAGCTACGCCTTCTTCATCCTTAAATTTCTTGATTTCGTTACCTTGTTTAACAGTAATCAGCTGCTCGTCGAAAGTACAGATACGGGCCACTTTTTCGCCGAAGGTATAATCATTTCTGAATGCTTTACCCAGTGGATTAGGTACGCTGAAAGTGTAGCTGATATTATCGCGGTGTTGCTCAGTAACGATTCGGTAGATGCGATCGGAGTTGTTGTGGAAATTGTCGAAACTCAGGTGGTGTTTTACCAAAGCGAAAATAAGGATTCCGCAACTCATACTTAATGCCAGCCCCAATACATTGATTAAGGCGTATACTTTGTTTCGTTGCAGATTCCTTATTGCGATTTTGAGATAGTTTTTCAACATAGTTTTTTCATAATTTTGTATTGTACAATATATTTAACCAAAGCCATGCCAAAAACATAAGATACTCACAACCAACAAGTTAAGACAAAACAACAAAAAAGATCTGTCCGATATCGGACGACTTTCGTACGGTGACGGACAAGGATTTTATGTATGCAATGCTTTATTTCTATCCTGCATTTTATGTATTCTATACAACGAATTCTGTTGTATAACCGAAAGCAATTTCTCTCAAAGTATTTATGATGAAGTTTTGTGTCGAAATTATTAACTGGCTACAAAATTCTTTATCATATGCAATCAAAATCATCAGTTTCTGAGAAAGTTCTCGACAAAAAATTCTGGGCTATCTGTCTCGTATCGGGTCAACTCATTGTTAGTATCAGTTCTTTTTTCTGGAAAGCCAATGGGCGCCATTCAGTCAATGGTTCAGTTTTGGTTTTCTTCTCTACACTCTTTCTGTCCATTGGTATGATGGGTTTATTTGATGCACTCAAATCTAAAATGCCTATTTATTCCCGTTTAGGTTTGCTGTATGCCATGTATGGTATTTTTGGCGGAGTAGGCTTTGCATTCGAGGGGCTTTACTCTGCGACATTAAATATTTCAGACAAAATCGGGTTTGAGGCATTCAAGTTTTTTCCCACACAAATGAATCTGGTGCTTTACTGGAGTGGACCAGCATTTCCGCTTACTTTCCTGATTCTTGGGATTGTGTATATCCGGGCTAAAGTTGTGCCTTGGTGGGTAGGCGTTTTATTATCTTCAGGAGGTATTACCTTCCCGATAAGCCGGATTTTACGCAACGAATGGATGGCTCATTTGAATGATATTATTCTATTTATACCTTTATGTATCATTGCTTATCAATTCTGGAACGCCCATGAGGCCGAATAATTTTTTCAGTAATTCATTCTTTCAGTTTATTATTATTACCCTTATCAACTTCGGGTTAGGCGGAGGCCTTTTCCTGCTGGCTACTCTGTTGGGTTATATACCGGATGCAAATACTCCTTTAGGAGCAGCCAATGATTTCATTTTTTATGATAATCTGCTGGAGTCTTTTATGGCTGTGGTGGTTATCTATCTTTACCGGAGATATACTTTTATCAATAAAGAAAAAACTTTTCTTAATTATCTCACTTTAGGTATTCTTTTGTATTTGGGCAAGGGACTTCTGGTGCTTTTGAGTGTAAAAGAACTTCCTTTTCAATATACCTTTCAAGATTTGTTTTTCAGGATTAACGGCTCTATTGTATTCAGGTTAAATCTGGTCTGGGCAGGCTTATTTGCCTATTATTGGGTAGAAAAGGAGAAAAACCGTGAACAACATTTTTTATTAAAAGAGTTAGAACTAACTCAACTAAAAGAACTAAAAACGAAGGCAGATTTAGAAGCCTTACAGGCTAAAATCAACCCTCATTTTCTTTATAACTCTTTGAATTCTATCGCTAATGCCATAGATGATGAGCCACAGAAAGCGAAACAAATGACTATGTTATTAAGTAAATTTTTCAGGTTTACCACTAATGCCCAAAGCCAGTATTACTGGACATTGAATGAAGAATTCGATTTAGTAAGAACTTATTTATCCATAGAAAAAATAAGATTTGGAGACAGGCTTGATTATATCATTCCCGAGCTTGATTCAGAGCTATCCACCTGTCTGATTCCACGTTTTCTGATTCAACCTCTCGTAGAAAATGCTATTAAACATGGTATATCAAAAATAGCTGGCAAGGGTATTATTGGTATACAGGTTAATGCCGATAATGATTTAATTGCATTGAAAATTTATGACAATGGCACGCCTTTTCAATCAGGTTTTCAGCGAGGTTATGGTTTGCGGAGTGTACAGGAAAAAATAAAATTATTGGGTGGAGAAAATGCTTCTTTTGAGGTTTTTAATGAGCTGCCTATGAATATTGATAATTATCATGAAAATCCGGGTAAATATATTTTGATTCGTCTTCCTAAAAAGTTTAAGCTATGAAAACAATCATTATCGAAGATGAAGAACTGGCGATTAAGGGTCTGAAAAATCTTCTGGCAGAATATTATGATTTTTTTGATGTGATAGCCGTTGCCCGTAATGGTGAAGAAGGCGTTGAAATGGTTGAAAGACATAAACCAGACCTTATTTTTCTGGATATTGAAATGCCTGTTTTTAATGGTTTTGAAGTATTGAAAAGGCTAAAAACTATGCCGTTGATTGTTTTTACAACTGCCTACGATGCCTTTGCGGTAAAGGCCTTTGAAGAGAACTCGATAGATTATTTGTTGAAACCCATAGAAAAACAGCGTTTCGACCTGACAGTAGAAAGGCTTAAACAAAAAAGTACTGAAAAGCATACCCAGATTGATTTTCAAAAATTTGCTTTGCTATTACAAACTCTTGAAACCAAAAAAGAAATTCACTCACTCACAGTTAAGGCAGGAGAAAAACTTTTGTTTATTTCCATTGCTGAAATTGCTTATTTCTTTGCCGAGGAGCGTTATGTTTTTCTGAATACGCTGGATGGAAAACAATATCTCACCAATTATACAATTCAGAATCTGGAAGAGGTATTGCCCACGGCATTTGTCAGGGTAAGTCGCTCTGCAATTATTAACTCGAAACATATTTTAGAGGCACAGCGTTTTTTTTCGGGTAATTATGTCATTCTATTGAAAGATACCAAAAGATCAAAAATAGAAACAGGTCGAAAATACGTTGAGAATTTTATCAAGCTATTTGATTATTAGCTATTTATGAAAAAGTTTTTGAGTATATTCCAACTATTTTTCTGAGAATAGAATCTTAGTATTGTACCTTAAATCTATTTTTTATGAAAAAACTGATGCTATTATTGAGTTTCATGGCAGTGATGATGTCGTGCGAAAAAGGAGCAGAAGATATGTCGGCCAATGCAGATGATTTACCTGCTACGGCTAATACAAAAGACGGCGAAAATCCGAATGCGCCAGTGTCCAGCAAAGACCCAAATGCCGTTTCAAAACCTACTGAATATTATTTTGCAGGGTATCAGGTAAGCAAGACCGCAGGTTCGGAGAAATTAGGCATGGATATAGCTAAAAAAGCCCCTGATAATATGGCTTATCTGAATATTAGCGGACATAGCTACGTAAATATGTATGGCGCCACTTATACACATAATGAAGCCAATGGTAGTCTTAAAGTTACTGAGCTAATCACTACTGAAATGGCAGGAGCAAAAGAGGCGATGCAAGCCGAAGACGAGTTTTATAAGAATCTGAGTAAGGCGACCAAAATAGTTTATGAAGTGAATCAGGTAAAATTATTGATAGGCGACCCGGCAAAAGAAGTAATGATTTTTAAGAAAAGATAAGATTTGAAACTGAACAAGAAATGGCAAAAGGGCTTCCCTTTTGCCATTTCTTGTTTATGGAATAAGTACTTTCTTCTTGTTTTAGCACCCCTTTAGGGGCGGGGGGCTATTCCGTTTTCAACGATTTCACCGGGTTCATTAAAGCGGCTCTAAGCGCCTGCCCTCCTACGGTCAGCAATGCAATGATGATTGTAATGAGCGCTGTAACTACAAAAATAGATACCCCGATTGATATATGATAAGGATAGTTTTTGAGCCATTCCTGCGCGGCGAAGAATGCCAGTGGGAAAGCAAAAATAAATGATAAGCCCACCAGTTTCAGGAAGTCGGTAGAAAGCAGTTGAATAATACTACTTACCGATGCTCCTAACACTTTGCGGATACCAATTTCTTTCGTACGTTTTTCTGCTGACAAAGTAGCTAAACCAAATAAGCCTATACAGGAAATGAAAATGGTCAATACAGCGCCAAATAGCATGATTTGCTTCCATTTGGCCTCTGCTTCATATCTTTTCAGATTTTCGGTCTCCAGAAACTTAAAGTCATATGAGTTGATGGGAAAAAGCTTTTTGAAAGTCTTTTCTATATGTTTCATACTGGCTACTTCTGAATTTGGTTTGATTTTGATATATACTGTACCATACATCATGCCAGGTCTCATCGTAAATAGCTGTGGCCCGATTTCCCGATTCAAGCCATCGAAATGGTGGTCTTTCACAACGCCTACCACTCTATATTTTTCATTGTTATACCAGAAATTCACTTCCTGCCCGATAGGGTCTTTCCAGCCCGCTTTTTTTACAAAAGTTTCATTCACCAATACTGATTGCGTAGAGTCGGATGGGAAATCGGGAGAGAAATTTCGTCCCTTAAGAATGGGAATATTCAGCAATGGCAGGAATCTATAATCGACTTTTTCGTGGGCAAAGTCGATTTGTTTTTCACCGTTAATTCTGGCTACTGAACCCCAACCACCTGCATTTTTAGGAGCCACCGCAACGATATTCGGATCTTTGGCTAGTTCACTTGTAAATAATTGAGATTGGCTGTTGGTCATGCGCCATTTATCAACCGTTATCAGGTTTTTATCGTCATAGCCCAATGCTTTGCTTGTCAGATAATCGAACTGTGAATAGATAGTAAGCGTGGCAATAATCAGAAAAGAAGCCAGACTAAACTGCACTACCACCAGACTTTTCTGTAAATAATTTTTACCTGTCAGGTTGAAACGGCTATATAAAGTTTTCACAGGATCATAGCCTGATAGTACCATAGCAGGATAAAAGCCAGCCAAAAGACTTGTGATGAAGAAAAGTGCAACGTATCCTCCTATCAGTTTAGAATCAAATAAATAGGAGAACGCCAATGCCTTATTAGCTAATTGGTTAAAGGTAGGCAAAACCACCTGAACAAGTCCGATTGATAGCGCAAACGCTACGGCACATAATACAAAAGACTCACCCAGAAACTGCATAATCAATTGCTTTCTATCGCCGCCTACTACCTTTCTTACCCCAATTTCTTTGGCACGTTTCAGTGAACGGGCTACTGTCAGGTTAATAAAATTGATACAGGCAATGAGTAAAATAAACAAGGCAATTCCGGTAAGGATATAAGAGAAAGTTGGGTTGCTGGCATCTGCCAGGCCATTCTGCGCTACAAATTTGGTACTCAGGTGTATGTCTGTCAATGGCTGGAGTGCATATCTGGCATTTTCTTTTACATCATAGTCCTTTGCCATCTTGGTGATTGTTTCTTTGGCATCGGCCTCATAGATGCGTTTCATTTTAGCCTCAGCTGCCACAGGATTCGCATTAGGACTCAATACAACAAATGTGTTCAGGAAGAAACTAAACCAGTTTTCATTATTCTGATACGACTCGTTATTCACAATCATTGGTAATAAGAAATCGAACTTCACAGAAGAGTTTTGTGGTGCTTTTTTGGCCACTCCTGTAATCAGGTAAGGCACTAATTTATCATCTTCAACAAAATCAACAGTTTTGCCTAATACATCGGTATTTTTGAAGAGCTTCTCAGCCATTTCATCTGATAGCACTATTGATTTAGGCTTCTCCAAGGCAGTAGCAGGATTCCCGCTAATCAATGGGAAAGAAAACACTGAAAAGAAATTGGCATCTGTTTCCAGCACGCCATATCCTTTGATTTCAGTACCCTGACGGATATTTCTGAAATCGCTTCTTAAACGAACAAAAGACTGAATTTCAGCCACCCCATCTTTAAACTTAGGCCCTTGAAAATAGCCTGTTGTGCCATCACCTTGCTTCACACTTCCATCCGGATTAATCCATTGGGTAGTAATCCGATAGATATTAGGGCTATTGGTATGAAAGCGGTCGTAGCTTACTTCATCTTTGGTATAAAGCATTATGAGCATGGCAGCCGCCAGGCCAATACTTAATCCGGCAATATTAATGAAACTATAAACCTTGTTCCGGAAAAGGTTTCGTATTGCAATTTTTAAGTAGTTTTTCAGCATAAACCCCTAGCCCCTAAAGGGGGACGTTTTAAAAGTGAGATAGTATTTTTCTCTTTTACCCTTAATTACTATATGAATATTGAAAACTTAATTATCCAAAGCCATGCCAGAACCACAATCACCTCAATATCACTACATTACAGCCAATTGAAAACGAAATCCTGTCCGAAAATGGACAGGATTTCGTACAGTAACGGACAACGGTTTCTGATAAACAATATCTTTATTATTTGCGCGTAAGCAATTCCCCTTTAGGAGTCAGGGGCGTTACTCCGTCTTTAAGCTTTTCACTGGATTCACTAATGCTGCCTTAATAGCCTGATAGCTGATGGTTAATAGTGCAATAACAACCGCTGCTATACCTGTGGCAGCGAATATCCACCACTCAATTGATACGCGATAGGCGAAATCTTTAAGCCATTCTGCCATAAAATAATACGCTACCGGAGCGGCTATAATAACAGCTATCAATACTAATTTTAGAAAATCCAGAGATAATAAGGTGGTGATACTTATTACCGAAGCACCCAATACTTTACGGATACCTATTTCTTTTGTACGCTGCTTGATTGAGAATGTAGCTAACCCAAACAAACCTAAGCATGAAATAAAGACAGATAAAGCCGCAAAGGTTTTGGTGAGGTTACTAATCAATTCTTCTCTCTCATAAAAACGAGCCACGTCTTCTCTAAAATAAGAGTATTCAAAAACATTATCAGGATATAATCTTTCCCAGACTTTCTCAATTTCCTGAATGGTGCCAGAGTTATAGGTTTTTAACTGTACTGCTGCATAACGATAATGAACACGGGATGTAAAAATAATCGTAGGTTCAACACCTGAGTATAGGTCTGTATTGTTAAAATCGGCTACTACTCCTACGATGGTTCCCGTTTTACTCAAATCACCTACCAATAGTTTTTTATTCAGTATTTCTTCCGGCGATTTCAGTCCCAAATCCTTTACCATTTTCTCGTTTACAACTAATTCTCGCAAGGTATCAGAAGCGGCAGGTTTGCGCCCGGCTACAAGCTTAATACCATAAGTATTGATATATGCATTATCAGCCATTTTAGACCTTGCTACAAATTTCTCCCAGTCTCTGCCTTCAAACTTAATGCTCCCGCCACTACCTGTTTTTGAAGATGGGGCAGTGCGGAAAAATGAAACGTTCTCAATATTCGCCTGCTGGAGTAGCTGATTCTTAAAGGTAGTCAGTTTATCAGCTTCAGGATTTGGGATATTCACATGGAGAATCATATCTTTTCTTAAGCCCAAATCTTTATTTTTCAGGTAATCCAGTTGCAGCACTACAAGTAATGAAACAGCAATCAGCACACAGGCGATGCTGAATTGGGTTACAACCAGACCTTTGCGTAAAGTAAATCGCTTCGGTAGTTCGGTAATACTTTTGAGCGCCTTTAAAGGATTAAAATTGGCAATGACCATCGATGGATAAAATCCTGCTATGAATATAATCGCAACCAATAGAAGCATGATAAAACCAATCAACTTGAAATCTGAGAAGAGCTTCATGCTTAGTGGCGTGTTCAGCCATTGGCTTAGCAATGGGGCAGTTAAATACGCTACAACAATGGCTATCACTACCGACAAAGTAGCAACAACAGCCGTTTCGCTGATAAATTGCCAGAAAATTTGTCCTTGCGAACTTCCCAATGTTTTTCTGACACCTACTTCTTTGTAACGTTTAAATGATAATGCGGTTGATAAATTGATGAAATTGATACAGGCAATGATGACCATCAATATGCCAATGACTAATAATAGATTAATCGTTGATTTCTTGATTTTTCCACCATAATCTACATTAAAATGAAGGTCTGACAAATCTTGCAGGTGATATTTAAAAATCTCACTATCCGGGCCATGATATCTTTTTGAAAAAGCAGGCATTTGCTTTTCAAAAGCGGCTTTCATGTCTTTCGAGCGCAGCATCACAAATGTCTCACGGCTACTTTCAATCCAACCCCAATCTTCGTAGCCATATTCAGGCACCAATATTTTCAAGGTTGGCAGAGACACAAAAATATCAGTCTTCAAATCAGTATTATCCGGGTAATCTTTGATGATACCTGCTACGACTACTTCCTGCTGATTTTCTAATTTGATATTTCGGCCAATAGGGTTTTGATTACCGAAAAATTTCTGGGCATAGCGCTCTGTTAACACGGCCTTATTAGGCTCGTCCAATATGGCTGGCGTTCCTACCTCCCATTTATAATCAAATATTTTGAAATAATCAGAGTTCGTAAAAGCGGCCGATTCTTTTTCCAGATATTTTTGGACGTTGTTATTTTCGGTGACAGCAATAGTCAGAGGTCTATGTGCCAGATAAGTAGTGCGCTCAATGGCCGGATATTCTTTTTTAAGTGTTCCATGCAAGATATAGGCACTTCCTTTTGACCGTTCAATCTGACCGTCACCTAAATGCAAATCAACTACTGCCCGATAAATTCTATCGGCGTTTTTATGATATGCATCCACGCTCAAATGGTACTTCACCAACTGAAATACCAGTATCCCCCCGGCCATACCCAGAGCAAGTCCAGCTATATTCAGCACAGTAAAGAGCTTATTTCTGTTTAAGACTCTGAGTGTAAATTTGAGTTTCATGATTTTTTGCATGGGGCAAAGGGCAGAGGGCATGGGGCAAGGAGTTTCAACCCCATGCCCTCTGCTCCAAGCCCTCTGCTGTCTATTCCGTTTTTAATGATTTTACAGGATTGACTAAAGCCGCTTTGATAGCCTGAGAACTTACTGTCAACAACGCGACTAATACAGCTATCAAGCCTGTGATGACAAATACCCACCATTGAATAGTAACCTGATACGCAAAATCCTTTAGCCATTGGGTCATGAAATAATAGGCTATCGGACTTGCCAGAATTACCGAAATCAGAATCAATTTCAAAAAGTCTTTAGATATTAAAGTGGTAATACCTGCTACCGAAGCTCCCAATACCTTGCGGATGCCAATTTCTTTGGTACGTTGCTCAGCTGTATAAGCGGCTAAGCCAAATAGACCTAAGCAGGCAATGAGGATAGCCATTCCTGAAAATAGCAATACTACATTGGCCGTTTGTGTTTCCGAACGATAAAGGGTATTCAGAAACTGGTCAAGAAACAGGTATTCAAAGGCCGATGTTGGAACACTCTTTTTGAAAGTGGCTTCTAATTGGCTCATGGTCTGTTCCAGATTACCGGTATTTACTTTTACCAGTAAATAATTTCTTGCTTCCGTAGGGTTATTATGAAAAACGTATGCTCCAATAGGTTGATGAAAAGATTCATAATGAAAATCTCTCACCACCCCTACTATTTCTGACTTGCGATTCCAGAATAAATCCTCTGAAAATTTACCGATAGCTTCCTGTGGAGTTTTATAGCCCAATAGTTTTACAGTGGTTTCGTTCACTACTATTTGTACGGTCGTATCTTTATCGTCTTTTATCTGGGGTAATGTTTTTCCGGCTACAAATTTCAAATCTAACACTTTAGCAAAATCGCCTGCTACACGGTTAGAGCGTACAAAAAACGACTCTTTAGGATTATTTACCTTAGCCATCGTACGCCCACTGCCCCCAAAACCTAAATAAGCCTGCACGCGTGAGGTTTCTACTACGTTGCTTAAAGTCTTAAAATTGTTTATCAAGCCATCTATCTGCTTATTGCTTTCAGCACCTGAGGTCATCACTGCTACAACCTGTTCAGGATTATAGCCTAGTTTTTTATTCTGTATAAACTTCAGTTGCTGGAAGAAGATAAACGTGCAGATAATCAGAATAATTGATGCCGAGAATTGTATCACAACCAGCGACTGACGAAAAATTCCAGCACCGGTCTTTTTGTTGATTGAAGTCTGCAAAAGGTTTTTCGGAGCAAAAGAAGACAGATAGAAAGCAGGATAAGAACCTGAAACAAAGGTTACGAAAACAAATACCAACAATAAACCAATACTTACCTCTGATGTAAAAATATTGGTGATAGATAAATCTTTATCAGTTATCTGATTAAAGAAAGGCAATGCCAGTATCAGGAAACTTAAACCTAACAACAAAGCCAGGAAAACCGTAAGGGTAGTCTCTGTATAGAAACGACCAATTAACTGACGATTGGTGGCACCAATGGTTTTATTAATACCTACTTCTTTAAAACGCTTCTGAGAGCGTGCCGTAGCCAGATTCATATAATTGATACAAGCAATTACCATCACTACCAGAGCCAGAATAAACAATATTTTTACCTGTCTGGCATCACCTACACGGGTAGTATTGGCATTAGATATATCACCCGAATTCAGGTGTACATCTACGAGTGGTTGCAACCATAGAGAAAACCAACGGTTATCTTTATTCGGAACATTCTTTTCAAGAATGGTTGCCATTTGTTTTTCTATTTTTTGCTGATTAGTATTTGGTCTCAGCAATAAATAGGTCTCAAAACTGGCATTACTCCACACCAGCTCTTTAGAAGCCCATTCTACCGTATTAAATGAACCCATTAAATCGGCATCCAGCGTAAAGTTATGTGGTAGATCTTCATACACTCCGCTAACTTCCAAGGTGTATTTAATACCCACTTTCAATACTTTTCCAATGGGGTTATCATTGCCAAAATATTTCTTAGCTGTCGATTGGCTTAAAATAACCTTGTTAGGGTCTTGCAAAGCAACCTTCGGATTCCCTTGTAAGAGTTTTATATCAAAAACATCGAAAATCGACCCGTCTACCCAATACAGTTTTTTCTCAGCAAACTTTTTCTCTCCCGAGTTTACAAAGGCAACCTGACCAAAGTCGTTCAGGAGTAACCGGGTTTGTTGCACCACCCCCGGAATCTCATTTTTCATAGTTGGCCCTACTACGTTTGGTGCATTTGCCCATTTCTGGCTTTTGCCATCAAAAGTAACTGTCATGTCAACCCGATAGATGTTATTCGCATTTGAATGATACTTATCGAAAGACATTTCATCTTTTACATAAAGCATCAACAAAAGTGATACTGTAAGGCCTAAAGCCAGACCCAACAGATTTAAGGCAGTAAAGAGTTTGCTTTTCAATAAGCTCCTCCAGGCGATTTTTAAGTAATTACGAATCATAATTTAGGTGTTTAGTGCCAAGGGCAGAGAGCATAGAGCAGAGGGAAATTTCACTTTTACGGTGAATCGCCCTATGCCCCCTGCCCTTACCCCTATGCTATTCTGATTTTAGACTTTTAACCGGATTTACCAATGCTGCTGAAATGGCCTGATAGCTGACTGTCGCGACAGCAATCAGGATTGCCAGAAGACCTGCTAGTGGGAAAATCCACCATTCGATGTCTACTCTATAAGCAAAATCTGTCAGCCAGCTTGTCATTGCATACCAGGCAATAGGTGAGGCTATCAGGATAGAAATGACTACCAATTTAATAAAATCTTTTGATAATAAAGTGGTGATGCTTCCTACTGATGCGCCTAATACTTTACGAACGCCTATTTCTTTGCGGCGTTGTTCTGCCATAAAAGCTGCCAAGGCAAATAGGCCCAAACAAGAAATAAAGATGGAAATGCCCGCAAAAATCATGAATAATGACCTTTGCTTTTGTTCAGCCTCATATTGCTTATTGAATTGCTCGTCTAAGAACTGGTAGTTGAATACTGCGTCAGGCGTATATGTTTTAACTACTTTTTCTATACTGGCAATGGTATTCTGAAAATCTCCGGCAGCTAATTTGATTGAAAGCCAGTGATCCTTCTCGTTTTTGACATTCATTACCATAGGAGCGATTGTCTGATGCATAGATTCGAAATGAAAATCTTTGACTACCCCTACAATTCTACCTTTCCGGTCTCCGTATTCAAATATCTGATCAATGGCATCTGCATTATTTTTCCAGCCAATTGCTTTGACAGCTGTCTCGTTCAGAATATAGGCGGCTGAATCATCTGATTTGAAATCTGTGGAAAAACCTCTACCTGCTACAACTTTTATTTCGTAGGTAGATAAGAAATCATAGTCTACCCTGAGTGATTTTATTACAGCAGTAGTAGGAGCCAAAGAATCTCCCTTTTCCACTTTTGCCCCCTGGTAGTCACGCAAACGGTCTGTTGGTGTTCTGGAAGAAGTGCTTACATTTTTCACTCCTGCCTGACGTTTCAATTCTTGTTTAAAACCGGCAAAATCAAACGAAGCATTTTTTTCATTCTTCATCACAATCACCTGGTCTTTTTTATATCCGGCATCCTCCGTGAGCATGAAACTCAATTGTTTATAGACGATAACTGTACTGATTATGAGAATACAAGCAATTGAAAACTGCATCACCACTAAAGCCTGGCGTAGCACACCATTCTTCATGACATTTTTGATTTTCCCTTTCAAAACCTCTACTGGCTGGAAAGCCGTCAGAAAAAAGGCAGGGTAGCTTCCAGCTAAAATGCCTGTAAAGAAAATGACACCCAGAATTATTGCAATAAATTTAACATCTAGTAAACTACTGAAAGTCAAAGATTTACTGGCAAAATCATTTAATGATGGAATCAATAAAACAATGGCGATCAAGGCAATGGCTAAAGAGATAATAGTCAATAGCAAAGATTCACTCAGAAATTGTCCTATCAGTTGTGAGCGTAGCGCCCCTACTACCTTACGAAGACCTACTTCTTTGGCCCTGCCTGCCGAACGAGCCGTAGCTAAATTCATATAATTAATGCAGGCAATCAGCAATATAAAAAAGGCAATTGCAGAAAAAATATACACAGACTTGATGTCTCCGTTCGCTTCATGCTCTGAATCCAGGTGTGAACGTAAGTGTATATCTGTCAGTTTCTGGAAAGTCAGGTCTGTCCACTGAGACCCTTTTCCACCAGGTATATGTGCATCGAGGAAAGATTTTACCCGACTTTCCATTCTTGATATATCATAGCCTTTAGGCATCAGCAAATACGTAGCGAAGGCATTACCACCCCAATCATTTTCCATTCCTTCTTTACCAAAAATCCTGTTATCATTCAGTGTATTCATTGATAACAGGAAATTAGCATGAAAATGTGATTGATTGGGCATTGGCTCAAAAACGCCCGAAACTGTTAAATCATATTTATTATCTATTTTCAACAGTTTACCGATTGGGTTTTCTTTACCAAAATATTTTTCAGCCATCGGCTTAGAGAGAACAACTGTAAATGGATTTTCTAAAGCCATGTCAGGGTTTCCCGAAAGTAGATTAATGGAAAACACTTTAAATACATTTGCATCAGCAAAAAACATATTCGGCTCCTGATACTTTTTTTCAGGGCTTTCTGGTCGGTTTAATACATTAAATAAATAGGTTGCATCCAACAAACGGGTAATCTGCTCTATTTCTGAAAAATCGTTTTTTAAATGCCGCAAAAAAGGAGGAGCCAGGTGCCCTAAATGTAGGCTCACAGTACCATCATTTGATTTAAAAATACGGGTAACGCGATAAATGCGGTCAGCATCTTTGTTGAACCAGTCGTAGCTTAATTCATCTTTTACAAACAAACCAATCAACAAAAAGCAGGTAAGCCCAATGGCGAGTCCGGCAATGTTAATAAAAGTGAAACCTTTTTGTTTCCTCAGGCTTCTGAAGGCGATTTTCAAGTAATTGCGTATCATAATTTTAGGTAGATGGAGAAAGGGAAACGGAACATGGAAAATGGAAAAAGTAGAAAGGAAAGCGGTTCGCCGCCGTAGAAAAAAGTCAGACTTTTTCCTTTTTCCATTCTCCTTGCTCCGCCCTCATTGGTTTATGCTTTTAACTGAGTCTTTTACAATTAATTAGATGCAAAAAATGTGCACCGCGTTGCAAAACAATACATATTAAAACGACAAATATTATTCTCCGCTCTTTTACATTAAAATCAGCCTTTTCCATTCTCCATTCTCCCTGTTCCTTTCTCCAAATTATTCTATTTTCAAACTCTTCACCGGATTCAGCCTTGCTGCTTTTAAGGTTTGAAAACCTACTAATAAGACGACCATTACTATAAAAATAAGCCCCACACTGGCAAAGGTAATCCAGCTTAATTCGATGCGGTAGGCATAGTTTTGCAACCAGTTATTCATGCTTAAAATGGCTAATGGGAAAGCGATGAATATGGCTAACCCAACCACAATCAGGAATTCTTTCATGAATAGAAAAACGATACTGATACCCGAAGCACCTAATACTTTGCGGATACCCACTTCTTTGGTTCTTCTGACAATATTTAAGGATACCATACCCAAAATCCCTAACAATACAATAATGATAGCAAGGGTAGTAGCCAGTTCTGCTGCTTTTTGCAATTGCACTTCTGATTGATAGAGTTTATGCAAAGTCTCGTCCATGAAAGTATATTCAAAAGGGGCATCGGGTAATAATTCTTTCCACTTCTTTTCGATGTTTTTCATGGCTTCTCCCAGGTTCGACGGGTTCAATCTGAATGATAAATAACGAAAGAATGTATTGTCTTTTACCTGCATAAAAGCAATGGGCTGAATTGCTTTTTGCATCGATTCAAAGTGAAAGTTTTTGGTTACACCTACTATGGTAAAAGGATTTGGCGCAAAATGCAATCTTATCTGTTGACCAATCGCTTCTTCTGAATTTTTAAATCCTAAAGCCTTGATAGCGGCTTCGTTCAAGACCATTCTGTTGGGTTGAAATGTGCCTTGGGTAGCATGGAAATATTGACCTGCGGCCATCGGGATTTCATAGGTTTGGGCAAATTTTTCATCCGTCACCAAAGTAGGAGCATAAAAGGCTTTGGTTGAGTCTTGCCCTGCTTTGTAAATAGCACTACTGAAACCTGTGGCACCATCCATTATCTCCCATGATACACTTCCCTGTTTGATCTCTTTCAATTGTGCTATCTCGTTTCGGATAGTCTCCATTTTTTCTACGCCTTTGAGCGACCAGTCACGAGGTACTCTCAATGAAAAAACAGCTTCTTTGTTATAGCCCAGGTCTTTTTTGAAAAAGTAAGTCACCTGTTGAGAAATGACAGCCGCTCCACCAAAAACAAATAAAGCAACGGTGAATTGAGAAGCTAACAGGATGCGTCTGAATAGTACGTTCTCTTTCACCGATTTCAGTTTGCCTTTCATTGAATCAACAGATGGTAAATTTGCCAGTACTAAAGATGGATATAGCCCGCTTAAGATTCCAATGAACAGACTTAGTGCAATAGCACCCAGATAGAAATAAGGTGAGGCACTAAATAAAGAGATAATGTCTTTCTGAAGTATCTGCGAGAAATATGGTCTGAATAGCTGATAGAACAGCAGAGAAACCAGTAAGCTAAATAAACTGATAATCACTGATTCGGTTAAGAACTGGCGTAATACCTGCCCTTTCATGCTTCCAAGCACTTTTCTTACGCCTATTTCTTTTAAACGTGATGAAGAATTACCGATAGAAATGTTCACAAAATTCACTACCGCCATCAAGAGAATAAATAAGGCTACGATGCTCAATGTCAGGATAGTCTTTTTTACCAGACCATTACTGGTATCCAGATAGACTTCTTTCAATGGTTTCAGATAAGCGTGTAGATTCTGGCTAATCTCTTTAGAGGCATTGGTCGCAATTAATTGCGCCATTGGTTTTGCCAAATCTTCTTTTGTAACGCCGGGTTTTAGTTCTATATAATTGACAATATGCGTTGCACTCCAGAAATCATATCCATTACGACCTAAGAACTGTGCATTGCTAAAAGATACTAAAATAGGAAGTTTATTATTGGGAGTAACGAGATTCGTGATTGAGTTATATGGGATATCACCCAACACAGCCGTAATCATAAAGTCTCGCTTCTCACCGGTAAATGATTCTATTCTCAGGCTTTGCCCGACCACGTCGGTTTTACCAAAATATTTAATTGCCTGAGCCGATGGAATAACGACTGTATTCGGCTGATTCAACGCTGTTTTCGGATTACCCTGTACGAGTGGAAATCCATACATAGACAGGATAGTAGAATCTGCTATCTGAACATCTTCTCTGAAAACCTTTTCTCCTTTTGAAACAATAGTGGTCACGGCATCAAAACGGTAATAGTTTTCAACCAGAGCCGGATAATTTTCTTTCAAAGCTTTTGCCAATGGCCCTATGGAAGTAATTTCTCCTCCCATATTTTCTCTGTCCCATTTGCTTTGAATCATGTATTGATTATCCAGATCGCGCAGCTCACTATTTACCTTGAGTTCTCCCCACACATAGCTGCCTATCAGCAAAGCAAAAGTGATTCCGACCGAGAGACCGAAAATCGTAACCGAGGTATAAAACTTGCGTTTCATAAGGTTACGCCAGGAAATTTTCAGATAGTTTTTTAACATAATTTTGAAATTTTAATGATTAAAACTTGAAGTTAAGCCCTCAATTCATCATTCTTATTTCATTTAAGTTAATTTAACACTCTTTATAAAATTTTAAACCTGCCTACTCTGCTTTCAGACTATTTACCGGATTCATATCAGCAGCCTGATAAGTTTTAAAACCAATAGTGCCCAGAGCAATCAGAAAAATAACTCCGAAACTCCCAATCAATAATGCGGCATTGACACCCGGATTGAAAGTAAAAATATTCAATACAATCACACTACATAAATAGCTTATGGGAAAGGCAATCAAACCAGCAATGAGTAGAAGTTTCAGAAAACTCCATGAGAGCAAACGTACTACTTCTGAGGCACTTGCGCCCAGTACTTTGCGAATGCCGATTTCTTTGATTCTTTTTTCAGTGCTATAGGTAACCATCCCCAATAATCCCATAATGGCAATGACAAAACCTACTAAGGTGGTAAGTCCTGAAAATTTCATATCTTCTCCAGGAAAATAGCGCTCATACAATTCCTGTTCATACCACGAATACACCATGGCATCATAAGGATGATAGTGTTTCCAGATTTTCTCAACCGAAGCCAAAAGAGAGGCTTTATTAACCGAAGGGTTAGTCTGGATAGATAGTAAATGAAACTGCTTGGGATTATACTGAAAAACCGCAGGACTTACCGCGAATTCATATTGGGCAAAACAAAAGTCTTTTATTACACCTGTCACTAATGCTTCTGTCTGGTTATTCAAAAGAATCATTTTACCGATAGCTTCCTGCGATGTACCCAGATGAAGTACTTTGACCGCTTTCTCGTTTAATAGTACAAAGTTGCCACTTGAATCTACCGTAGCATCAGGCAGATTTTTACCTGCTGCCATTGTGAGCTTCATATTATTGATAAACTGGTTATCGACTGAAAAATGATAGGCCGCTGTATTTTCATCTGTTCGTTTAGCTTTGATGGCATACTGAGCAGCACCACTGCCAAAAGCATCAGAGGTTAATCCGATATTTTCAACGCCTGATAGTTGAGATAGTTCGTTTTTTAGTAGTTTATAATCATCTCCCGCCAGTGTAACATTCAGGATATTTTTACGGTTGAAATTATCATTTTCAGTAGCCATATATTCAAACTGGCTATACATACTCACGTTCAGAGCCATATAGACAAGCGTTACCACAAACTGAATCACAATCAGACTTTTACGTAAGCTGAGCCTTCCGAATGAGCTTGGCCCCAGTTCTCCTTTCAATACTTTTGCAGGTTGAAACGCCGATAGAATACGAGCCGGGAATACTCCGGCAATAATGCCTGTCAATAAAGTGAAACCCCCGAAAATACCCCACATGAGCAAGGTATTATCTACCTCCCACACAATCCATGAAAGATGAATGTATTGCTTTACGGTGATAAAACTCACATAAGCGATAAATAGGGCAAAAAATGCCAGCACAATAGCTTCAATAAGAAATTGAGCTACCAACTGCCTACGCACAGCGCCTGAAACTTTTCGGACACCTACTTCTCTGGCCCTACTCAAAGAACGGGCTAAGGTAAGATTGGTATAATTGAAGCCCGCCAGAATAATAATGACCAAAGCCATCAGGAAATTGACTGATACGCTAAATACATCATCTACATAAGCGTTTTTCTCTAATCGCTCAAAATCAGGTGAAATGTCGTTTAATGCCTGACGGCGATACAGATGGCTTGTTTTTCCGAAATCGGTATCTTTTTTATTCTGGTTGGATACTGTTGCTAAA
Source organism: Emticicia fontis (assembly GCF_054779675.1). Taxonomy (NCBI): domain Bacteria; kingdom Pseudomonadati; phylum Bacteroidota; class Cytophagia; order Cytophagales; family Leadbetterellaceae; genus Emticicia; species Emticicia fontis. Next base: position 210,195 of record NZ_BAAGXU010000066.1, read on the forward strand.
GCACGGTCGAGCGTAGCAGGATTGGTATTTTTATTGAGCAATACAAAGGTATAGGTATCGTATTGCGTCCAGTTTTTGAGTTCCTGTTTATCCTTGTTGAAAGAAGTGAAGGTAGCCATCGACACCATCAAGTCACTTCTGAATTGGGTACCTCTGTATTTATAGGGTTTCAATACACCTGTAACCGTAAACACACCAAAGTCATGATGCATAATGGTTTTGCCTACAGGGTTAGTAGTACCAAAAAACTTAACGGCTGTTTCATGATTCAGCACAACGGTATTGGGTTCAACAGGATAAGAACCTTTCTCCAGGGGAAAACCAAAAATATCGAAAAACGAAGGGTCGACATAAATGCCATTTACCCGTATCTTTTTCAGCCTATTGTTCATTTCGCCTGAAAAAAAGCGAACCACTCTGGCTGATTTCTCTACAAACCCATACTCATTTTTCAGTTTGTCGGCCAATAAAAAAGGAGAAGCGGCATAAGAAACCTTCGTACCTTTTGCATCCTTGAAATCTGTGAGAATCCGATAGGTTCGTTCAGGATAAGGATGAAAATTATCAAACTCAAAAACATTCTGAATCTGCATCAATCCTATCAGACCAAAGGTCATGGCAAGGCCTAATCCAACAATATTGATGAATGAAAAAAGCTTGTTTTTCCACAAGCTACGGAAGGCTATTTTGAAGTAATTGCGAAGCATGCCCTTAACCCCTAAAGGGGGACTTTTTAAAAGTTTGAAAAATAAACACACCCCTAACCCCTAAAGGGGAATTGTTGTTAATTGCACAATTACTCGTGCGTAAGTAGCACCCCTTTAGGGGTTGGAGGCGCGTTTTACTCTGACTTTAGACTTTTCACCGGATTCATGAATGCGGCTTTTAGTGCCTGATAGCTTACTGTTGATAAGGCTATCAGCAATACACCTAAGCCTGATGCGGCGAAAACCCACCAGGAAATATCAGCGCGATAATCGTATTTTTGTAGCCAGATTTGCATCAGGTAATACGCTAATGGTGTAGCGACGATGAATGCAATACTAACCAGCCACACAAAATCTTTTGATAATAATTGCCATAGACTAAATACAGTAGCGCCTAGTGTTTTTCTGATGCCTAATTCTTTGGTACGTTGCTCGGCAATGAAAGAGGCTAATCCGAAAAGCCCAAGGCAGCTAATAATAATGGCAAGAATAGCAAAGAACCCAGCTACTTTACCAACCTGCTCTTCGCTTCCAAATTTTTTGGCGTATTCGGCCTCAACAAATTGGTATTCGAATGGAACGGCCGGGTTATATTTTTTGAATATTGACTCTATTTTGCTTAGCGCCTCACTTGTATTGGCTGTGGGATTTATCCGAAGATTAACTATTCCGCCATAATTAGTATCCAGATAAAAAACAGAAGGGCGGGCTTTGGCATAAGGCGACTCCATAATCATGTCTTTGATAACCCCAATGATACGATAAGGCCTGCCACCCCATCTGATTGTCTCTCCTATTGCCGTTGAGCCTAAGTTCATAAATTTCACGGCTGATTCATTGAGAATCAAGGCGGAAGAGTCTGTTCCGAAATCTTTTGAAAAGTCTCTACCTTCTTTGAATTGCCAGCCTACGGTTTTGCCATAGTTATAAGACACACCCGGAATCGGGAATCTTTCAGAAATACCTGGGTCTTTGCCTTTCCATTCAAAGTCTCCGGCTGTTCCTAGTACCTTTGTGGTTGGCATGACAGATTCTGCCACTTCCGTTATTGCCACAGATTCTACTAATTCTTTTTTGACTGCCTCGTAGTGCGAATGAATTTCATTAGAATTAGGCTGAACCATGATTAAGCCTTCCCGGTCATAACCAATCGGACGAATTTTGGCAAACTGGATTTGTCGGAAAACCACTACTGTTCCGACAATCATGATAATAGAAACAGTAAACTGAAAAACTACTAATACCTGACGAGGGACAGAAGCTTTTTTACTAGCTTTAAAAGCCCCTTTCAGCACTTTTACCGGAATAAAAGAAGAGAGATAAAAGGCAGGATAGCTACCCGCTAACAAGGCAGCCAAAACACTAAAGCCGATACCTGCTGCCCAGAATAAAGGTTCAGTCCATAGTATACTGATTTCTTTACCAGTCAGGTCATTAAAGAATGGAAGAATTACTTGAATCAACAATAAACTCAATACAAAAGACAGGGCTACCATTAGAAATGATTCGCTGAAAAACTGTATCACTAATTGGCTGCGCATAGACCCTATGGCTTTGCGAACACCTACTTCTTTGGCACGTTTTTCAGAACGGGCTGTACTCAGATTCATAAAATTGATACAAGCCAGTAATAGTACAAATAGGCCTATAAAACCAAAAAGCCAGACATTATCCATGCTTCCTCCGGCAAATACCCCATTCTTAAAAAACTGATGCAAATGCCAGTCGCGCATTGGGTGTAATACCAGTTCAGGTTTTGACTTTGCCTGAGCTTCATCCATTTTGCTCAACAACACAGGTTTAATTTTATTGGCAACGCTTGTAAAATCAGCCTTATCATCTAATTGAACAAATACCTGATAAGAAACGCTGTGCCAATCGTCCTGTTGTTTTCTCACCCAATCATCAGAGGCAACCAATAAACTCCAGGGTAAAATAAAACCTACTTTATTGAGCGATGAATTATAAGGTAAATCTTCATAAACTCCGGTTACTTTTACGGCCTGTTGGTTATCTATTTTCATGATTTTACCCAACGGATCATCATTACCAAAATAAGCTTTAGCCACCGAAGCCGATAGTAGAATAGAATTAGGATCTTTTAAACCGTCTGAACTGCCTTGAAGCATTTTCAATGAAAACATGGCAGGAGCATTAGGCTCCATATAATTTCCATTCTTCATGAATTTCTTATTGTCGAAAGATAGAATGTGGCTCTCATTGAAAGTAGACAGCACTACATTCTTAAAATCGTTCCCGAAACTATTGCGCAATTCATTTGCTAAAGGAATAGGCAGATATGGCCAGTTATTTGTTTCATTATTCAGTATATTCTTCTGCCCTACCTGTGCAATCTGCTTATAGTTTGCATGGTATTTATCGAAAGTCAGTTCATCGTACATCCATAAGCCTATCAACATGGCAACACCCATGCCCATAGCTAAACCACTCATATTTATCAATGAGTATACCTTGTTTTTAAACAAGTTTCTGAATGCGATTTTGAAGTAGTTACGTAGCATGCCCCTAACCCCTAAAGGGGAATTTTTTAAAAAGTTGAATAAGAGCCCCTAGCCCCTAAAGGGGAACTCTTAAAAGATTATGATAATATTCGTGCGTAAGCAACTCCCCTTTAGGGGCGGGGGATGCCGTTATTCACTTTTCAGACTTTTCGCCGGATTCATTAATGCGGCTCTGATGGCTTGATAGCCTACTGTCAATAAGGCCATTGACATGACTCCTACGCCTCCTGCTGCGAATATCCACCAGGATAACTCAATGCGATAGGTGAAATCCTTTAGCCATTGTGTCATGGCATAATAGGCTATCGGTACAGAGATACAAATTGATACTAAGGCCAGTTTTAAAAATCCTTTTGAGAGCAATGCTGTGATATTGAATACCGTTGCACCCAATACTTTTCTGATACCTATTTCTTTTGTTTTTTGTTCGGCCATAAAGGTGATTAAGCCAAATAGCCCCAAGCAAGCAATAAAGATGGCTATTCCTGTGAATGCTCCGAAGATATTGGCAATCCGCTCTTCTGATTTAAATAGCTTATCAAATGAATCATCGGCAAAATAATAGGTAAAAGGATCTTCGACTTTATAGCGGTTATATGCTTTTTCTATTTGAGCAATGGTACTTACCATATCAGCATCTTTGCGGATTTTGAGGTTCAGAAGGTCTATTTCTTGTGTATCTGTAAGGAACTTCAGCATTAAAGGTTTTACCTCATTTTTGGTACTGAAATAATTAAAGTCTTTCAAGACTCCTACTACTTCTGTTAACTCATTTTGCCCCATTTCTACATCTTTAATGGTAACTGCATTTCCACCAAGCGCTTTTACGGCCGACTCATTCAGCAATATTTTCTTTCTTAAATCACTTGGTAACCTTTGTGGTTTTACTTTCCATTGAATCCCAAATAAATCAGTATAGGCTGAATCTACCTCAAAAACGATAGTCCCTACCATTGAGGCAACTGTATTATCTTTTGCTCCTATTTTCTTCAATCCGGTTATATTATAGCCTTCAGCAAAAATTCTGTGTTTTGACCCTGCCATTTTCTCCACACCATCAATCTGCCTGATTTCATTCATCAACGCCATCGTTTTTGAATGCGACTGACCATCAATATTAATCGTAACAATCTGGTCTTTATTCAAACCCAGGTTCTTGCTGCGCATCTTTTTTATTTGCCCGAAAATGATGATTGAACAGAATATCAGGACTGATGAAACTGCTAATTGAAAAATTGTTAATGATTGACGAACAGTTGCATTCCCCTTGCCTTGAAACTTACCTTTTAGTACTTGGACAGGATTGAATCTGATCAATACAAAAGCCGGATAACTACCAGCCAATAAGATACTGATTAGCAATACCGAAACCAGGGCAGTCAGGAAATAAGGATTGATTAAGAAACTGATATCAATCTGCAAATCTAATAGCGTATATAAAACAGGTTGAAGTAGCTTGAATAAGATAACTGCCAGCACACAGGCAACAAAAATAGTCAGGGTTGACTCTACATAAAATTGCGTAGTTAAGCCAAATCTATTGGCTCCTATCGATTTTCTGACACTTACTTCTTTGGCGCGGGTAGTAGCTCTGGCGGTTGTCAGGTTCATAAAATTGACTAATGCCAGAAGCAATATCAGTATAGCCACTGCCGAAGAAATATAGACATACATGAGGCGGTCATTGAGTTTCTCCCCACCTATACCTAAATGGTTAGCAAAATAATTGAGTGAAAACTTCAGGTCTTTATTATCCGGATTTTGTGCCCCTATTTTCGTCAATATATTTGCAACGTTCGATTGATTGCTTGCATCATCAAGTAATACGAAAGTTTCATAATCTCCGGTCGAAATCTTGCTTAACTTCTCATCTGTATAAGATTCAGGGTAATTCTTTTTACCTTCTGCTAAATCAGTGGCAACCGAAGCAATAAAATTATAATTAATGCTTGAATTTGATGGGTTTTTCTCAACAATTCCAACTACTTCCAGGTCTGTTTTTTTATTGAACTTCAGCGTTTTACCAATAGGGTTTTCTTTACCGAAATACTTCAAAGCCATTTCGGGTGTCAGAAAAACCGTATAAGGTCTTGTAATAGCAGACACATTTCCCTGTAATATTTTGAAATCAAATATTTTGAAGAACCCTTCGTCAACAAAAATCAATCCTGATTCATTGAAACGATGTTTGGGGTCGGTCTCTAGCGTTATATTCCAGAGAGCGGTTTTTCTTCCAACTACTTTTACAGATGCCGCATTTTCTTTGAGTGCATCACCCAGTCTGGCAGACATATTTGAGAAGAAGAACTCTTGCTCACCCATTTTCAGATTTGCCCCTACTTTATAGATTCGCTTATAATTCTTATGGAAAGTATCATAGCTTACTTCGTGCGAAACAAACAACAAGATAAGCGTCGACACAGCCAGCCCAAGCGCCAGCCCTGTGATATTAATAAAACTAAAAACCTTATTCCGAATAAGGTTTCTAATGGCGATTTTTAAGTAGTTACGTAGCATAATGCCCCTAGCCCCTAAAAGGGAACGTTTAAAAGATTTGACAATACTTTACTCGTGCAAAAGCAACTCCCCTTTAAGCACGGCTCGCCGCACAGTCGGCTGCGAATCTGAAGCACCCCTTTAGGGGCGGGGGAGCTATTCACTTTTTAGACTTTTTATCGGATTCATTAGAGCTGCTTTGATAGCCTGGAAACTTACGGTTAATAAGGTAATGGCCAGGGCGCCACCACCGGATACGGCAAAAATCCACCATGAAATGCCAGTGCGATACTCATATTTCTGTAACCAGTCGTTTAAGAAATAGTACGCAATCGGTATGGCTATGATGCAGGAAATAATGACTAAATAGACAAAGTCTTTTGACAATAATGACCATAGATTGGTTACTGAGGCCCCTAATACTTTGCGGATACCGATTTCTTTGGTACGTTGTTCGGCTACAAAAGAAGCCAAGCCGAATAAGCCCAGGCATGAGATAAATATAGCTAAGGCAGCAAAGAAAGATGCCAGTTTACCAATGCGTTCTTCTGTCGCAAACTTTTGCCCGAATTCCTGGTCTACAAACTTATAATCGAATGGGCTACCGGGATTATGTTTTTTAAAGACCGCCTCTACTTTGCTTAAGGCCGCACTGGCACTTACTGATGGTTTTAGTTTAACCGATATAACATTGGCCCAGCCATAGTCCATGATAAATACACTTGGCATCATAGGCTCATAAGGTGATTGCATCACCATATCTTTTATAATACCCACTACATGATACTTTCTATTGTTCCAGGTGATAAATTTACCTACTACACCTTTAGTGGCCACCATTTTCGCAGCCGATTCATTCAGAATCATTGCAGAAGTATCTGTTCCGAAAGTTCTGGAGAAATCACGGCCTTCTTTTAATTGAAAACCGACTGTTTTACCGAAATCGTGAGTACAGGCAATGGTTCCAAAAAGCGGTTGTGCATTAGGATCCATTCCCTCCCATGAAAAACCAATATTACTCGACCAGATACCCGTAACCGGGCTTGATGATTCGGCCATGTTCTCAACCATGCCTGTATTCAATAAATCGTTACGGATTACGTCATATTTACCATACAAATCTGGTGTGGTCATATCGATATAGATTAGCCCGCTGCGATCGTAACCAATCGGTCTGTCTTTGGCATATTGAATCTGGCGATACACGATAATAGTTCCGATGATAAGTGTTACCGATACTGTAAATTGTACCACCACCAGCACTTTACGTGGAACAGAAGCAAAACGCCCTACTCTGAAAGTGCCTTTGAGCACGCTAACCGGCTCGAACGAAGAAAGATAAAGCGCAGGATAACTTCCTGATAATAAACCTGTAATCGTTACAAAGACCAGACTGATAATCCAGAAAACAGGGTTTGTCCAGAGCATAGTCATTTTCTTACTTGAGAGGTCGTTAAACCAGGGAAGTGTGATTGACACCAATACTAATGCAATGATGAAGGCAACAAAAACAACCAGCATTGATTCACTCAGAAACTGATTAATCAATTGCGCACGAATGGAGCCAATGGCTTTGCGGATACCTACTTCTTTGGCGCGTTTTTCTGAACGGGCTGTGCTCAGGTTCATGAAATTGATACAGGCCAGGAGCAAAACAAAAATACCTATTGCGCCAAATAGCCAGACGAACTGAATACGGCCACCAACATTTACTCCTTCTTTAAATTCAGAATATAAATGCCATTTGTTCATCGGATGGATGAAAAGCTCAGGTTTTGATACTTTACCTTCCTGGCTTCTTTTATTCAAAACAAGGTTTTTTAATTTGGCTGAAAGCGACTCAAACTCTACCTTATCATTCAGTTGAGTATAGCATTGAAAAGAGTTATTATCCCACTGGTCGGCAGCTCTTTTCACCCATTCTTCATCAGCTACATAATAAGCCCAAGGAGTCAACAAATGTACTTCTGCGAATTCGGTATTATGTGGAAAATCTTCAAAAACACCGGTCACTTTCATATTGGCTTTCGCATCCAATTTGATGATTTTGCCAATCGGATCTTCATCTCCAAACAATGATCTGGCTAAAGATTCATTGAGCATAATTGAATTTACCTCTTGCAGACCGTCTTGTTGTCCCTTCAGCATTTTCAGCGAAAACATACGGGTAAACGCAGGTTCTACGTGCATACCCTGTTTGTTAAACTTTGTATCCTTATACCCTAAAATATGGCCATAATTCCATGAAGACATTACGACATCCTTAAAGTCAGGATATTTTTCACGCAATTCTTTAGCTAAAGGATGCGGTACTGCTGTTTGAGAACCTATATGCCCGTTAAAAGTCTGGTTCATATAAGCCTGCCCCAGCTTATTGTAGTTATCAAACGATTTATTAAAACTCAGTTCATCATTAATCCAAAGCCCTATCAGCATGGCAACGCCTATGCCCACAGCAAGCCCCATGATATTGATGAATGAATAAACCTTGTTCTTGACAAGATTTCTTAATGCGATTTTGAGGTAATTGCGTATCATTTTTTGTAGGGTTAAAGGAGAATGGAAAAAGGAAAACGGAGAAAGAAAAACGGATTTCCATTCTCCGTTTTCCTTTCTCCATCATTCCGACCTCAATGCTTTAATTGGATTAACCAAGGCGGCCCTGATGGCCTGGTAACTTACGGTAAGCCAGGCTATGATGATTGAGCCAAGAATCGCTAATAAGAATATACTAACACTCAAGTCTATTTTATACTCAAATTGTTTCAGCCAATCGTGCATGAAATAGTAGCCTACCGGAGCAGCAATCAGAAATGCTATGCCTATAAGCAAAGTAAATTCTTTTGAAAACAGATACACAATATGCAACACAGAAGCACCTAAAGCCTTGCGGACACCTACCTCTTTGGTACGTTTTACAGCCATGAATGAGACTAATCCGTAAAGGCCCAGACATGAAATGAAAATGGCAACTCCTGCAAAAATTTCGTAGAGTATAGATAATTGTCTTTCCTGTTGATAAAAGCTTTCTATGTTTTTATCCAGAAACTGATACTCATAAATATAATTCGGAAAAAGCTTAGACCAGATTTTTTCTACTGATGCCAAACCTTTTTGCATATTCTGCATTTGTAGTTTTACACCCATTGCATTAAAGAAATTTTTATTACTGGCAATTACTAATGGAGGAATTGCTCCGTGCAATGAAGTGGCATGATAATCTTTGATAACGCCTACGATTGGGGCTTTCATCTTGCCACCCCAGAAATTAATCTCTTTGCCTAAAACCTCATCAGGACTTTTCGCGCCGAGTTTCTTTACCATTGTTTCATTCACTACATAACCCTGAACGGTATCGCTTGGAGAATAGGCTTTTCCTGCTACGAATTTCAAATCAAAGGTTTTGAAATAATCAGCATCTGCCCAGTTTAAGAAACCCGAGAAATCGGTGTCCTTTGGGCGATGGTCATATTGGAAAGGGCTATTCCATTGATTATCATCAGCTGGTAATCTGAAAGCAATACTTACACTTTTCACCCCTGTTTCTTGTTGTAATTGTGCTTTCAATAAATCATATTTGGTCTGGTCAAGGCTATCGTTGGGAACTGGTACTCTGATAACTGCTTCCTTATCAAAACCCATAGAGGCTGTCTGAAAATAATTCATCTGATTTACTACTACCAGGGTTGCAATAATCAGGAACTGGGCGATTACGAATTGAGAGACTACCAGAATACGTCGAAGAGAGATACCTCCGATAGATTTAGCGGTAATCTTGCTTTTCAAAGCCAGAATCGGGTTGAAACCAGAAACCACCAAAGCCGGATAAAAACCTGACAGGAAGATAACTACCACAGATACTATTACTAAAAACAACGGTAAAACCGGATTATCAATAAATGACAAGCTTAGCGGATAGTGAAGCAGATTATTTAAAAATGGCAGTGCGATTTGAGCCAGGATAAGCGCTAATAAAACAGACATCAGCGTAATGAGTGCACTTTCGCCCAGAAACTGGCTTCTTAATTGTGACTTGTTACTACCTAATGCTTTTCTGACTCCCACTTCTTTTGAGCGATTCACTGCCTGGGCAGTAGCCAGATTAATGAAATTTACACAGGCTACTAACAATAAAAATGCACCGATTATCTCCAATACCCAGATCATTTCAGGGCTAATAGTATGATGCGCAAAATTACCAAAACGGGTATCGTAATGAGATTCGCTTAGCGGGCGGATGAAATTACGTACGCGACCTAGTTGCTCCGGCGATTTATGCTTTTTATCAAAGGCAGGCATTAAAGCATTAAACTGCTTTTCTGTCATTTGGGGAGGCAACAAAAGGAAACAATTCCAGCTACCAGATACACTCTCCCAGTCGTTAGCATTGCCTTTATTATTCAGGAGGAAGTTTTTGTATGATAATACTATTTTGAGCGGGAAGTCTGTATTTTTTGGGATATTCTTCAGAACGCCTGTTATCCGATATGGCTCTTTCTCATTATCTCTGGTAAAAGTCTTTCCGATGGCGGTTTTCCAGTCTCCAAAAAACTTCTCTGCCATTTCCTGTGTCAGAATAGCCGTGTAAGGCTCTGAAAGCATGGTTTTAGGGTTACCTGAAAGCAACGGAAAATCAAAAATATCAAAGAATTCAGGTTCGGCGAAAAACATACCGCCTTCGTCCTTAAATTTCTTTTCTATGCTTTTGGTTTTGGCATCGTAGATATTTATCTGAGCGCCTGTGGCTGCAATTCCAGCTACTTTTTCCAGTTGCGGATAATCAGTTCTTAAAGCCAATGGTACAGGCATCGGTGCCCCTCTTCCATAGCTGATACCTCCATAATGAAATTCTGATACTACCTGATGAATCCGATCTTTTTTGGTGTGGAAATTATCGAAACTCAATTCAAATTGCACAATCAAAAAAAGAAGCAGACAAGCAGCAATGCCTACTGCCAAACCAATAGCATTGATAAAAGTGTAACTCTTATTGCGAAGCAGGCTACGAAAGGCGATTTTCAGGTAATTGCGTATCATAATTTTGTATGTTTAAAGGAGAAAGGAACATGGAAAATGGAACAAGTAATAGAAACTTTTATCGTAATTTCGATCTGAGTTCTCACGCGCGGCGTCTGCTTGTTCCTTTCTCCTTTTTCCATTCTCCAACTATTCTGTTTTTAATGATTTCACCGGATTCATTAATGCTGCTTTGATGGATTGATAGCTTACCGTGAGTAAGGCAATGATTACTAAAAGGATGCCTGACAATGCGAAAATCCACCACGATAAATCGGTGCGGTTAGCAAAATCTTCCAGCCATTTCTGCATGGCATAATAGGCTACTGGTGTAGCTATCACAAAGGCAATAGCGACCATCTTCAGAAAATCAACTGAGATAAGATTTACGATACTGCTTATGCTCGCGCCTAATACTTTACGCACCCCAATTTCTTTGGTACGTTGCTCGATTATCATGATAGCTATAGCAAATAAGCCCATACACGAGAGCATGATGGCAATGCCTGCTGCCAAGCTGAAAATCTGTGAAAGACGTTCTTCTTTATTAAACCAGCGGTCTACATTTTCATTGATGAATGAGCCTTTGAATTCTTCGTTTGGTACTAATTTCTTCCAGGTAGCTTTTACCAGATCCATTGCATTGGCCAAGTTTTGGCTTTTTGTTCTTATCAGTACATAAGAAACGCTGCCTTTTGGTGCCATTTCCAGGGTAATTGTGCGGTTTTCGCGACGAAGAGAGTATAAATTGAAATCGGCAATTACACCGATAATTTTTTGTTTACCCACTGCCGAATCAGGCATCAAAAACTTATCTACTCCATTTTTTTCGCCCATTTGTTTCAGCATACTTTCAGTTACAACCAATGCAGTAGAATCGGTGCCAAACTCAGAACTGAAATCTCTGCCCTCAATGGTTTTGATACCCATCGTTTTCACGAAATCATAATCTACACGAACCCAGTCAGTAAGAATACCTTTTGAATTTTTGGTATCTCCTTCGTTCGGATAATAATCAAATCCGTAAGTGCTTCTTGAGGAGCTTCCATCCAGGCCATTACCAAAGTTGATTTGTGAACCGGATATTGACTCGATAGCCGGATATTTTGATAACTCATTACGAAACTGCTGTACGGCGGTCTGATGATTCAAAGCATTACCGATAGGTACACTGATTACCTGCTCTTTACTGTATCCCAAGGGTTTGCTCCTCAGGTATTTTAGCTGTGTAAAAATGACTATTGTACAACTGATAAGCAGGCAGGAAATAGAGAATTGCACAATCATTAAGGAGTTGCGTAGCATACCCGGTTTCTTATTGGTCAGTTTTCCTTTCAGAACCTGCACTATATTAAAACGGGAAGAAACAAATGCCGGATACCCTCCGGCAATAAGGGTGATTAAGATAAAGCTTATAATGGAAATCAGTAAGTTCTTTGGAACAAGGAAATTTTGAATAGAAAGACTCGAATCAAATAATTTATTGAACTGTGGCAAGAAAGCATAGGCCATACCTAAACCTAATATTAAAGCTACTACACAAACGATAAATGCTTCTCCCCAACCCTGTAAGAAAAGCTGTACTTTGTTTGCACCGAGAGATTTACGCACGCCCACTTCTTTGGCTTGTGTGAATGACTTGGCGATAGTGAGGTTAATAAAATTGATAGAAGCAATCAATACAATCAATAAGGCAATGGTCAATAAGGTATAGATATAGTTTTTACTCACGCCACTTCCCCAACCGGTGATTTCATCGAAATGAACTTCTTTCAAAGGCATCATCAATAAACTCAAATACTGCCCTCTCGCATTTTTCATTCGGTTGTTCTTTTTTGCATCTTCTTCCGAGGTCTTCATGTATTTGTTTACCAAAGACTCGAAGCGTTTTTCGGTAGCAGCGTGTGTCGTATTGGCAGCCAGTTTAATATATACCTGATGGTTCTGACTTGTCCATTTATCTTTGATTGGCTCATAACCACTATTATTTTCAGTCCGTATCAAGGCATCGTATTTAACAGTAGAATTTCTTGGCGCATCATCTATTACGCCTGTTACAATAAATGGTACTTTTTCATTCGACAAGGTGATTAATACCTGCTTGCCCATTGGTTCTGCTTTACCAAAAATGTTTTCTGCCGTAGTCTTGCTGAGGATGACGCCATTTTTATCTGCTAAAGCTGAATTGATATTTCCTTTCAACAATGGAAAAGAGAATACTTTCAGAAAATCAGCATCAACAGTTTGTATGCCTTTTTCAAATTTCTTGCCCTGATATGTCAATTCTCCGGCACCCCAGCTATAACTGGTAACTGCCTCTACTTCCGGGAATTCCGCTTTTAAAGCCGGTGTAAGCGGATAAGCCATAGCTGCGCTGTATTCAGGTTTGCCATTTTTATCCGCTGTATTAAAATACAGGCAATACACGCGGTCAGCGTCTTTATGAAAAATGTCGTAAGAAAATTCGTAAGAGGCCGTGAGGTATAGTAGAATACTGCTACCAAAAGCCACAGCCAGACCCAACATATTGATGGCTGTATGCACTTTGTTTTTCCAAAGCTTACGAAAGGCGATTTTTAAATAGTTTTTAATCATGTAATTAAGGCTTATGGCATGAAGCAAAGGGCATGGGCTGGGAGCTATACCCCATGCCCTCTGCCCTTTACCCCATGCTATTCTGATTTAAGTGATTTAACCGGATTCATCAACGCTGCTCGGATAGACTGGTAGCTTACGGTGAATAGTGCGATTAATAAGGCCACTACACCCGCCAGGCCGAATATCCACCAGGTGATTTCGGCACGATACGCAAAATCCTGAATCCATTTATCCATTAAATAGTAGGCCAATGGCGTAGCTATCAGAATGGCAATCAAGACTAACACGACAAACTCTTTTGAAAGCAAGGCAACCAGATTCGGCACACTTGCGCCTAATACTTTGCGGATACCAATCTCTTTGGTGCGTTGTGCCATCATCATCAAGGCAATGGCAAACAAACCCATGCACGAAAGGATGATAGTCAGCACTGCCGCACTCATCACAATTTGCGACATTCTTTCTTCTTTCTTGTACTGATTGTCTGTATTTTCATCCAGGAAAGAAGGCATATACTCTGATTTCGGTGCAATTTCTTTGTAAGCTTTGCCAATCAGATCAATCGTTGCTTTTGGCGTTTCAGGTGTAAGTTTTACGAAGATGTAGTTGATACCAAAATCACCCTGATAAAGGAAAGTGATAGATTCGATTTTGTTTTTTAATGACTCAAAATGATAGTCTTTTACAACACCTACAATCGTTTTCCCGAGGCTATCGCCCAAGGCTACTTTCTTACCAATCGGGTCTTTGTATCCCAATTGTTTCACCATAGTCTCATTCACGATACAAGCACGGTCCTTATCAGATGGGAATTCACGCGAGAATTCTCTTCCCTCTACCAAGGTTAAACCAAGGGTTTTTACATAATCATAATCTATGCTCAGACCATTCGTACGGTAATTTTTACCTTCCATTTCAAAGCCATAAACTGATTTATAGCCCGAGCCATCTTTGCCTCTACCTATATTTATATCAGCTCCGGTAATGCTCACAATCTGTGATACATTCGCCAGTTTATTACGCATAAACTCTAATATTTTGCTCCCTTGTACCTCATTACCAACCGGAATACTGATTACCTGTGTCTGGTCAAAACCTAAAGGTTTGTTGCGCAAAAAGTCTATCTGTTTCCAGATGATAAGCGTACAGCTAATCAATAAAATAGCAATGCTGAACTGAGCCACAATCAGGGCGCTTCTGATACCACCAGACCGTGAACTTACTTTTATTTTTCCTTTTAGTACTTCTACTGTGTTGAATCTAGCGACGGCCAGTGCAGGGTATCCTCCGGCAATTAAGGTAATAATTAAAAAACTAATCAATAATAAGCCACCAACTATCGGATTAAGCATATTTTCAGTAGCAAGGCTACTTCTGAATAGTGTATTGTATTGAGGCATTAATGTAGTGGCTAATACGCAACCTATGCCAAAAGCTACCATACAGATAATGAAAGCTTCTCCCCAGAATTGTCCGACAATCTGGGTTTTCAAAGCGCCAAGTGCTTTTCTCAAACCCACTTCTTTGGCACGAGTCATTGAGCGGGCAATAGAGAGATTAATAAAGTTGATACAGGCAATCAACAGCACTAGGCCACTAATTACGAGCAATATGTATGGATAAGCAATATCTATTGAACGGTTGCCACCTGCTTGTTTATTGAAGTGCATTTCAGACATAGGCAATAAGCGCAAGCTGCTCACTTCTCCTCTATCATCAGGCTTTGATCCGTCTTTCTTTAGTTGTTCAATTTCTCCCTTATAGTATTTTTCGGTGAATGATTTCAGACGTCTTTCAAAACTCAGATAATCTACCTTATCGGCTAGCTGCACATACACATCATGATAATTTGAGTCCCATTTTTCTTTTGTGTCTTTATATTCCGGGTTATTCTCAAAACGCACCAGCATTTCATTATCAATTGATGAGTTTTTCGGGGCTTTCTGCATCACGCCGGTTACTACGAAACTTTCAATTCTGCCGCCAAAATTCATCTTGATAGTTTTGCCCATAGGGTCTGCTTTATCAAATATCTTTTCTGCTACTTCTTCGTTCAGAACCACACTCCGCAAATCATTCAGCGCTACATCAGCATTTCCTTTCAACATTTTAAAAGAGAACATTTTCAGAAAATCGGCATCTACATAATGTATACTTTCATCAATCGTCTTTTCGCCCTGCACAATCTGTACACCCCCACCTACAATACGAGTCGCATTTTCAATTTCAGCATTGAAATCACTTTTTAAGGCTGGAGTAAATGGTGTGGGAAAATTAGACTTATATTCAATTTTTTCGGGTCGATTGATTTTGAAGTAAGTTCTAAAAATGCGGTCTTTGTTAGCCTGAAAATCATCATAAGTAAACTCAAAATAAGATGTCAGAAACAGCAGAATAGCACAACCGAAAGCCAATGATAGCCCTATAATATTGATAGAGGTATATGCTTTATTCTTCCAGAGATTACGAAGGGCGATTTTGAAATAATTTTTTAACATAGTTTTTTCAAAATTAAATGTGGAGAGGACAGGCTGGAATGGCAATATCAAATGAAGCTTATTATGATTTGTGTCATAATAAGCCCATTTTACAGCATTTAACGTTTATTAACTCATCTTGTTCCCGACAGGTAGCCGGGAAATATCTTTATACTATACGTGGAAGTTCTCAGTCACTACCTTACCATCGAACAAGTTGATGATTCTGTGTGAGAAACCAGCATCATAAGGTGAGTGAGTTACCATGATGATGGTAGTGCCTTCGTTGTTTAGCTCCTGAAGCAATTTCATTACTTCTTCACCGTTGGTAGAGTCTAAGTTACCAGTAGGCTCATCGGCAAGAATTAATTTTGGTTTTGCTACCACCGCACGTGCAATTGCTACACGTTGTTGCTGACCACCCGATAATTGTTGAGGAAAGTGATTACGACGGTGCATGATGTTCATTCTCTCTAATACATCTTCTACTTTCTTCTTACGTTCTGTAGCTGGTGTTTTCAAGTAAAGAAGAGGAAGTTCTACGTTTTCAAAAACTGTTAATTCGTCAATCAAATTAAAGCTTTGGAAAATGAACCCGATATTGCCCTTGCGGTGTGAAGCGCGTTCTCTCTCTGTTAGTTTGGCTACTTCAACGCCATAGAAATCATAGCTTCCCTCAGATGGATTATCTAACAAGCCCATGATGTTGAGCAAGGTTGATTTTCCACATCCTGACGGACCCATGATAGCAACGAATTCACCATCTTTGATATTCATGTCAATACCATTTAGGGCGGTAGTTTCTACCTCTTCGGTAGTGAACACTTTTTGAAGATTAGATACTTTTATCATAATTTTTGTTAATAAATTTGTAAAACGGAGAAAGGAAAAAGGAGAACGTATAATGCTTAGACCTTCCTGCTTCTTCGCTTCTTCTCTAGTGATAAAATATTTTTAAATTCTCTAATAAAATGGCTAAAATTGAAAAATTTGAAGACCTTGCTGTCTGGCAAATGGCACTTGATTTATCAATTGATATTTATAAAATCCTGGCTAACTGTAAAGACTACGACCTAAAAAATCAAATGTGTCGTTCTTCTGTTTCAATCCCCTCTAACATTGCTGAAGGCTTTGAAAGAGGTTATAACAAGGAATTTATCCGGTTTCTAAAAATGGCAAAAGGTTCTTCGGGTGAATTTCGTACTCAAATTTATATCGCTCTCGGTATTGGTATCATTGATAAAGGAACTGCCGATATTCTTCTGAATAAAAGTCGTCATATTTCTTCTATGCTCCAGAAGCTTATCAAAATAAGAGAAGAAAATTTCAGTTAAACTTTGAATATTCAATGGAGAAAAGATCCACAAATATTTTATAATTCGTCTTCCTTTCTCCTTTTATTATTATTTAAGATCTAAGACTTCATTGTCTCCAAAATTCTCGTAAGAAGAAGTAATCACTTTATCTCCCACCTCTAAGCCTTCTAATACTTCAAAATATTCAGGATTTTTACGACCTAAAGTGATTTTGCGTTTTACAGCTTTTCCACCTGATTTATCTAACACATATACCCAGTTTCCACCAGTATCAGAGAAGAATCCACCTACTGGAAGCAAGGTAGCTTTAGTAGCTTTGCCTAGCTCCAAACGGATAGGAGAAGACTGACCTCTTTTGATACCCTCAGGTACACCTTTCACAAAAACCATATCTACTGAGAAACGTGCACTTTTAATTTCAGGATAAATCTTGGTAATCTCTAAAGGATATTCTTTTCCGTTGAATTCAAAGGTACCACCTAAGCCTGCAAAAATTCTTCCCAAATAGTGTTCATCGATATCTACACGCAATTTGAAACCATTCAAGTCGTCAATCTGACCAATGTTTTGTCCCTGACTGATATTCGAACCTACCTCAACATCAATTGAAGATAATAAACCTGCAACCGGTGCTTTTACCACCAGGTTTTCAAGGGTTTCGCGCCATAATTGTACGTTTTTCTGTGTACGCTCCAAAGTACCTTCCAATTGTTTAATCTGCATGGCAGCATTTTCTTCCTGATATCTTTGCGATTCAAGGTCAATTTCTTTCTGACTAACCAGTTTTTCGTAATCACGTTTTGCTTTCAGATAATCAGCCTCAGGAATTACTTTGTCGTTAAACAATTTCTTGTTTCTTTCGTAAAGGTCTTTCGCCTGGTCAGTCAAGAAATCAAGGTCTGACATATTCTTACGAATCGTAAATTTCTCTACTTTCAAGCGTTGACGGGTATTCTGTAAGTCGTTCACTAATCGGCTTGCTTCTGTTTCTGACTGTAAGAAATTCAGTTTTAAGTTCTGATTTTCTAATTTTAATATGATTTCGCCTTGTTTCACTATATTTCCACCATCAACCACTTTTTCTTTTACGTATCCACCTACGATGGCATCCAAGCGAATAATCCTTAAAGGCAATACCACTCCTGTAACCACGATAAATTCATCGAATGTACCATTGCTTACCTGTGAAATAGTCATTTTATCTTTTTCGGCATTCAGTGTCGAGCGTCTGTCTGCAAAAAGCAGGCTATAAGCTGCAAATGAGGCAAATAATACGCCGCCGAGGGTTAATAAGATTCGCTGTCTACTCCAGAATTTCTTTTTTATCTGCTTGTCCATTGTAATTTTTTTAATTGCTATACAATTCGTGTTTAGGCAAATTGTCTCTGTTACTGATTGTTAATTAAGTCTAAAAATAAGATTTAAATCTGTTCAATCATAATTCACAATGTGTGCCAAATATTTTAACCGATTGATTATCAATTAATTACAAAATAAATACCTTTTAAAATTGTCCGTTTTCGGACAACACTTGTACGCTCACGGACGAATACCTAAAGATAGCTATTTTCTACAAAAAAAATTAATGTATTTATTATCAATTAGTTATCTTCGCTCTTGGAAATTTACCTTTTGAAAGCAATAATTTTTGTCGTAAAATGCGTAAAAAATGCCTTAAAACACAATTTTACTAATCTAAACCTGAATTATGTCAAAGCTTTTAATAATTGATGATGATGTAGATGTATTAAGTGCAGCTAAATTATTTTTAAAAAGACATTTCGGACAAGTCGATATTGAGAAAAATCCTGAACGGATTCCCTTTTTAGTTTCTAACGGGAACTATGATGTCATATTATTAGACATGAATTTCACCCGTGATGTGAATACAGGTAAAGAAGGCTTTGAATGGCTCGACCGTATTTTAGATATTGATCCACAGGCTTCGGTGGTGTTATTTACTGCCTATGGCGACGTGGAAATGGCTGTGCGTGCCATCAAAGTGGGTGCTTCTGATTTTGTTTTGAAACCCTGGGAGAATGAGAAATTGCTGGCCACCATGCAGTCGGCTTTGGAGATAAGAGAATTGAAGACGGGTAAAACGCCAACGGTTAAGCGCAAAACAGATAGCAAAGTCGAGATTATCGGCAAAAGCCCTGCGATGCAAAAAATCTTTGAAACCATTGACAGAGTTGCGGCTACAGATGCCAATATCCTGATATTAGGCGAAAACGGAACAGGAAAAGACCTGATAGCCAGAGCCATCCATGAAAAGTCTGACCGCGCTGATAAGCCTTTTGTACACGCTGATTTGGGTTCAATCTCTGAGACCCTGTTTGAAAGTGAGCTTTTCGGGCACGTAAAAGGGGCTTTTACTGATGCCCGCGAAGATCGTGTGGGGCGTTTTGAGGAAGCGAATGAAGGTACAATTTTTCTGGATGAAATCGGAAATATCCCATTGCCACTTCAAGCCAAATTGTTGACTGTATTGCAGAACAGAAGTGTAACGAAAGTTGGCTCAAGCAAGGCTAAAAATATTGATGTGCGTCTGATTTGCGCTACGAATGAGCCAATTCATGCCCGGGTAGCGCAGCGTACTTTCCGGCAGGATTTACTGTATCGTATCAATACTATCGAAGTTAAATTGCCACCATTGCGTGAGCGCATTGAGGATATTGTGACATTGGCCGAGCATTTCCTGAAGATGTATCGCAAGAAATATAACCGTCCGGTGAGTACTATTAGTGCGGCTTTGATTAAGCAATTACAACGCTATAACTGGCCGGGCAATGTGCGAGAATTGCAACACGCCATTGAACGTGCAGTCATTTTATGCCAAGGGAATATATTACAACCGGAAGATTTCTTTGAAGGACAACCCTTTGAAAAACCAGATGATTCAGCACCATCTTTCGACCAGACATTCCAGTTGGAAGAAATGGAAAAAATGCTGATTATCAAGACTTTGAAAAAATTCAACGGTAATATTACCGAAGCTGCCCGAGAAATGGGTCTGACGCGACAGGCGCTTTATAGAAGGGTAGAGAAGTATGGGATATGAGGTTAGAACCCCACACCCCAACGGCAGCGGCAGACCGTCCCTCTGCCCAACAATGGAGAGAGGGGCTTTTTGTTCCCTTCCCCATTGTTGGGGAAGGGTTAGGGTTTTATTTATAACTCTTTATCTCCCTTTATCCAAAGCCATTTTCAGCGCTAACCCAGATAAAACGCTTGCCATAAACCATTTCTGGATTTTTATCCAGAATGGATTTTTAGCAAACCATTCTGCTACTTTTGCCGCACTAAGTACTATCAGTAAATTAATTGAAAAACTAACCACTACCTGCGTAAAACCCAGCTCAAGGCTTTGGGTAAGTACTGAGCCATTTTCAACCTTAATAAACTGCGGAAAAAAGGATAAATAGAAAACAGCTATTTTAGGATTGAGCGTACTGGTCAGAAATCCCATGCTGAATAGTTTATGGGGTTTATCTGCTTTCAAATCCTCTCTTATCTCAAATACGCCTTTTCCATTAGGCCAAACAGACAGAACAGCTAAATACAAGAGATAGCACACGCCTAAACTTTTCAGTACTAAATAAGCATAAGGAATGGTAAATAAAACGGCTGTCAGGCCAAAGGAAACCAATAAGATATGCACACCAAAGCCTACTACAATACCTGCCAGAGAAATAAGCCCTGCCCATCGCCCCTGTGTAATTGAGCGTGAAATAAGATAAATCATATTAGGCCCCGGTGTAATGACTAAGCCAAAGGCGGCTAATACAAAAATTAATAGGTCTTTGGCTGGTATCATAATGCTTGCTGCGTTGTTTCTTTATAATTTACTACATAAGCCGGTACAGGTGTATCATGCAACATTTTAGGATCCGTTATTGGTGTTTGTGCCTGTAATTTTAAAGGTAATACACCTGCCCATACAGGTAATTGGTAATCTTCTTCATCATCGCCTGGATTGCCTACTCTTACTTTGGCTGATACTTCTTCAATTTCAAATGAAATCACCATGGTTCCTTTCATTTCTTTGTCATTGGGTTGTCTGATTTCTTCCCAGCGTCCCGGAATAATCTGATTAGTGAAGGCTTCTAAAGCATCCCAACGTTCCTGTTCATCGGTAACAAGCGTTGCTGAACTAAAAAGTACTACCGAGCGATAATTAACTGAATGGTGAAAAGCCGAACGGGCCAACACCAAGCCATCAATAAAAGAAACGGTCAGGCATACCCTTCGCCCATCGGCCAGATTTCGCATAAAATGGCTGCCTACTGAACCATGTATGTAAATCTTATTACCTACGCGGCAATAGCCTGTGGGTATCATCATAGGCTGACCGTCCTGCACATAGGCGATATGGCAGAAAAGTCCTTCATCTAAAATCTGATAGATAGTTTCTTCGTCGTACACTGCTCTTTTGGCAACGCGACTTGGCTTGGTTTTAGGAGTAACCGGATACATATTGTAAAAAATTATAAAAGATAAATAGCTAATATTGAGGCAAAACTATACTTTTACTGGATCAGTATACCAATCCATTTTTTCAACATCAAGTAGTCCAGATGAAAATTCCATTTAAGAGTCTGATTAGTTTTGATAAAAACTCTTCGATTCCATTATATATACAGATTACCAATGCCATTATCAAAAATATACAAAATGGTATTCTGCCAACTAATACCCGATTGCCCGGTACAAGAGAACTAGCGGAATTAATGGAAGTACACCGTAAGACAGTCATAGCTGCTTATGATGAGTTGCTTTCACAAAACTGGGTGGAGACCATTCCACAAAAAGGCACTTTTGTTGCTACAAAACTTCCGACAATCAAGCCAACAGCACTCACAGAAAAAACTTCAAAAGAAGAATGGAACAGCAAAATAAATGGACGTTTGAACCCTCATTCATCCATCTATTTGCCTCCCCATATTGACCAGAAACTGGCTTTTAATGATGGATTACCCGATGTAAGACTAGCTCCACGAGAAGAATGGGCAAGATTACAAGCCAATTATATCCGCTATGCAGACCCCTCAAGTATTGGTTATACTGACCCGCAGGGGAATATCAGATTCCGTACACTGTTTGCCAAATATCTCAATGAAACCAGAGGGATACAGACAAATCCCAATCATCTCATTACAACCCGTGGTAGCCAGATGGGTATTTATCTGGCAGGTTTAACTATTCTGCAAAAAGGTGAAACGGCTATTGTGGGCGAACTGAGTTATAGGGCGGCTAATCTTACATTCTTGCAATTAGGGGCAGATTTAGTCACTATTCCAGTGGATGAGGAGGGTTTGCAGGTCGATAAAATTGAAGAGATTTGTCAACGTAAAAAGGTGAAACTCATGTATGTGACTTCGCATCATTATCATCCTACTACAGTTACATTAAAGCCCGAAAGGCGGCTTAAATTATTGGCATTGGCCGAAAAATATCAGTTTTTTATTATTGAAGATGATTATGACTACGATTATCACTACGCCAATAACCCTATCCTACCTCTAGCCAGTGCCGATCGCTATGGTTGGGTGATTTATGTGGGTTCGTTCAGTAAGCAAATTGCGCCTACATTCAGGGTAGGCTATGTTGCTGCGCATGAAAGTATTATAGAAGAAATGACTAAGCTACGCCGGATTATTGACCGCCAGAATGATAGTATTCTTGAATACTGTCTGGCTGATATGCTGGAAAACGGAGATTTGAAACGATATGCTACTAAAGCTATGAAAGTGTATCGGGAAAGACGGGATTTTACCTGCCAGCTATTGAAAGATGCTCTGGGTGATAAAATAAATTTTAAAATTCCGGATGGAGGTATGGCTATCTGGGCGAATTTTAGTGCTGATATTCCGCTTTTGGCGCTTTCGGAAAAAGTGGCGAAGCAAGGATTATATTTAGCTAACGGACAAAATTATAAAGAAGAAAATCCCATGCTGAACGCCTGCCGCATGGGATTTGCCAGTATGAATCAGAAAGAAACGGAAGACGCCGTACGAATCCTGAAAAAGGCTATATAGCCCCCGACCCCTGAAGGAGAGTTGCTTACGCACGAATGATATCACAAGTCTACTGATTATTGTACGTCAGGTGTAAATATGGCTTTATATTGGTCGGCTTTGAAACCTATTGCCTTAATCTTGCCATCTTCTACGACTGGTCGCTTGATAATAGAATTGCTTTCCGTCATCAACTTAATGGCGAACTCTTCATCATTAATACTACTTTTTACTTCCTCGGGCAATTCTTTAAAGGTACTACTATTTTTATTGAATATCTTGTCCAAAGGCTCTTGGGTAAGCCATTCTTTTAGCTTATCAGCACTGATGCCTTCTTTTCTATAATCGTGAAACTGATAGGCTATATTATTGGCTTTGAACCAATCTAATGTTTTCTTGACTGTATCACAATTGGGTATTCCGTAAACTGTAAGCATTTTCTATTTATTTAAAAATTATAGTTTCAAGAATCATATTAGCGAATTCTATTTCTTGACTGCCACTCCGGTTACAAAGGTAGTTTTTTCAGCAAGAAAATGGGCAAATTGCTTCTTAAAACATAAAAAATGAGGAACGCCGTGCATTCCTCATTTAATGAAACACCTTATACTATTTTATAGATTTTCTTTGATCTTATGAGACTTCTGGCCTTCGGCAAAAAGTGGATACTGGTCGAAAATATTCCGGACAATACTCCTGAAATAATTCTTCTTTGATGAAGCCTTATTAAAAATTCCGGTGGCATATCCTCTCCAGACAACCTCACTTGTTTCGGCTTCTATTAAAGAAATCATTAATGTACCTTTGCCTAAATCATATTTTACTGGTCGATACTCTGTATTATCGTCTTCTGATAATAGCCAACTGGTTAATGAGGGTTGTTCGTAACCCTTATACCTTACGGCATCGTTATAGATAGTAAAATTAATAAATACATTAGGTGCCTGGGCATTAAACACATAGCCGCGTGCTCTCATCTGATATTGTATGGCTTGCTGCACGTCTTCACATATAACTGTTGTGTCGCGCTCGCAATCTACAAAAGCATATGAGCGATATTTTCCGAGGTGATTAGAATAACGATAATCATTTTCCACAAAAACCTTTGCACAACTTCCCAATAAAACCATCAGGCTTAGTAGAAGCATTAACCTTTTCATGATAAAGTCGATTAATATTCGTCTATCCTACGAGGTTTCTCTCCTGCGGCAAAAAGCGGGTACTGGTCGAAAATGTTTCGCACGACACTGCGGTAATAATTGATAGGCTTGTTTACATTTTTATTGAAAACGCCGGAAGCGTATCCACGCCATATTAATCTGCTACTTTCTGCATCTAATAATGACACTAAAATCATTCCGCCACCAAAGTGAAAATTCTGTGCTTTATAGGTATCGTCTTCATCGAAATGATTCACCCAACGGTCTAAAGCAGGCTGAAAATAGCCTTTATAATCTACACGGTCACGGATGATACTATAACTTACCAGTAAGCCTGGTTCCTTATCGGTTACTTTATATCCACGTGCTTTCATCTGGCGACGAATGGCATCCTGAATTTCAGTACAAACAAACGAAGTGTCAATTTCGCAATTCAGGAAATTGTAAGTCTTGTACTTGGTAAAGTCGGTTTCATAACTATAATCGTTATCTACCAACAATTTGAGGCGATTACAACTTGTACTAAGAAAACCTAGGGCAATAAGAGCAGAAAATAAATACAATTTTTTCATACGGCATACAGATTATTTTTGGTTAAATACAGCTTATTCAAACTCATTTATCAACAATCTCACCTATTCATTGCACAACGGGCATACATCAAATATAGTGATCGTTTTCTAAAAAGTCAAGATAAGTTTATTGATTGATTTTAATGTTTTTACGCAAAAACATACGTTTCAATTTACCCATCGCTCATTTTGCAGTATTCCCAAAAAACCTTGCCGTCAGCTCACATAATATTCCAAAGCTCTTTTCATTTCTCCTTTTGATACTGCAATATCGTATAGACAACTACCTGCACCATTAATCAGCGAAAAACGTATTTCTTTACCTTTATTTTTTTTATCTTGTTGTGTATGCCTGATGATTGCCTCAAAGTCATCGGCTTTCATTGACGCTTTTCCATATACCGAAAATATAAACTCTTCGATCTGGGCTAATGTTTCCTCATTAATGAGTTTTCTTTCAAAAGATATATACGACTCTGAGAGCATTCCGGTTGCAATTGCTTCGCCATGAAGCAATCTTTTTTTTCCTTTATCTAAAAAATAGGTCTCAATGGCATGCCCGAGGGTGTGTCCGAAGTTCAGAATTTTGCGCAGACCTTTCTCAGTCGGGTCTTGTTCCACTATTTTTTTCTTGATTTCAACCGAGTGCGCAATCAAATCGGGGAAGTCTTGCTGATCTAAATCTTTCCTTCTGATTTCGTCCCACTTCTCGCCATCCTGAATCAGGCAATGTTTAATAATCTCGGCAAAGCCTGATCGTTTTTCTCTTTCCGAAAGTGTTCCTAAAAATACAGGGTCTATCAACACGGCCTTAGGCAAGGTAAAAACACCTAAATGGTTTTTAAGCCCATGAAAATCTATGCCCAACTTTCCTCCTACACTGGCATCAACCTGCGCCAGCAATGTAGTCGGAATCTGGATAAAATCAATTCCGCGCTTATAGGTAGCTGCACAAAAACCGCCCATATCGCCCACTACTCCACCTCCCAGATTAATCATCAGGGCATGGCGGTCTAGTTCTTCAGCAGTCATGGCCGACCAGATTTGTTCGCAAGTAGTCAGGTTTTTGTATTCTTCGCCATCCTTAACTGTAATCAAGGTGTGCTTGGGCAAAGAATCTTTGATGAAAGGGTAACAGAATTTTTTGGTGTTGGTATCTGCCAGAACGATGATTTTGGAATAGTCTTTCTGACCCAGAAAATTTTGCAGACTTTCGGTAATTGGAGATATGATAACAGACATTTTACCTTTGATTCGTTAAAAAACCAAAGGTAATGAATCATTTAAAGATTTACCAATTTGGCTGAGGGTTGCGCCTAAAAATATCGGACTACAAAACATTATTTGGCAGAATTTGACCCCACTCCCCAACCCCTCTCCCCATTGTTGGGGAGAGGGGCTTTTTTTGTCCCCTCCCCATTATTGGGAAAGGTTAGGGTGGGGTCTATCCAAATATTATTTGGCACAAAAACTTTATACCCATAACCAAACAAAAAGCCCAAAATTAGATTTTGGGCTGATAATTTCTTGAGAAATTTAAAATTTTGTCAATCGCTCTATCCGAAGGCGAGAGTTGAATCTGGTCTAATCCTAGTTTGATATCTGCACAATCGAGGTAGAAGTCAAGTAAATTGCCATCATGAAGCATGGTTTCTTCAATCAGTGAGCTTTCTTGATTGGATGTCTCGTTATACAAATAGCGAATTACATCATCTTGCGTATTGGTAAAGGTTTGTATCATAAGCATATGCGGTTTTACTCATCATTTTTCTAAGGTTGATGAGAGCATAACGCATTCTACCTAACGCTGTGTTGATACTGACCCCAGTAGCATCTGCGATTTCCTGAAAACTCATGTCGTCATAATGACGCATCACAAGCACTTCGCGCTGCTGGTCAGGAAGACGTTTAATCAAATCTCTTAAATGTTCGTGAGACTCTCTTTTGATTTGCATAGACTCAATCGAGTCTTCGGCAAACTCAAGTGTGTTAAACACGCTACTTCCGTCTTCAAACACTACGCTAGGGTAGCGTTTCTCTCTACGGAAAAAGTCAATTGCTAAATTATGAGCTATTCTTAGTACCCACGGAAGAAACTTACCTTCTTCGTTGTATTTACCTTCACGTAAAACTTCTACAGCTTTAATAAAGGTATCTTGTAGCAAATCTTCTGCTACATATTGGTCTTTAACAACAAGGTATATGGTGGTATAGACTTTAGACTTATAACGTTGTACAAGTGTGGCAAAAGCCTTTTCATTACCGCGGATATACAATGATACTAGCTCACTATCGCTAACTTGGATTTTTCCCATTTTTGTATTTCAATTTAGTTAACGTAGAGCTTTATATCATATTGTACATTTTGGTTTTAAATTTCGAAGATTTTTTTTGAATGTTTAAAGATAGTAAAGAAAAGTGATTCCTGTCAAGTCTTTAATACAAATATTTTAGTTAATAATTTGTTAATAAACCAAATGATATTTCGGGTTTAACGTTATATACGAAATAAAACCAAAAATTATACCGTTTTGTTTTGCTTAGTTTTACTACAATAAGTACCTGAATATCAATACCTTATGCATGCATAATATTGCATTGTGGTTTTTCGGTATAGTTTTTGTACCACGCTAATATATCTATCAAAAAGTATTAATATCAAATGTTACGATTGACTAACAAATGTTCCCTAAAGTCTCCGGAATTTTTAAAATCAGAAAATCAGGAGGCACGACGTGCTTTTTTCGTACCGCCAGCAGCATTTGGCTTCGGGTCTGAGAAAAGCCGATTTTTAAGCAAAACAGGGATTGTACTTTTCTTAGTTTTAGCTTTTTCTGTCGGCAAGTCATTCGGACAAAGAGACCAGATAACTACTCAAGCAGGAGAAAAGATAAGATGCAGGATTCTGGATGAAACCCCTACCCGCTTTATTTATGCTTATGTAACACCCACAGGGAAGGTTCTGAGAAATGAAATTTTCAAGAATCTGGTTACTGATTTTAAGTATAATTTTTATGAGGAAGACCTGGTAACCAAAGGCAATAAGGTTGTAACTAAAACAAGCCCTAAAGAGCCTGCTACGAGCACTGATACCCCTAAAACCAATGAGACCCAAAAGTCTGATAATCAGAAGGCTAATACAAATAAAGCCAATGCTGATGCAACAAAGAAACCGGATGGAAAAATTGCAGAAAACAAGCAGAATACACAGAAAGAAACACAGAATACACAAAAAGAAAAAGTAGATAATAAAGAAAAGGAACAACCAAAGGCTGAATCGAACATATCTAAAAGTAGTCCTAAAAAACAGGAAGAAAAGACATTAACTAAAAAAGAAGAAAAAACCAATACGCCAATGGCCACCAAAAAAGCCAAAAGCGAATATGATGATTACCTGAAATTCAGGGTTGGGGTAAGAGGTGGTTTTGGAAATATGCTGACAAAATTGAATACAACAGATGAATTTGGACTTTATCAAGAAAAGCTCATGAGAGGCTGGACATGGGGTGCAGACTTCGCTTACTTCCCGACTGATAACTTCGGATTCGGGATCATGTTCAATAATTTTCAGAGTAAAAACAGTGCGAATAATATTCGTTTCAACTTTATGGAGAACGGATTACCCAAAGATACTTCGGGTAGTATAGCCAATAAACGTTCTGCTAAATTTGTCGGGCCTGTGGTCTATTTCCGTAAAAATATTGATTTTAAAACCATGGTTATTCTAGGCTTGTCACCAGGCGCTTATTTTTATAGTGATAAAGGCACTTATAATGGTTATACCATTCCTTATAAAGGCTGGGATTTTGGCGGTGCAGCTACCCTAGGAATAGATTTCTTGTTGGGTAATGATATTACGGGCAGAGACATTATTCTGAGTCTGGAAGCCGGATATAATTACGGCAAAATTAAATCAATGAATTTCAGTGATGGCAAAGGTGTAGTCAGTCTGGCGAATCCTGTAGATCTGAGCAGAGTAGATTTTACTGTGGGCTTGCGTTTTACGCGTTATCCCAGGTATTTCAAAAACTAATGAAAAGTAACAGAGAATGAATTCGCCGTCTAAAATAACAAAGGAAATGTCATCTTTCAAGTGCAGACTAAAGTCTGCACGAGCATAAAAATTATTTTATACAGGTCTCCATTGATATTTTCTATTAAGGATACATTAGTAAAATTAATCATTAAACAAGTAATGAAAATGCCTGATGTTCGTCAGGCATTTTTAATTTATCAGAGAATCTCTTTCAATTCCACTAGTTTCTTAATCTCGAAAGTAGGCTTCTGCGTTGCCACAAAATCATCTGGATTATAGAAAACTGAATCCATCCGGGCATTTATGGCGCCCAGAATATCCGCTTCAAAGTTGTCACCAATCATGATACTTTCAGAGAGATTAGCTTTTGTTACCCGAATGGCATAATCGAAAATCTTTTTATCCGGCTTGCGAGCCTCTGCCTTTTCAATGGTAATCACCTCTTTAAAATAGTGATCAATCTTAGAGCTACTTATTTTTCTCGCCTGTACCTCTTGCCAACCATTGCTGAGGATGTGCAATTCATACTTAGGTGCAAAAAAATCAAGAATTTCAATAGCCCCTTCTATCAGATGAGATTTTTGCGGAAGCAATTCTAAAAAAGCCTCATTTAATTGCAGTCCAAAAGTTTCGTCAGCATCTACTCCCAAATTAACAAGCGTGTCTCTGAACCGGCGACGGCGGAGTTCTTCATGGGTAATCTCGTTTCTTTCCAACAAAGACCAATAGCGCTTGTTGACTACTGAAAACTCTTGTTGAAAGGCACTCAATTCAGATATATTTGATGTGTGAAGGCTGAAAGCTTCATACAAGTCTGCCAAAGATTCTCTGGAGTTTTTCTCAAAATCCCAGAGTGTGTGGTCGAGGTCAAAAAAGAGATGCTTATACATAAGAGAATGTATTTCCTGCCTTAGGCTCTGACAGGAAATTTAATGATCAATCGCTCAACAGGTTGATTATTTGCTAAATGGCTTTCAACGATTTCATCTACATCGCTCAACTGCACATTGCCATACCATACTCCTTCAGGATATACAACCATTGATGGGCCAAAGGCACAAGCGTCCAGACAACCTGATTTTTGCGCTCTGATGTCAGCAAATGACAATCCCTTGTCTTTGATAGAGGCTTTAAAAGCTTCTACTAATTCCAGACCGTGTACACTTCCGCAAGATTTCTTAGGGGCTTCTTTATCGTTAGTACAAATAAATACGTGTTTTTTAAATTTCATATGCTGTCGTTAAAATAATAATAAACGCCACAAAGGTAAGAAAACTTTGTGGCGTCTGTGGCATATTGTATATGTTCTTTCTGTTATCAGAACCAACCGAATGGGTTCCAGAGACCACCTATACCCCAAATGATAGTAGCAATAATACAGCCCCAGAGCGCTTGTTTCACCTGATCCTTATCATTGTCAGTAATGAAATAAACCAAGCCTAAGCCCACAATACCTAAACAACAGCCCCACCAGAAACCACCAACAATGGGCATTTCTTTGTTTGGCGAAAAATTTGTTTCGGTGTTAGGAATCAAATCAAAACCTTCTAATAACTCAGGATTGGATTTCTTAACCATCTCTAAACTAGCTTCAGGATGCGCTGCCAGGTATTGTTCCAGTTTTTCTACTTTGGCAAATTCATTATCAATAGTTTGCTCTTTGTATTCTAAATCAGCCGAGGCGACAGTAGCAGTGCTAGCACCAGTAGCAGCGGTAGCGGCAAAACCTGAGATAGTAATACCCAAAAGCAAGATTAACAGGAGATTTAGTTTTGTTTTCATTGTGGAGGGAGGTTTAATGTAAATTAGTAACTGTGGCGCGAACGGGACGTTCGCGATTGGTATAGAAAAACGGAAAACTGTTTTGAGGTAATTTAAGTATTAGCAATTATTATTGTTTGCATTCATAAACTATTCCCAATAAAACCAATCACAAAAGAAGCTATACCAACTGCGAACGGGACGTTCGCGCCACAATTGACTATAAGATGCTTATTCCAATAAAAAGGTTGCTTAAGAATTCCAGATTTCCCAGGCTTTTTCGGCTTGCAGGTGGAGCATTTTCAAGCCATTATGTGTTTTAGCGCCTTGCTCCTCTCCTTTCTGCAAAAAGAGCGTCTGCACCGGATTATACACTAAATCGTATAAGTAATGATTGGACGTTAATTGCTCATAAGGAATATCAGGACAAACGTCCGCCTTGGGATAAGTGCCAACGGGCGAAGAATTAATAATGAGTTGATAGTTACCGATTTCAGTAGCTAAATCTTCATAACCAAGCGTATCATCTGACTTGGTACGAGAAACTATCTTATAGGAGATTGATAAATCATTAAGTGCGGCAATGACTGCTTTGGCAGCTCCACCATTGCCTAATACCAAGGCTTTTAGCGGTGTGTTAGCTGGGATAAATTCTTCTAATGAAGTTTTGAAACCGTAATAATCAGAATTATAGCCTATTAGTTTCCCTCCCTCTCCTATCTTAATCACATTTACTGCGCCAACTTTTTCGGCAGAAGCATCCAGACCATCCAGAAAAGGCATCACTGCCTGTTTGTGTGGAATAGTTACATTCAAGCCTTTTAAATCAGATTGGCTTTTGATTAATTCAGGAAAAGTCTGAATATCGGATAGCTCAAATAACTCATAGGCATTGTTATCAGCAATACCTATGAGTGCAAATTTTTCAGTAAAATATTTCTTTGAAAACGAATGGCCAAGAGGGTAGCCAATCAATCCGTAGATGTTCATTTTTTAGTAAAGAAATTGGCTTTAATAATTGCCCAAAGCATTGGAGCAATTGAAATAAAGACGATGCCCAAAACTACTTTCTCAAAATTCTGTTTCACCCATTGGTTAGAGCCTAAGAAATAACCCAGAAGCGTAATGCTTGTTACCCACAAAATAGCGCCAAGGATACAGTACGTAATGTATTTAGGGTATTTCATGCTACCTGCACCGGCTACGAACGGAGCGATAGTACGAACGATAGGCATAAAACGGGCTAAAATTACGGTTCTACCACCATGTTTTTCGTAAAATTCTTCGGTTTGGGTAATATATGAGCGCTTTAAGAAAAGTATTTTATCTCTTGATTTGATGTAATTACTAAAATTTTTGCCGATAAAATAATTCACGTTATCACCTAATAATGCCGCCAGAATTAACAAAGGAATCATTATGGTAATATCCAGTTTTCCGGTTGAAGAAGCCAGTAAACCTGCGGCAAAAAGCAATGAGTCGCCCGGTAATAATGGCATTACGATTAATCCTGTTTCTACAAAAATTATCAGGAATAGAATACCGTAAGTGAGCGTATCGTATTTATCAAGAAAACCCTGTAAGGTCAATAAAGGGTCTTTGAGTAAGTCGATGAGAAAATGTATAATTTCCATAAAAGTCTGTCCCCAATTGGAGTTAAAAGGATATGTGTTTGTGATTTAATCGGATTTATTCGTCCTGAACGATTCTTCTATCGCTGCTGTACTTACCCAATTTGAAACGTTTCTTGGCTTTTTCAGTTAAGAAAGTACCGAAGGTATCGCCTCTTAATCCTAAGCGGATCGTTTCTAAAGGAATCACTTCGTTAGGGGCAATATTTCCCACATTCACATTAGCACCAACCAGTTTCACGAAATATACCTGTTGTGATTTTTGTGGTGCTTCCCAGATAATTTTCTCAGCCGGAATAGCATGAATAATCTCATCTACCAATCCTTGGCGTACTTCTCCACTGCTACGGAACAAACCCACATTACCACCTTCGCGTGCTTCACCGATTACTTTCCATGCACCTGCATTCAGTTCGGCCTGCATCATTTCAATCCATTTATAAGGAGCAAAAATCTTTTCTGCATCTTTTGAACCTACTTCTGAAAGCACTTTTGCACGGGTAGCCAGGCGAGTTATATATCCACACTTTTCATCATGTGGAATCTCAATAGAACCATCGGAAACCTCGCAATGCTCTAAGTCAAACTGATCCAATACTCTCAGATAATCTTCAAACTGGTCTCTTACCACAAAAGCTTCAAAGAGGGTACCGCCAAAGTACACAGGAATACCTGCGTCTTTATACACTTTCAATTTATCTTTCAGATTCGGCGTTACGAAAGAAGTGGCCCAGCCCAGTTTCACGATGTCGATATGTGGTGCGGAAATAGAAAGCATATCTTCTACTTCTCTGATACTCAACCCTTTATCCATTACCATTGTTAGACCAGACTCACGGGGTTTACCAGTACGTTTAGGGACTTGACTTAGGTTATAATTCATTCTTTACAAATACTTTTTTGCAAATGTAATAATTTTTAGATAATCGCTAGTATTAATCTATACAAGTGGCAGCAATAAAAAATGCCATAACTCAAAGTTATGGCATTTTAGAAATCTTTTTTAAATCATATATTTGAGTCTGATCACTTCTTTCTCTGTCAGGAATCTCCATTTACTACGTGGCAGGTCTTTTTTGTTTAACCCTGCATAGGTAGTACGGTCTAATTTCATGACTTCATAGCCAAAATGCTCGAAAATACGACGAACAATGCGATTTTTACCGCTATGAATCTCGATTCCTACTACTTCGGCATCCGGCGTTACCAAACCTAAATCATCTGGTTTGATTAAACCATCCTCCAATTCAACTCCATTTTTAATGGCTTCAAAATGTTCGGTCGTAATGGGTTTGTCCAATTCTACCTGATAAATTTTTCTTATCTCATTTGACGGATGCGATAGTTTTTCGGCTAATTCTCCATCATTGGTTAATAGTAATAAACCAGTAGTGTTTCTATCGAGACGTCCTACCGGATATATTCTTTCTTCACAGGCATTGGCTACCAGATCCATTACTGTTTTGCGCTCGTTCGGGTCTTCAGTAGTGGTGATAAAATCTTTTGGTTTATTCAACAAAAGATAAACCATTTTCTCACGGTTCAATATCTTCTTGCCATATTTCACCACATCGTTTGGCTTAACTTTATAGCCCATTTCTGTGATTTCTTTGCCATTCACTGTAATCTGGCCTGAGGCTATCAGTTCATCCGCATCACGGCGGGAAGCAATACCTGCATTAGAAATATAGCGATTCAGTCTTATCAGTCCATCTGAATCTTTTTCTCTTTCTTCTTTTTCTACCTTGCGCTGCACTCTTGCCGGCAACGAGCTTTTCATTTTATCTAAATTATAGTTGGGTGCTGATAATTTAGATCCACTTGCCTGATTCTCTTTTTTTTCTGGTTTAGCATTTCTGCCAAAACCTCTTTCTTCACGGTTATCGTCTCTTCTATCGAATGAACGTTCTGAGCGGTCACTTGAAAAAGGTTTTTTATCACCATAAGGACGCTTTTCTCTGCTGTCCTCTCTTTTATCGAATGAACGTTCCGGACGGTCACCTGAAAAAGTTTTCTTATCACCGTAAGGGCGTTTTTCAAAACTATCGCCATCTCTTTTAGCAAATGGGCGAGTTGGGCGGTCGCCAGAGAATGATTTCTTTTCGCCGTATGGACGTTTTTCTCTGCTATCTTCTCTTTTATCGAATGAACGTTCCGGGCGGTCATTTGAAAAAGGTTTCTTATCACCATAAGGGCGTTTTTCAGAACTATCCCCGTCTCTCTTCTGGAATGGACGTTCCGGGCGATCACCTGAAAATGGTTTCTTATCACCATAAGGGCGTTTTTCGAAACTATCGCCGTCTCTTTTTGCAAATAGACGCGCTGGGCGGTCACTTGAAAATGGTTTCTTATCACCATAAGGACGTTTTTCAAAACTATCGCCGTCTCTTTTTGCAAATGGACGCGCTGGGCGGTCACTTGAAAAAGGCTTCTTATCACCATAAGGACGTTTTTCAAAACTATCGCCGTCTCTTTTTGCAAATGGACGTGCTGGGCGGTCGCCAGAGAATGGTTTTTTATCACCAAATGGTCTTTTTTCACCGAAACGAGGCTCGGAGAAACTTCTTTCAAAACCATCTTTTTTGGGGAAATTGCCCTTAGGTCTGGCAACTGATTCTGTAGATTTCTTTTCGCTGCGTGGACGTTTATCGTCTGAAAAGCTTTTTTTGTCTGAGCGCTTATCGGCTCCTTGATTGAAAGATTTTTCTTTCGTGTCTTTCCTCGGTCTTTGAGGTCTGTCTGTATTTTTCATTGAGTTTGCAGCATCACTGCTGTAATATATTGATTATCAAGGCGCAAAGGTACAATAATAAAATGATATTTTTATTAAAATAGGTTTAATAAGTATGTATAAACAAAAAATGGCGATTGTTTATAGTAACAATCGCCATTCTTAGTAGACACATATTTATATCGGTTTAAAAATCAAATCACGGTAATCCATCATTGATTTTCTGATTACTTCATGTGCGCCCTCTCTGCCATATACATTCGAGATTTCGATGGCATTCTTTTCATCAGGCAAACTCTTATAAGTCAGGAAATAGTGTTTCAATCTCGCTAAAATAGCCTCTGGTAGTTCACTGATATCCTGAAATTTCTGATAGATCGGATCAGCTACCAATACAGCAATGATTTTATCATCGGCCTCGCCTTTATCTAATAAACACAAACCACCAATCGGAATAGCCTGCAAAAGAATATCACCATGCGGGATATTGTGGCTTGATAATACGCAAATATCCAATGGGTCACCATCGCCTTCTGTTACTTTTTCAGAGCCACGCTCACGAGCTAGTTTGGCTACTTCTTCACCACAATAGGTTTGTGGAATAAAGCCATATAAAGACGGAATAATGTTTGAATACTTTTGCGGACGATCTATCTTCAAATAACCGGATTCTTTGTCAATTTCGTACTTGATGGTATCAGATGGTACAATTTCAATAAATGTTGTGACTGTTTCAGGGGCCTTTTCTCCAATCGGAATACCATGCCAAGGATGTGCTTTGTAAACTGGCTTCATAAAAATGTTTTTTTGGCAAAATAAACACAATTCCCTCAGAATTGCACATTCATTTTAAGTATTCCTAATAAGACATGGGTTTTATTTCAACCAGTTGGTCGTTATTTCCGCCATTGCTGGTGCATATATATACCTTACCATCAGGCGATATGGCGATGTCTCGCAGGCGCCCAAACTGGCTGGCATAATATAAAGTGGGTTGGCCAATAATTGTATTACCATCGCCACTTAGCTCGAAACTATAAAAGGTCTGATTTTTCAGAGATACCATCAATAAATGGTTTTGCCATGCAGGGTAAGCATTGTTATTATAATAATCTAATCCGCAGAAAGCCCATGTTGAGCCACCGGATGAGAAAATAGGCTCAACCACATTGTTGTTTGCACAAAAAGTTATTTCAGAAGGGGTATTACAAGGCCCTTCTACAGTAGGCCAGCCATAATTCCTTTTTTTCTGAATCAGATTTATTTCATCCTCGATTGAACCACCATGAGAACTGACATATAATTTATTATTGGCATATACCATTCCCTGTGAATTTCTATGCCCGATACTCCAGACAGGGCTACCTGCATAAGGGTTATCAGCCGGAATACTTCCATCAAGATTTATTCTTAGAATTTTACCGTTGACACTGGTAGAATCCTGAGATAAATTGCCATTTCCGGCGTCGCCGGTGGTGATAAATAATTTCAGATCCGGTGTAATCAATAATCGGCTTCCGTTGTGAATCGTATTTCCGGCAATGTTGTCTAACAGAATCTGAGGGCTTTCTAAAGTAGTGCCATTATAGGTGTATCTGACTACTTTCTCCTGAGAGCTTCCATTGGTATAATTGTGCACAACATAAACATAAGGCGAATTACTGAAATCAGGATGAAGTACCATGCCTAATAAACCACCTTCGCCATTATTCAATACGTCAGGAACAGTAAAAACTGATATAATCTGACCATTTTGCGGATTCACTCGACTGATTTTACCACTTCTTTCGGTCATCCAGATATAATTATCTGGCCCCCATAAAATCTCCCATGGAAAATTTAGCTTATTTGCTACTCTGCGGGTTTGTAAATAAGAAGTATCATGACAAGCCTCAATGGTTGCCTTAAAAATACTTCCGGGTTTCGCCTCAAAACCTGTGTTTAAAGCTACACCCTTTGCTGCTTTAAAATGAACATTGGTGCTGGCATTGATAAAACTGGTTCCTGTTACATTATTTGCTTCGAAAACGTGTGTACCACTGGTAAGTCCGGTGTTTACCACCACATTATCTGCACATGGAATGACTTCTACAATAATTTCATTATTTGATCCGCCGCTTGTGCTGCAATTCGCCGAAATTTTAGTTGTGCTCGCCGGAGAAACGCTGATACTGGTACCTGTTTGCCCTGTTGACCAGGTAACGCTGCCCGTGCAGCCGGAGGCCGTCAGATTAACACTTTGCCCTACATTGATAAGAGAATGAGCCGGAGATAGATAGAAAGTGTTGTACTGACCATAAAGCAAATTTGAACTACAAAAAAGTAGAAAGAAGAGGTTTTTCATGGTCGTTTTTGTTAGAAAATACGAAACTATAACTACTAAACTTTTGTTTTTGTTTAATAGCCTTTTATCAAAGACTCTCACCTTATGCAATACAAACTCACTTCGAATTATAAACCTACCGGAGACCAGCCACAAGCGATTGAAAAACTGGTAGAGGGAATTAAAAATGGAGAAGAAACCCAGGTTTTATTGGGGGTTACAGGTTCGGGCAAAACCTTTACTGTTGCCAATGTTATCTCACAACTGGATCGGCCTGTGCTGATACTAAGCCACAACAAAACCCTTGCTGCTCAATTATATGGAGAGTTCAAACAATTCTTCCCCGAAAATGCGGTAGAGTATTTTATCAGTTATTACGACTACTATCAGCCGGAAGCCTATATTGCCACTACCAATACCTATATTGAAAAGGATTTGATGATTAATGAAGAAATTGATAAGCTCAGGCTCTCAACTGTTTCTTCTTTGTTGTCAGGTCGTCGCGACGTAGTTGTAGTTGCTTCGGTTTCCTGTATTTATGGTGCAGGAAACCCGCATGAAATGCAACAGAGTATTATTCAGGTGAAAACAGGGCAGAACTTTAGCCGGAATCAGTTTCTCTATAAACTGGTTGAAATTCTTTACTCCCGCACAGAGGCTGAGTTTACCCGTGGGAATTTCAGGGTAAAAGGTGATACGGTAGATTTGTATCCAAGTTATGCTGATTTTGCTTTCCGTTTTATATTTTTTGGAGATGAAATAGAAGAGATTCAGCGGATAGACCCCAATAACGGCAAGAAACTATCGACTGAAAAGCAGATTGCTATTTTCCCCGCTAACCTATTTGTAACCGGAAGAGATGTGATGCATAATGCCATTCATGAGATACAGGACGAATTGGTGAAACAGGTTAAATATTTTGAGTCTGATGGACGCTTGATGGAAGCGCAACGGATTCAGGAGCGAACTGAGTTTGATCTGGAAATGATGCGTGAGTTGGGCTATTGCTCGGGCATTGAAAACTACTCAAGATATTTTGATAGACGCCAACCCGGTCAGCGTCCCTTCTGTTTATTAGATTATTTCCCGGAAGATTTTCTTCTGGTGGTAGATGAAAGCCATGCTTCAATGCCTCAGATACGAGCCATGTGGGGTGGAGACCGCTCACGTAAGGAGTCGTTGGTAGAATACGGTTTCCGTTTACCATCGGCTATGGATAATCGCCCGTTGAAGTTTCAGGAATTTGAAGAGCTGGTGGGGCAAACCATTTTTGTAAGTGCGACTCCTGCCGATTATGAAATCAGAAGAGCTGAGGGAGTTGTAGTAGAGCAGATTATCCGTCCAACAGGATTACTTGACCCTGAAATTGAGGTGAGACCAAGTATTAATCAGATTGATGATTTACTGGAAGAAATCCACCTCAGAGTAGAACGAAAAGAACGGGTACTGGTTACTACGCTAACCAAAAGAATGGCTGAAGAGCTGAGTAAATTTCTGGATAGAGTGGGTGTTAAAGGCCGATATATTCACTCGGAAGTGAAAACTTTTGAGCGTGTTGAGATTCTTCGGGAATTGAGATTAGGTATATTTGATGTATTGGTTGGGGTTAACTTATTGAGAGAGGGGCTTGATTTGCCAGAGGTATCATTAGTAGCGATTATGGATGCCGACAAAGAGGGTTTCTTGCGTGATATTCGCTCTTTGATTCAAACAATTGGCCGTGCAGCCCGTAATGAAAATGGTAAGGTATTGATGTATGCCGATACCATGACAGGCTCAATGGCTAAGGCAATTGAAGAAACGAATCGCCGCCGTGCGATCCAGATGGCTTATAATGAGGCCAATGGTATTACTCCTAAAACGGTCTTTAAATCGAAAGAGGCTATTATGGAGCAAACCTCTATTGCTGATAGTAGAGCAACTACCAAGACTTATTATCTGGAACCACAGGAAGTAAATGTAGCAGCCGACCCTGTTGTAGGTTATATGAACAAAGGGCAATTACAAAAACTAATGGAAGAAACCCAGAAAAAGATGGAACGTGCCGCCAAAGAGCTTGACTTCCTGGAGGCAGCCAGATTCAGAGATGAAATGGTTCAGTTGAAAGAGAAGATTGAGAAATTATAAAACGATGTATATAAAAAATGTAGGGGTTCAGAATTCTGAACCCCTACGTTTTTTATTGTAATATCATTTCGAAATCAGAAAGGCAAATCATCACCACCGTTTCCGGCCATTTCAATCGGCGGAGAAGTTGGTATTGGCGCAGGTTTTGGTGCATATCCACCACCGCCGCTGTTGCTGCCATAAGATGATGCTGATTCATTTTCTTCAACGGCATTGCTTCTACCCCCTATTAATTGCAGGGCCGTGCCTCTGATTTTTTGCGTATATCGCTCCTGACCGTTCTGGTCAGTCCATTTTTCTGTACGAATTCTTCCCTCTACATAAGCCATGTCTCCTTTCTTCAAATATTGCTCAGCAACATTTGCCAGATTCTCCCATAGCTCAATGCGATGCCACTCTGTTTGCTCTACTTTTTCACCGTTTCTGTTTGTATAGTTTTCTGAGGTAGCGATGCTAAAGTTTACCACTTTACCACCGTTCGGAAGTGTGCGGACTTCGGGGTCTGACCCCAATCTTCCTAAAATAATCGCTTTGTTTACACCAGCCATTTTTCTGAAATGTTTGAAATATTGACGTTTTGATAATAAACAAATTTACAAAGAATTTATTGGATTTTTATTAAAATTTTGTCAATTATTTTAAGTTTCAAGTGGTTTTTATCATACTTTTTCAGAGCCGTCCGGGAGTTTCTCTATTTTTAATAAAATAGAGAAAAAGGCCATTTTTTAAGGTCGATTTTTAGCGAAAAATCTTTTTAAATGATGGCAATGCACTCTACTGAAATAAGAATATTACCCGGGAAAGGCATTAGTTGTGGTGCACTTCTGGCTGGGGCATTTTCAGGAAAGAATTGAGTGTATACTTTATTGATTACACTAAAATCAGGATCACAGCCTGAGACCATAAAAACACTGGTCTTTATTACTTTTTGTAGGCTACTGCCTGCTTCTTCCAGAATTGTTTCGATGTTTCTGAATGTCTGCATGGCCTGGTCTTCAAAACTATCGCTGATGAGTTTTCCGGTTTCGGGGCTAAGTCCCCAGGTACCTGAAAGGAAAATGAAATCTCCGGCAATAACTGCCTGCTGAAAAGCCAGATTAGTTCTGGGCACTTTAGGCGTATTAAAATTCATTCTTTCCATCTGAGCAATGTTTTAGTTTATAATGATTACACAAAGGTGGAAGAAAATCCAAATGCCCAAAGTGACGATTGATTGCTGGTGGCGTTGGCTGATTATCTGGTTAGTGATATTTGAAAGTTGGATAGATTTTTTATACACATTACCCTATCAAATCCTTCGCAATTTGCCCAAGTGTTTTTAGTGCCTCATAAGTCTGGTCGTTCCAGTGAAGTCCGAAATTCAACCTCAGGCAATTATTGAATTGGTTTCTTAAGGTAAACATTTTGCCCGGAGCAATGCTTATTTTCTGTTTAATGGCTCGCTCATATAATTCAACTGTATCAATTCTTTCGTCCAATTCAAGCCAGAGTACAAAACCACCTTTGGGTCTGCTGGCTTTGGTGCCTTCAGGAAAAAACTCGTTGATGATTTTCAGGTATTGCAGATAATTATAATACAAAGTATTTCTTAGTTTGCGCAGATGCGTTTCGTATCGGCCGTTTTCCAGAAAAATAGCAATGGCTTCTTCTGTGATACTGGTTGAGGAGATGGCATGATAGAGTTTTTTCTTTAATACCTGTTCTTTAAACCTTCCTGCTTCAACCCAACCTACCCGATAACCCGGTGCCAGACTTTTAGAAACCGAGCCACACCATAGTACTAAGCCTGTTTTATCAAATGTTTTACAGGATTTCGGGCGTTGATTGCCGAAATATACATCGGCATTAATATCATTTTCAATCAGAGGTATCTGGTATTTTTCTAGCAGTTCTACCAGTATTTTCTTATTTTCATCGGGCATACAGCTCCCTAATGGATTACTGAAATTGGTAATCAACAAAATAAGTTTTATTGGAGTTTGGCTCAGGGTTTCTTCCAGTGTTTTAAGGTCAATGCCTGTCTCGGCATAACATGGAAGCTCAATGATATTCAGTTGTAAACTTTGGGCTACCTGTATCATACCAAAAGAGACGGGGCTTTCAAGAACAATGGTATCTCCTGGCCTAGTTAATGCCATCAGGCAATACGAGATAGCATTCAGGCAGCCACTTGTGGTGATAATATTATCCGGGTCAAGATTGGCTTCCATGGCAAAGGCCCATCTGGCAATTTGTTTACGTAATTTTTCATTGCCTTGCGGATGCTCTATCGGTATCCCACTTCCTTCCATCTGCCGCATGGCTTGTACCAGTCCTTTGTTTAATTTGGCAATAGGCAATAATTCATTGGCAGGTATCCCTAACGAAAGTGAAATATATTTCTCACGAATGCCCATATTATCATAAACCCTCGACACGAGTGTCTCAATTGTTCCTTCAAAATGATGATTTGATGGATTACTTACCATGGGCACATCCAGCATTTTTTTAGGGGAATTACACACAAAATAGCCTGATTGTGGTCTGGCTTCAATTAAAGCCTTACTTTCCAGAAAATAATACGCCTGCAAGGCCGTGCTCTGGCTCACACCATATTCTTGACAAATAGTGCGAAGGGAAGGAATTTTCTCTCCTACCTTGAGGACACCTTTTATAATCTGCCGCTCAATGACTGAGGCTATTCTTTCATACAAAAATTCATCGCTGGTTAATCTGCTTGTCATAACTGCTATGGTTAAAAATAACAAAACTGCATCTGTTATGGTAAAGTTCAATTATAGAATTTTGTCCGGCCGATGAATTGTTGAAATACACGTTCATTTGGTCATTACATATTATCTATCAAAAGCGAGTGAAACATTCTATGAATATCTATATCGTGGGGGCAGGTGCTATCGGAAAGGCTTTGGCTATTGCCCTGAGCAACACCAATCATAACGTAACATTACTAAGGGCGACTGTGGCTGAAGCAAAAGCATATAATACGGACCTACGCCTGATTTTAAGTACTAGCAGTGAGCTTCCGGCTACGGTGAAAATCTCTTCTATTAATCAATATGAAAAATTGGATGGCCTTATTGTCCTAACCAATAAATCATATGGGAATCAGCAGATTTGTGAATTGTTGAAAGATAAAACAGGAAACTCCCCAATTATAATTCTCCAAAATGGCTTGGGAGTGGAAGATATTTTTATTGAAAATCAATTCCCACAAATTTATCGATGTGTGCTTTTTGCGACGAGTCAGGTATTAGATCAAAACAAAGTGAGTTTTAAACCTGTTTCGGCCTCGGTTATTGGCACCATTAAAGGTAATAAAAATGAATTATTAACCATTGTAGAAAGTCTCAACACCGAACTTTTCCCATTCAAAGCAGAAGAAAACATTCAGAAAATCATCTGGAAAAAAGCTATTACTAATTGTGTATATAATTCTGTTTGTCCACTAATTGAGGTAGATAATGGCATCTTCCATAGAGATGCTGATGTGCTTGCCATTGCTAAAAGAATCATTGATGAATGTATTCAGGTGGCTCATGCTTATGGGATTGAACTCTCATCGCAAGAGGTATTGGATAGTCTTTTGATGATCAGTAAGTTCTCTGACGGGCAACTTATTTCTTCTTATCAGGATATTCTCAATAAAAGAACTACCGAGATTGAAACACTCAATTTTGCTGTGGTGAAAATGGCCGAAGCCATTGGCCAGGCACATCTGGTAAAAGAAACCCGACTACTAGGCGAATTAACCAGACTCAAATCTGATATAAGCAGAAATAAACCAGCTGTATAAATACTACCTAAACAAAACGATAACCCTAACAATACTTATGTCTTTAGAAAAATATTTCAGAAAAAAGCCTCTTAGTGCTTATCAGAACGACCTGCATAATAGTGAACTCAAAAGAGTACTTGGCAAATGGGAATTAACCGCTATTGGTGTGGGCGCGGTAATTGGCGGAGGTATTTTTGTGCTTACGGGCGTAGCGGCTAATTTATATGCAGGCCCGGCCTTAACCATTTCATTTATCTTAGCTGGCATTGGCTGTTTGTTTGCCGGCTTATGCTATGCCGAATTTGCCAGTATATTACCTGTTTCGGGTTCAGCCTATGCCTATTCGTATGGTACAATGGGAGAGTTTTTTGCGTGGTTCATAGGTTGGAATTTGATTTTGGAATACCTGATGGGGGCTACTACTGTGGCTGTTAGCTGGTCAAAATATTTCGTTAAACTCCTGCATTTGTTTAACGTTGATGGCATTCCGGTCTGGTTATTAAATGACCCTATTAGTGCTAAGGAGGAAGCACTTCTCAAAGGCATAGAGGCGCCTGCCTTTTCAATCAACCTTCCGGCTATGCTAATACTCTGGGTGGTTACTTATATATTAGTAAAGGGCATAAAAGAGTCGGCCAAAACCAATAACGTGATTGTGACAATCAAAGTGCTTGCTGTGCTATTTGTAATTATT
Organism: Emticicia fontis; assembly: GCF_054779675.1. Lineage (NCBI taxonomy): Bacteria > Pseudomonadati > Bacteroidota > Cytophagia > Cytophagales > Leadbetterellaceae > Emticicia > Emticicia fontis. Next base: position 254,154 of record NZ_BAAGXU010000066.1, read on the forward strand.
GTTGGTGCCTTTTATGTAAAAGAATCAAATTGGCAGCCATATATTCCTGAAAAAGTAGTAGATGCCAATGGTGATTCTCATTATGGAATTTCCGGTGTGATGACTGCCGCAGGGATTGTCTTTTTTGCTTTTATTGGTTTTGATGCGGTATCTACGCAATCGCAGGAAGCGGTTAATCCTACCAAAGATATTCCTTTTGCTATTATTGTTTCGCTAATCTGTTGTACGCTTTTATATGTGCTGGTCTCGCTGGTTCTAACGGGAATGGTCAACTATAAAAGTCTTGATTTAGGTGCGCCTGTGGCTTCTGCCTTTAGTGAAGTAGGGCTCAACTGGGCATCTGGTTTGATTATTATTGCGGCAGTAGTAGGATTAATATCAGTTATGCTAGTAATGCTACTTTCACAAACCAGGATTTTTCTGAATATGGCTAAAGATGGATTATTACCTGCCAGATACTTTGCTGCCATTCATCCCACCTTTAAAACTCCATGGAAAAGCACGATACTGGTTGGATTTGTGGCTTCTATTGTAGCTGCGCTTACACCTATCGAAAAAGCATCCAAAATGACCAGTATCGGTACGCTGTTTGCCTTTGCTATGATTTGTGCGGCGGTATTAGTTCTCAGAAAAAAACAACCTGATTTGCATAGGCCATTCAAGCTAAAGTATCTTACGCTGATAGCTCCTTTGGGAATTATATTTAACGTGCTTCTAATGTTTAGTCTGGATAAATCGACGTGGTTACGGTTACTTGTCTGGAGTATAATTGGTATTGTTATCTATTTCGCTTATAGCGCCCGGCATAGTCATCTGAATAAAGATGAATAAATTCAAATAACCATTTTATCACGGAGTTTTGCATGGATTAGTACCAAGCATTTAGATGTTGTCTCAGTGAAACTCTTTGCGACTCCGTGGTAAAACATAGGTATATATCTATGATTGAGGATTAAATTCGTTCTGATGCTTCTTTAAATATTTTTCGATCAGAATAGGCTTTGGTAAATCTTCTATTTCTGCCCATGAATAAAATTCATAATCTAATGGTATTTGTATGCCCGTATCTTCATTGAGTACTATATGCCAGAATCTTACTTCAATAGTCTGGTGGGTTAATACATGCTTATAAATTTCTGAGGTATTTTTAATAGTGGAGACTGGTAGAATCTCCAGCAGAAAATCATTGTCAGTTGCTTCTATCTGTAACAGACTGTCTTTACTTTCTACCAGAAAAAAATCGTAAAGCCCCTCCCATATATCTTTAGGGCCTCTTTCAGACATCATCCATTTTCCTGATTGTTCAATCACGAAATAATCAAAATAGCGTTTTTTGACTTTTACTTTCTTTGATTTTACTGGTAAAACGGCCTGTTTCCCTTTAGCGTTTGCCTCACAATCATAATGGAAAATACAAAACATACAGCCAGGATTTGCGGGCGTGCAATAAGTTGCCCCGAATTCCATCATGGCTTGATTGTGTGTACCGGGAGCCTTCTCTGAAATCAATTCATTGGCTAAATCGCTGAAAACTTTTTTGGCTTCATGGCTGGCTATGTCTGTTTCAATATCAAATAGTCTTGCCAATACTCTGTATACGTTTCCATCTACTACTGCTACTTTTTCGTCAAAGGCAAAAGAAGCAATGGCCGCAGCTGTATAAGGGCCTATGCCTTTCAATTTGAGTAATCCGGCATAATTCTCAGGGAACTGACCATTCCATTCAGTGGCAATAATTTTGGCAGTCTGGTGCATATTTCTGGCTCTCGAATAATAGCCTAATCCCTGCCAGAGGCGCAGCACATCCTTTTCTTCGGCATTGGCCAAATCTATAATGGTGGGGTATTTTTCAACAAATTTATTGTAGTAGGGCAATCCCTGTACTACACGGGTTTGTTGCAGGATTACTTCCGATAACCAAATTTGATAAGGGTCTTTGGTATTCCGCCATGGTAAATCTCTTTTATTCCGCTGATACCAGTTTTGAAGTATTTCGGAAAACGTTTGTCTTTCCAATTTTTATCGAAGTTTTCTTAATAATCTCTTATTTTTTCTTTCCCTAAAAAAGTATTTTGTCATTAAAAAAAGTATAACTCACTAATTATTAAGCGATTATATAAAAAAATATTAAAATCTTTTTGGCATAGTATTGCTAAATCCTATATCTTTGCAAACCCAAAATAAAACCAAAGAGTTTGGGTATGTTGAATTAATAAAACAGAGTGCTTCTGATTTAGTTTTTTTTACGTCCTTTCAATTCAATATTTATCTTGGTGAAAATCAATATTATCACTCTTAAAAAAACGTTACGATCGTGACTAAAGCAGAAGTAATTTCAGCTATTGCCGACAAGACTGGCGTGGACAAAGCAAGTGTATCATCTACACTTGAGGCATTTTTTGACACAGTAAAAGACACATTAGCCCAAGGCGATGCTGTCTATGTTAGAGGTTTCGGAAGTTTTGTAAACAAAAGAAGAGCTGCTAAAAAAGCTCGTAACATTTCTGCTAAAACTACGGTGACCGTTCCTGCTCACTCTGTTCCGGGCTTTAAACCAGCCAAAGAATTTACGGAACAAGTAAAAGCAAACGTGAAATAATCTCATTGCCCTAAAGGGCCAATTGCCCGATCATGGATAGTGACGAGCTATCCATGATTAAAAAATCTTTCTATGAAACGACATTCTCTGATATTAATTGTGATAGCGATAGCCCTGACGGGCTTTCTTTATTATCGCCCGAAAGTAGTTGTTAAAAACGAAGCCAAAGCTAATCGTGATCAGGTAGCTAGTGATAAAGCACCTGCAGCAGACAAAAGCAAAGGTGATATTACCACACAGGCACCGAAATTATCGCCGGAAGAAGAAAAACAAATAAGCGAACTGAAACAAAAATTAGCCGCTGCTTCCGACAAAGTACCTGTTTATAATGAAATAGCAGAGGCATTTGCCAAAGCTAACAGTTTTGACAGTGCAGCAGTTTACGTTGAAAAAATCGCACTGGCACAACCTACTACCGAACATTGGCTGAGAGCTGGAGATGCTTATTACCAAGCGTTTACCCTGGCTTTGAAACCAGAAAATGTAGAACGTCTGGCAGGAAAGACCCGTGCGGCTTATAACAAAGTATTAGAGAAAAGTCCGAGACAGTTGCAGGCCAAGACTAACCTGGCTATGACTTATGTACAGACTGACTCACCGATGCAAGCCATTATGATGCTGAGAGAGGTATTGGAAGAAGAACCAAACTTTGAGCCTGCCTTAATGAACATGGGTGTATTATCGATGCAATCGAACCAGTATGCCAAGGCTGCTGACCGTTTCAGACAGGTGTTGAGAATCAACCCTGGCAATGTAAATGCGCAGTTTGGATTAGGTTATAGCTTGCTGGAACTGGGAGAAAAAGAACAGGCGAAAAAAATCCTGCTTGATTTAAAACAAAAAGTAAAAGAACCGACTTTATTAGAAGAACTCAATAAGACTTTGGAGAGTATAAAATAATTCATTATCTTTGCGGTTCGATAAAAACACCTATTTATAAAAGATAGGGAAAAATATACGGAAATAATTTTTATTAAATGCCTTCTGGAAATCAGAGGTTTATAATCAATTACAAATATGCCTTGCGGAAAGAAAAGAAAAAGACATAAAATGTCGACTCACAAAAGAAAGAAACGTCTTAGAAAAAATCGTCATAAGAAAAAATAATCTTTCTTTATAAGATAGCCACAAGTTAAGTTCTTAGCTGTTGCCCTTGTGGCTATCTATAATACCATCAATTTAGCCAAAACAATATCTAACACTTTTGATTCTACCTCAAGTTTGAGCAACGAATTATATATCAGTACCACACAGAAAGGTGATAGAATAGCCCTAGTACAAGACAAAAGGCTCATCGAGTATCACTTTGACGAGACGGAACATCAGTTTTCCGTCGGAGATATCTATTTGGGTGTAGTCAAGAAAGTCGTACAGGGTAATAATGCTGCCTTTGTAGACGTTGGCTACGACAAAGACGGATTTCTGCACTACAACGAAATCATTTCGTACAATTCTCTCAGCAAGTTTGTCAAAGACGTAATTGCGAAACGTCCGGTCAATCTTCGTTTAAAAGGATTCCAGTTAGAAAAGGATATAGATAAATTAGGTAAGATCAACGACGTTGTTACCAAGAATACTCCTATTCTGGTGCAAGTGGTGAAAGAACCTATTTCTACCAAAGGCCCACGGCTCTCTTGCGATATATCTATTGCAGGGCGTAATATCGTGCTGGTACCATTTGGTAACTCGGTGAATATCTCTAAGAAAATCACTAATAAGCAGGAGCGTCAGCGTTTACATAAGTTAGTATCTTCTATCAAACCTGAAAACTTCGGGGTGATTGTAAGAACGGTGGCTGAAGGCAAAGACCTGGATGAATTAAGAAGAGATATTGATTTTTGCGTAGATAAGTGGGAGTCGGGTATGAAAACCCTGCGTGATGCCAAACCTCGTGACCGCATCATCAGTGAAATGGATAGAGCGTCTTCGATTCTGCGCGATATGTTGAATGATGATTTCGACAATATCTATGTAGATTCAAAAGAAAATTTTGACGGAGTTAAGAGCTTCCTGCATACCATTGCCCCTGATAAAGAAAAGATTCTGAAACTCCATACCGGCAAAAACAAGCTTTTTGAACAGTATGGTATAGAAAAACAAATTAAATCGCTTTTTGGCCGTTCGGTTAGTTTATCCGGTGGTGGATACCTCATTATAGAGCATACAGAAGCACTCCACGTAATTGATGTCAATAGTGGCAATAAATCTACGCAGGAGGGCGACCAGGAATCAACTGCTTTAACGGTTAATCTGGAAGCAGCCAAAGAAATTGCCCGTCAGTTGCGGATGCGCGATATGGGCGGTATCATTGTAATCGATTTCATTGATATGAAGAAAAACGAGAACCGTCGTTTGATTCAGGAAGCAATGAAAGAAGAAATGAAGGGAGACCGATCGAAGTATACTATTCTACCTATTTCTAAATTCGGATTATTACAGATTACCCGCCAGCGTGTACGCCCTGAAATGAATATCGTAACCCGTGAAACCTGCCCTACCTGTGGTGGTACCGGAACGATTCAGGCAAGTATTGTGATTACTGATTTGATTGAAAATAATCTGGACTATATCCTCTCGAAACAGAATGAGAGCGGTATCAGTATCATTCTTCACCCGTTTGTGTACGCGTATTATCGTGAAGGAATCATCTCTAAGCAAATGCAGTGGTTCTTCAAATATCGTACATGGGTAAAACTCACGAAAGATTCCTCGATTGGTATTACTGAATTCCATTTCCTGAATAAACACGGAGATGAAATTGAGATAACAAATTAAAGGTTATTCAGCATAATTTTCCGGACTTTATATAGCAACCTGATTGCTTGCAAGGGATTTTCAATCTAAATTCACGGAAAATTATGCCTTAACCATGAACCGAAGAGATTTTATCCAGAAAAACACCTTGGCAGGGCTTGCCGTTGTTGCAACCCAAACCAACGTAAATGCCAACACAGCTCCTCCGCAAGACGATACCAGACTTTACTGGGCAAAACTCCTCAATAAAATAGCCGAGCCTGTTTTAAAAAATCTAAGCGAAAGTACTTTACAGAAAAACTGGTCAGTAGAATATAGTCCTATCTGGGATAACCGCAATGCCAAAGTGGCTTATCTGGAAGGATTTGCTCGTACAATGGTCGGTGTGGCACCTTGGCTGGCTTTGCCAGACGATACTACGGAAGAAGGCAAACTACGGAAGCAACTAAGAACTTATGCCATTAAAAGTATCCAGAATAGTGTTGACCCAAGTAACCCTGATTATATGTTGTGGCGAAAGGAAGGACAAACGCTGGTTGATGCGGCCTTTTTAGCCCAAAGTTTTCTGAAAGCACCCGATGCGCTATGGAAACCTTTGGATGAAACCGCTAAAAAACGAGTGATAGAGGAGTTTAGGTTATTGAGAAGGGTTGTTCCGCCTAACAATAACTGGCTCTTATTTGCGGCTATTGTTGAGGTATTTTTATTAGCTATCGGTGAGGATGCAGACCGTTTCAGGATTGAATTTGGGTTAAGAAAAATTGAAGACTTTTATGTAGGTGATGGTTGGTTTAAAGACGGAGAGGTTTTTCATATGGATTATTATAATTCCTTTGTTATTCACCCGATGATTGTGGATGTCTTGGATACAATGCTGAAAGTGCATCAGAAACAATCGCCGGATAAGAAAAACCAGAATCTCGAAGACCAATATACCAAAGCAGTAAAAAGAATGCAGCGGCAGGCTGATTTCTTAGAACGATTGATTTCGCCGGAAGGTAGCTTCCCTCCTTTTGGGCGTAGTATTACTTATCGTTTAGGCGCTTTTCAGGCTTTGACACATACTGCCCTTTTGCATCAATTGCCTGAAGGAGTTAGTCCGGCACAGGTAAGATGTGCCTTGACGGCTGTTATGAAGCGAATGTTTGCACAGGAAGGAGTTTTTGATAAAGAAGGCTGGTTAAGCTTAGGTTTTGCAGGGCACCAACCCGGTATAGCTGATTCTTATTCTAATGCTGGTAGTATGTATCTGACCACATTGGGCTTTTTGCCATTAGGTTTACCAGCCACTGACCCTTTCTGGGCAGATGCTGATACTGAATGGACGCAGCAAAAAGCCTGGTCTGGCAAGCCATTTAAGAAAGACAAAGCGGTAAGTTATTAATAGTATTAAGCTTTTCTGACTCTGATAGCAAATGCCTCAGCAGGATTACGAACTAAAATCTGTTCAAAATCAGCATCGGTGAAGCCCTTTTGTTTCAGTAGAGGCATTAATTCTTTAAAGATATTGGTATAGCCTTTAAAATCTCCGCCATTGGGTTCGTCAGGTTTATACCATCCGGCATCATGCGAAATCAATAAGTGGTTTAATACCCCATTCGACTTCATTAAATCAATTGAATCGGCATAGGTTTGGAAATCTCCCCAACCTATGCCGTCCAAACTCACCCACGTGCCCATTCGGGCGGCTTTGGTATGTCCGGCTTTATTATGTTCTCCTTGCGCATGAACCCATACAAAGGCCGACGGGCTCACCCCTATCCTTTTTAATATTTCTATTTCTTCAAAGGCAATGTTGGCTGGCCCTGTATGCGAGCAAATGGTAAGTCCCGTCGCTAAATGGGTCAAACCTGCGGCTTTGACTAATTTCTGGTGAAGTTCGGTCAAGGTTTTTTCACTATCTACTCCAATTTTGATGAATCCGGGTTTTACATTAGTGCCATCAATGCCATTCTTGAATTCTTTTATCCACCTATCGGCTAGTTGCTCTGCTGTTTCTGTGAATGCCCATTGAGGTAGATATTTATTCTTGACGGCCCCATAATAGCCTGTATTGGTGAGTATTTGCAGACCGCTTCGCTGGCCTAATAATTTCAGTAGTTCTACATCTCTTCCCAAGAAGTTTGGCGTGCAATCGAAAATAGTTTTTATTCCTAAGGCTTTTAGTTCTGATAGATGGGGTAATACTTTGGCTATCACTTTCTCTTTATCCCAACGGCTCGTATTGGTTCTGTCTGCACCTATAAAATCTACCAGAAAATGCTCATGGATTAAGGTCTTGCCCATTTTTGAAGCATCTATCCAACCATTAATGGTCATTACCTGTGGCTTTTTCATGGTGAAGGCCAGGGAGCCCAAGCTGGATATTAAGAAGGAGCGTCGGGAGATTTGCATGAGAATTGAGTGATTGAGTGAATTAGTGATTGAGTGATTAGAATTATTTATATACGAATTTATTAATGTATTTAGGCGGAAGCAAGAATCCATTAAAATCTGTACACAATTGGTATCAAAAATTTTAATCGCTCAATCACTAATTCACTCAATCATTCATTTAATTAAAAAGTATCTCATCCACAAAAAACCAGCCCGGTTTGCCTTTGTCTGAATGCCATTTAGGGAGTTTTGGTAATGGTTTTACAATGACCTTCAAGACCTTATATGATCCTGATTTGATTGGCACATTGATGCCCAGATTGGCCATGCCATCGCCTTTGACGGGTTGTTCAGGGGTAACTTTCTGCAATTTCTTTAAATCAGCTTCGCTATTTCCTCCCCAGATCTCAACGGTGGCTGGAGGCATAATATGTGAACCTATTTTTTGTAAATAACTGATGGTAACCATAGTAAGTGGCTCAGGCTTTTTGAATTCAACCAGACTCACAAAATCCTTATTCTGATAGCCTAACCAGGCGGCATCTCCATGATTGTCGTTAGGGCCTTTCTTTAAATCTATTAGGTTTTTAGCACCTTTGCCTCTATACCGCTCATTGGCCTCAGAAAGCAAAATAGCCGTATCTGCCACAAAACTTGATTTAAAGAAAGTATAATCTACTTTGCCGCTGGCACGCCAGCCGTCTTTGGTAGCCATCGCTTTAATGCGGGTATAATTCTCAGCTACTAAAGGTTTGGTATAGATAGTCTGTGTAGTTGAATCCGGGTCTTTGCCGTCTAAAGTATAATGAATCTGTACGTTTTTGAGTGTATGCTTTAATTCAATAGGCGCATTCTTTTTCAGGATAAACTCTTCATTTACCAGAATCGGAGGATTCAGTTTCAGAATTTCATTTGGGTTGGATTTATATCCTGCATCAATTGCCACTTTTGGATACTTTTTTGAAAGTTCCTGTATAGCTACTGAATCTAAGGCAGTATTCCATACAAAAACCTCTGACAAGGCTGGTAATGCCATCAATTTCTGCATTTTTTCTTTGCTGATTTTAGTACCGGATAGGGCCACTGAACTCAAATGTTTACACTGCGCCAGTTGGTCTAAGGTAGCACCTGTAATATCTGTCTGGTTCAGATTCAGTTTTTCAAGATTCGGAAATTTGGCAATCAGGGTTATATCTTCATCCTTTACTGGCATTTTCGCCAGACTTAGTTCCACTAATTGCTCTTGTACTTTTGATAGGTTTTCTAAAGATTTACGGTCGAATTTTCTACTCACAAAAAACTCTGCTTCTAATGCTGGTGAACCTGTGGCTAAGGGAGCAACTACGCAAAAAGGTGTATTTACTTCTGTCAAAGCCTTTTCTGAAGCCTCCGGAAAACTATATACTTTTTCGGTACCGCTGCTTCCGGCTATTTTAAAGGCTAATGCTTTAGCTTTTGAGAGAGGCACGTAGTTTTTCACAGCTTTCTTCATGTCGGCACCTTCTTTAATCCATGCTGTCAATAAGGCAACTTCTTCAACCGTTAATTGCTCTTTGCCTTTAGGCGGCATATGTTCTTTTTTTTCTTCAGACAGGTAAATCCTTTGTAATAAAAGGCTTGTAGTATCGCCTGCTTTCCATAAAGCGCCATGTTTACCTCCTTTCAGAATTTTTGCTACACTCGCCATATTCAATTCACCCTTTACCTTCTGGTCGTTGTGGCAGCTCATACATTTCTTCTCCAGAATCGGCATGATGGCTGCCTGATATAGGCTGCTGTCTTGTGAGAATGTCGGCGCTTTTGTTTTGGTTTCAAAGGCTTCAAACACATAGTTTTCTCCATGTGTGATGGCTGCGCCATAATGTCCGGCTAGTATAAATAGGATTAAACCACCTGCCGATAATACTTGCAAAGTTCTGGTTTTCTGCGATAATTCATCATAAAACCAGGTTAGTGCATAAGTAAATAGGCTAACTCCTACACCTGTCCATTTATGCCATTGCAGAAGTCTGGCATCATAGCCACCCTCTCTTGATAAAAAGAAGCCCATCAAAGCCGTAAGGCATGAGGTAAGCGCTGTTATAATTAATAAGAGTTTTACAAAGAAAGAAAAGCTTTTAGGCTCAAACTCCTTTTTAAATAATAAGAATATAACCAGAATGACAGAGAAGCCTATCGGTAAGTGTAAAAGTGCTGGATGTAAACGCCCAAACGGACTAATCCAGACAGGTATTCTGACCCGTTGCTCAAAAAAGAGTAAGAATAGTAAAAGGATATTGCCTACCAGTAAAAGATACGAGCAAACTTTAAAAAAACGATTCATTCGATGTGTTTAGGGTGCAATAGGTGGTTTGAGACAATGAGCTAGGCTATAATGCCCGGCACTAATTTGCCTGCTACGTCTGTCAGTCTGTATCTTCTGCCCAGGTGTTTATAGGTTAGTTGTTCGTGATTCAAGCCCATCAGGTGCATAACCGTTGCGTGGAAATCATTGATATGCACAGGGTCTTTAATCACATTATAGCCAAACTCATCTGTTTCGCCATAGACAATGCCCGGTTTTACACCGCCTCCTGCCATCCAGATAGTATAGGCTCTTGGGTGATGATCTCTGCCGTAATTATCTTTGGTAAATGTACCCTGACAATAGTTGGTTCTGCCAAATTCTCCACCCCATATTACCAGTGTTTCGTCTAATAAACCTCGTTGCTTTAAGTCCATAATCAAAGCTGCAGATGAGCGATCGACATCTTCGGCCTGTAAAGGCATTTCATTTGGCAAATTACCGTGTTGATCCCATCCCTGGTGGTATAATTGCACAAAACGTACGCCTGATTCAGATAGTTTTCTGGCTAATAATACATTGGCTGCATAAGTGCCCGGTACCAGACATTCAGGGCCATACATTTTTACAATATGGTCAGGTTCTTTTGATAAGTCTGTCAATTCAGGTACAGCCGTTTGCATACGGTAAGCCATTTCGTATTGTTGTACTTTGGCCTGTACTTCGGGGTCACCACTTGTCTCAAAACCTAAATGATTAAGCTCTGATAACTTGTCCAGCATTCTGCGACGAGAATCTTTGTCGATACCATCAATGTCTTTCAGATATAAAATCGGGTCTTCTCCACTACTGAATACTACGCCCTGATGCGTTGAATCTAAGAAACCGTTAGTCCATAATTTAGAATACACTCCTTGTCCATTGCCACGACCACGAGAAAGCAATACGCAAAAAGCAGGCAGGTTTTTGTTTTCGCTGCCCAAGCCATAGCTCATCCATGCACCCATACTTGGGCGGTTGCCTACCTGTGCTCCGGTCTGGATAAAGGTTAAGGCAGGGTCATGGTTAATGGCTTCTGTATTCATGGTTTTGATGATACACAAGTCGTCTACAATCTTGGCCATGTTCGGAAACATATCGCTCACCCAAGCCCCCGATTGGCCGTATTGTTTAAAACCAAAATAAGAACCTATCAAAGGGAATTTGCTTTGATTGGCAGTCATACCCGTCAATCGTTGTGTACCTCTGATAGATTCCGGCAGTTCTTCTCCTGCCATTTTATTTAATAATGGTTTGTATTCGAAAGTCTCTAATTGAGAAGGGGCTCCATTCTGAAACAGATAAATGATGCGTTTGGCTTTAGGTGCAAAATGTGGCAAGCCCAACGGCAATTGCGCCATACTATCTTCTTCACCCGTAAATAATCCGGGTATTAATAATGAACCTAATGCCATACTACCCAGACCTACGGCAGATTTGCTCAGGAAATGGCGGCGGTTAATATTAAATCTGTTTTTAAGAAACTCGTTTTCCATCGGAAAAATTTATGATAAGGGAAAAGCATAAGAAAGTCAGACTCTCATAATGGCTTCTTCCATGTTATATAACATCTGAATTGTTTGCATTAAGGCAGCAGCCGAGGCTTTATCTTTTACGGTCTCGTGCTTGTATTCGCCTATATTCAAAAGCCTTTCAGCTCTTTTAGGGTCTTTTTTCAGGAGACTAGCTTCATTGTCGAAATACTGTTTAATCACAGCCATTTCTTTTTCTTTTGGTGCACGGCAAAGCACTTTTCTGAATGCCTTCTCCAGTTTCTCATCTATAGAGCCTTTTTCAAGCGTCAGATTCTCGGCTAATACCCGTGAGCCTTCAATCATCTGCGGGTCATTCATCATCACCAAAGCCTGCAAAGGTGTATTCGTACGTACTCGTTGTACTTCGCATTGGTCGCGGTTACTTGCATCAAAAATCAGCATGGTTGGCGGTGGCACGGTGCGCTTGATAAACACATACATACCTCTGCGATATAGCTCAGATTCATGGTCTTGTACATATCTCGATAAACTGCCTCTACCCGAAGTAGCTACTTCCCATAAGCCTTTCGGTTGATAGGGTTTGATACTTGGTCCGCCAATTTCATCATTCAGAATACCGCTACTTGATAATACATAATCACGCACATTTTCAGCCGGAAGACGAATGCGGGAAGCGCGTGCCAGAAAGATATTTTCAGGGTCAGTTTTCAGGTGCTTATCCGTAATCACTGAGGATTGTCTATAAGTGGCCGACATCACAATCTGTTTCACCAATCGCTTTACATTCCAGCCTTTTTCTCTGAAATCTACTGCCAGCCAGTCAAGCAATTGCGGGTGAGATGGCAATTCGCCCTGCATCCCAAAATCACCTAATGTTTTTACGATTCCTCTACCAAAGAATTGCGCCCATAGCCGATTGACATATACCCTTGCCGTAAGTGGATTTTTATTATCTAATAGCCACTTCACCAAGCCCAAACGACCTTTGCCGTATTGAATCGTATCAAACTTCAATATGCTCTTGGGTAGTCCATACGTTACCGAATCGCCATGCGCATCGTAATTGCCTCGGTTCAGTACATAAGTAGTACGCACTTTAGACGTATCTTTCATGACCATTACCATCACTTTGGCGGTGTCTTTCTTATTGATAAATTTCAATAAAGATTTCACATCTGCATCGGTAATTGCCATATTTGGTGGATCGGCATAAGAGGCATCGATAGTTCCGAAAAGCCCTTTTTCCGGCACCTGATTGAAGAAGGCAAAGGTGCTATAATAATCTTTCTGTGAAATCGGGTCATACTTATGATCGTGGCATTTGGCACACTCAAATGTGAGCGACAAGAAAGATTTACCAAAGGTATTGGTACGATCGGTTACGTATTCTACGCGATATTCTTCATCTATTACTCCACCCTCTTGCGTAATTTTATGGTTGCGGTTAAAACCTGTGGCCAATAGCATTTCTTTAGAAGGTTTATCGCTACCATCGGGGTTAGGCAATAAATCTCCGGCCAATTGCCAGCTTAAAAATTTGCTATATGGATAATTATCGTTGTAGGCATGAATCACCCAGTCTCTCCACGGCCACATGGTGCGTAAGCCATCATCCTGATACCCATGTGAATCGGCATAACGGGCTACATCGAGCCAATAAGTTGCCATTTTTTCACCATAATGCTTATTTTTCAGGAGTTCATCTACTACTTTTTCATAGGCATTCGGAGATGTATCTTTCAGGAAGCGTTCCTGCATTTCTATGGTTGGGGGTAGTCCGGTCAGGTCAAGGCTTACTCTCTTTAACAATTGTTCTTTAGTAGCTTCCTCATTAGGTTTGAGTCCTTTTTCGCGCATTTTGTCGTATACAAAATTGTCGATTTCGTTTACTACCCAATCTTCATCTGCTTTCGGAACATTCGTCTTCTTAGGCTCAATAAATGCCCAGTGCGCTTTGTATTTAGCTCCTTGTTTGATCCACTTTTCAATCAGGTCTATTTCGTGTTGAGTCAGTTTCAGGTTAGATTCAACCGGAGGCATCAATTGAGTGGAGTCTTTAGAAGTAATTCTCAAAAACACGGCTGACATATCTGGGTTACCTGCTACAATGGCATGTGCTTTCGGATTATCTTTTAGAGCGGCAAAAGCGCCCTCGGGTGTATCGAGGCGTAAATTGGCTTCTCTCTTATTGGCATCAGGGCCGTGGCATTTGAAACAACGGTCAGATAGAATCGGGCGGATATGAAAATTATAGTCTACTTCGTCAGGCATAGCAGAGGTTTCAGCAGAAGCACTCGTGCAATTCCATACAATAGAAGCAATGCCTACCGTAACGAGGCAAAGGAGAAAGAGGTATTTAATCTTTACGGTTAGCGTTTTCATTCAGGGTGTTAAATAGAGGTTATCTGGGAAACAAATTTAGCACTTTTTCCAGAAAAAATAAAACTTTTTCTTATATTATTAAAATATTTTAATAATTCATTTTCAGGGAACTTGTATAGACGAGTTTCTAACAAATGTATAAAAAAAATGTATAATTTGTTTAAACCTTAAAAGTTTATATTGGTTGTGGTAGACCTACTATTGGTGTTATTAAATTTACGGTCTTATACCTATTCCCATCGTTAAGCAGAATACAATTAATAAAATTATCCCTGCCAGAATCAGAATCTTTTGCTGCTCAAACGTATAGTTTTTCTCAATTGGAATACTATTTTTTGGTTGTATTGATAGAAAGACTGTTGGAAGAAACATAGGGAATACAAATGCTTCATAAAAATTATTGAACGACCAGGGAAGGTAAAACGATACGGCGATGAACGAAAATATTCCTGCTGCCAAATATGGAATTAAAAATAACCTGTCTGAATCAATAATAGTTGATACACTTTGGAATCCTGTTCTTTTAATAATACTATTGAAAGTGAGGTAATAAGACAAGAATCCTGAAATAATCAGAAAAAATTGCCAGACATAAACGCCTATTGGTGATGAAATATAAAAAGCAAAGTCTCCTTTATTCGTAAATCCACTATAAATACACATCCATGAAAACCAAAAGAAGTTAAATGCCGCAGTTAGAACGAGCAAAAGTCTGACATATAAATCAGCAATATTTACTCTTTTTAAAAACACTAAGACTAACAAACCTGCTGCAAGATTGAGTAAAGGGCCACAGGCATCTGTTATGAAACTATGTTTTTCACTTCTGAAATATACAGAAGTAAGCAGAGTGATTTTGTTTCCTAAAATCAAAGATGTTAACCCATGCCCAATAGCTTCGTGAATAATGTCTGCAAAAATGTAGGCCATCATTCCAACAAAAATTAATGTTAGCTTATGTAAGTAGTTATTTTTTGGACTGTTTCCCAATTCTATTCTTTTATAGGTCTTTAATGAAACAAACTATCCTATCCACTTCTGTGAATCCCAATTTTTTATGAAAATCTATACTTGATGTATTTGAAAGTTCTGTATCTGATGCTATTTGCTTAAATCCTTTTTCTTTAGCCCAATTTTTTGCCGTATTTATCAATTCTCTGGCAATGCCTTTTTTCTGAAATTCGGGTTTTACATAAACCCCTTCAATATAAGCAACAGGCGATTCTATTGACCCTTCCACATAGTCACTGCGGGTACCTACATGTATAAAAGCTATGTATTTCCCATGGTCTTTTACCAGATAGCAAATTTCATTTTCAGTGCCTATGATACTTCTATAATTTTCAAATTCTTCTTCAAACGAGCAATCCGGCCAGAGTTCCAAAACCAAATCAATGAGCGGTTTAAGATTTTCCTCAGCTATTATTTCTATTTTCATTTTTGGTTATCTGATAATTAGCATTACTCTTTATACTTGCCGACCATATTCAAACATATTCAAATATACGAACTAAATATCTTATACCTTGTATAATTTTATCACACTTCGGGCATCTTCTTTTTATTAAAAATAAGTACTCAGATACAGTATGTTTTCATAAAATAATTACTGATAAAAACTTTCATCTGCTTCCAATCATTAAAAATTATCCTTAATTTTAGTACTTCTCTAAAAAACACTTCACAAACCCATGAACCACCTACAACGGAGGAAATTCCTGAAGCTGTCTTCTGCGCTTTCGATAGCTCCTGCTTTATCTGCTCAGGCTTTTACACCCAAAGCAAATCTGATTGATACGCCAGCCGGTATGGTCAATTTTGTTTCTGATGGAATCTCCCTTTCTCCTTTGGCTTATACTCAATTATTGAGCGAACTTACCAAAAAGGATGATTTAGCAGCCGATTATTATTCGTTGAATGGGTGTGTGGAAGAATTAGAGAATAAAATGGCTAAATTATTGGGTAAAGAAGCGGCTGTGTTTATGCCGACAGGTACATTGGCCAATCATTTAGCGATCAGAACGCTGGCGGGCAAAAACAACCGGGTTATTCTGCAACATGAAAGCCATGTGTATAATGATACTGGTGATTGTGCTCAGACTTTGAGTAACCTTAATCTGATTCCTCTGGGGTTTGATAAGGCAACCTTTACAGTTGATGAAGTAAATGAAGTGCTGAAACGCACTGCTGGAGGGAGAGTAGCTTCTAAAGTAGGTGTTATTTCTATCGAATCACCTGTGCGCAGAAAAACCGGAGAGCTATTTGATTATGAGCAAATGAAACAGATTTCGGCCTTAGCCAGAACCAATGATATAAAAATGCATCTGGATGGGGCAAGGCTTTTTCTGGCATCCGGGTATACTGGCATTAGTCCGGCTACCTATGCTTCTTTGTTTGATACAGTTTATATCTCCTTGTATAAATATTTCAATGCGGCATCGGGTGCTATACTGGCCGGACCAAAAGAATTGATTGCTCCGATGTATCATGCCCGACGGATGTTTGGCGGAGGCTTACATCAGGTATGGACCTACGCGGCAGTAGCCTTGCATTATTTAGAGGGCTTTTCGGATAGATATAGCAAAGCTGTGAGTATGGGAGAAGAGTTGATGAAAAAGCTGGATAGCCATGATAGTTTTGAAATACAAAGGATTCAGAATGGAACGAATATTTTCAAGCTGAAAGTGAAAGGGATTGAACCGAAAGCATTCTCGGAAAATTTAAAGAAAAACGGCATTATTGCCCGTCACAACGAAACCGGTGGTTTTAATTTATTAGTGAATGAATCATTATTGAAAAGCAGTGTCCCGACATTGGCTAATGGGTTTGTGAGTAGTCTTAAATAGGTTTTTGCAAGGCTTTGTTTAACGTAAAAAGGTATACGCTACGGTGACTACCTTTTGCGACCAACACAACTTTTAGTAACGAAATTGTCTCTCGAATTAACTAAACTTTATGAATAAAATCTTTATCCTCTTTTTCATCAATCTTTCGTTTGCTTGCCTGGCACAGCAGAGAAACCCAGCTAATAAAGCCATTTATCTGGAAGATATTAGCTGGACTGAGGCCCAAAAGGTATTGAATAGTGAAACGGTTGTAGTAATTCCTTTGGGCGCTGCGGCTAAAGAACATGGCCCTCATCTACCCTTATCGACCGATTTTCTTCAAGCTGAGGGATTGTCTAAAAGAGTGGCTTTAGAGAAGAAAGTAGTGATTACACCCGTAGTTAGCTATGGATTTTATCCGGCTTTTTTAAAATATCCGGGCTCAACGAGTACTACTTTTGCTACCGCTACCAATATGGTAGTTGAGATTGTAAGGAGTCTGGCCGGGTATGGGCCAAAGAGGTTTTATATTATTAATGTGGGTGTCAGCACGACTCCTACGCTTGAAACGGCGGCTAAAACATTGGCTGAAGAGGGTATATTGTTGTATTATAGTCAGTACAGCCGTCCTTCTTTTGATCAAGCGGAGGCGCGTATCCGAACCAAAACTTATAGCGGCCATGCGGATGAATTAGAGACCTCAAATGTATTAAGTCTCCGTCCGGATCTGGTAGATATGAGAAAGGCAGTGAATGATTCGAGCATGAAAGGGAAAAGCGGGAATATGACACCGTTAATTATTGAAACAGGCAACCTGAATACCAGCGGGATTAATGGTTATGCGGCGCTAGGCACAAAAGAAAAAGGGCAGAAAAACATGGCTTCATTTGCCCAGGAGTTGATGAAAGAAATAGATAGTGTGGCTACTTGTGCTTTGCCAACTATGAAAGACCGGAGAGCAGCATATGCTGCCTATGAAGGCACTTATGAAGATGCCACGGGCAAGAAACTGGAGATAAGCCAGAAAGACAATATCCTGCATTTCATCTGGAATGGCAAAGATACCCGGAATTTCTTTCATTTATACCAGGATGCCCCAGACTATTTCTCATCAATGAATATGAATATTCTGTTTGTAAGAAATGAGTCAGGGGCTGTGAATAAAGCCTGGTGCCAGTTCAGAGGAGAGCGTTTTTGGGTTACTAAAACGCAGAAATAAATCTGTTCTCTCCTATTTAGCGAACGCCTGAACAATCTTTGAGACTAGATTTAGCTTTTTGATCGTACGAGTAGTATCTGACTGCCTATCATCAAGCACTACTTTTCCGTTTTCGTCGGTCACGTACTCATATACAGTACCTTCGTGCGCATGTACTTTGAGTTTGCTTAAAAATATCAGACAGCCCAGCCCTATTAAGAAAAAGAGGGCAGGCATGACAAGAATCCAGTTATAGTCTTTTAGTGACCTGTCAAAAGTAGTTTGTAATTGAATATTTTTCGCTCTGTTGCCATATACTATCTGTACTTTTTGTCCGACAGATACCTCTTCATATTCTTCTTTGGAGGTCATTTCACGGGCTTCGGCTGTGAGCATTTTACCGTTCTTTGACATATAGCTGATGGTTACCACGTTGTCTGGTACATTGCTGTTGGGTTTTCCTTCAATGCTTTTTTTGATAACTGTGGCTTCGGTATGAGTCCCATTTTTTTTGAGGTCTTCCAGTTCTTTATAGCCACCATACCACCAGTAAATGAAACAGGTGGTCATGAATGTAAAGAGAGAAAACATCCGGAAACCCAGCGAATTATATTTCCGTAAAACGAAATAATAATAGGCTAGAGAACCAAAGAAAACGAGAAGGATGGTTGTAGTGCTCATGGCTTTTGAATTATCGTAAATGTTGTTGAATTGTACTTAAGAACTTCGAATTCAACCATATATTAGTATTATCTATCTGCAATTGCAGAAACATTCCGTTGGCTGAAACCAGTTTTACCTCTCTCCACGGAATGAGTAAAGGCGGATGGCCAATTCTGAAAAATGGGTTATTGGCAAAGAAAATGCCCGCGTTGGAAAACCCGACTGTCAAAGTAAATTTATAGTTTGATAGACCAAACCTGCCGTTTTCGTCGGTAAATTTCTGATCGACAAAAGTATCTTTAGGTGCTTCATATTTTTTAGATAAGCTTTGCCAGCCGCCTATGGCACTAATCATATAGCAGACGCCACTCCATATTCCACCAAAAAGAATTGGGAAGGCGATAATAATACCTAGAGTTAATAAAATCTGTGAGCGATTCATTGGGGGAATATTTTAGTGGGTGATACTAAATTTATAGATCAGGCTATTGGCTACGATATAAGCATTCCCATTGGCCGATTCCAGAAAATAATCGTTGGAAACCATGATAGGCAAGTCTCTTTTAAATGATGAACAAGATGCTAAAACCAATGACGATATATAACATGGTCTTTTTCATACTTAATTTTCTTGCAGATCAGGGTTTCCGCTAAAACTCTTTTCCTTTAATTTTGGCATCTGCTCTATACCCTCCAACGTTTTCAGGTGGTTATTATCTACAAAAAGCCATTCGACATTGGGGATACCAGAGAAACTTGTCAAATCAGTAAACTCATTGTTTTGTAATTCCAGACGATACAGTTTAGATGATTTTAAATCGCTTAAGTCTTTCAGGTGTGTGCCTCTGAGATAAAGTCCATCTAATTCTGGTAAGACCGATAAAACAGATATATCAGTAATAGGTCTATCTGTTACACCTATCCCCATCACGTGCCCTTTTTGAAGACAAACTGCCATCGGGAAATCCCGGAGTTTCCAGTATTCAGTCAAATGAATTTCTTTTTCGGGTATACCAGTTTGTTTGGCAAGTGAGCGGATAGCGGCTTGTTCCTGTACCGGAATTTTCCCTAAGTCATAATCAAACTGTCCGGGAGATGCTTTACCCCTATTCAATTCCATAGAAATAACCAGAGCGTAACAAGCTAGCCCGAAGCCACTTAAGCCTAATGAAACAATGCTTAAGAATTTATGTTGAGGAAATCCTTTGATGCCCCACCAGAATGCTAATAAATAGAGCACCCCTCCTCCTATCAGAATCACAAAGCCTCCCCATTCAGGAACTTTCTGAATAAAAGAGTCTTTGGTAGTAAGGCCTACTGTGAAGCTATAACCGAAAAAAGCAGTCAATATCAGACTTAAAAATAAGCTCTTTAGCGCCATGATTGTTGGTAAGTTGGGGTTCGTTGATTCGCTTTAGGTGCTGTTTCGATATTCGCTTTTATCCATGCCAGATTTTTGGCATATACTTTGGCGTCGACAAAGGTGTCAAATGCTATCACAAAGCCGCCATCTTCGGTGGTTTTTACAAGGTATGGCTTATCAGTATCAAGCGTAAAGAAGTACTTCCATTTTTCCTTGAATGTATAATGTGATTTATCCATTAAAGCCTCTGCCTTTTTCTTAAAATTTTCGCTTACCGTATTCGGCTCAAAAATAAAAGCCAGATAGTGCCGATAGGTGGTTGAGTAGGTTTTGCCGTTATAAATACCCGAAGTTGTCATGCCTTGCCAAAACAAATAATTCACCCATTCGTTATTACGGGTGTATATTTTGCTTTCAGCTAATACCCATCTTCTGTCGCCCAGTACGTCTATGACAGCCTTGGGTCTTTTTCCTGATTTATAGATTTTGTTTTCGCTGAAAAATAGCTGGATGCTGTTATCGGGTGGAGATTTAAAAGTAAATAGTAAGACGACTACAGTAAGGAGAGCCAACAAGCTCATGGGCGCTCCGCCAACAAAATAAGTAGCAATGGTGAAAAATACCCATAGTCCGGCGCATAAAGCAGGAGCTAATACAGGCGAACCTTTTCTGCCATAGAAATACATACCAACAAAACAGATGGCATAGAATGCAGAAAAGAAACTCATCCGATAGATTGTATTTTCGCTCATGGCTGGCTGAATTAAATTGATGTAACAAATATCATTTATCTGCTCTTTAGATAGAAGTAATAATTTGTAGGTGGGCAGTGAAAGTTTGTAACTGGCAGGTTTTGGTATTTTATTGGATACTAGCTGATTGCGTATCTATACAATACTATTTTATCAGATTTTAAGGGGTTTTATTGTAAAATTCATATATTTGTTTTAAAATTCATTGCTTTCCTATAAAATTCTCAGATGTCTAGTAGTAATACATTTCGCAAAAAACAGCCACCGAAGAATGCCCCGCGTACACCTTCGAAAGGCCAAAGTAGCAGCGGCGGAACTCAAGTGCCTATTGAGTTCAATGTGAGTACAGACAGCTATCTGTTAGCGTTTGGTATCTTTCTATTGATTTTATCGGTCATCCTTCTGGTATCATTTGTATCTCATCTGGCCGTTGGCGATGCTGATCAGGATATTGTACAACGTACATTTAGCTCTGCTCTCGAACAAACAGATCGCAAGCCACGCAATATGATGGGTTTAATGGGAGCCTATATTTCTCATTATTTCATCTTTCAATGGTTTGGTATAGCTGCCTTCGGATGGTTACCGGTTGTTTTCTGGTCTGGATACAGATTGGTTTTTAAGCGTGATTTATTGCCACAAAGCCTGAATCGCTTTACATTGGGCAGCATTTTCTATATTTTCTGGACAAGTATCTGTATCGGTTACTTTGTTTTATTGTTTGAGCTTCCGGCAGGTACTTTCTGTGGAGGGCTTGGATATTCAGTCAATAAGTTTCTATATCATGCCATTGGTTCTGGAGGTATTTTAATTATCTTATTGGCATTGGCAGCATGGGTTATTTTCTTTCATGGCTATACCAATATTGATGATTGGTTTCTGGCTAAATACTTTAATCGTCCACCGAAAGAAGATATTTCTACTGAGCGTATCCGCCAAGCTGTGCAATATGATGTAGAAGATAATGAGTCGCCATTCAGAGAGCCTGTAAAAAGGCCGGAGCCTATTCCTGTGCCTGTAACCGTAAATGATCTTTACAAAGCACCGCGCTACGAGGATGAAATTGAAGTACCAAAGCCTTTTGAAGAAAAGCCGTTTATTGAAAAACCCGTACCAACTCCGGTGGCTAATAATGGTGTTAAATTAGAAGTAGATAAGCCTGCGCCTATAAAGAATGAGCCGAAGGTTGAACCAACTTTTATTATAGAGGATACCAGAAATAATGATACGCCAGACGATGATTATGAGGGTGATCTGGACGACGATGATGTGAATGAGAAGGTATTAAAAGACTTTGGTCTGTATGACCCTACCCTTGATTTAGACAATTACCAGTATCCGCCTATTACTTTGTTAAGTGAGTACAGTCATGCAGGTGGTAAGGTAACGGAAGAAGAATTAGAGGCAAATAAAAACAAAATTGTAGAAACCATGCGCAATTTCCAGATTGGAATTGCGAGCATTAAAGCTACGATTGGCCCTACGGTAACGCTTTATGAAATTGTGCCGGATGCTGGTATCAGAATCTCGAAAATCAAGAATCTGGAAGATGATATTGCGCTAAATCTAGCAGCCTTGGGTATTCGTATCATTGCGCCAATGCCGGGTAAAGGTACGGTGGGTATTGAGGTACCGAACAAAAACCGTGAAATGGTAACGATGAAATCGGTTATTGCTAATGAGAAGTTTCAGAAAAGTAATTTTGAATTGCCTATCATTTTAGGAAAAACTATCTCTAATGAAGCCTTTATTACTGACCTTGCCAAAATGCCTCACTTATTGATGGCAGGGGCGACAGGACAAGGTAAATCAGTTGGCTTGAACGTGATCCTGACGTCTTTGTTATACAAAAAACACCCGTCTCAGATAAAGTTTGTATTGGTTGACCCTAAGAAAGTGGAGTTGACACTCTATAATAAAATTGAGCGCCATTTCTTGGCTATGCTACCTAATTCGGAAGAGGCTATTATTACAGATACCAAGAAAGTAATTTATACGCTCAATTCGCTTTGTATCGAAATGGATAGCCGCTATAACTTATTAAAAGACGCAGGGGTAAGAAATATTAAAGAATACAATGCCAAGTTTATTCAGCGTCGTCTGAACCCTGAAAAGGGGCATAAATACTTACCATATATCGTATTAGTAATTGACGAGTTGGCCGATTTGATGATGACAGCGGGCAAAGAGGTTGAACAACCGATTGCTCGTCTGGCACAATTAGCCCGTGCCATCGGTATTCACTTGATTGTGGCGACACAACGTCCGTCGGTGAACGTAATCACGGGTCTTATCAAAGCCAACTTCCCGGCTCGTTTGTCGTTCAAAGTTACTTCCAAAATTGACTCACGTACTATCCTGGATACAGGTGGTTCTGAGCAATTGGTTGGTAATGGAGATATGTTGCTTTCTATGGGTTCGGATATGGTACGTCTGCAATGTCCGTTTGTAGATACGCCGGAGGTGGAAGAGATATGTGAATTTATTGGTAGCCAGAGAGCCTACGATTCTGCCTATATGCTCCCTGAATTCTATGGCGATGATGAGAGTGAAACTCTAGATTTTGACCCATCAGAATTAGATCCGATGTTTGAAGAGGCGGCTCGTCTGTTGGTGACACATCAGCAGGGAAGTACATCTTTGATACAAAGAAAAATGAAATTGGGCTACAACAGAGCCGGGAGAATCATTGACCAACTGGAAGGAGCAGGCATTGTAGGTGCATTTGAAGGCAGCAAGGCCCGTGAGGTTTTAGTGAAAGATATTACCCATTTAGAAGAAATTTTACGAAATTTGCGAAAGAATTAATCCTTGGAACATTTTTTTAGTCTAAAGATTAAGTAAGTATCCCAAATTAACCCCTTTTTACATAGATGAAGAAACTATTTTTAATACTTGCTAATCTGCTGTTTGTTAGCAGTTTAGTATATGCCCAGAAAGACCAGAAAGCTACGGTAATTCTTGACGAAATGAGTAAGAAGTATCAGAACATGAAATCATTTAATGCTTCTTTTACTTACGGCACCGAAGGTAATAATGCAAAAATGACCGAGAGTTATAAAGGTGATGTCACTGTAAAAGGCGCTAAATTCCGTTTGAAAATGGCTGGTCAGGAAGTATTTGCGAATGGCAAGGATATGTATACTTACGTAAAAGAGACCAATGAAGTAAACATTACAGAGTTTGACCCTACTACACAGGAAGAGTTATCTCCAACCAAGATTTATACTATCTACAAAAAAGGCTATAAATACGTATTTCTGGAAGAAGTAAAAGAAGGTAGCCAGTTTTATGAAGTAGTTGAGCTTTCGCCTGAAGATAAATCAAGCAAGATTGCAAAGGTACAAATCAAAGTCAATAAGAATGATAAATCTGTGAAATCGTGGAAAGTGTGGGATAAAAGTGGCAAACGTACCGTTTTCCGTGTTGACAAGTTTATGCCAAACGCCCCTGCCGACGATAAAATATTCACATTCGATAAAAAACTTTATCCAGGTGTAGAGGTAGTTGATTTACGATAAATGTCTTATCAAGGTGTATTAAAATCTCTGAAACTTAAAGTTTCAGAGATTTTTGTTTTATTGCTTATGTTATAAAGCTCCCTTTTACACTCTTTCAAAAATCGTAGCAATGCCCATGCCTCCGCCAATACAAAGACTTACCAGACCAGTTGCTTTATCTGAACGCTCCATTTCATCAATCAGGGCTGTAGAAAGAATCGCTCCGGTAGCACCTAGCGGATGGCCTAAGGCAATTGCCCCACCATTTATATTTACTTTGGTATGATCTGCACCCAATTGATCCATAAATAACATTGGTATGGCCGCAAAGGCTTCATTTACTTCAAAAACATCTATATCGCTTAGGCTCATTCCTGCTTTCTTTAATACCTTTTGTGTAGCAGGTATTGGGCCAGTCAACATAATTGTAGGGTCTGAGCCAACGATGGCAAAAGATCTGATTTTAGCACGAGGTTTTAAACCTAATTTCTCTCCTATTTCTTTATTACCTATCAGCAATGCCCCTGCTCCATCGCTGATTTGTGAGGAATTTCCGGCATGGTGAACGTGATTGATACTAGTTAGATGATTGTATTTCATCAAAGCTAAAGCATCAAGCCCCATACTACCAAGCATTTCAAAAGCAGGTTTGAGTTTGCTTAGAGATTCTACTGTTGTATCTGGTCTGATGCCCTCGTCTCTATCCAAAACTGTAATTCCTATTTCATCCTTTACAGAAACCATTGATTTATAATAGCCACTTTTTTGCGCTTCTACTGCTCTGCGCACAGATTCAGCGGCATAGGTATCTACATCAGTTCTTGAATAACCAAATTTAGTAGCAATCAGATCGGCAGAAATACCTTGTGGTACCAATTTATGCGCTGCTATCAATTGAGGGTTCATCATCAAAGCACCACCGTCAGAACCCATCGGTACACGCGACATAGACTCTACCCCTCCTGCTACCAGTAAATCTACCTGACCAGACATCACATAAGCAGCCGCCATATTGATAGCCTCTAAACCAGATGAACAGAAACGATTAACTTGGACTCCTGCAACCGTCTGTGCATAACCCGAATCTAATACGGCCGCACGAGCAATATCACCTCCTTGCTCGCCAATAGGCGAGACACATCCTACAATTACATCGTCGACATAACTGGTATCTAAATCATTGCGTTCTTTTAAAGATTTCAGAACAGTGGAGAGTAACTGTATAGGCTGTACATCATATAAAGCCCCATCTGCCTTGCCACGGCCTCTGGGAGTCCGGATGGCATCATATATATATGCTTCCATTAGTTGAATAGTATGTTTTAGTTGAAATTGGTATGCTTGCATACCTCCTTTGACAAAACTAAGAATTTCTTTAGTTTGATGCAAGTTCAGAAAATATTACCTTTGTTATAGTCCTATTATCTTCTTTTATCCTCACATGGTTTCCTTATTTCGTAATGCCTTTGGTGGGCTCTCCCGGCAAGTGTGGTTATTGGCAATTGTGATGTTCGTCAACCGGAGCGGTACGATGGTCATTGCCTTTCTGACGGTTTATCTTACTCAAAAACTGAATTTCAGCGTACGGGAAGCCGGAATAGTGATGACGATGTTTGGTGTCGGTTCTATTTTTGGCACCTGGGTAGGTGGAAAGTTAACTGATAAAATAGGATACTATCCGGTACAATTCTGGAGTCTTCTTCTGGGAGGAATCATGTTTATCGTAATGGTGCATACGCAACACTTCTATCTCTTGTGTATTTATGCCTTTGGCCTCAGTGCCTTTGGAGAAGCTTATCGCCCTGCCAACTCTGCTTCCATTGCCGATTTCAGTACGCCAGAAACTTTTACACGTTCCGTTTCATTGATACGCTTAGCTATTAATTTAGGTTGGTCTATTGGTCCGGCTATTGGTGGTTTTCTGGCAGCAAGAGATTATAAATTACTTTTTTGGGCAGATGGGTTGACAAATATTGGCGCAGGAATATTTGTATGGGCATTTTTGAGAAGTACTAAAAAGAAAAAAGAGGTAGGAATCAGCAAAGTAATAATTGACAAGAAAGATTCGGCTTTAAGAGACCGTACTTATATGATATTTATTGTATTAGCTTCTTTTTATGCCATAGCTTTCTCACAATTATTCACTATAGGGCCGCTTTTCTATAAAGAAGCCTGCAATCTGTCGGAAGTTCAGATTGGGTATTTATTAGGGCTGAACGGCCTGGTGGTAGCCTTATTTGAAATGATTTTTATCTATAAAATTGAGGGCAGATTCAAGCGGCTATCGCTTATTAGCTTTGGTGCATTTCTGGTGATACCTAATTATATCATTTTTCTGCTTACACATAATTATGCCTGGTTGATTGTTGGGATTATATTCGCTACATTCTCCGAAATGTTTGCCATGCCTTTTATGAATGCGTTTAGTATTGAGCGGGCAAAGCCACATAATAGAGGGCAGTACTCGGCGTTATACGCCATGAGCTGGTCGATTGCTCAGATTTCGGCACCATTAATAGGTACACAAACCATTGCTTTGTTCGGATTTGATGCGCTATGGTATATTCTAGGTTCGTTGGGTTTAGTAGCTACTCTGGGATTTGGAGCTTTACGAAGAAAAATTGCGTAAAGCCCCTCCTCTTGTGGATTAGTATAGTATAGGGTTTAGCTTTCCGTCTGCAATGCTACCAACCGGCTTGCTATCAAGCCATGTCTGCCAATCTGCTACACGATATTCGTTGGTAGGTTCAATCACTTTAATATCTTTGTCCATGTAAATCATGGTCATTACTTTACGGGGTTTTCCTGACAAATTAGCGCCTGCTCTGTGGTAAGTCCAGCCTGCGTGATAGCTTACTTCGCCTAAGGCAAAAGGTGTATCATTCATACTGAATTGTTTCAATGTTTCTGTCAGTAAAGCTTCTGACTCGTCCGATATTTCCTTATCACGCCCAATTTCTACGTT
The DNA here is from genome assembly GCF_054779675.1 of Emticicia fontis. NCBI lineage: Bacteria > Pseudomonadati > Bacteroidota > Cytophagia > Cytophagales > Leadbetterellaceae > Emticicia > Emticicia fontis. The sequence continues at coordinate 281,350 of NZ_BAAGXU010000066.1, forward strand.
CTGGCTTTTTTCGGCAAAGGCCAGAGGGCCCATTTCCATTGGTGTATCCTGCAAAGGAATCCAAACGGTAATCGTATTAGAGTTTGACAAAGGCCAGTAAAACTGGTCGGCATGCCAGGGGGTAATACCTCCCGAAGGTTCTTTGTAAAGAGCCTGGTCATGATAGAGTCTCACACCTGAGACTCCCATCAATTCCGTTGCAATTCGCGCCAGACGTTTAGAAAAAACAAATTCTTTCACCTCCTCATTTTCCCGCCACATATTCATGATCTGTAGAAAAGCCTTTTCGTAAGTTGTGCGCTCTTCCATCGGTTTTGTAAGTTTATTTAGTTTAAAAACCCAATCTGTTATAATTTCGCCGTAATAAGCTAATAATTCAGCAGAAAGAACATTTTTGAGTTTTACATAACCATTCTCACGATAAAATGCGATGGCTTCGTCTGACAATTGAAAAGGTTCGTTGAGTTGGTGCAAAAGCGACGCTTTCTCTGAATGAGCAGTCATTGCTTAATCATGTTAAGGTTGAATAGAGTACCACAAAGTACGATAGAATTTTTCTAAGAAAAATCTTTATTATTCTCATTTTTATATAGTATTTTAACATAAATTTGTTTATTTAAAGAATCTCAATGTTAATTAATGTGCTTCTTTAAAATAAATGCGTGTTTATATTTTCCTAAATTAAATCTTGTATGAAAGCCCTGTTCGAAAAAGTATCGGCCGATGAAGGTTCTTCTTTTCTAACCCGCTATGTAGCTTTGCCTCAATTTGATGCGCCTTTGCATTATCATCCAGAATTTGAACTGACCCTGATAGTACAAGGACAAGGCAAACGATTTGTAGGAGACCATGTAGCTAATTTTGAACCAGGAGATTTAGTTTTATTAGGTTCAAATCTCCCGCACTTCTGGCGAAGTGATTTAAATTCTAAAAATAATACAGAACTGCATGAAGCTGTGGTGGTTCAGTTTTCTACGCTTTTTGTGGACAATATATTGATTAATTTACCTGAATGTAGTTCTATTATAGGGCTTCTAAATACAGCAAAACTTGGTATCAGGTTTTCAAAAGAATTAGCGCCCTTTATCTGGAAAATCTTTGAGACTGAGGGTGTAGCACGATTATTGGCTTTAATTAGCGCTTTGGAGGCTTTAGCTAAAAGTGAAAATCATGAGCTTTTAGCCAGTGAAGGTTTTAGTATCAGACCTGATGAGACCGAAAATGAGCGTATGAGAAAGATATTAGAGTTTACGCTGGAGAATTTTAAAGAAGATATTTCGCTCGAAACCATCGCAGAAATTGCGAATCTGACCGTCCCTTCGTTTTGCAGATACTTTAAATCGCGTACCAGAAAGACCTATGTGTATTTCCTGAACGAAATACGATTGAGCAATGCCCGCAAAATGCTTATGGATAATCAACTGGACATAAGCCAGATAAGTCTTGAGTGTGGGTTTCAGAATCTATCCCATTTCCACAGGATTTTTAAGACTCAGACAGGCGTAACACCTTTGGTTTATAGGAGAAGATTTGGGTAAATTATTTCTTGAAAACCCCTTTCGGATCCTCTTTCTTTTCTAACAATGCTTGCAGGATTTCAGGATTAGCGTTTTGTGGGTCTAGTTCATAGCCTTTATGGAAATTATCCCACGCTTCATCAATCTGATTATTGGTTAGTCTGGCCAACGATAATTGCATATACGCATTGGCGTTTTCAGGAGATTTTCTGAGAGCACTCGCTAATAAATCGAATGTCTTATCTAAATGCTCGGTCTTTTTATCAACCATAAACCATTTCAGGTATACCGTCGATAAATCAACCATCAGAGTTGCATTGTCTTCATCGTCTAATTGTAATCCATGTTCCATCAGATTGACCGCATCTTCATACTTCTCATTCTGATAGTTAATTACTCCTAACCCCCAATAAACATCTATATTTTCATCATCGAGCAGATATGCCAGATTGAAACGGTATGTAGCTGTATCTTTTTGTCCTTCGCTTAAATACTCCCAGGCCCTGATAGAGAAGAATTCACTTGCCTCTTTGCGGTTTTTGAAGTTCACATCGCACACTTTCAGAAATTCGGCATCAATAGCTTTCTGGCTGTCGGTTTTGTCATATCCACCAAACAGAGGCATCAGATGGATATTTATTCCGGCAGGAGCGAAATGTTTTTTCGTGTTCTTTTTTTCAGTTTCCGGAATAAAAGAATTAGGCTTAGAAATGGTGTGCGTGGTGTTTGACGAAAAAACACTCACATTTGTACTCTGCGATCGAAAAACAGGTTGTTGCGCCAGTAACTCGACTGAAACAAGTACAGATACACACGAATACAAAATCAATCTCATCACTTATCTTGACATGAACATCGATTAAATAACGTCAGGTTTCGTAATATTATTAGCATTTTTAAAAATTTTAATAAATCTTCAAAAACCTGTTGATTTAACGAATAGGTGGAAAGTTTATAATTGGCTCATGTAAAGGGAAAGCAATCTATATCATAAGGTGAAGTATTAAACTACTACTTCACCATATAAATCAAATTCGGTGGCATCAGTGATTCTGATATTGGCAAAATCTCCTCTGCGAACATATTGAGAAGCGGGTACTAGTACTTCATTGTCTACCTCTGGTGAGTCAAACTCTGTACGGCCAATGAAATGTCCTCCCTCCTTTCTGTCAAACAATACCTTAAAGGTTTTACCTATCTTTTCCTGATTCAACTCCTGCGAAATGCCCTGTTGCAATTCCATAATCAAATCATTGCGTTCCTGTTTTACCTCGGCAGGTATATCATCCGGCATTGAATAGGCATGAGTATTTTCTTCATGCGAATACTGAAAAACACCTAAACGCTCAAATCTGGTTTGCTCTACGAAGCGATACATTTCTTCGAAATGCTCTTCTGTTTCGCCCGGGTGTCCGGTAATTAAAGTTGTACGTAAAGCAAGTTCGGGAATTGTATCACGAATAGTTTTGATCAAATCTTCTGTTTTTTCTCTGGTAATACCTCTACGCATGATTTTCAACATTTCAGTTGAGCCATGTTGCAAAGGCATATCGAGATATTTACAGATATTCGAACGGTTCTTGATAACATCCAAAACCTCTAAAGGGAAGCCTGATGGATAGGCATATTGTAAACGAATCCACTCCAATCCTTCCACATCTGATAATTGGTCGAGTAAATTAGCCAATTCTCTTTTCTTATACAAATCCAGACCATAATAAGTTAAGTCTTGTGCAATCAGAATCAACTCTTTAGTGCCTTTTCTTACCAGATTTTTTGCTTCCAGCACTAGTTCTTCAATAGATTTCGAAGCGTGTTTGCCACGCATCAACGGAATCGCACAGAAACTACAAGGACGGTCGCAACCTTCTGAAATCTTCATATAAGCATAGTGTGCCGGAGTAGTCAATAAACGCTCCCCTACCAGCTCTTGCTTATAATCAGCTTTTAAAGTCTTTAATAAACGTGGTAATTCGTTTGTACCAAACCAGGCATCAACGGTTGGAATCTCTAATTCTAATTCGTCTTTGTAACGGTGGGATAAACATCCCGTTACGTATACTTTATCTACTACACCTGCATCTTTAGCATCAGCATAGCGAAGAATAGTATCTATCGACTCCTGCTTGGCATTATCAATGAATCCACAGGTATTGATAATGACGATATTGGCATCATCTTTTTTTGATTCGTGTGTTACATTTAATCCGTTCCCCTTCAATTGTGTATAAATCAACTCTGAATCGACCAGGTTTTTCGAACAACCAAGTGTAACTATATTAACTTTATTTTTGAGAGAACCTTTTGTTTTCAACTTTGTAATAATTGGAATTTGATAAACATAGAATAGACTAACGGCTATTCAGCCTACAAAGTTCGGAAAAGAATAGGATAATAAAAAACTTCGGAGAATTAAGTGGCTTAATTACAAGTATTTATCAGTTTAGCCACATTATTACAATAGTTTTATACCTGCCTCATGATAGCTTATTAATTCTGGTGCATCCTCATCTAATTCAGTTATCAGATAATCTATTTGATTTGGTTTACAGATATTGCCTCTACAAACAGTATTCAGTTTTTCGGAGATTGAGAGTACTACCAGTTTTTTTGAAGCCCGGCGCATAGCTTTTTTTACTTGCACAACTTCCAGATCAGAATCTGTCAAGCCAGATTTAGCATCTATGCCATTAGTACCAATCAAACATAAATCGAAAGACATTTCGCCAAGTCTCAGAATAGAATCACCACCCACAGATATTTTGGCATCTTTTGATAGTTTTCCACCAATAAAAATCACTTCTATATTCGGGTGTTTCAATAGTTCTTCTGCGGTCATTAAACTTACCGTACAAAAGGTGGCATTCAGGTCTTTGGGCAATAGTTTAATTACCTCTCGCAAAGTAGTTCCTCCACTGGTTAAAACAAGCATACCATCTTGTATAAGGCTTACGGCTTTTTTAGCAATAGCAAGTTTTTGCTCTCGGGCATAAATTACATCTTCACTACTATTACCAGAATAAGAAACCGATAAAGCGCCGCCATGCACCTTTACTAATTTGCTGTTTTCTGCCAGTTCATTCAAGTCACGCCTGATAGTATCTTCTGAAACATTGAGTTGACTACAAAGGTCTGACGACAGTACTTTATTATGTAAGTTCAGTTCTTTAATAATGAAATCCTGACGTTCTTTTTTCAATAATAGAGGCGTTGCGACTTTGTGCATCATTACTTTGCGGTTTTATGCAATTTTATATAAGCTAAGTTATATGAATCAGTTCAAATACAAAAAAAAAATAATAAAAATTTAAAACAATAATTTTATAATCAACATTTTAGTCGTAAATATGCAAATCAATCTGCTAAAAAGAAATGCGGTTTTATGCGTTTTTCAACAGCTATTTACTTAATCATATTAAACTCTTATTCTTATGATGAAAAATTACCAGGTAAAATTAAGGACTTTTACTTACATAGCTGTGATGCTGCTCTGCTCGCTGAGCGTATGGGCGCAACGAACAACCTATGTGATTAAGGGCAAGGTTTCAGATGCCTCTGGCGGTGTACCGGGAGCAACTGTTAAAATTGACGGAACGGCCTTTGGTACAATGACAGATATGGAAGGCTCATACACATTGAATGCCAATCTTAGTTCTGGAAAATACAAAATCTCGGCAAGTTCAGTAGGATATGCTACTAAGACACAGGAAGTAAGTTTAGACAATCAGACGTCTATTACTTTAGATGTAACCCTGACAGATGATGTAATGAATCTTGATGAGGTGGTAGTAACAGGTTCAACTATCCGTACATCTCGTCGTGAATTAGGAAATGCCATCAGCGCAGTGAATGCAGACCAATTGAAAGAAACGGGTTCATCAAACCTGGTAAGTGCACTACAAGGTAAAGTTCCAGGTGCACAGATTACCCAGAACTCAGGAGACCCTGCTGGTGGAATTACGGTTCGTTTACGTGGGGTAAAATCTATTCAGGGTAGTTCAGACCCACTTTATGTAATTGATGGAGTAATTGTAAGTAACTCTTCTGCTAACGTTTCACAGACAGCTTTGGGCAATCAGGTTGGTGCAGCTACCATCGGAACCAACCGTTTAGCCGACATTAACCCTGCTGATATCGAAAGTATTAATGTAATTAATGGTGCAGCAGCAGCAGCACAATATGGTTCTCGTGCAGCAAACGGTGTGGTTTTAATTACAACCAAACGCGGTAAAACAGGTACGCCTCGTATAACATTTACTACCAGCGTAAATGCAAATGAGTTACGTAAAAAGGTATTTATCTCTACCTATGGCAAACAGTTTGGTTTTGCAGGTCTTCGCTTGCATACTATCGGTGTTGTTACGCCGGCCCAGGTTGCGGCTAATCCGGGAACAACGGTTGTAGGTATTCTCCGTGATGGAACTATCAATAATTTAGCTAGTAATCTAGTAGATGTGAAACGCTACGATTATCAGGATCAGATATTCCAGACGGGATTGGGAACAGACAATAATGTGTCTATCAGCGGTGGTAATGATAAAACGCAATACTTCGCTTCATTGTCATACATGAAAAACGAAGGTATTATTAAAGGCACCGATTTCAACCGTTATGGTGTAAGAGCCAGAGTTGACCAACGTCTGGCTAACTGGGCTAAAATGTCGGTAGGTTTAAGTTATACTAATAGTTTCTCTAATGAGAAAGCTAATGGTAACGTATTCTACAGCCCTATCAACTCAATTAATATCACCAATAATATTTATGATATTACAGTACGCGATGCAGCCGGAAACTTACAGGCAGTTGAACCAACACGTGTGAACCCATTGACTACTATTGAAGCTATGAAGTTTACACAAGCTGTCAACCGTACAGTTAACGACTTCCAGTTGAACTTAACACCATTCAAAGGTTTTGCCATTGACTGGATTGTAGGGGTTGACGCTTATTCAGCACTAGGTAAAAACTATATCCCTGCATATCCATATCAGGCAGTAGCAGGTCTTCCAGCTGAACGTTATCCGAATGGGTATGCGGCGAATGCCAATAATAATTCTTTGCTTTTCAATACTGACTTGAACATCTCGTATCAACGTGAATTAAGTAAAGACTTTACAATGAGCCTGATTGCAGGTGGTAACTATCAATCGAGCAAAGTGGAATTTGCCAGAGCCAGCGGTGAAAACCTAGCTCCATTCATTGAAACTGTAAGTGGTGCTGCAAGTACAACTGTAACAGCTGGTTTTGGTTTAGACCAATACAGCCTGAGTGGAGTTTTCGGACAAGCTACTTTCGGATACAAAAACCTGGCATTCATTACAGGTGCTATCCGTCAGGATCGTTCGTCTAAATTCTCCCCAAGTGAGACTAAGCAATTATATCCTAAATTGAGCGGTAGTTTTGTACCATCTGATTTAGATTTCTGGAAAAATGGTAAAATCAATAATATTTTAAGTGGTTTAAAATTACGTGCTTCCTGGGGAGAGGCAGGAAACCTGACAGGTATTGGTTCTTATGACCGTTTCTGGCAATTCTTGCCCGTACCTCTATTAGGCAAAAACACCATTATTCCGAGTTCTACTCTGGCTAACCCAAGTGTACGTCCTGAGCGTATGACAGAAACTGAAGGTGGTGCAGACATTTCATTCTGGAAAAACAAAATCAACCTGGGTGTAACTGTTTATAAACAAAAAATCTCTGACCTTGTTGTGAACCGCGTGTTAGCAGCGACTACTGGTGGTACAAGTATTGTAAACAACGTTGGTACTATGGAGAACAAAGGGCTTGAAATCGCTTTGAATGTAACGCCTGTTAAAACAAAAGATTTCAACTGGGATTTTACGATTATCTATAACCGTAATCGCAATAAGGTTCTCAGCTTAGGAAGTCCGACTTTGGCTATCAGTAACTCGGCAGGTGCTCCAGTTTTCTTGATTCAAGGTCAACCAGCTTCTGTGTTTTACGATTTCCCCTATGCAAGGAATCCTGACGGTAGTTTATTGCTGACGTCACAAGGTCTACCGCAACGTGAAAGAGGTGTTCAGCCTACTAATGCTATTACCTATACCCCATCGCGTGATGCACAGGGACAACCATCTTATGAGGCAGGAACTACTTTTGTAAGAACAATCATCGGTAATCCTAATCCGGACTGGACAGGCTCATTCGTTAACTCACTTAGCTGGAAGAACTTCAATTTCAGATTCTTGTTAGATGCTGTGCAAGGTGTTAGTGTATTTAATGCCGATAAACGCACAAGAAACAACGTAGGAATAGGTGATATAGCAGAAAAAGAAATGACCGGAGAATTGCCACGTGGATATGTATTCTCATTGGCAAATATCAGTGAATATCGTGTGGACAATGGTTCATTCGTGAAACTACGTGAGCTTTCGTTTGGCTACCAGTTACCTAACGTTATCAAAGGCATCAGCAATATCAATCTTACATTGGTAGGTCGTAACCTTATATCGTGGGATAAATACAACGGCTATGATCCTGAAACCAATGCCGGCGGAAACAACGATTTATTGCGTAACGTAGACTTCGGTAACGTACCGATTCCGAAAACTTATCAGGTTCAGCTAACGGCGACATTCTGATAAAGCTTACAACTGGTTCATTTCAAAAACATATTTCATGCTTAAAATTCACCCCGAAGCATGGATGTATTTGACAGGGGATTTAAAAAAATGAAAAAAATATTCATATACACAGTTCTGACGGCTTCTACTCTGTTGGCTACTTCTTGTGATAAAGAGTATCTTAACCCGAGTGCTGCCAGCGAACAACAGGTAATCAACGACGTAAATGGTCTGATTGCCCTAGCCAATGGTTTGCAATATCGTTTAACCATCGGACGTGCCAGTCCGGGTTATGCACTTCCAACAGCAATTGGTTTAACAACTAAAGAGTTGAAAGTATTAAATGCGGGTAATGGAGACGAGGCATTCCTGGAAACGGGAGCGGCCAGTGTTCAAAACCCAAACTCTATTACTTCAAACCTTTGGAACCAAAGCCATCTGGTAAAAGCCAATGCTGAAACTATTTTAAATAATGTCAACATCGTACAAGATGCTGGTACAAAGAGCGGCCTAATTGCTTATGCTTCTATTTTCAAGGCTTTGGCTTTAGGCAATCTGGCTACGGGTTGGGAACAAGCACCATTAGTAGTGGGTACAAATGCCGCTTTTGTTCCGCGTGCAGATGTTCTGAAAGCAGCCATTACCACGCTTGAAAGTGCAGCTACTGCTTTAGCTACACCAGTTTCAGCCAACTTTACCAGCCGCATTGTACCGGGTATCGATTTAGCCAATACGATTCAGGCATTGATAGCCCGTTATAGTATGATGGCAGGTGATTACGATAAAGCCTTGGCAGCAGCAGCAAAAGTAGATTTAACCAAAAAATCGGCTTTCAATTTCGATGATACTTCTCGTAACCCGATGTTTGATGTAGTATTCAGTAACCGTAACGTAACTGAACCTACTAATACAGATTTCGGCCTTCCCGCTATCTTGAAGCCAGATCCGGCTGATAAAAGAATTGCCTTCTTTTTTCAGACTTCAAGCGCCACCAACAACTTAGGTCGGGCAAGTTTTTATACAGCTAATAACTCTGCCCTACCTGTTTATTTACCGGGTGAAATCATGTTGATTAAAGCAGAAGCCAATGCACGTAAAAACAATCTGGATGCTGCAGTAACGGAGTTAAACAATGTTTTAACCAAAACTTCTGATGCCTGGGGAATAGGTGCGGGTTTACCTGCCTATGCCGGAGAAAAAACTTCAGCAGCTATTCTGACAGAGATTTATAAACAACGCAGCATTGAATTATTCCTGCAAGGTTTCCGTCTGGAAGATAGCCGCCGTTTTGGCCGTCCGGGGCCTGGGACAGCAGGAGCAGAACGCAACCGCAACTGGTATCCTTACCCAACAACAGAGAAGGATAATAATACCAATACTCCGAATGATCCTGTAATCTGATATTTTACAAAAAGAGCCTATTCATAGGCTCTTTTTGTATCGCTAAATGAGTCGTAAACACTTCATCTTCAAACAAAAAGGGCCTCTTTCGAGACCCTTTTTACTTTTCTTAATATTGCGCTATTAAGCTAGCAAGCCCTTGCTTAATAAATATTCTGCAATTTGTACAGCATTGGTAGCAGCACCTTTGCGAAGGTTATCTGCTACAATCCACAAATTCAAAGTTTTTGCCTGAGATTCATCACGACGGATACGACCTACAAAAACTTCATCTTTACCATGTGCATTGATTGGCATAGGGTATACAAAGTTCTTCGGGTCGTCTTGTACAATTACGCCTTCAGTTTCGCTTAACAACTTTGTAACTTCTGCTAAATCAAAATCATTTTCAAACTCTATATTTACCGCCTCTGAGTGTCCACCAATAGTAGGGATGCGAACAGTAGTAGCTGTAACAGCAATACTATCATCACCCATAATTTTCTTGGTTTCATTGGTCATTTTCATTTCCTCTTTGGTATAACCATTGTCAAGGAAAACATCAATATGAGGCAATACATTCAAATCTATTTTGTGTGGGTATACTTTCTTAGTTGCATCGTCGTCACCACCTCTTTCTGCAAAAAGTTGGTCAACAGCTGCTTTACCTGTACCTGTAACCGATTGATATGTTGAAACAACTACACGTTTAATCTTGTATTTATCGTGTAATGGTTTCATCACAACTACCATCTGGATAGTTGAGCAATTCGGGTTAGCAATAATTTTGTCTTCTGCTGTTAAGGTATCAGCATTTACTTCCGGCACAACCAATTTTTTGGTAGGGTCCATTCTCCAGGCTGATGAATTATCAATAACCGGGATGCCTGCTTCTGCAAATTTCGGAGCCAACGCCAACGAAGTACTTCCACCAGCCGAAAATATTGCCACCGCAGGCTTCATCTTGATTGCGTCTTCGTAGCCTACTACCGTAAACTGCTTACCCTTAAATTCAACCTGTTTACCAATAGATTTTTCAGAAGCAACAGGAATAATTTCGGTAACGGGGAAATTGCGTTCCGCCAAGACTTTCAAGATTTCAGTGCCTACCAGTCCGGTAGCACCTACAACTGCGATTTTCATGATTCATACCCCACGATTTACATGGGAAATTTTAGTTAGACATATATTTACAAGAAAGCCCCAATTTTCAAAGGGGCTTGGAAGTGCAAAAATAATAGAAATTTTCGTTTGTTTTTCTTGGAATAATCCAAAATATTTTAAAAGCTCCAGATTCCGTCAGGTGTAACGCAATAATTAAGCTTTACATCTTCCTGATTTATGTCTTCAATGACATCTACGGGCTCAAAAAAAGAAACACCAATCTTCACTACATCTGGTCTGCATTGGGCTAAAAAACGGTCATAATACCCTTTTCCATACCCTACCCTATATCCTCGCTTATCGAAGGCTAATAAAGGAAGTATCACTAAGTCTACTTCTTTAGGATTTACCGTAAGTGGCGAGCCATTGAGAGGTTCAGGTACACCGAATTTATTCTCCAATAAAATGGTATTGTCTTTTAGCGGATAGTGGGTCATGCTCCCATCATCGTGGCTTTTAGGAATCACAATATCAGCCTTGAAGTCTTTTCTTAAAGTATCAATTACCAGATGCGTATCTACCTCGTTCTTTCGTCTGATAGGCAAAAAAGTATGAATCACAGCATAATTATGCATAGGAAAACTCTTGAAAATCCAGTCATGGATTTTCTTCGAATACCCTCGGATATCCGAATTTGGCAGGTCATTCCTTTTTTGAAGATATTCTTTCCTTAATGCTGCTTTCATCATAAATTAAGCTTCCTGTAAAGATTGATTTGCTTTTTCCTGGGCTTTATTCTCTTTCCATTCTTTCCATTGAGGTCCCCACATTTTGGCCATGCCTTTATCTACAAAAGTATGACGTACGAGATTCCATCCCCCTCTTACAGTAGTAAACACAGAATCATTGGCTCTTAAAGCCAAGCTGAAACCACCGTCTACATACTTGATATAGTGCCACCATAATGACGGAATAAATGCGGTTTCACCATGCCCGAAAGTTGCTTCATAACCTACCGATTTTTCAAAAGCAGGGAATTTCTTGAAGTCAGGTTTTAACGGATGCACGTGGCTTTGTACCGTAAATGGGTGATGGTATAAGTTAACGCTTTCTTCCTGAGGGAAAAGAACAATTTTCTTACGGGTCTGGAACTGTGTCAGGAACACGTGTGAGCAATCCATATCGTAATGAAGATTTACCTCAGCATCCTGTCCACCAAAAAACATAAACTTATAGCTTTTCAAGAAGCCATCCATAATAGTGGGAAAACGAATATCGTTCGCCAACTCTGGGACTTTCTTAAAAATATCAAACAAGAAAATACGTAAGTCGGTAGGCCCTTTTTCTATCAAACTCAGGTATTCACCAAAAGGCATGGTTTTAGCAGCCTTATAGTAATTTTTTGCATCATGCACATTATTGTCAAACAGCGGAACTTCAATTTTTCCGTGGTTTTCACGAAGCCAGTCAAACGTCCATTTGTTCAAGGCCGGCCAGTCTTTTACTAAATCGGTAAAAATAACTGGCTTTTTAGGCTTTAAATAATTTTCTATGAACTCTTCTCGACTTAAGTTGCTGCGTCTTTCAATGGGTATCAGTTTCATACAAACAAATAGTGATTTTAATTTTTATCGAATAATATCAAATCAATAAAAATAATAATAATGGTGAAGTTTTATATCTGAGTGCTATTAGTAAAAACCAATGGCACAAAAAAATGGTTTCATAAAAACGCCTGCCAATTAAAAAAATTTATTGCCTGATTTATCCTGCATTTGTTAAGAATAAATTTTATATTAGTATGCTTGCATAATATTTCCTTTACTGTATCTTTGTCCAATAATTATGCTTGCATACTATTATTTAGCTATAAGATGATTGTTCAAAAAATCATTTAAATATACTAAATCTTTCTCAATCTTAATGGAATATAACAATAACCTTAACCGAAACCTTGCAAAGGTTCAGAAAATGCCAGCTTTTCTGCAAAATTGGTTACGTGATTATTCCATTGGTAAATTCGTTAAATTCGTGGGTACGGCTGGTATTCATTTCGAAAAAATGACTTGCCACGAAGTCGTAATTACACTTCCCAATAAAACCAAAGTACAAAATCACATCGGGCAAATTCATGCCGCCGCTACTACCCTGTTAGCTGAAACCGCTACGGGTATGGTTGTGGGCATGAATATTCCCGATAATAAATTACCATTGATGAAAAACCTGTCAGTGAAATTCATCAAACGCAGCCAGGGGCAACAAAAAGCAATTGCCACATTAACTGAGCAGCAAATTAGCCAAATTCGGGAATTGGATAAAGGCGATGTGAGTGTAGCCGTAAAAATTATGGATGAAACGGAAGAAGAGATTATTGTGGCGGAGATGAATTGGGCCTGGGTTTTAAAGAAGTAGTATCAGTATAAGATTGTAGACTGTTCCAACAAAAAGAGAGTCTACGAGCAGATTTTATTATTTATCAAGAATAGGATTATTGGTAAAAGTGAAATAATCAGAATTGAGAATCATTTTAAAGACAACAGAAAAATGATAACAATAGATAACTATTTAGAGAACCACTATATACATAAAAGCAACTGGCTAAGAGCTGCCGTGTTAGGAGCAAATGATGGTATTATTTCAATATCGAGCCTTGCAATAGGTGTGGCTGCTGCCAGTACTACAAGAGAACCTATCATTCTTGCGACAGTTGCAGGTTTAGTTGCAGGGGCCTTGTCAATGGCCGCAGGTGAATATGTCTCAGTTAGCTCGCAGACAGATATAGAAAAAGCCGATATAGAGCGAGAGGCGCAGGAGCTTAAAGAAATGCCTGAAGTAGAATTACAAATTCTGGCTCAGATTTATGAGAGAAGGGGGTTAAAGAAAGAAACTGCACTGCAAGTTGCCAAAGAGTTGACAGAAACTGACGCACTAGGCACTCATATCAGAGACGAATTAGGTATCAATGAAATTAGTCAGGCAAATCCACTTCAGGCTGCATTAGCATCCGGTTCATCATTTACTGTGGGAGGAGTGCTACCGCTTTTAGTCACCTTTTTAACTCCTGTAAAGGGAATGGAGTATTGGCTGTATGGATTTACCCTCTTATTTCTTATTATTTTGGGAACAATATCTGCCAGAACCGGTGGTTCGAGTATAAAGAAAGCTATTATAAGAATAACGGTGTGGGGTACTCTTGCCATGGGACTTTCAGCTTTAGTTGGGTATCTTTTTGGTGTAAATGTTTAACCCTTATGGTACTAACCAAGCATATTTTTATCGTTGATAAATCATATTACTGTTTATAATTTACTGTTATCATATTCAATTCAAACATGAATCGTAGTATAAAAAAAGTAACTGTTTTAGGTGCGGGTATTATGGGTAGTCGTATTGCCTTGCACTTTGCTAATATTGGAGTAGAAGTACTGCTACTCGACATGGTGCCACGAGAACCGAATGACGCTGAGAAAGCCAAAGGTTTGGATACCACGCATCCGGCAGTACGTAACAGAATCGTCAATGAATTATTTCAGACGGCCGTTAAAGCCAGTCCATCACCTGTTTTTAGTCAGCAGTCGGTTACTCGTGTAAAATTGGGCAACTTTGATGATGATATGCCTAAAATCAAAGATTGCGACTGGATCATAGAGGTTGTGGTTGAGCGTCTGGACATTAAAAAGTCGATTTACGAGAAAGTGGAGCAATTCCGTAAACCGGGCACATTGATTACTTCTAATACTTCTGGTATTCCTATTCATCTGATGGCAGAGGGACGCTCAGAAGATTTCCAGAAACATTTCTGCGGAACCCACTTCTTTAACCCTCCACGCTACTTGCGTTTGTTGGAGATTATCCCAACGCCCCAAACAGACCCAGCCATTGTTGACTTCCTGATGCATTATGGCGATTTGTATCTGGGTAAAACTACTGTTTTGTGTAAAGATACACCTGCTTTTATTGCTAACCGCCTGGGCATTTATGCGATGGTACAAACCATCAGAGTAGCCGAAGAAATGGGCTTAACAGTAGAGGAAGTAGATAAACTGACAGGCCCGGTAGTAGGCCGCCCGAAATCAGGCACATTTCGTTTGTCTGATGTGGTAGGTCTGGATACAACTGTGAATGTTTGTAATAACCTGATAAAGGTTTTAGAGAATGATGAGTCAAAAGATGCTTTCCAGTTACCGCCTGTAATGGCTAAATTGATGGAAAACAAATGGCTCGGAGATAAAACCGGACAAGGTTTTTATAAGAAAACCAAAGACGAAAAAGGTCAGACTGTTATTTTGGCTTTAGACCTGAAAACTTTTGAGTATAAGCCATCAGTAAAAGTAAAATTTGCGACTCTTGAAGGTACAAAGAGCATTGACGATTTGAAAAAACGTTTCTCAGTACTTTTAGCAGGAAAAGACAATGCAGGTGAATTTTACAGAAAAACCTTTGCCGATTTCTTCCGCTATGCTACGAATCGTATCCCAGAAATCTCTGACGAACTATACAGAATAGACTCAGCTATCTGCGCAGGCTTTGGTTGGGAATTGGGTCTTTTTGAAACATGGGATGCCATTGGTGTAAAACCAATGCTTAAAATCATGGAAGATCTGAACATGAAGCCTGCAGCATGGGTATATGAAATGCTGGAGGCAGGCAATGAGAGTTTCTACAAAGTAGAGGGTGGCAAGAAGAAATATTATGATATTCCGAGCAAATCTTATAAGGTAATTCCAGGCACA
Organism: Emticicia fontis; assembly: GCF_054779675.1. Taxonomy (NCBI): domain Bacteria; kingdom Pseudomonadati; phylum Bacteroidota; class Cytophagia; order Cytophagales; family Leadbetterellaceae; genus Emticicia; species Emticicia fontis. The sequence continues at coordinate 296,668 of NZ_BAAGXU010000066.1, forward strand.
GAATCATTTATTATTCTGGACAATCTTCGTCAAACGAATGTTATCTGGAAAAACGCAGGCTCGACCATCTTCGATTTAGGCGATGGTATTGCCGGGGTAGAATTCCATTCAAAAATGAATACTTTCGGTGCAGAAGTGGTGGAAGGATTAAATAAAGCTTATGCCATTGCAGAAAAAGATTTTAGAGGACTGGTAGTAGGAAATGATTCAAACGAGGCATTCTCGGCAGGTGCAAACTTAGCTATGTTGTTTATGTTTGCCATTGAGCAGGAATACGACGAAATCAATATGATGATTGCGCAGTTCCAACAAACAATGATGCGTGCCCGATACTCATCAGTTCCTGTTGTGACGGCTGTTCATAGCCTGGCTTTGGGTGGTGGCTGCGAGTTGAATTTACATGCTGACAGAGTTCTGGCTCATGCAGAAACCTATATGGGTCTGGTTGAATTAGGCGTTGGTTTGATTCCAGCAGGTGGTGGCACTAAAGAAATGGCTGTTCGCTGCTCAGATATGTATCAGACAGGTGACCCAGAATTGAATATTCTGCAAGGTGCCTTTATGAATATTGCTCAGGCAAAAGTGTCAACTTCGGCACAAGAGGCTTTCGATATGAATTATCTGAAACCGGATAAGGATAGAATCGTGCTAAACCGTAGTCGTTTAATTGCTGAGGCAAAAGAAGAAGCAATCAAACTGGCAGAAGATGGTTATACACAACCGAAACAACGTACTGATATTAAAGTACAAGGCAAAACCGGAATCGCCCTTTTCAAGGCTGGAATTACGGGTATGTTAATGGGTAGATATATTACCGAACATGATGCCAAAATCGCTGATAAATTAGCTTATGTGATTTGTGGTGGTGATTTAAGTTATCCGCAGAATGTTTCAGAGCAATATCTTTTAGACCTTGAAAGAGAAGCCTTCCTTTCATTGACAGGTGAAAAGAAAACAATGGAACGTATGCAAGGCTTATTGAGTGGCGGGAAACCTCCAAGAAATTAATATTGTTATATTAGTATAAATCATTCAACCTTGGTTTTACACAAACCGAGAGCTTAGACAAAAGATAAAAACATGAACGCATATATAGTCGCTGGCTACCGTAGTGCAGTCGGCAAAGCACCCAGAGGCGTATTCCGCTTCACCCGCCCTGACGATTTAGCAGCGGAGGTTATTAAACACCTGATGGCAAGTGTACCCAATTTAGACCCTGCTCGTGTAGAAGATGTGATTGTAGGTAATGCCGTACCTGAAGCAGAACAAGGTATGCAGATGGCGCGTTATATTTCACTATTGGCATTAGGTAAAAGTGTGCCTGGTGTGACGGTAAACCGTTATTGTGGTTCAGGCGTAGAAACCATTGCGATGGCAGCCGCTAAAATCCATGCCGGAATGGCCGATTGTATTGTAGCAGGTGGTACAGAATCTATGTCGTTGGTACCAACTATGGGTTGGAAAACAGCCTTGAACTATAATCTGGCTTCTACTCACCCTGATTATTATATTGGCATGGGCTTAACTGCTGAGCAGGTAGCACAACAATTTGGTATCAGCCGCGGAGACCAGGATTTGTTTTCTTATAACTCTCATAAAAAAGCTTTGGCTGCACAAGCCGAAGGGAAATTTGATGGCGAGATTGTACCGATAAAAGTACAGGAGACTTTCTTCGACGAGGCTTCTGGCAAGAAGAAAACCAAAGAATACACGGTTACTAAAGACGAAGGTCCACGTGCTGATACAAGCGTTGAAGCATTAGCTAAATTGAAACCTGTATTTACACTGGGTGGAAGCGTAACCGCCGGAAACTCTTCACAGACTTCTGATGGAGCAGCCTTTGTCATTGTGATGTCAGAAAGAATGGTGAATGAATTGGGTTTGAAACCGATAGCTCGTATGATGGCTTATGCTTCGGCAGGAGTTGAGCCTCGTATCATGGGTATTGGCCCTGTGGCGGCTATTCCTGTGGCATTGAAGCAGGCAGGTTTGAAACAGGACGATATTGATGTGATTGAGTTGAATGAAGCATTTGCTGCACAAGCATTAGCCGTTATTCAGGAATTAGGGTTAGATGCCAGCAAAATCAATCCAAATGGCGGAGCTATTGCTTTAGGTCATGCTTTGGGTTCTACTGGTGGCAGATTATCTGTTCAGGTATTGAACGAGCTTCGCCGTCAGAATAAGAAATACGGAATGGTAACTGCTTGTGTAGGTGGTGGACAAGGTGTAGCAGGTATCTATGAATTCCTGAACTAAGGGACCTTACTCAGATATAGCATAAATAATTTACCGAGGGGAGATTAAAATTATCGGAAGATGGTTTTAATCTCCCCTCTTTTATTGGTTGATTTAAGACAAAACAATACATTTGTTAAATCAATAAGTGTTTATTTGACACGAAATATTCAATCTACCTAAATTATTAAACAATGAAACTACTACTCACTCCTAAAGCATTACTAATGCTTGTATTAGTACTTTGCTTTTCTTCCTCTTCTTTTGCCCAAAGAAAACAATTCAGAGTACTTTTATTCAGCAAGACTGACGGCTTCCACCACGAATCTATCAACGAAGGAGTAACGGCTATCAAGACTATGGCTGAAAGACAATTCTTTTCGGTTAGCTGGCAGGAGAACGCTTCGGTTTTCAATGACAAAGATCTGGCTAATTACGAAGCCGTAATTTTTCTAAACACAACCGGAAATATCCTGACCCCAGAGCAACAAACAGCCTTTGAAAAATTTATTCAATCAGGTAAAGGTTTTGTGGGTATCCATAGTGCCAGTGATACCGAATATGATTGGGAATGGTATACCAAAATGGTGGGTATGATGTTCAAGATTCACCCGACTATCCAGACTGCCTATCTCAAAGTAGAAGACAAAAATTTTCCGGGTATGGAACGTTTCCCTGCTAAACTTTTATGGACTGATGAATGGTATGAGTTCAGTGCTGCGAAATCAAAAGACCTACATTTCTTAATTTCTATTGATGAGAAAACGTATAATCCGGTTGTAAAATGGGGAGATAATGAAGGGAAAGGCATGGGCTTCCACCCTATTTCATGGTATCATAACTACGACGGCGGTAGAGCATTTTATACTGCCATGGGACACGTACCACAAAATTTCAGCGATCCGCTCTTCCTTGACCATTTGTTTGGTGCTATTTATTGGGCTGCTACCGGGAAAGGGTTGTAAAGTTTTGTGGCGCGAACCGGGCGACGGTCGCGTCTCGTTCGCAATGGGCATTGAAAAACGGAAGACTAATTTATTAGGAGGTATTAGCAGAAAATTATTTCCATTATAAATAGCTTGCCTGTATTCACTGCGAACGAGACGTTCGCGCCACAATTTTTTTTATTACTTTTGGTTTTCAATATTCTATTCAACCATGCGATTAAAAAATAAAATTGCCCTTATTACAGGTGCGGGACGTGGGATTGGCGAAGCTATTGCTTTAGGGTTTGCCCGGGAGGGTGCCGATGTCATTATTAACGAAGTAGCAGGAGCCGATTATGCAGAAGAAGTAGTGGCTAAAATCAGAGCCATGGGAAGGCAATCGGAAGTAATATATGCTGATATTTCAAAGGTCTCAGAAATTAGGGATATGTTTGCAAAGATTACTGAGAAATACCATAAACTTGATGTATTAGTCAATAATGCAGGTATTACAGGCTGGAGCGATTTCTTTGAAACTGACGAAGCCGTTTTCGACACTGTTATGGGTGTTAATCTGAAAGGCACCTTGTTCTGCTCTATCGAAGCGGCTAAAATCATGCGCGCCAATGGTGGAGGAAGTATTATTAACATATCAACCATCTGTGCGGCTTTGAGTGTCAAGAACCTAATCACCTATTCTACCAGTAAAGGAGGTATTCATGCCATGGCTGAGCAAATGGCAGTGGAACTAGCTCCTTATAATATCCGTGTCAATACTTTTGGTCCGGGGCCTATTAATGTAGAACGGAATCTGAGAGAAGACCCGAATTATCGCACCAACTGGGGCGGTGTAGTACCAATGGGACGCACCGGTGAACCAGAAGAAATGGTTGGCCCGGCAGTTTTTCTGGCTTCTGATGATTCGAGCTATGTTTCAGGGCAATTATTCTTTGTAGATGGTGCGTGGAGTGTACAAGGAAAAATTCCGATAAATAGTATGGATAGCCAATTGGCAAATAGCAATAAATAGTGAACTACGTCAGATATATTTTCGTTGGATTCATATATACCAAGAAGATATTCTGTGATGAGTTCAAAAGAAAAGCTACTACTCTTTATACTAGCCTGCATAAACTTTACACATATTGTTGATTTTATGATTATGATGCCTTTGGGGCCTCAACTCATGCAAATTTTTAATATCTCACCCCGATATTTCGGAGTCATTGTCTCTGCTTATGGTTTGAGTGCCGGAATTTCGGGGTTTTTAGCTGCTTTTTTTGTTGATAACTACGACCGCAAAAAAGTGGTTCTCTTTGCCTATATAGGTTTTGTAATAGGCACATTTGCCTGCGCCTTTGCCCCTACTCATCATTTTCTGATTGCCGCCCGCGTAATAGCAGGTACATTCGGAGGCCTGATAGGTGCGCAAGTCATGTCAATCGTTGCTGATACTTTTGACTATCAACGTCGGGCTACGGCTATGGGCTTTATTACTACGGCTTTTTCTGTTGCCTCAGTGGTAGGTATTCCGGCAGGCTTATTTCTGGCTAATCATTTAGGCTGGCATATGCCTTTTCTGGTAGTAGGAAGTTTAGGGCTTATTGTGATTTTTCTGATTATCAGATATGTGCCTCCTATTGATAAACATCTGAAGAACCGTGAAGAAAAGCCCAATCCATTCACGGTAATCACTAATATTCTGAAAAATCCAAATATGTTAAGAGCCCTATGGTTATCAACAACCATTATGCTTGGACATTTCAGTATCATTCCTTATATCTCCCCTACGCTGGTTGCCAACGTAGGTTTTAGCCAGAGCAATATTTTTCTTATTTATCTGGTAGGTGGATTATTAACTATTTTTACTTCGCCTATGATAGGCAAACTGGCTGATAAAAAAGGCAAATATCCAGTATTCGTGACATTTGCGCTTTTATCACTCATTCCGATATATTTGATTACCAATATGTTTACGGGAATGGTATGGGTTATTTTGTGTGTATCAGGTATATTCTTTGTATTCTCAAGCGGACGAATGATTCCGACCCAAGCCATTATTTCTAATGTGGCTCCCCCCCAGCAAAGAGGAAGTTTTATGGCTATCAATTCATCGTTACAATTATTTGCACAAGCTATTGCAGCCAATATCGGTGGTTTTATTATTCATAAAACTGCATCAGGTTATATTGAGCATTATGAATGGGTAGGTTATTTTTCTATTACGATGATAAGTATGAGCATTTTTATTGCCCGAATGGTGAAACCAATTCCACAATCAATTGTTACTAATGAAAATCCCGTAAAAGTTTCATAGATAAACCTTTTAAGACCATGCTACGTATAAACAACCTATTTGCCTGTGCATTCATACTATTATCGTTGAATACCTTTGCCCAGGATTTTAATTCAGAAATAGCACAGTTCAGAGATGAATACAAAGCCGAATTTCTGAAATCGAAGTTTTCGCCTTTAAAAGAAGAAGATTTAAAGTATCTGCGTTTTTATGAACCCAATGAGAAATATAAGGTAGAATGCCAGTTTACAGCTACAACAGGCGGCAGACCTTTTCAGATTCCGACCACCACGGGTGACACTAAAACGTATGCGAAATTCGGAGAATTAACTTTTCAGTTAGATGGCAAAACGTATAAGCTTGCGGTGTATCGGTCGCCGGATTTACAACAGTTAGCACAATACCGGGATTACCTCTTTGTTCCGTTCAGGGATTTAACCAATGGCAAAGAAACGTATGGAGGTGGTCGATATATTGATTTGCGTATGAAGCAAATCGAGAATGAAAAAATCATTCTCGATTTCAACAAAGCTTATAATCCTTATTGTGCCTTTAGTGCGGGTTATAGTTGCCCGATACCACCAAGAGAAAATCATTTACAGGTAGCTATTGCCGCCGGAGAACAGAATTATGCCAAAGAGCATTAAGCTGGAGTCTTAAACTTTCTTGGCCGGATTTCCGAAAACGGTTGCATTATCAGGCACGTCTTCTATTACGACCGAGCCTGCACCTACACGTGCATTTTTACCAACTTTAACACCTGTCACAATCACAGCTCCTGAACCGATAAATGCACCTTCAGCAATTTCGGCACCTGCGTTTATCATAGCTCCAGACGCAATCGTTACAAAGTCGGCTACCTTAGCATCGGTATCTATTACTGCACCTGATTGAATAGTGCAATGATTACCTATTTTGGCAAACGGATTAATAGCTGCATTCGCCATAATCAGATTTCCATGTCCTATTATAGCAGTTTCTGCTACTATTGAGCGGTCATGAATGGCATTTACTGGCATTACATGGCGGCGTTCGGTAAGAATTTCTACTATTTTTTTCTTTACTTTTGTATTACCGATAGCTACAAAAGCCTCTGTTTTTTGCCCTACAATTTTCAGAAAACCATCATCATCTGTTTCTCCTAATACGACTATCTCTCCTATCTCGGTATTATGAAGTTTTTTGTCATCATCCAAAAAACCATATACCAATACATTATTACGATTAAAAATATCTAAGGCAACTTTACCAAGCGTACCTGCGCCAAAAATCAATACCGGGTTTTGCATTTTAAATTTTCTTTTATGAGATGATTGTGCAGTTTACCTATTATTTCAGGTATCAATCAAAATATTTAGTTTATGAATTGAGCGCCAGTTCTTCGCGGCGTTTCCGATATAATTCAACAGCCTTATCCAGCAAAACGTTCATTGCTTTAGGCATATGTGTAGAGAGGATACCACCATAAATAGCGGTGTCTACATCTCTTAATGAATCTTCTAATAATTCACCAGGAAGACGGTTGATAATTTCTTTACTGGTATAAGAGGTATATGGTCGATTTTCAAGCCATTCTAAATGCTCTTTCCACATGACAAGTGCTTTGCCAATATTGTCACTATCCAAAGAGCCTTTCGTTATTTTTCTATAATTACTCACAAACTCTTTATTTCTGCGACCAAACATGAAAAGTCGATATTGCTTCTCAATCCATCTACCAAAAAAAGCATAAATAATACCTAAAATACCCAATAAGCCTAATAAATAACCCAGAATTTTAGGATAATTTACCTGCTGTTCCAGAGGCATTAGTTTAGTATCTGGTTTCAGCATCAACGAATCAGTACTCGACTTTATCATTTCTTTCAGAAAAACTGAGTCCAATGCAGCAAATACGGCGGTGCAGTCTCGTTTGCCTAATATATATACGGGCAGGTTAAATTTCTGTGTTTTGCTAATATCAAAAGTAACCAAAGTATACACAACGCTATCCAGACTTTGATTATTAGTAGTACTGGTGGTAAAATAATTCCGACGCACCATTTCGAAAGGATAGAAATTGTAGGTAGTATCAGGAAAGAACACTTCGGCAGAGGGTGAGTGATAATAACTCAGGGCATAATCAAAAGGGCGACCTAGCTCGACACTATCAGTTAAAAATCGTCCGACAGGCTTTTGGGAATAAGCATTAGTAAGCATCAAACAAAAAATCATTATCCCACTACCTATTATACGAATAGCAGCGAATCTGATTTTATAAGATTGATTGGAATAAGACATTATTTTACTTTCTGACTCTAAACAATTGTATAAGTTTTGAAACATAATCTTCTCTTGAATCGATAGCCAGATAGTTTGCATTGTGTTGTTTACAAAGCTTCTCTAAACGTTGCTGGTTATCTTCAAACATTTCCTTCATTTCTTTTTTGAAAGTAGGAGAAGACGTATTCAGCCACACGGTCTTTTTAGTTTCTTTATCAAGCACAGGTATAATCCCCAGGCTCGGGAGTTTTATCTCTCTCTGGTCGTAAATATGAATCACTACTAAATCGTGCTTACGAGCCAAGGCTTTCAGGTTGTGTTCATAGTCTTTATCCAGAAAATCAGAAATCAAGAATACGACACTCCGGCGTTTCAGAATATTGAGTGCGAAACCTATGGCAGCTGGGATATTTGTCTGCTGAGATAAAGGCTTCATTTTGAAAAGACTCAGAATAATTTCGTACCCGTGTTTCAAGCCGTTGGCTGGTTTAAAATAGAGTTCTTTCTGGTCTGAAAAACAATATAGCCCCACGTGCCCAGCCTCTTTAATGGCCGATAATGACAATACCCCACAAATTTCTTTAGCTGTATCTAATTTTAATTGTCCGAAGTTTCCTACTTCCTGTGAGGCACTAACATCCAGCATAAAGAAAACAGTCTGTTCTTTCTCCTCCTTGAAAATCTTTACGTACGCTCCGTGTCCTTTGGCGGTAGTAATCCAGTCGATGGTTCGAACGTCATCACCATACTGATAGGTACGCAAGTCGCTAAACTCCAGGCCGGAGCCTTTAAAAACCGAACGAAAATTGCCATGCATCTGCGAATCGACAGCTTTACGGATTTTAATTTCGTACTTGTTGAGTTTAGAGATTATATCTTCTACCACTGTCTTTTGCCAATTAGTTTCCCAAATTTTTTAGCGCGATTAACAAACTTTAACGTATTCAATTTCTTATTTTTTTCCGTAATTTGTTTTTTAATCTGAAAACGAAGATAAAGTGAAAATACTGACAAAAAAAATAATCTTGCATTTAGCCATTATTTCAACACTTATTTCCTGTGTAGGAGACCCCACTCCTCCCAATGATGTGATTGATATAAAAACTATGGCAAAGATTCTGGCAGATATTCACCTAACAGAGGCGAAAGTAAACCGATTGAGTTTTCAGGCTTATGATTCTACCAGAGTGGTTTATATGGAATATGAGCGTAGAATTATGGCTAAATATAAAGTAGATACTGCTCACTATAAGGCAAGTTATCAATTCTATGCGCAGAATCCGGAATTGATGGTAAAAGTGTATGATGAAACACTGAATATTCTGGACGAGAAGAAAAAGAACAAACAAATTAAAACAGACTGACACACCCAAAAAGAGCTATAAGTAAATGTCGAAAGAGAATCTTGTTATCATACCGACCTACAACGAAATTGAGAATATAGAAGCGATTATCAGGAATGTGATGCATCTGGATGAGAGATTTGAGGTGTTGATTATTGATGATGGCTCACCTGATGGTACGGCGCTTCAGGTAAAAGAATTACAACTCGAATATCCGAACGAACTGCATCTGATAGAGCGCAGTGGTAAACTAGGCCTGGGTACGGCCTATATTCATGGTTTCAAATGGGCTATAGAACAAGGGTATGAGTTTATTTATGAAATGGATGCCGATTTCTCGCATAATCCTGATGACCTGATAAAACTATTTAAATCCTGTAAAATAGACGGCTTTGATGTGGCTGTCGGTTCGCGATATATTAAAGGGGTAAATGTAGTTAACTGGCCAATGGGACGTGTATTGATGTCTTATTTTGCCGGAGTATATGTGCGCTTTATCACTGGTATGAAGATTATGGATCCTACAGCCGGTTTTATCTGCTACCGTCGTGAAGTTTTAAAGACCATTCCGCTTGATAAGATTGTCTTTGTAGGTTATGCCTTTCAGATAGAAATGAAGTTTAATGCCTTCCTCTATAAATTCAATATTACCGAAGTACCTATTATTTTTACTGACCGCACTAAAGGTGTATCCAAGATGTCGACCAAGATTTTCAGAGAAGCTGTTTTTGGGGTAGTGATGATGAAGGTCTGGAGTTGGTTTAAGAGTTTCAAGCGATAAAGCTATATTGTTTTTTTTCTTATTTAATGCCTTGATTTACAGCAGATTCCATGCGCTAAATCAGGGCTTTTTTTTGATGTATTTACCTGAAAACTTCTTTAAATCTACCTTCTTTCAGCCCTTTAATACTTCAAAATTCCTTTTAATAAATTATTCGCGTGATTTATTGGATAAATGAAGCGAAATAGTAGGTTTTCACTAAATTCCGCTACCTATTTTTTATATTTTCTCATTTAAACTCCATATTGCTATGAAAAAAACTCTATTTACACTTGTATTTCTTTTACCTGCCTTAGTACAAGCCCAAACCTATTCAAGTATTGAACCTGGTTCAACCTTGTTTACGAATAATACTCCTTCAGGTATTGTCGGTTCCTTTATGATATTTCATCCGTTCAATTCAAGTTATGCCTTAGCTGGTTCTACCGATGGTACAGGAGGAGCCATTTTCGCTGGAATAACTAATACGCTAAATCCAGCCAATGCACTTAATGCAAGTACTTTTGGTACAGGAGGAGCTGGGCGTTTCCAAATTTTGAATACAGTTAACAATGGTATAGTCTTAGAAGCATCGACTAATGGAAAAGGAGGTACTGTGGGATATTTCAAGATAGATAATGAGAGTAATACTGGTACCATATTAACCGGAACAAGCAATGGTCTTGGCATTGGAAACCTATTTATTCTTACTAATCCTCAAAACGATAGAGATGGTTTTAGTATGGAGCATAAAGGTGTTGGTGATGCCATAAACGGTTATAACACAGGAATGGGAAGAGCTGCCTATTTTGTAGTTACCAATGCAAATAATTCTAAGCCTGCTGTTTATTGTACAACTGCCGGTATAGGAGCTACGCTTGTAGCTAATCATACAGGTCAGAGCGGAAATATAGCTGTTTTTCAAAGTTCTTTAACTAATGTAGCCAGAATTGACAAGACCGGAAAAGGTTTCTTTAATGGGGGTACTCAAAATAGTGGTGCTGATATTGCTGAAGCTTTTGATGTAATTGGCACCACTAATGCTTATGAAGCGGGAGACGTATTGGTAATAGCCACAAGCAAAAAGCGCGCAGTTGAAAAGTCTTCTAAATCTTATTCTACTTTAGTTGCAGGAGTATATGCTACCAAACCAGGCGTATTATTAACGGAAGAAAATATTGATACAGATATATCAGATAAAGTTCCTATGGGTGTAGTAGGGGTAATACCAACTAAAGTATGTAATGAAGGGGGTAAAATTCATATTGGAGATATGCTGGTAACTTCTTCACGCACAGGCTATGCCATGAAAGGTAACCCTAAGAAAATAAAAATAGGACAAGTAATTGGGAAAGCCTTAGAAGACTTCAATGGTCAAACAGGAAAAATCAATGTGCTAGTCAGTGTAAGATAATAGCTTCTTATAAAAGTAAAATCGCTTTGTAAAATTGAATTTTACAAAGCGATTTTACTTTCAGGTTTTACACACTACACAATCCCCATCTGCTTCATCAGAAACAGGGCATTCATGTTTTGCGTAACACCGTTTCTTAATTTATAATCGAATGTCATTTTGTCTCCGGCTATGATGATTTCAAAGCAGATGTTTTTAATCTTCTCCGGATATTTAGCTGCCATATTCGTCAGGTCTAAATCATGGGTGGCAATCATTCCGAAGGCGGTTTTGTATTGAATCAGCTTTTCTAAAAACAATTCTGAGCCTTGCAGTTTGTCTTTAGAGTTTGTGCCTTTTAATAGCTCATCTAATATCACAAATATCTCTTTGCCTGTTTCAAGCATTTTAACTGCGTTTTGTAAACGTAGCAATTCGGCATGGAAATAAGATTCTCCTTCATCTATAGAGTCTGTAATACGCATACAGGTATAGACCTGAATCGGCTTGAATATAAACTTCTCTGCCCTTACTCTTGCCCCAAGCATGGCTAATATGAAGTTTGCACCTATTGCCCTCAGGAATGTGCTTTTTCCAGCCATATTAGCCCCCGTTACTATAAATATCTGCTCACTTGCATTAATTCTGAAATCATTATTAACACTCTTCCCTTTTTTAAGCAGCGGATGCCCTAATTGTGTCACGTCAAGAATAGTACGATCTGAAACCTGAGGAACGGTATAATTATTATTGGCAAAATCATAACAGGCAATGCTTACCAGAACTTCCCACTCATGCAATATCGTAAAGGCTTGCAGGAGTTCTCCGCTATATTGTCTTTTCCAAATCTCGAAGCGATGAGCACATTGATAATCCCATAGGAAAAAGGCGTTCAGCACAGGAGCAAAGAAACTGTTTCGGATAGCAAAATAAGCTGAGATAGTAGACAGTTTTTGGATAGCAATTGAAATATATGAGGGTTCAGCTAAAGTATCCTTCCAAGTGCTCAATATCGGTGCTTTGAACTCTTCTTTTTCAATGATCTGAAATAATTGAATATATCTCTGCAAATTCGATGTATTCTTGCTAACATTCCGATATAATGAATTGAGTTTCTTTTGGTTAACAAAGGAGAAACCCGATTGTAAAATCAGGGTCAATAACCATATCTTGAAATTAATGACATCAAAAATCCACAAACCTAGTATAATGGAATTGACGGCTGGCACTAACCACAATAAGAATTTGAGCTTGCCTATCAAGTCTATATCTTCACTTTTAAGCCATTTAAGTAATTCCTGGTATTTAGTTTCATCTTTTTCCAATAGATTTCCGGTAGCTAAAAAATTTACCCGCCAGTCAATTTTCTGACTTAGTTCTTCAACAGCTACTTGTCTTGACTCAATCGCTTCTCTGGTCAGGAAAGGAAATTTTAGTTGATGAGCCAAGGCATCACTCCCTGATTTGGTGATAGTTCTATTTAATAATTGAAAAATAGAATGATTACCAAAAACATCTAAATCGTAAGAAAAAAAGTGGGTTTTATCTTCATATTCTTTCCCATTCTTAAACTGATCGCAAATACCCTCGGCTGCTAAGATTTCATTCTCACAAACCTTTAGCATTGACTCATGATATTGAATTTTTTCAAGGATTTTCTGATGTAAATTAACAAAGAAAAAAAAGGCAGCAGCTACTACAAAGGCACTGATAACCAATAAAGTACTTGAGCCATCTCTGATAATCATAAACAGGAGATACGCTTCAAGAATAGCTAAAAAAAGCCGTAAATAAGAAATCTGGTTGGCAGTGGATTTGTTTTTTTTTATAAATGCGGTAGCATCGCTGGCAATACGCTGATAGTTCATAATTTTGTTTTGTGGGTTGGTGATACTAAAAAGCATGTTTAAACCTGATTTAAACATGCTCTAATTTAATACTCTCTATAAGTGTAAAAAGTTCTACTCGTCAAGAATATTTTCTTCCATAGAAGATTGTTTACCGCCATGCATTATATCTACTATTTCTTTGATATTGTATACAGAACGATTGTAGCGGTTGCTCAGGAGAATGATAACAAAGTCTTCGCGAGGATCGAAAAACATGATGGTATTATAGCCTTTCCACCAACCTGTATGGTAGACATAATCAGTCTTTTGTTTGGAGTCTACCCACAACCTGAAACCGTATCCATAATTACGTAAGCCGGGATGTTCGAAGCTTCGTGGTAAAACCATTTCTTTGAAAGACTCTTTCGAAATAAGAGTATTATCTCTCAAAGCTTTATACCATTTCAATAAATCTTCTACAGTTGAATACACACCCTTATCACCTGTCACATCATCATAATAATCCTTTGGTAATCTTTGTCCAAACTGATAGCCGTAAGTACGGTTGATATTAATCGAGTCATTTTTGGTAGTAGCAATGAAAGAATTTTTCATACCGATAGGTGTGAAGATGTTTTCACGCATATACTCATCAAATGATTTTCCTGAGGCTTTTTCAACTAAGGCTGCCAGAATAGCAAAATTGGTATTGTTATAGCTAAAGAAATGATCAGGCTTATTGAATATGGGTGGCACAGGCACTGCTTTGGCAAACCAACGCATAATATCCTGATTGGTTGGATATAGCTTACCTTCTCTTACAATTTTATCGAAAGTATATTGATAGAAAGGCAAACCCGAGCGGTGGCAGAGTAAACTGCGGACTGTCACACCATCGTAAGGAAATTCAGGAAAATAATCTTTTACGGTATTATCTAACGCCAGTTTTCCTTGCTCGGTCAGTTTCATCACTGCTACTGCCGTAAAGGTTTTAGATAAAGAAGCTAACTGAAATTTTGATTGGAGTACATTACGAACAGTGTCTTTAAAACTAGCGTAGCCGAAAGCTTTTTCGTAAACAATTACATCTTTCTGAGCTATCAGCACATTGCCGTTGAAACCTTGTGCGAGTTTCTTCTGCATCACCTCCTCAATCAAAGCCGCCTTTACATCGGCCTTAATATCTTTTCTGATTTTGGCCTCTTTTCTTCGTAATTCGGCACTATCTACTTCCGTCAGAGGCGCTTTAGTGGAATCAGTAGTTTTGGTTTGGCATGAAAAAATAGAAATACAAGAGAAGAAAGCAAAAATATATAAATACAAACGCATTGTTAAACCCGCTAAAAATTCATTACATAAACCCCAACACGATTGCGAAAACCGTGTATCCCAACATTAATTTCCTCGTACGTACTGCAAAATAATAATCATAAAAGAAGTGAAAACTACACTACAAATGATTTTCAGAATCGTAATAAGGAAGAAAGCAAAGCCTCCTGCTTCCACAAAAAACAGAGTCGAGTGGTGTATCAAAGTCAGAATTGCCACATAACGAACAAAGCGCTCGGCGCCCATATCTTTTAAAGATATAACAATCTCATTTTCAATACCTTTTGTCGGAAAAAGGAATTTTATGATGTACCCTCTGAGATAACCGACTAATACACTGGCCGAAGCATGTACCCCTGCGGTATTATAAAAAATATCGACCAGTAGTCCGGTAAGGAAACTAATCAATATAACCCATACAGGCGGAATCTCGTCAGGTAATAATAAGATACAAGCAATATAAACGAAGCAAAAAGCTACATCAAAAAATACAAAATTGCGGAGCACCACAATCTGTAATAACAAATAAATAAAAAAGGTAACTACTAACCGTATGACTGTTTGCGAATTCATTTATAGTCCAGGGTATGATTAAAATAGCGTATGTAGCGTTTACTTATGCTATCTATTGTTTCTTATTTTTTAAATCAACTTTGGTACTTTCTTCCAGTTTCTCCTGTTCGTTTTTCAACTTATTGTTCACCACATATACATAAGATATGTTCTGAAAATCGGTTGCTAACTCAACTTCTATATCAAAAAAGGCCTGATCTTGTTTAGCGCTGAGCTTACGAATTTTACCCAGCATTGTGCCTGACGGGAAAATAACGTTCTGCTCAGAAGTTGTCACAGAGTCGCCTTGTTTGATAGGCTTGAATCTGTCGATAGTTGTCAGGTCAATTACTCTTGGATTGAGGCCACCCCATCTGGCAATACCCAGAGCCTTGTCGCTCTTCACTCTTAATGCCTGATTTTTCACCTCACTTGATACATTGAACTCTGAATGGAGAATAGAGTATACACGAGAAAAATGGTCTGAACATTGCATCACCTGTCCCACAACTCCTTGCGGACAAATAACCCCCATACCTGGCTCAATACCGTCTAATTTACCTTTATCAATCGTCAGATAGTTTTTCGATAAATTCACTGTATTGTTTACCACTTTGGCCACTTTAAATTCAAATCTTTGAGCAAAAGCCGAATCTACCTTATAGTAGTCTCCCTCACGACCCTTTAGCTGTTGCATGGCAATCATTGTTTTTTTTAACTCAGAATTTTCCATGGCCAGACGTTCGTTTTCCTTTCCCAGATTCATGTAGTTTTTTACATAATTAGAAGCTTCGAGGGTTTTAGCAGCGTAGTAGTTTGAAGTATTAAAAAAGGATACATCCCAGTAATAGTCGTTCTTCACTATTAACCAGAAACTAACCAATTCTAAAATTACAAACAATAGGAAATTTCGTATCCGAAATATTAAACGGAAGAGTTGCGACATAAGTCTTTGTTGTATTGAAACTACAAGCTACAAGTTATGTAACACAACTTGTAGCCCATAGCTTGAAGCTTATTAAATCTACTGAACAATAACAGCTCTATATTTTTCTATATTTTTCAAAACCTCGCCGGTTCCGCGTACTACCGCACGAAGTGGATCATCAGCTACGTGAATAGGAAGTTTTGTTTTGATAGCTAAACGCTTGTCTAAACCATGCAATAAAGCACCGCCACCCGTCAGATAAATACCGTTTTCGTAGATATCGGCAGAAAGCTCAGGTGGAGACATTTCAAGCGCACGCATAATCGCCTCTTCAATTTTCGAGATAGACTTATCTAAAGCGTAAGCGATTTCGCTATAAGTAACTTTAATTTCTTTCGGAATACCTGTCATCAAGTCACGACCACGGATTTCGATATCAGCCGGCGGATTATCTAAGTCAGGTAAAGCAGCACCTACCTGAATTTTAATAAACTCTGCTGAACGCTCGCCGATTAACAAGTTGTGCTCACGACGCATATAATCTACTATATCTCTTGTAAACAAGTCTCCTGCAATACGGATAGAAGCCTCACAAACAATACCCGAAAGCGCGATAACTGCAATCTCAGTAGTACCACCACCAATATCAGCAATCATTGAGCCGTTTGGTTGCTCAATATCAATACCGATTCCGATAGCCGCTGCAATAGGTTCATGCACCATATATACTTCTTTCGCACCTGCGTGCTCACATGAATCCTTAACCGCACGTTTTTCTACCTCAGTAATACCAGACGGAATACAAACTACCATGCGGTGTGATGGTGAGAAAAACCAGTTACGACCGGTTTCAATCATTTTAATCATTCCGCGAATCATTAATTCGGCAGCGGTAAAGTCGGCAATTACTCCATCTTTTAATGGACGGATAGTTTTTATATTTTCGTTTGTTTTTTCATGCATTTGCATTGCTTTGTGTCCTATCGCCAACACTTTTCCGGTAATTTTGTCCAAAGCAATAATAGAAGGTTCATCTACCACAATCTGGTCCTTGTAGATAATAAGGGTATTAGCGGTACCCAGGTCAATCGCGATGTCACTCGTGAGAAAGTTAAACAATCCAGCCATATCGAGCTTTATGAGTTAATGAGTTTTTTAAATTTGCCCGCAAATTTACAATTATTATTTGCAAAGTTTTGTGAAAAATAAATTTTTTACTTTTTAATTGGTCGAATAGTATAAATAAATTCAACGAAATCTTGCCCTATTTTACTTTGGGAGGTTTTTTTTGAATTTTTATAAGAAATTAAAATTTGTAAATAATTTAACCAGTCACTTATTGTTTGATTTTGATTGTAAATTTGCACAAATGTTATAACAAAATACCGTTTTATTTGTTTTGGAAGCATCGCAAAAGCACGTATATAATTTATGTTGCCCACAAACAAACGTATGCATTTAAACAAAGTTTGTTCTAAAATCCTATATTTGCCTCATTATGGGAATTCGTTCAATATTAAGTAAACCTCTGGCGGCTTACGTAGTTGCCCAACAAAAAAAATGGATTGCCCGCTCGGCACAAGTTCAGGCTGAATGGAGACAAAAACTTGTTGAGCAAGCCGGCAATACTACCTTTGGCAAAGACCATCATTTTAAGGATATACAGTCTTACGAAGATTACAAACAGGCCATTCCTGTGCGTGATTATGAAGATGTGAAGCACTATATCAATCAGATTCTGGAAGGCGAAGAAAATGTACTATGGCCGGGTAAGCCTCTTTACTTTGCCAAAACTTCGGGCACTACTTCGGGCACCAAATATATCCCCATCTCCAAAGATTCTATCCATAATCATATTGATTCAGCCAAGAATGCCTTGCTCAATTATATCAATGAAACGGGCAAATCATCGTTTTTAGATTATAAGCTCATTTTTCTATCGGGTAGCCCTGTGATGAAAGAAAAACATGGTATCCATATCGGTCGACTTTCAGGGATTTCGACGCACCATGTTCCGGCTTATCTGCAAAGCAATCGTATGCCTTCTTATGAAACCAATTGTATTGAAGACTGGGAAGAAAAACTGGAGAAAATAATTGATGAAACCATCAATCAACCCATGAGCCTTATTTCTGGCATTCCGCCCTGGGTACAAATGTATTTTGATAGAATTCAGGCTCGCACGGGTAAAAAGATAAAAGATGTTTTTCCGCATTTTGATTTATTTGTCTATGGTGGTGTAAATTTTGAACCTTATCGGGCAAAGCTTTTTGAATCCATCGGTAAACCG
Organism: Emticicia fontis; assembly: GCF_054779675.1. Lineage (NCBI taxonomy): Bacteria > Pseudomonadati > Bacteroidota > Cytophagia > Cytophagales > Leadbetterellaceae > Emticicia > Emticicia fontis. The sequence continues at coordinate 314,814 of NZ_BAAGXU010000066.1, forward strand.
GTCGATTCGGTAGAATTATACCCAGCTTCTGAAGGCTTCTTTGCTTATCAGAATGAGCAGCATGATCCGGGAATGTTATTGTTATTAAATACCGGAATCTTCTATGAATTCATTCCTGCTGATGAGTATTTCAATGAAAAACCTACTCGCCTGAGTATTGAAGAGGTTGAGTTAGGAAAGAACTATGCGTTAGTCATTAACAATAATGCCGGACTATGGGGTTACTCTATCGGTGATACCGTTAAGTTTGTTTCTCTTAATCCATATAAAGTAATTGTATCTGGTAGAATCAAACATTTCATCTCAGCTTTTGGTGAACACGTGATTGGGGAAGAGGTAGAAAAAGCAATGAAATTTGCCTGCGAACGTCACCCGGAAGTGGAAGTAATAGAGTTTACTGTTGCTCCTATGGTAACCGCAGCCGACGGGCTTCCCTATCATGAATGGCTGATTGAATTTGCTACACCTCCGAAAAATATGGAGCAGTTTGCCAAAGATTTAGATGAGAGAATGATTAAATTGAATGTCTATTATGATGATTTGATTACGGGTAGTATTCTCAGGCCGTTAGTTATTACCTCATTGAAAAGAGATGCCTTTATCAACTATATGCGTTCACAAGGGAAATTAGGTGGCCAGAACAAAGTTCCTCGTTTATCCAATGACCGCAAAATTGCTGATGAATTGGGAAAGATGGTTTAGGATTTTGAGTTTAACCACAGAGTTTCATTAAGTAAAATATGACTAGAATCATGTTCATGTGCGCCTTTATAATAAGTCGTATATGAACATTTTTTTTTAATTTCACGTTGAAAAATCAACCAACATTGCATCAACAAATATGAAAGTCGAACAAATCTACACGGGTTGTCTGGCACAAGGAGCCTATTATATTGAATCAGAAGGAGAAGCTGCCATTATTGACCCTTTACGCGAAGTAAACACTTATATTAATAAAGCTAAGAAAAGTGGAGCCATCATCAAATACATTTTTGAGACCCACTTCCACGCAGATTTTGTTTCTGGTCATTTAGAATTGTCGCAAAAAACCAATGCCCCGATTGTCTATGGCCCCAATGCCAATCCTGCCTTTGAGAGTATTATTGCTACTGATGAACAAGTGTTTAAGCTAGGTAAAATCAAAATAAAAGTTCTGCATACCCCCGGCCATACGATGGAATCTTCGTGCTATTTGCTATTCGATGAAAATGGTAAAGAGTATTGTATTTTCACAGGAGATACACTATTTATCGGAGATGTTGGTCGCCCTGACCTTGCTCAAAAATCAGACCTGACCGTACATGATCTGGCCGGACATTTATACGATTCTTTAAGAAATAAAATCCTTCCTTTATCTGACCATCTCATTGTCTATCCGGCTCATGGCGCAGGCTCGGCATGTGGAAAAAATATGAGTAAGGAAACATTCGATTCATTGGGGCATCAGAAACAGGTAAACTACGCCTTGCAGGAACAAAGCAAAGAAGACTTCATCAAAGCTGTTACAGATGGCCTGACACCCCCACCCTACTATTTCCCGAAAAACGTTCAATTGAATAAAACAGGCTCGGCAAGCTTAGAAACTGTAATGGAGTCAGGCTTACAGGCATTATCACCTGAAGCTTTTGAAGTAGCTGCTAATGAAACCGGAGCGATTATTCTGGACACCCGCCAATCCGCTGAATTTAAAGACGCATTCATACCCAATAGTATTAATATTGGTATCAAAGGCGATTTTGCGCCCTGGGTTGGTACATTGATAACCGATATTCAACAACCTATCATATTTGTAGCAGAGGCAGGTTTGGAAAAGGAAGTGATTACCCGCTTATCACGAGTAGGTTATGATAATATATTAGGTTATCTGGAAGGAGGTATTGAGGCATGGAAAGAAGCAGGTAAAGAAACTGATAGTATTGAATCTATTTCTCCACAAGAGTTTCGTAATATATACCTTGAAGGAGATATTACAGTAAAGGATGTTCGTAAAAGTAGTGAATACGAAACAGAACATCTAGTCAATGCTGATAATATACCCTTGGCCTATATAAGTGAGAATATGGGTGAGTTTTCGAAGAAAGCAATTAATTTTATTCATTGTGCAGGAGGTTATCGCTCAATGATTGCTGCCTCAATATTAAAATCAAGAGGTTTTGATAATGTAGTCAATGTTGAAGGTGGTATTGGCGCCATTAAGCAATTATTACCAACTTCTGATTTAGTCTCTTCTCATTAAAAATCAGGCGCTTATATCAATCTTAGATATAAGCGCCTTTTTCCTTATCATCTCAAATTTCCTCTTAGCTAAAACTTCCGCCATTTATCATAATATTGATGCAAATTACTGTATATACATATACTTTTGTATATTAAAACCATTTGGGTACTAGTGTACATAAACTTACACTTCAAACTGCTGTTTATTTTGTATCCTAAACCGGTTTTATCGCGTGAAAACTCTAATAACTATACCGTTTTATAAACCATGTTACAATTTTTGAAATATGTCTTTGCGACAATCGTTGGCCTCTTTCTGTTTGGAATAATTAGCATTTTTATATTGATAGGTATCGGCTCAATGATGTCTAATTCTGATGAAAAAACGACTGTATCCAAAAATTCTGTCTTAAAAATAGACCTCAATCAAATCATTACCGAAAACACTCCGCAAGAAGATCCATTTACTGAGCTTTTATCTGGTGGCCGTGGTCCTGGAAAAATAGGTTTGCCGCAAATCAAAGAAGCTATTGCCAATGCCAAGCTAGATCCGAATATTGAGGGTATTTATTTACACGCTGAATATCCATCTGCAGGTTTTGCTACTTTAGAGGAAATCAGAAGTTATCTGGAAGATTTCAAAAAATCTAAAAAGTTTGTGTATTCGTATGCCGAAGTTATGTCGGAAGGTTCGGTTTACCTCGCTTCCGTAGCTGATAAGATTTACCTGACACCAAGTGGTGGCTTAGACTTTAATGGCCTCAATGCGAAATATACTTTTATGAAAGGCTTATTTGAGAAAATCGGTGTAAAACCTGAGATTTTCAGAGTAGGTGAATATAAAAGTGCAGTTGAGCCGTTTTTCAGAACCAATATGAGTGATGCGAACCGCGAGCAGACGCAGTCTTTTATCAACGACATTGCTGCACGTTTCTATGGCGATATTTCAAAATCAAGAAATATCCCAATGGATGAATTGAACAATATTTTGAATAATGCCTTAATTCAGGAACCTGGCGATGCAGTAAAATATAAGTTAATTACCAATACAGGCTATTGGGATGAATTTGAGCAGGCACTTCGCCACCAATTACATTTAGATAAAGACAAAAAGATTGAATACGTTACCTTAAATAAATATCTGAAAGCTGATAAATATGTAAAAGAAGGAAGTCTTTCCAGAAAAATTGCAGTAATTGTAGGTGAAGGGGATATCGTGACTGGTGAAGGCGAAGACGGTAATATAGGCTCTGATAAAATTGTAAAGGAATTACAAAAGGCTCGTAATGATTCTAAAGTAAAAGCCATAGTATTAAGAATTAATTCTGGTGGAGGTAGCTCATTAGCATCTGATGTGATGTGGAGAGAAGTTGAATTGACAAAAAAAGTAAAACCTGTCATTGCTTCTATGGGTGATTATGCTGCTTCGGGTGGCTATTATATGGCGATGTCTTGCGATACGATCGTGGCTCGTCCAACAACTATTACAGGTTCTATTGGTATTTTCGGAATGATTTTCAATGTAGAAACACTAATGAACCAGAAACTAGGTATTACTTTCGATGCGGTTGGTTCACATAAATTCTCTGATTTCCCATCAGCAACCCGTACGATGAGTGATGCCGAAAAAATGATGATTCAGAACAGTGTAAATCATGGCTATGAAACTTTCACGGCTAAAGCCGCCAAAGGTCGCCACATGAGTGTTGATCAACTAAAAGCTATTGCTGGTGGTAGAGTATGGACAGGCACACAGGCCAAAGCGAATGGCTTGGTTGACGTATTAGGTGGTATTGATGATGCCATTAGAATTGCGGCTCAAAAAGCTAAATTAAAAGAAGGCGATTATAGAGTAAAATATTATCCGATTGAGAAATCAGGATTTGAGGCACTCTTTGATAAATTCAGCAAAGACAAGGAAGAAGAAAAAGTGAGAGCCTATTTAGGTGCATTTGCTCCATTTGCCAAGCAGATAAAAACGCTTCAAACGATGGACAAATTACAGGCTAGAATACCATTTGAATTAGAAGTAAAATAATAGCCGGGCATAAGCCCCGTCAATAAAACCAAAAGAAGAGAGAAAAAAGTGCTACCTTTGTACTTTATTCTCTCTTCTTTTTTATAGCTATCAGCTTTATAAGAAGAAAAAATACAATCGTCAACGATTGCCTGAATCTGGAAATAGCATGAAACTCACCGAAGCAAAATTTGTTCAAAGTGCCTCTGATTATCGCAAAAGCCCCAAGCCTTTGCTGCCTGAATATGCCTTTATAGGAAGGTCAAATGTCGGCAAATCATCTTTGATTAATATGCTCACAGCTAATAAAAACTTAGCCAAAACTTCGCAGACACCGGGGAAGACCCAATTAATTAATCACTTTATCATCAATAATAATTGGTTTCTGGTTGATTTACCAGGTTATGGATTTGCCAAAGCACCCAAAGCGGAGCGTGAAAAATGGGATAAAATGATCTGGGATTATCTGGCACATAGGGAAAACCTGATGTGCGTATTTGTACTGATAGATATAAGAATCGAACCACAAATGGTTGACCTTAACTTTATTGATGCAATAGGAGAAAAAAACATTCCTTTCTATTTAATATTTACAAAGGCAGACAAAGTTGGTAAAGTAACAGCCGAACAGAACATTGATTTATTTAAAAGGACAATGTTACAAACCTGGAGCAAGGTTCCGCCTTATTTTGTTACATCTTCTGAAAGAAGGATAGGACGTGAGGAATTATTGAAAGCAATTGATGAGTTAAATCAGTCTTTTAAAAAATAATTTATAATTTTGCATTCGTATGAATCGTTGATTAGCAAAGCTATCAGCTGAATTTATCCAACAATTTATCAAACAGGTAATTTATTGCCACTTATAAAGCTTACTTTATTTATCAAATGGAATTATTAAGAGACATCGCCCACATTTCGGGAAAAAGCGGATTATATAAAATTTTAAAGCCGGGCCGTGGTGGCGTAATTGTAGAAACGCTTGACGATAAGAAACAACGTGAAATGGTAAGTGCCAATGCACGTGTATCCGTTTTAAAAGATATTTCGATTTATACCGAAGACCAGAACAAATCAATCCCACTTTCGGATATTTTCCTGAAAATCCGTGAATTACACGGTGAAACAGTGGCGGATAATTATAAAAGCTTTTCAAACAACCAGTTCTTCGATTTCTTTGCACCGGTAGCTCCTGATTTTGACCGTGATAAAGTATATCCGTCAGACATCAAAAAAATCATTGGCTGGTATAATGTTCTTTCAAAAAATCTACCGGAAGTTTTCATAGCTCCAGCCGCTGAAGAAGCGACTGAAGTTGTTGAGCCAGTAGCGGAAGAAACCAAAGCAGAAGCCTAAGAGATTAATTTAATAACTTGAAAATCCCTGATTGAACAGAAATTCAGTCGGGGATTTTTGTTGATAAGAAATAGAGTCTGATTTTCTCGACTAATCGAATTTAAGGCTTTTTTTTAGCCATTTTGCTGTTACATTTGTAGCAGATTGCGAACCGGGAGGTTTGCACCACAAAATTATATGAACCGTATTCTTATTACAGGTGCTAACGGGCTGCTGGGTAGTGCCACCGCTAAAAAATTTGTTGAAGCAGGTTTTGAAGTACTAGCCTTGTGCCGTGCTGAAAGTGATTTGACTGCTCTTAAAGACATTGCTTCAAAAATAACCATCGTTGAGGGAGATATTCTCGATGTTGTTTCTTTAGAAAAAGCCTTTGAGAATGTAGACTTTGTGGTACATTCAGCGGCGGTAGTTTCTTATGCTCCGAAAGACAAAAACAGGATGTATAAGACAAACGTTGAAGGCACAGCCAACGTGGTAAATGCATGTATTTTGAAAGGCATCAAAAAGCTTTGCCATATCAGCTCTATTGCCGCTTTAGGTAAACCAGATACTCCTTTAAAACTAACAGCAAAGGATACGGTTATTGACGAAGATCAGAAATGGGAAGACTCCCCTATCAACTCTCACTATGCCAAAACCAAGTATTTATCAGAACTGGAAGTATGGCGTGGGAAAGCAGAGGGACTACCGATTGTCATTGTAAATCCTTCCGTTATATTAGGTGAAAGCGACTGGACGAAAAGTAGTACACAGTTGTTTAAATATGCCTTTGACGAGCATCGGTTTTATAGCGAAGGTAATATGAACTACGTAGATGTAAAAGATGTGATTGAGGCCATTTATCAGTTAACTACTTCGGATATTGAGGGTGAGAGATTTATCTTAAACGGAGGTACCGTGAGTTATAAAGAATTCTTCGAAAAAACGGCCAGATTATTCAATAAAAAACCGCCTACCAAAAAGGTATCGCCAATACTTACAGAAATCATCTGGCGGGTAGAAGGGTTCAGGTCATTTCTTACAGGAAAAGCACCGTTGATTACCAAAGAGACTGCTAAAAACTCCTTGATGAAGTTTGTCTATAAAAGTGACAAGATTCGTGAGACACTCCATTTCAAGTTTACTGATTTCGACGAAACCATTCAACGGGTAAGTATGTTTTTATTAAAGAGTCATTGATTTTTTGGGTAAAACTAACGTATAATGCCGGGTTTTGACCGGCTCATCCTTACAGTAAATTTATTAAGAGAAATCCTTGACATTTGATAAAAAATACTTATATTGAATCATAATTCTTGTCGGGATTGAGTATTTTTAATTGAAAACACTTTAAATCCTTTATTTAAAGCTGTTTATAAAAGATTAAGACTAACCCGGGCAATAACTTATAATTACCGTCCTACGGTAGGATCGTAAAAAACTTTGGGTAATCTTACATGCAACACGAATTCAGCGACAGATTCGAAAACTTCGATGACGCAGATGTAAAAGCGAGTGTCGAACGTTTTGAAAGAATGCTCAAAAGCCAAGAAACGGTCTTCTTCGATGAAGAAACCTATGAACAACTCTCTGAGTACTATCTTCTAACCGGAAAATGGGACATGGCCATGCAGGCCTGTCAGATGGGATTGGAGCAGTATCCCTACTCTCTCGACCTCCTTCTGGACCGAGCACAGATTCATGCTAATTTTGAACAGTTTGACGAAGCCATGGAAGTGCTCGACAGAGCCGCTACTTTTAATCCGGCTGACAACGAAATCACTTATATGCGAGGCGTTATCTGCAACCTGATGGGTAGCTATGAGGAAGCCATCGAACATTTGAGAGAAGCCTTATTGATGTCGGAAGAGAAAGAGTCGGTATATTTCCAATTGGCTCAGACATACCAGAACTGGCAGAAGTTTGAAGAAGCCGCTCATTTCTATAAAAAGGCCATTAAATATCAGTTTAATGAAGAAATAGCTTTTTATGAATTGGTTTTTTGCTTAGAGCAAATTAATAAATTAAAAGAAAACGTATCCTATTTTCAGGATTTAGTTGATAACAATCCTTATTCATATCTGGCGTGGTTTGCCTTGGGTATGGTACATGGCAGGCTGAATAATCATAAAGATGCAGCTTATGCGTATGATTATGCCGTAACCATCAACGATAAATTTGCCTCGGGATGGTTCAATCTGGCCTATACTTATATCAATCTGGAAAACCATCTGGATGCGAAAGAATGTTATCTAAATGTATTGAAGAATGAGACACCTACTGCCGAGGTTTATACGCACCTTGGAGTAGCCTGTGAGAAATTAGAACAATACGAAGAAGCTTATAAATACTATAATGAGGCCGTTAACCTTGATGAAAACTGGGAAGAAGCCTGGTTTGGTATGGGCTCAGCATTATACGAGTTAAATCGTTGGTACGAAAGTATTCACTTTACTCAAAAGGCCATTAAGCTTAATGAAAGCAATGCTGACTACTGGCTTTTATTAGGAGATACAGAGGCAAAACTGGGCAATTTCTTATCAAGCAACGAAGCGTATCGGTTTGCAATGGGTCTGGACCCTAAAAACCCGGACATCTGGTTGAGCTGGTCTTTTTTATTCTTTGAAAACGGAGAATATACCAAGGCTTTTGAGATTATGTATGACGCTATCACCGAAATACCGGAAGATGCCGATTTGTATTATAGAGCTGCAGTTTATCTTATTTTAGATGGTAGCTTCAACGAAGCTTATCAGTATCTGGAATCGGGCTTAACGCTTAATTATGATGCCCATACGCAGGTTTATGACTTTTTCCCGAATCTAAATACACAGAAGGCATTGTTTAGAATCATTGAACAATACAAATAAATGAAACGGGGCTTTGAGATATCTCAAAGCCCCGTTTCATTTATACACTGCTTATCATAACATCTTCTCTTTTTCTAGAGAATTAGCACCTTTCTTCGATAAAGCCTTTACTCCATAAATCAAATCAGCAAAGCGCTCATCTTTAGTTAGTCCTTTTTTATATCGACTATATATTTGTTGAATCACTACCGAGTTCTTGAAAAGGCCAAAAACGTAGAAGTAGAGAATATTGGATACCTCTCTCCCACTCTTTTCGGCATAGCGTTCAGCAAACTCCTGACGCGTAAGATTTCCCGGAAGCCATGATAAATTAAATCCTTTTTCAAACATTCCATCGTTGGCCTCTGCCCAATAGGATAAGGTCGTACCTAAATCCATCAGAGGGTCTCCGACGGTTGTCATTTCCCAGTCTAAGACGGCTAATATATCCGACCAGTTATCTGCATTCAATACCAGATTATCATACTTGTAATCATTATGAATCAGCGTAGGTTTACCTTCTATCGGGAGATTAGCTTTTAGCCAGTTCGCCAGACTATCCATAGCCGTAATCTCGTCAGTTTGTGCGGCTAAATAGCGTTTATGCCACCCCTCTACCTGCCTTTGAATATAGCCTTCCGGCTTGCCTATATTAATCAAAGCTGGTTGCTCTCTACTTGATATCTCAATATCAATAGCGTGCAATTCTACCAGATTATCACATAAGGCTTCCGACATTTTCTGCATCATTTCAGGGCTTATATTTCCCATTAGCTTTGGTGCATCTTTTGCCCGCAAAATAATGCCCTCTACCCGCTCCATAATATAGAAAGGGCAATCCATTACAGATTCGTCTTCGGTATAGATAACAGGCTTGGGTATTTTCTGATAACCGCTGTTTTGCAGTGCACTAAGTATCTTATACTCCCGACCCATATCGTGCCCGCCTTTGATGTCTTTTGCACCAAATGGAGGCCTACGTAAAACGTAAGCTTTACCGACTGTCTTTAACAAATAGGTCAAATTAGAATATCCGCCTGGAAATTGGGCGATTTCGATGATAGGCTCAAAATCAGGTAAAGCTGAATGCAAAAACGCATTCAGCTTTACCAAATCAATTTCTTCACCCTGCCTGATACTTGTAGGAGAATCAATTTTAATTGCGCTCATGCTTATCGGGCTGGTTGGTGCTCGATTCTCAATAAATCATTCACTGTTTTAACAGGGTTAAAAGTAATGAGTGGAACCTCTACAAAAAGTGTATTCCAGTCTGACATTGCTCCGTTCCATAGACCCGGTAGCTCCTGTGCTTTCAGATCTTTACCGCTTTGCGATTTTTGTGTGATAAAACCTGTCATTGGGTCACGGTAATTCAATAAGTCAAATTTTTCGCCTTTATAGTCCTTTACAGAACATATCAGGTCAACCGGGTTAAAGTGAGTAGCTTTATCAAAAATCTCCTTCTGTTGCGCATTACCCAAATCAATCTGCGCCGATTCTACTACCTGCAAAGATACCGAGCTATCAGGGTCTTTTGCCCAGAATGGTCCACCACCGGGCTCACCTACGTTTTTCACCATGCCACACAAGCGAATCGGTCTATTCAGTTTGCGTTTGCAATAGTCCATTTTGGCATCTGCTGAAAAACTCTCAAAACCTTCAGGAGGCAATGTACAAAGCTTGGTTTCAAGGAAATCAAGAATTTCTTTTAACAATTCTTCATCTACCTCACCATTATATAATTTTTTGAGGTAAGAAAATATCTTCTCCTGATAATCAAGTAACAATCCTGCTAGCGCCTTTTTATATAAAATAGTCTCCTTTTTTAATCGGTCAGGCACTACATTGTCTACGTTTTTAATAAAAATAATATCTGCCTTTTGCTCATTCAGGTTTTCAAGCAAAGCACCGTGTCCGGCAGGACGGAAAAGTAATTCATCATCAGCCGTACGGAATGGCGTATTATCGATATTTACTGCAATGGTATCTGTAGAAGGCTTTTGCTCAGAGAAACTGATTTTATATTCTACATCATATTTCTTTTCATATTTGGGCAATACCGATTTTATCAGTTTCTTGAATTTCTTTTTATGCTCTGGAGAAACCGTAAAATGTAATCTTACTTTGCCCTTGCTATTGGCATATTTAGCTCCTTCTACCAGATGTTCTTCTAAGGGTGTACGAGCTTTTTTACCATATTGATGGAAATGCAACAAGCCTTTAGGCAAATTACCATAGTCTAAGCCTTTATCTGTTAACAAATGGTCTAAGATTACCTGATAATCAGCCGTTTCTGAGCCAATAGATTTGGTGAGTTTATTATAAAAGGCAAAATCTTTCAGACGTTCCAGAAATTCATTTACCGATTTATCCAGCTTCCCGTCATCCTTGGCAGAGAACAAAGACTTAAACATACGGGTAGCTGCACCTGAGGCAGGTACAAATTTCAGTAGTCTTAGTTTCTTGGCTTTTTTATCAAAATACTTGGCATATTTGCTCGCCTGAGCATCTGAGAGTGCGATAATGCCATCGCCAATGGTCGCAGCTTTGATTACATTCAGATACGGAAAACCCTTTTTAAAGTTTTCTATCTGTTGTTCAATAGTTTCGAGGCTAGCACCACGAACTTTGATTTTGTCAAGGTCTTTTTCGATGAACATATCACTTGTTGTATTTATACTTTTGATTGTGATTATTGCGACGTAATTTTACGAAAATTTAGAATCAAGGCAATACTTTGGGGTGATTTATTATGAACAGCATTCTTCCTCTTCTTCAGGCAACGCAACAGGCATCGGCGGGTATCAGAAATTTATCAGATGAACAAAAAAGTCAATTACTCAATCGACTGGCTATACTTATTGAGCAGTCGAAAGAGTTGATTATGACTGAAAATAAAAAAGACTTAGACCTGATGGATAAAGCTGATCCCAAATACGATCGACTCTTATTGAACGAAAATCGTATTCAGGGTTTAGCTGATTCGTTGAGAGAAGTAGCTTTATTGCCCGACCCAACAGGACAATTATTGCTTGAAAATCATCTGAATAATGGATTGACTATAAAAAAAATAGCCGTTCCAATAGGCGTTGTGGGAGTAATCTATGAATCCCGCCCGAATGTAACAATTGATGTAGCTTCTCTATGCCTGCGCTCAGGTAATGCTTGCGTATTGAAAGGTGGGAAAGAAGCTAACTTCTCAAATCAATGTCTGGTTGGTTTGATCCATCAGGCTTTGGAAGAAGCCGGAGTGGCTAAAGAAGGAGTATTACTCTTACCAACAGACCGAAAATTTACAGAAGAATTACTCAAAGCCACCCGCTTTGTAGATATTATTATTCCGAGAGGTTCTGATTCTTTGATACAATATGTTCGCCAGAACTCACTGATTCCTACCATTGAGACAGGTGCAGGGGTTGTGCATACCTATGTAGAAAAGACGGCAGATCTGGCAAAAGCCAAAGACATTATTGTCAACGCCCGTGTGTCTCGCCCATCAGTTTGTAATTCATTGGATTGCGCCATTGTTGATGAAGCTATCATAGCCTACTTTCTACCTTTATTGATTGAAGATTTCAACAAATGGAATGTTGAAGTATATGCAGATGCACCGGCTTATACTGCTTTTAAACAAGCAGGCTATGAAAAATTACATGAAGCAAAGCCGGAAGACTTTGGCAAAGAATGGCTGGATTATAAAATATCTATTAAAACTGTCAGCAGTATTGATGAAGCTTTAGCACATATTCAAGAATATTCGTCCCGTCATTCAGAAGCTATTCTGACGGAGAATCAGGCATTGGCTGATCAGTTTTTAAGAGAGGTGGATGCCGCGGCTGTTTATCATAATGCCTCTACCCGATTTACAGATGGCGGGCAGTTTGGCTTAGGTGCCGAAATCGGTATTTCTACCCAAAAACTTCATGCCAGAGGACCATTTGCCTTGGAGAAACTGGTCACTGAGAAATGGGTAGTAACCGGCAACGGGCAGGTAAGATGGTAATTTCCTGAAAGAAATTTCTTAATAAAAAGACAAAAGCCTACTCAAAGGCGTTATAGATAGAGCGAGTTTAGTATTCTTGTCAATCAGGAAAAGAATATTAAAATCGCTCTTAAGTATTAATCCATAGAAATGTTCTTATTTTGTGCCACACAAACCTATGATCGTTTATGAATAATCTGCCTGAGCCATATGCTCATCCTTACGCTTACGCATCAAAATTCAAAAAATCTGTTGTTTATTTCTCTATGGAATTTGCCATAGATCAATCATTAAAAACTTATTCGGGTGGTCTTGGGTTTCTGGCTGGCTCACATATGCGCAGTGCCTATCAATTGAAACAGAATCTGATTGGAGTAGGCATACTTTGGAAATACGGGTATTATGACCAAACCCGTAATAGCGACAATAGTATGGCTGTACAATTTCGTGAGAAGATGTATAGTTTTATAAAAGACACAGGTATCCGCTTTCAGATAACTATTCAGAATCGCCCGGTCTGGATTGCCGCTTATTTTCTTACACCTGATACTTTTGGGTCTGCACCTATGTTTTTTCTGACTACTGATACAGAAGGGAACGATGCCTGGGCTCGTTCATTGTCTTATCATTTATATGACAAAGACGCTTCAGTTAAGGTAGCTCAATGTATGATTCTGGGCTTGGGTGGTATGAAATTGCTGGACGAACTCAATTATCAACCTGATATTTATCATTTCAATGAGGCGCACGCTGTTTCAGGAGTATTTCATCTATACAAGAAACAGGGCAAAGTGGCTGATATTAAGAAAAATATCGTATTTACAACACATACACCCGAAGAAGCAGGCAACGAGAAGCATGACATTCATATGCTGGAGAGTATGAATTTCTTTAATGGAATTCCTTTAAATGAAGTTCGTAAGATTACTGGCATTAAAGATAATATCTTTAACCATTCATTGGTGGCACTTCGTTTCAGCAAAAAAGCGAATGCTGTTTCAAAACTACATGGAGATGTATCCCGCACCATGTGGAGTGGGCAAAGTGGCGTAGCTCCCATTACTCATGTAACCAATGCACAGAATAACCTCTATTGGGCGGATGAAGAACTGGAAAAAGCACGGAAGAAAGCAGATACCAAGAAAATAACTACACGCAAAAAGGAGCTTAAACAGGTTTTATTTAAAACAGTTGCTGACCAATGTGGTAAATTATTTAATCCTGATACATTAACGATTGTATGGGCCAGACGTTTTGCTGCTTATAAACGTCCTGATCTATTGACACGTGATAGAGAAAGATTTGAAAGAATCATGCGTAATACCCGTTACCCAATTCAGTTTATCTGGGCGGGCAAGCCTTATCCTTTTGATGATGGAGCAATTGGTATCTTTAATAACCTCTATTATTTGAGCCATCTTTTCCCGAATATGGCTGTGCTGACAGGTTATGAGTTGGCTTTATCAAAAACCTTGAAAGATGGGTCTGATGTATGGTTAAATAATCCAATTGTGACCCGTGAAGCATCTGGTACCAGTGGAATGACGGCTGCTATGAATGCCTCGCTTAATTTCTCAACCTTTGATGGTTGGGTATGCGAATTTGCCAGCGACCAGAACTCTTTTGTAGTTCCGGTTGCGACTGCTTATCCTGAATGGGAAAGAGATAATGCTGATATAAGTAATATGTTGGATATGCTTGAACATAAAATTCTGCCTATGTATTATGATAATCAAGCCGAATGGCAAAAGATGGTATTGCAGAGTATGAATGATGTAAATGCTTTCTTCGATTCAGACCGTATGGCAACTGAGTATTACGAGAAAGTGTATAGTGATAAATAAATATAAATCCAGATGTATTAAGAGGTTTTGCGAATTGTTGTTCGTAAAACCTCTTTTTTTATACAAAAGGTAATTTTGTTGTTTTATTCGTATACGATTAATAATTTGGTCGATTAAAACAGGGGGTTGATAGAGAAATTTCGCTGTTTTTTGAACTTAGGATTATTTTTTAGTTGTTAATATCTATATTTGCTCTCATTATCCTTTTTCTAAAGAAAACCAAATCTCAGTGCTTAAGAAAAAATTAACTTCAAAAGCGTATTTTTTATTAATACTGATGTTCTCTTTTATTTGCACACAATTCGTAACTGAAGGTATCAGAATCCACGAATTGACTGCCAATAAAACAGAGCAATGTTTGGATATTAGTCTTGAGGATAGTGGTTCTTTGGAAGCCAAATTGTTCAGTCTTGATGAAGCAGAAGAATGCTTTTCTGCCGGTCTGTTCAAGCCTGTTGTTATTGAGTGTACACTCAATAAAGAAGCTATGTTTTTCACCTCCTATGTACCCGAAGTGTACTTAGGTCTCAACACACCTCCCCCTGAGCAAATGCGTTTGCTCGCTTAAGTGTATTTTAAAAGTTTCTTCTCGCAGCAGGGTCTTCTTTGCTGTCAGATTATTCTTTTAAATACCCCAATAGCTTCTCGTGTAAAATGTTGTTTTTTTAATTAGCAATGCCTTTGTCGGTTACTGCTGTATCTATCATTGTACGATTCCAATAAAAGAATTTGACTTTCGAAGAATTACTTGGATTAAGAATTTATTAAGAATAAATTTAATCTAAGACCTTGACAGTCTTTCTTTTACGAATCACCAAAGAAACTATTTTATGAAAAATCTTACCCTCTCATTGTCGATGCTATTATTGGCATCGTCCTGCTCCTCTAATAAGGATGAAAAGCAGGTACAGGAAATGGAAAAATTTCCTGTAACGTCTCCTATCTCCATTGACACTACCTTGCCGGTTGACTACGTAGCAGAAATCAACGCTGTTCAGAATGTCGAAATCAGGGCAAGGGTCAAGGGATATCTGGATCATATCTATATCGACGAAGGTAAATATGTAAAACAGGGGCAGGTTCTGTTTACTATCAATAATCCTGAGTTGAACGAGAATATCGTAAAAGCCACGGCTGCGTTGAAAAGCACAGTTACAGAACTGAAAGCTGCCGAATTGGAGCTGAAAAACATCAAGTATCTGGTTGATAAAAACGTTGTTTCAAACACCCAGTTTGAAATGGCTAAAAATAAAGTTGATTTAGCTAAAGCAAAAGTAGAAGAAGCACAGGCCAACGAAACCTTCGCTAAAATTCAATTAACTTATACACAGGTCAAAGCACCTTTCAGTGGCATTGTGAATCGTATTCCTAATAAAACCGGAAGTTTGATGGAAGATGGTACGCTGTTGACTAGTATCTCTAAAAACGATGAAGTATTTGCGTATTTCGATGTTTCAGAAAAAGAATATCTCAACTATGCTGCTAATCTGAAAACAGATGCAGAGCAATCAAAAAATGTAACTTTGATATTAGCCAATGGTGAAGAGCATCCATTTAAAGGAAAAATTGAAACCACAGAGGGCGAAATAGAGCAAAGTACAGGAAATATTGCTTTCCGAGCCCGTTTTAGCAACCCGGAGAAGATTCTGAAACATGGTGCCAGTGGTAGAGTTCGCTTGCTAAGAAAATATAAAAATGCTTTGATTATTCCTCAGAAAGCTACTTTTGAGATTCAGGATAAAATGTATGTCTATGTGATCGACAAAAGCAATAAAGTCAAGTCTAAGCCTATCACTACCAATAGCCGGATGCCTCATTTTTATATCATAGATTCAGGCTTATCGCCTGATGACAAGATTATTTATGAAGGTATCCAGAATATCAAAGACGGCATGACCGTAGATCCGCAATTTGTGGAAATGAACGAAATATCGAAAGAATTTGCGGCTAACAACGCCCTAAGATAAGCCTTATCAACATGTTTACAAATTTTATCAACCGACCGGTACTATCGTTGGTTATATCCGTTTTTATAGTACTGTTAGGGGTTTTGGCTATGATTGGCCTCCCAATCACCCAGTATCCCGATATTGCCCCACCAGCCGTTTCTGTTACCACCAAATATACGGGTGCTAATGCCGAGGTATGTGCCAAAGCGGTAGTAACTCCTTTGGAAAGAGCCATCAACGGTGTGCCGGGCATGACCTATATGACTTCCGTTTCAGGTAATGACGGAACCAGTATTATCCAGGTCTATTTTGAAGTAGGTACCGACCCTGATGTAGCTGCCGTAAACGTGCAGAACAGGGTAACCACTGTATTGGACGAGTTACCTGAAGAGGTAATCAAAGCCGGGGTATCAACAGAAAAAGAGGTGAATAGTATGTTAATGTACATTAACCTTATCAGCGATGATACCTCTTTAGACGAAAAATTCATTTACAACTTTGCCGATATCAACGTTTTAGCTGAGCTTAAACGGATTGACGGAGTAGGTTTTGTAGATATTATGGGTTCTCGTGAGTATGCCATGCGTGTATGGCTGAAACCAACGCGAATGGATGCCTATGAAATCTCAGCTGACGATATTATTCAGGCATTGAAAGCCCAGAACGTAGAGGCCGCCCCCGGTAAAATCGGTGAGAGCTCAGGCCGTCAGCACCAGTCATTGCAATACGTATTGCGCTATACTGGTAAAATGACCACAAAAGAGCAATACGAAAATATCGTTATCAAAGTATCTGACAACGGAGAATTGCTTCGCTTGAAAGATGTGGCTGATTTAGAATTTGGCTCCTTAGATTACGATGTACTATCAAAAGAAAATGGCAAACCATCGGCGGCTATTGTATTGAAACAAAGACCGGGCTCTAATGCCAGCGAGGTAATTGATAACATTAAATCTCGTCTGAATTTCCTGAAAGAAACGACTTTCCCGCCAGGAATGAAGTATACAATCAGCTACGACGTTTCGCGCTTCCTGGATGCTTCTATTCATGAGGTTATTAAGACCCTTATCGAAGCCTTTATCTTAGTGGCTATTGTGGTATTCCTGTTCCTGCAAGACTTCCGCTCTACGCTTATTCCTGTATTGGCCGTGCCTGTTTCTCTGGTGGGAACCTTTGCCTTTATGCAATTATTTGGCTTTTCCATTAATCTTCTTACGCTCTTTGCCTTGGTATTAGCTATCGGTATCGTGGTTGATAATGCCATTGTAGTAGTGGAGGGTGTGCATGCCAAAATGGAAGAAAAACATTTAGGACCAAAAGAAGCTACTATTGAATCAATTGGTGAAATAAGTAGTGCCATTATTGCTATTACTCTGGTAATGTCAGCGGTGTTTGTGCCTGTGGCATTTTTATCTGGGCCTGTAGGGGTATTTTATCGGCAATTCTCGGTTACGATGGCCATTTCCATTGTTATTTCCGGTATAAATGCCTTGACACTTACACCTGCACTTTGTGCCTTGATGCTTAAAAATCCGCACACTGAGGTGAAGAAAAAGAATCTGCTGACCCGTTTCTTTGATAAATTCAACCAAGGCTATGATAAGCTATCTGATAGATATAAAAGCCTGCTAAGATTGATTGCCAATCGACGTCTGGTAACAGTACTTGTATTGGTTGCCTTTAGTGTGGGTACCTGGGGTGTGGGTAAGGTGTTACCTACCAGTTTTATCCCAACGGAAGACCAAGGAACTATCTATGTCAATGTTACTACACCCGTAGGTGCTACGCTGGAACGTACAGAAGAGGTGATGAATGAAATTGACAGGATTGCCAAGACATTGCCGGAAGTAGAATCTATCTCCAGTTTGTCTGGTTTTAGTATGATGACTGATGGTGTAGGAGCTTCCTTTGGAATGAGTACCATCAACCTGAAAGCATGGGATGAACGCAAGGCTAATGCCAACGATATTATTGCGCAAATGGTTGAAAAAACCAAGCATATCAAAGATGCTGAAATACAGTTTTTCCCTCCACCTGCTGTGCCGGGCTTCGGAAATGCCAGTGGTTTTGAGTTGCGTATGCTTGACAAAACGGGCTCAGGAAATCTGCAAAAAACAGCAGAAGTGGCTGACGAATTTATAGAGGAACTCAAAAAACGCCCTGAAATTAAAGAAGTGTTTTCGAGTTTCAACCCCAATTTCCCACAATATCTGATTCATGTAGATCAGGACATGGCTGCTAAGAAAGGGATTTCGGTAGATGCTGCTATGAGTAATCTGCAATCGTTGATTGGTAGTTTTTATGCCACCAACTTCATTTTGTTCGGACAGATGTATAAAGTAATGATACAGGCTGATCCGAAATATCGTGCCCAGCCAGAAGACATCATGAAACTTCGCATTAAGAATAAAAACGGCGAAATGGTACCTTATGCCATTTTTAGCCGCATTGAGCGTGTATATGGCCCGGAACAATTGACGCGCTATAATATGTATGTATCAGCCATGTTGAATGGTGAAGCTGCCAAAGGTTATAGTAGTGGAGATGCCATCAAAGCGGTAGAAGAGGTAGCTAAGGCAAAATTGCCTCGTGGGTATACTTTCGAATGGTCTGGGATGACACGTGAAGAGGTACTTTCGGGCAATCAGGTAGTATATATTTTTATTATCTGTCTCCTGTTCGTTTATCTGCTTCTGGCAGCCCAGTATGAAAGCTTCATGCTTCCATTACCAGTTATTCTCTCATTGCCTGTCGGAATATTTGGCTCCTTATTTTTCTTGTACCTATTCGGTCTGGAAAACAATATTTATGCACAAGTAGCCATGGTTATGCTCATAGGGCTATTGGGCAAGAATGCCATTCTGATTGTCGAATTCGCCGTATTGCAACAGAAAGAGGGCAAGACTTTGCTTAAGGCAGCCATTGGCGGTGCAGTAGCCCGTTTCAGACCTATCCTGATGACCTCTTTTGCTTTCGTAGCTGGTCTGATTCCGCTTATGTCTGCATCTGGTGCAGGGGCAATTGGTAACAAAACCATTGGTACTGCTGCTGCTGGAGGTATGTTGTTCGGAACCATCTTCGGGGTTATCATCATTCCGGGCTTATACGTCATCTTTGCCGGAATGCCAAAACGAAAGAAAAACACGAAAAAAACTAACAAGGAAGCGTATGTTGAAGCATAGATATATTTATTTACTCGTCTGTCTCATTTTTTTGGGTGGTTGCAAAATCAAGCAAAATTTACCACAGAATAAATCTGTGGTCATACCACAACAGTTTAGTGCCAAAACCGACACAACCACTAGTCAATTAGCCAGCATGCAGGATTTCTTTGCAGACCCTGCGCTGATGGCGCTCATAGATACTGCCTTAAAGAATAATTTCGATTTGCAGATAGCTTTACAAAATATAGAGCTGGCTCGTGCAGGTGTGCGTTTTACCCAAGGCATTGATATGCCTGATTTATCGGCTGCTGCGAGTATGGGCGCACGTAAATTCGGAAATTATACCATTGATGGGGTGGGTAATTATGATACGGGGTTTTCTACTAATCTGGATAACAAACAAAAAATACCATCGCCAGTTATCCCTGATTTTTTTCTCGGTCTTCAATCTTCATGGGAGGTGGATTTATGGGGAAAACTCAAAAGTAAAAAGAAAGCTGCCGCAGCCAGATTTATTGCCAGCGAACATGGTCGGAATCTGGTAGTTACGTCTATGGTATCAGAAATTGCAGATGCTTATTTCCAACTGTTGATTCTGGATAACGAACTGAAAATATTAGAAGATAATATTAAACTGCAACAATCGGCTTTAGACATTGTAAAAGCGTTGAAACATGCAGGAGAAGGAAATCAGCTAGGAGTTGAATTGATGAGCGCCCAATTGCTTAGTTCTCAAGCGCTGAAAGTAGAAGCAAAACAGAAAATTATTGAAAACGAAAATAAGATTAATTTCTTATTAGGTAGATTCCCACAGACTATTGAGCGTAAAACAATAGCTTGGGAAAGTATCGTTCCACCAAAATTATCTACCGGAATACCGTCGGCTTTATTAGAAAACAGGCCGGATATTAAACAGGCAGAGTTCGATTTAATAGCGGCCGATGCGGATATTTATTCAGCGAAGGCTGCTTTCTATCCATCGCTTAATCTGAACGGTTCGATGGGTTTGCAGGCTTTCAAAGCGGCTGTTCTTTTCAATCCGGGTTCATTAGCTTATGGTGTGGCTGGTGGTTTGTTTGCCCCATTACTAAACAGACGCCAATTAATTGCCGATCTGATGGCATCAGAAGCAGAGCAAAAAATAGCTTATACTAACTATAAAAGAACCATTGTAAACAGTTTTACTGAAGTATACAATTATCTGAATCTGATTGAGAATACCAACGAAATACATCAGTTAAAATCGAAAGAAGTAGATGTGCTTAAAAGCTCAATCACCACTTCGATAGATTTATTTAAGTTTGGTAGTGCTACTTATCTGGAAGTTGTAACAGCTCAGAAAAATGCTTTACAGGCACAAATGGAACTGATTAATCTAAGAAAGAGCCAATATAATGCCGTTATCGGGCTTTATAGAGCCTTAGGTGGTGGCTGGCGCTCAGTGATTTAAAAACAAGAAAGGCTGATCAGATTGAACAGCCTTTCTTGTTTTTATCAAGAAGCCTTCACCCTTTGTTGCTCACTTTCTGAACCACCATTCTGGCGTATTTTCAGGTTCTGGCCTTTATTGAATCTATAGGCAAACGAGATTGTTATTACACGGGTATCCAGATAGCTAAACCAGCTGGCAGCGGCATTTTTGATATTCCGGATATCGCCACCCACCTGATTGGTATAGAATATATCGTTTACATTCAGCCTCAAAGTACCTTTATCATTCATTATTTTGGTTGATACTCCCGCTCTGATAGAACCGATTGGGATAACCAGAAACTGTCCTGATAATACTTTAGTTTGATAAGATCCTGCTAATTCGGCACTCCATTTTTTATTAATCACAAACTGGTTGGTTGGCACAACTACCCAGAACCAACGTGAATCGTTGAGAGTTTCGGTATAAATCGGGCTTTCGAATTTATTATTGAGATACGAAGTGTACAATTGGAGTGTCCACCATTTTTGTATCCTGAAAGTACCATTTACTTCAATACCATATGACACCTGTTTGGCAAAATTACCCGGACGGCTATAATAGATATTTCCTCTCTGCTCGTTGGTCTCCGAAATCACATTGTTAGATTGGCTGTATTGCAGCGTAGTTGTCAGGAAATTATTGAATGTATAAGATAACTCTGCATTATAAGAGAAAGTTGGTTGCAGGAATGGGTTACCTCCATAGTAAGTAAATCTATCCATCGGATAAGTAAACGGATTCATATCCTTATAATTAGGACGATCGATACGTCTGCCCACTGACAAACCAATAACATGCTTTGATGCTGAATCAACTCTATATTGTGTATAAAAAGTAGGAAAAAGGCTGGTATAATTTCTTTTAAATGAAGAATCTTTCACCACTACATTACCTAGCTGATTACCTACAATATTGGTATTCTCTAAACGCAAACCAGCCTGAACTGAAATTTTCTTAAAGTCTCTTGAATAATTGACATAGGCTGCATTGATATTTTCTTTGTATTGAAAATTGTTGGAGAAAGTATAATTTGGTACTTTCTGATTATCAGTCACGTCATAAAAATCAGCAATATTTCCAGTTTTTACAAAGCTGGTTTTAACTCCTGCTTCAATTCTCCCACCCTTGGCGAGTGGATTAATATAATCAACCTTTGCGGCTCTGATACTAATATCAGATGGCAAGTCAGATTCCAGAATACTTTTATTAATCAAACTTCCGTCAGGATTCAAGTTACTGTTTTGTAATCTCTGGTCAATCTTTGATTTATACATAATATTATCCAGATTGACTGATATTTCTTTGCCTTTTGTATTCATTTGGTGAGTCATATTCAGATTTACACTACCATTTTTAAAGAGCGTATTTGTTGGATTATAGGCATCAACCAGACCCGTTATTACATTCTGTCCATCTCTGATAACTGCTTTATTTGTCAGATTTTTGCTTGATGGATTGATGAATCCACTCAAAGCAACACCAATTGTAGTCTTTTTAGATATATAGTAATCTAGCCCTAATTTCAGGTTATTGCTTCTGTTAGTAGGTCTGATGTACGAGTTCTGCACGAATGTAGAACTCAATTGTCCTTCCGGTGTAAAGTATTTACGGGTAATCGTTAAATCCTGGTAACTACTATTCCTATTGACACTCAGGTTAGAAAAGAAGTTGAATTTATTGATTCGATAATTGAAGTTGAAGCTATTATTGGTACGCATGAAACGCCCTTGTCCATAAGAAAGGTTCAAACCTCCATTCATTCCTCGGGCTACATTTTTCTTCAGGCGGATATTAATCACACCCGAATTCCCTGCTGCATCATACTTAGCAGGTGGGTTGGTCATAATCTCAATAGATTCTATGGTTGATGAGGGAATGGTGCGTAGGTAGTTAGCTAAGTCAGCCGCTGAGAGGTATGTTGGTTTGTCATCAACAAAGACTACTACCCCACCCTTTCCTCTTAAAGAGATATTTCCATTCACATCAACGGTTACACCCGGTGCTTTTTCTAATACTTCCAGAGAAGTTACCCCCGCATTGCTTATTAAAGCTTCAGGATTAATGACCGTCCGGT
Organism: Emticicia fontis; assembly: GCF_054779675.1. NCBI lineage: Bacteria > Pseudomonadati > Bacteroidota > Cytophagia > Cytophagales > Leadbetterellaceae > Emticicia > Emticicia fontis. The sequence continues at coordinate 337,719 of NZ_BAAGXU010000066.1, forward strand.
CAATTTTTTGTACAACAAAAGCTTTCTGGGCTTTCACGGCCACTTCCTGCAATTCATTGGTGCTATTACTCAGGGGAATACTCTCTAAGTCTATGGCACTGTTTTGGGCTGTTAGAATCAGTTTCTTTGAAGCATATTTATTCATGCCTACATAACTCACTTCTACTTGAAGTGTATCGTATTTTAGCTTATCAAACTCAAACCTCCCGTCTAGATCTGTAAAAGATGATTTCAAAATACTGCCTTTCTGATTTTTTGACAAAATAACGGTTGCACCAACAATGGCTTCGTTTTTATCTCCCTTTACAGAGCCTTTTATAATACCGTTTTGTGCTTTAGATACAGTCGTAATCAATAATAAAAGTAATAGCTTTTTAAACATAATCTGGTATGTGTGCTTAATTCAGGTTAATAAAATTGGAGGTTTGTTAATTAATGAGTGATAGCATATAGCCATTGTCCGGTTGCATATCCGGCTTTGAAGATGGCAATCGCACCGCCTATAATCAGGATTGGTGTCATGACCTTGAGCATTTTCAATTGTTGCAATTCTTGTTTTTTCATACCTGTTACGTGTTTGTGTTTAAATACTAATTGGCCTAAAATCGGCAATTTTTTAGACTCAAAGCTAAGCGATGTTTTCAAAACCAATTTGTCAAATCCTGCTAATTACAAGATTTCATCTTTCAATCAACTAATTCATTCTTTATCTTAAAATCGGAGATTTACTTAATAAAATGAGACGGAGATGTGCCAAAATGCCTTTTGAAAGCTTTGCTGAAAGTATGAATATCAGAGAAGCCGGATTCGATGGCAGCAATAGAAACAGAATTTCTATCGTGCAGCAAAATCTTCCGGCCATATTCCAGACGTTTCTGAATAAGGTATTGATTAGGTGATAGGCCGAAGACTATTCTAAACAATCTGAAAAAATGATATTCAGACATACACGCTTCCTGCGCAATCGTTTCGATGGAGAGTGATATGGTAAAATAATTATCTATAAAGTCTTTTCCTCTTTGTAGCCTTCTGTATAAATCTTTTTTAGTATCGGGCTTCAAGCTAGGGATTGCCTGCAATTGTGTGTAAACCGGAATCTGATCTTCAATAATTTTCTCTGAAACGGCATAGAAAAACTCAGTAGATATATCGTCTTTAGTTGTATCACTCTGATATACTTTGGAGGTCAGAACCCTTAATAATTTCCCCAGTTGTGTTTGGGTATCAGAATATTGGTTTTCTAAAAAATGAGTAGACGACAAGTATTGACCTAATTCATTATCTGTATAAGCGGTATCAGGTCTTTTTTTACTGGCCAGCACTTCGGCAATCATTTGGGGGTTAATATTAATACAAATGCCTTTTACATTTCTATTGGCTTCTATTTCAACACTCCCCTCATAGGTATCATTGGTGAGCAAATATTTTCCAGTTTCTATGGGGTAGCTTTTATTATTGAGTTTATATCGTTCTACTCCCTCCACCACATATTTAATGGCAAATCCCTCTGATTTTACAGGCTGATAATATTCACGCAAAGAAGAAAAAACCAATGAATTCTGTTTTATTCTGATTACATCAAGCGCATTTGTATGTTCGTTGAATAAATGAATCATTGGGTGACAAATAGTTTTTTCATAATTTTCTTCAAAGAAAAAGCTATTTTAGTCTTTAGTAAGGCAGTTTTTGATAAAAGGTTATTTTCTATGAAGAGCGAAAAAACATTATTCGGGATATATTTATTAAAATCAGAGAATCCGATACCAGCAAATACTCTATATTTGCCTCATGCAGCATCTATTTCCATTTATCGAACTCCAATTAATGCAAGCGAAAATCAGCATTGAAGAGATGTATGCGGCGCTTCATCAGGTTCAGCAGAATAAACTGGCTGGCTTAGTGGTGCCTCCTTTCTGGGTAAAGAAATTACGCAGAGATTGGGGAGTTGCTAATACAGCCATGCTTGGAACAATTATCGGTTATCCCAATGGCTATCAACGCACCGAAGTAAAGCAACTGGAAACAGAACTTGCTTTAAAAGACGGAGCTACCGATATTGAAGTGATGCTCAATACTTCTGCCTGGTTTTCAACACAAAAGAATTGGGTAAAAATAGAATTTGCCAAATTGGGGAAGCTTATTCATCAACAGGAAGTTTTTTTTACGGTAGCTATAGATGCTTGCCATTTTGATCTTATTAATCTGCAACTAGCCATAAAAGATGCCATTGATGCAGGGGCAGATTATATTAAAATTTATCAGGCACTCAATCTGGCTCAATCTTTAAAAATCAAACAATTGACTCCAGATCGTGTTGGCTTAAAGGTTTTTACTTCTGAGACTAATGAGGAAGAGATGCTAAGATTGACCGAGGCTGGTGTGGAAAGAATTTGTTTACTAACAATAAAATAGCTACCCGAAATGCGCTTCAAATAGCTATATCCCCTATTACTAACCCTTAATATTCAGCCTTTATCATTTCTTTCAGATCCGGCTGATTGTTCATTATTTCTATTTCAATATTTTCGAAAGAACCATTCTCAAATCTGTTTATCTTTTTGGCTATACCTAAAATTTTCACTTCTCTGAGTTCTCCATATATTTTTCCCGAAATAATCGCTTTTTTATCTGAAACTATCTGCCATCTGGTAATTTCGATAGTAAAATCTGTGTCGGCTTTACCATTTACAAAGCCATATATGGTTGTATTTTCCTTTTTGCCATCTATAGACCCCGAAAAATTAACTTCCATATCTTTTACACTATATTTTGTCGGCATCTCTTTCGGATTAAATATCTGAATGCTGATTATCCGGTCATCAGGCGCTATCACAGACCCAAACTGCAATAAAAGATAAGGCTTATTATTGGCATAGTTTTTAACGCCCTTGCGCCAGAGTACAGCGCCTTTATATGTGAGCGCCGCTCTAAATGGTTTACTATCTAATGTAACCAACAAATCAGGCCTTTTACTTTCGTTTATATCAAGCAGCTTACCGTCAGGTTTTACACCTTTTGGGTAAACTTTAAACCCTTTACGTAGTGCATCGTTATAATTACCGGGGTCATCGGCTGTAAAAAAATCAATAAAGGCACTTTGACCACTTTTTATCTCTTTTAATAATGCGCGTGTATCAAGGTCTGTTATTTTAATAATGCGGGCGGTGTACTTAAAGCCACTATTTGAATAAATCTCAAGCACATCAGTACTTTTTAACATCCCTGTTTTGATAATGAAAATACCATAATAATTTCCTTTGGGTTCTCCAATATAAATATCACCTGTTTCTGCGGTAAAGGTTTGCCCTAAAACAGAAGATGAAATAAAGAGTAAGAAGAAAAGTATTTTTTTCATGTTTAATAGACTTTATAGCCCGCAATAGTAATAGTGCTGGAATAGTTAAGCAATGTTTGATTGATGCCGGATGCCTGAGTTACCCTAAAAGTTATCAAATCTCCTGCATTTAGTTTAGCCGTGAATGCAGAACTGGTTCCTGTAGTAAATGTAGATGAAAAGCCAACTAAATAGATGTATTGATAAAGAAGTGTCCCATGATTATGCATAGATACTCTTACAGGTTTATTAGATAAATCTGAAGTACTAAGGAAATAAGTATTCACATCAAAATGATATACCCCATCTAAGGGTACTGTAAACTCTCCAGTAGATGGGTTAAAATTAAATCCATCATCAAAATGCTCTGTTAATCCTGTAATCACAGCTTCTATTCCTGTGGTCAATGTAATATTATTACTAAGATAAGCTGCAAAACCTATTCTTCGTTCTTCCCAGGCTGGTGTAGCATTCCCTTTAGATACTAACACCATGCCTTCGGCACCAACACTCTCTCCGGCAGCCTGCAATGGCCCGGTTAGTTTTATTCCATTTTGTGCTACAAGTTTCTGATTTACCGTAACTATGCCATTTGTACCGTTAATATTTAATCGTTGAGCATCTCCGGTATAGAAATTAATATCATAATTATTTTTTGAACCAATTTCGAAACTGTTGTTAATGGCCTGAATATAACCATTGATCATTATCCCATCATACATACTTATGTATGGAGTAGTTCCCTGAAACCGGGCTACTTCGCTGGTGGCATTAATATGTAATGGAATGGAAGGTAGTGTATTCGCGCCTATTCCGATAGAATTAGGCAAAGTAGTAACCTGCCCGGCACAGAGTTGGCTTATTAAAAGTGTGATAAAAAAGAAATAAGTATTCGTTTTCATGAGTTTATAAAGGTATGAATCAGTAAATTTTATAACAGGTAACGGTTCTGGTTGTCAGGCTTCCATTATCCCCTATATCTATATTACTACCAGATGCCTGAAAGAAGGAAAATTTAACTGTATCGTTCTGTTGAAGTTTTAATCTGAAAGAAGTTTCAACGCCATTACCATAGCTTGAAGAGGTGCTTATTATAAAATTGCGTTGCTGACTTATTATGTCATTCCTGTACAACCTTATATATCCCGGAATATTCGGACTGCTGGTTAAATTAGGTATTTTAATATCAATATCGAAAGCATACAAGCCACTAGAGGGAGCGGTAAATACTCCCGTTACTTTATCAAAATTACTGCCATCATCAAATTGTTCATTAAAATTATTCAGGAATGTTTCGCTGGCGTTAGGCACCTCATATCCCCCAACCGGGAACAGGCTTGCCTGAAAACCCACTTGCGGGTTCTGGCTGATAGAGCTCCAGACTGGCGTACCGTTGCCTAGTGACATCAGGACATCACCCAGGGTACCCGCATTATCTCCTACCCTTAGTGACCCTACCAAATCAAGTCCGGCGCCTGCATTAATACGGGTGTAGGCTGTAATACCGCTACCATCACCGTAGATTTTCAGGCGTTGAGTATCGCCTGTATAAAATGTGATTGTATAATTGTTCTTTGAACCAATTTCAAAACTATTGTTAATCGCCTGAATATAGCCATTGAGCAAGGCATTATCATAAAAAGATACATATGGTGTAGTTCCCTGAAACCGGGCTACCTCACCCACACTGTTGATATGTAAAGGAATAGTAGAGAGCGTACCTGTGCCTATACCTATCGAAGTAGGTAATGTACTTACCTGTGCAATTGAAATTTGTGTAGTAAAGAGTAGAAGGAAAAGTTTTCTCATATAAAATAGGGGCTTTGTGTTGCCAAAACTCTTAAAATAGAACCAGCAGCACAAGCACCAATGAGTATTTAGCGGTGATGAGTTAATATCTTGCAGGAAATAGGAGAAAATTGGTAGGAGCTTATTGAGCCAGCCTTATGACAACTGATGTGCCTGTGGGATGGCCGGCTGAGTCAGTCTTGTCTATGATTTCATATTGTATGCTCCATCCATAAATTTTATTGAGTAACTTTATTCTATCCTCATTAATTTTCAAACCCATCGATTGATGTCCCTCTGAATTATACTTGAGTTCAGCTGCCTTTTCTCTTCCGATACCATCATCCTCAATCAGTATTTGTACCTGTCCATCGATTTCAAGTATTTTTAAACTTAACATTCCTTTTACAGGCTTATTGGTTAATCCGTGTTTGATGGCGTTCTCTATATAAGGCTGTAGCAATAGTGCCGGAATCATCGTACTCTGAGTATCAATATCTGGTGCTATCTCGTATTTAAAATCAAATTTATTCTGAAATCTGAATTGTTCGAGTTTAATATATAGCAAGGCTGTATCTATTTCTTCCTGCAATGTAACAACCTGCTCTTTGGATTTTTGCAGAATAGAACGAATCAGCATCGAAAAATCTGTCAGGTAGTCAGCCGCTTCATCCATTTTGTTTTTGACAATATAGCTTTTAATTGAATTAAGGCTATTAAACAGAAAATGCGGATTAATCTGTAAACGCAGAATATTGAGCTCGGAGACCGAAACAGCCTGTTCCAAATCGTTTTTCTGATTTATAATTTCAACAGACTTATAGGCCAATCCCATTGAGAAAAACAGGATTTCGAGTAAAACACAGGTATTGAAAAATACATTCGGATAATGCTCCAGTAAATCAGAACTCTGTGGTATCCATTGCAACCAGCTTGAAATAAAACCAAAAATACCGGCTAATAATAAAAAAGTGCTGCCAATTTTAATATAAAATGCCAGTTGGGTTTTAATCTGATAGATAAAAAATAATACTACGCATCCGAATACCGACAGATACACCTGAGTGAATATACTCAGATAAATTTCCCAGTCATATCTATTCAAAACAAGCGTAATAATTAGTTCTAAAGCCATCAGCACGCTAATTGTCTTCAACAAAAACCGGATAGTTTGGGTAATAAAGGGATGTGAATGGGTATAAAGCAGAAACTTGCCAATAAATAAGAAATAAAAGAACTGGGTTAGTAGTACATAAAAATTTTGTCTCAGGGAAGTCAGCAAAAACGGGAAATACTTCATAAAATACACCACAAATGGCGAATGCTCAAACCCCCAAATAGCAAACCCGGACATGGAAAACAAATAGAGCGAATAGTATAATATATATAGCTGGCGGTTAAGAATGTATTGCAGTAGTGTAAATACTCCTAGAAATAACAAGATGGCTATCAGCGAATAATTAAACACCATTGCAAAGCGATCCTGATATAAGGCTTGTTCTTTATTGCGGGCCTCTTGATTATAAGATACAAGCCTCGGGGCAATCTGCACTTTTTTAAGAGAGAACCGATTGAGCCTGGCATAATAGATATATATTTTATGCGGGGGTATAAGAATAGGCAGATAGGCCCCGTCAAATCTGAAAGGCCGCTTATGCTCTGTCATTAATCTGCTTGCTTCTGCCACCTGAAGCATCCTTGCACCATCAGATACATATAAAGTAGTATAAAAACTCCCTCCGGCTGTAAAGAGACATTTTAAAGTATCTGATGTTACATTTTTTATCTGGAAGGTTAGCCATATATCAGTACCATATCTTGAAAAATGGTCAAATTCATGGAGGAGATTAAGCCGCTTAAACGACTGATTCTTAATCCTGTCAATGGAGCATTGATGAGTAGAATCAAGAAAAAAATCAGTGTATTGTTTTAAATCTAATACTTCGGCTCTACTGAAAGTGCTATCTGCTATTGCCATATTCTGGGCATTCAAAAAACCAAATAAACCCATTAATACCAATGTAATGATAGTCTTTTTCATACTTGCCAACCTAACTTAATCTGCTTAATAACTTGGATTTGTTGGCACGCGATACCTGTAAGATAGTCCCGTCGTTTAAAACCACCGAGCCGGACTCACCCTTAATATATTTCTTTACATGCTCAAGATTTACTACATACGAATTGTGGATACGAGCAAAGGCTGAATCATTCAGGATACCTTCAAACTCTTTCAGGGTTTTTGAAATGAGTATTTTTTCCTGCCCTTGCAACACAATAGTAGTATAATTACCCTCTGCTTTGGCGTAAGTGATTTGGTGAATACTTACAAACTCGAACCCTTCCAGAGTGGGAATAGCCACTTGGCGTCGTTTAATACTATCTTTTTGCATATTCGCCAGTAACAAAGCAATATTCTGCCTGATACTATCATTTTTCTGCTTATCTCTGATTCTCTCTGCGGCTCTTATGATGCTTTCCTTATTAGTAGGCTTAACCAGATAATCTACTGCACAAAATTCAAATGCCTTTAAGGCAAAGTTATCATAAGCTGTTACAAAAATGACATCAAAATCAATTTGCTTCACTTGTTTCAATAAGTCAAAACCATTGAGCAAGGGCATTGAAATATCAAGAAAAAGAACATCGAATGGGGTATGATTGATATATTCAACCGCTTCAACCGGGTTATTTAATTTTTGTAAAATCTGGAAATCAGGGCAGAATTTATTGAGTTCTGCTTCAAGAACATCCAGGCATTCTTCTTCATCATCTACTAAAACTACCGAGGTCATTGTGTTGAATAATAGGTTCGTTTCAAATTTATCTTTTTTTCATAATCTCACCAAACCAACCATTTATAAAATGAACAGATAACTATAAAAGACTCATTAAAATACATTGATATGCCTGATTTTGCGCAGTTTTAATAATCTCTCAAATATTTTATGAATACTATTGCAAATATTATGCAAGCATACTATTTTTGTTGATGTATCACGATTTTTTTAAATCGTTTTTGAAACTACTAACTATGACAGATACTATTGAATATAAAGTGCCTACCATGGCAGAAATGGCCATGAACGGGCAGGAACCTGAAATACTTTTCTGGGTTGGTTGCGCAGGTTCTTTCGACGACCGCTACAAAAAAGTAACCATTGCTTTTGTTAAAATTCTGAACAAAATCGGGGTTAATTTCGCTGTATTAGGTACTGAAGAAAGTTGCACCGGAGACCCTGCCCGCAGAGCCGGAAATGAGTTTACTTTTCAGATGCTGGCTCAACAGAATATTCAGGTTTTGAACGGTTATGGCGTAAAAAAAATAGTAACTGCGTGTCCACATTGTTTTAATACGCTGAAAAACGAATATCCCGAATTAGGTGGTAATTATGAAGTGCTTCACCACTCGCAATATCTGCAACAATTAATCAACGAAGGTAAAGTAAAAGTAGAAGGTGGTGGCACTTTCAAAGGTCAGAAAATCACTTTTCATGACTCCTGCTACCTTGGCAGAGCTAATGATGTTTACGAAGCCCCTCGTCAGGTATTAGAAATACTAGATGCAGAACTGGTAGAGATGAAACGTTGCCGTACCAATGGCTTATGTTGTGGTGCAGGTGGGGCGCAAATGTTTAAAGAACCAGAAAAAGGCAATAAAGATATTAATGTAGAACGCATAGAAGATGCCCTGGCAACAGGCGCTAAAACTATTGCGGTAGCTTGCCCGTTCTGTATGACGATGATTTCCGACGGCGTGAAGAATAAAGAAAAAGAAAACGAGGTAAAGGTATATGATTTGGCAGAATTGCTCATTCAGACACTTTAGTTCGTTTGCTGACAGAACTTTTACAGGCAGATTGAATGTTTAGCTAACAGAATAAAACCTGTATTATGTATATTTCTTTTGAACAAATTCCTCAGAGTGCCCGTATCTGGGTTTATCAAGCAAACCGCAACTTGACTGATGCAGAAGTCAATGATGTTGAAACTACTTTACAACCAGCCGTAAGCCAGTGGGCAGCACACGGTGCTTCTTTATTAGCTTCAGTAAAGGTATTGCATAATCGTTTTGTAGTGATTGCTCTAGACGAAAACCAGAACGAAGCCAGTGGTTGTTCAATAGATGCTTCTACCAGATGGTTCAAAGAATTAGGAAATCGTTATAATATTGACTTTTTCGACCGCTCTCAGGCTTATATTGATGGAGACGAAATCAAGACCTTTTCTATTTTCCAGCCTAAAAAAGCGATTGAAAGCGGACTTATCTCTGCCAATACAATTCTATTTGTAAATAACAATAATCTCCACACATTAGCTGATTTATCTACCCAATGGCAAGTACGCGCTTCAGAAAGTTATCTGAAAAGATTTTTCAACAACGTGGGTTCTTTAGCTTAAATCAAACTTCTCTTTATTGATTATGGAATTAGGTATCAGCACATTTGGAGAAGTACACGCAGATGGTGTATCTGGCAAAGCAGTTAATGCCCATACGCGCATGCAGGAGTTAATAGCCGAAGGCAAACTGGCCGATGAAGTGGGTTTAGATGTATTTGCCGTAGGTGAACACCACCGCCCCGATTTTATTATTTCTGCTCCTGAAGTAGCACTAGCTGCCATTGCAGCGGTTACTAAAAATATTCGTTTGTCAAGTTCTGTAACCGTTCTAAGTTCTGCTGATCCGGTTCGTACTTTTCAGAATTTTTCTACTTTAGATCTCATTTCGAATGGTCGGGCAGAAATCATGGCGGGTAGAGGGTCATTCATAGAGTCTTTTCCTCTATTCGGTTATAGTCTGGATGATTACAATGAGTTATTTGTTGAAAAACTTGATTTGCTGACCAAGATTAATCAATCTGAAATCATTTCGTGGAAAGGTAAATTCAGAGCGCCTATCCATCATTTAGGGGTATATCCCAGACCTATTCAGGAGGCGCTTCCGATATGGCTGGCAGTAGGTGGCACACCTGCTTCGGCTATCCGTGCAGGAAAGATGAACCTGCCAATGACTTTGGCTATTCTGGGTGGTCGTCCAAGCCAGTATGTATCGTTTGTGAATCTTTACAAACAGTCGTATAAAGAAGCCAGGCACGACCCCGCTAAATTCCAGCTAGGTATTAACTCACAGTTTTATATTGCCGAAACCTCTCAACAAGCTGAAGATGAATTCTGGCCTTCGTACGAAAAACTGATGAATCGCGTCGGCAAAGAACGTGGCTGGTCACCTATTACCCGCGAGCATTTTGAATATTTATGTATGCCTGACGGGCCATTGTTTGTAGGGAGTCCACAACAGGTGATTGATAAGATTCTTTATCAGGCAGACCTTTTCGGTCATACTCGCTTTCTGGCACAAATGGTGAAAGGAGATATTCCTCATACAAAAATCATGAAAGCTATTGAGTTATTTGGTACACAAGTCGCTCCGGTTGTCAGAAAAGCACTAAATGTAGTTCAGTAGTTAATTCCGTATTATTAAAAGTACTATGGCCGAAACCTTATTTATACCGCAAACCACCGCACGCAAAGAAATTTATGAAAGTCTGCTACCACAAGTAGAAGGCTTGATAAGCGGAGAAACAGATACCATTGCTAATCTGGCAAATATAGCTGCCGTCCTGAAGGAAGCCTTTGGCTTTTTCTGGGTAGGTTTTTACATCAAAAAAGAAAATCAATTGGTTTTAGGGCCATTTCAGGGGCCAATTGCCTGTACCCGTATCAATTTTGATAAAGGTGTATGTGGCTATTGTTATCGAACCAAAGAAACTGTAATTGTGCCGAATGTTGATGAATTTCCGGGGCATATTGCTTGTAGTTCGGCTTCAAAATCAGAAATTGTCGTGCCTGTTTTTGACCATACTGGCGAAGTACTTATGGTATTGGATGTGGATAGCGATAAATTAGATGATTTCTCGGAAGATGATAAGGAGGGGTTAGAGAAAATGATGCAATTACTTCAAAAGACCTTTACACTTGTAATATGAATAATCTGTTTCCCATATTTTTAAAACTGGAAGAACTACATACTTTGGTTGTAGGTGGCGGGAATGTGGGTTTAGAAAAATTAGAAGCAGTTTTACGCAATTCACCTAAAGCAAAAATTACCTTAGTAGCACCCGAAATCAAAGACGAAATCAAGGCATTGGTAGAAAGCCATAATCTGACTTTAGTTTTCGAAAAATATCACAGCAAGTATCTAGAGGGTATAGATATAGTTATTGCAGGCACAGACAATAAAGCAGTAAACCAACAAGTACAGCAAGATTGTAAAGCACGGAAAATATTGGTTAATATAGCTGATACTCCCGACCTTTGCGATTTTTATCTGAGTTCGGTAGTAGTAAAAGATGATTTAAAAATAGCTATCTCAACCAATGGCAAGTCTCCTACATTTGCCAAGCGCTTCCGTGAGGTTTTAGAAGAAATATTGCCTGATACACTGCAAGAAACCTTAGATAATCTGCAAAGCATCAGAAATAAACTAAAAGGTGATTTTCAGGAGAAAGTTCAGAAGTTGAATGAGATTACTAAAGTAATGCGAGAAAAATAAAAATAAAGAAGCCCTCTGTCTACCTGAACAAAGGGCTTCTTCTTTTATTTACAAATTACTAAGCCACTGCCAAGGTATTCTTTCTCTCCCCTATCTGTTGTCTCCACATAGCGTAGTATAATCCTTTTTCGGCTAATAACTCTTCATGTCTGCCAACTTCGATGATTTGCCCTTGTTCTAAAACAAAGATTCTATCGGCGTGCATGACCGTACTTAAACGGTGCGCAATCATTACTGTGATATAATCTCCTTGTGCCGTTACACTTTTCACTGTATTGGTAATTTCTTCTTCTGTCAATGAATCTAAGGCAGAGGTAGCTTCATCAAATACAAAGATTTTCGGGTTTCTTAACAAAGCCCTGGCAATAGAAAGGCGTTGTTTTTCACCACCTGAAATCTTGATTCCTCCTTCACCGATGATTGTATCAACTCCATTATCTGCACGAGCCAGTAAGGTTTGGCAAGCTGCTTTTTCCAATACATCCATTATCTGTGCATCCGTTGCATTGGGCTGTGCAAAAAGGAGGTTTTCTTTAATTGTTCCTGAAAACAATTGGGTATCTTGTGTAACAAAACCAATCTGTGAGCGCAATTCTTCAATATTGATTTCATCAGAAGGCAGATTGTTATAATAAATCGTTCCATGTGAAGGATTATATAAGCCTACTAATAGTTTTACCAAGGTGGTTTTCCCTGAACCTGATGGTCCTACAAACGCCACTGTTTCTCCCTCTTTTACTTCAAAATTAACATGGTCTAAAGCATTGGTATGAGCAGTCAGGTGTTTAAAGCTTACATTTTCAAATTGTAAGTGTTTAACTGTCCCTAAATGAGTTGGGAATTCTGGTGTTACTTCAATTGGCTTCTTTAATAGTTTGTCGAAGTTATTTAATGATGCCTCTGCTTCACGATAAGCAATAATCACGTTCCCGATTTCCTGCATTGGGCCAAATACAAAGAAAGAGTAGAATTGCAAACTCAATAACTGGCCAACAGTCATTTGCTCTCTGAAAATCAGAAATAATAATACAAAGAGAATACACTGGCGCAGAAAGTTAACGAATGTTCCCTGTACAAAACTGATACTACGCACCCCGCGTACTTTCTTTAATTCTAATTGGAGAATCTTGAAAGTATTCTGATTTAAGCGTTTTATTTCCTGCCCGGTTAGCCCTAAACTCTTAATCAATTCGATATTACGAAGTGATTCAGTGGTTGTTCCGGCTAAAGCAGTTGTTTCTTTGACAATGACCTTTTGTATTTCCTTGATTTTTCTACTCAATACTCTGGTTAAGGCTGCTAATGCAAAAGCGCCAATAAAATAGATACCTATCAACCATGAGTTAACACTTAAAGAATAGATAGTCAGGAAGACAATACCAACCAAAGAAGTAAAGGCAACGTTAATAAATGAAGTAATAAATTTTTCTGAATCTGTACGTACTTTTTGTAAAATCGAGAGTGTTTCACCACTCCTCTGATCTTCAAATTGCTGATATGGCAGGTTTAGTGTGTGCTTTAGTCCATCAGTAAATACGTTTGCACCCAGTTTCTGAATAATCATATTTACCATGTAGTCTTGCAAAGTCTTGGCAATTCTACTTACCATGGCTACACCTATTACAGCACCTAACATCAAAGAAACACCTTTCAGGAATTCAGGTTCAGTAAAATCTTTGGCACGGTTGGCGTATTTGTCAATGAGTTTTCCAAAGATATAAGGGTCAAGCAGCGAGAAAGTTTGATTGATAGCTGCTAAAGTCAAAGCAAGAACAACTTGCCAACGATAGCGGCTAAGATAATGTAAAAGAAGTTTCATCTAATATTTCCTTGGGAATTAAGTGTAGAAGTTGTTTAGGATTGTTCCTTTCATTTAAAAATGTGTTGTTTTAGCTCCGCCTGCATCAAATAATCTCAACCGTAGCGATGTTACGCTTTTATTATTTGATTTGGCTCGCTCAAAACACCCCTATTTTTAAAAAGAAACGAAAATCCAAAACAACTTCATAGGTTACTAATTAAAGAACAAAGCGTTTTTATAAATAATTCCACGCTATTTGGTTGCTTAACTATAATTTCACATCAATTTTCACCCGGAATCGTCTAATAAATTACCATTCTTCCAAAGATTCTTTTTTTATCTTTATTTTTAGAAAAACTTTGTCTTATAAACTGAACCGTTATGACACCTGTTAGTACTAAAGCTTTCATCAGGAAAGTGAAAGATATTACCATCAGCAGTACGCTTGCTTTGGCTATTTTAGGAAGTAGTTTCACCTTACAGAGTTGTAACAATGACTCTGAAGACGATTATGAATACGAAGAAGTAGATGTGTATACCAAAGGCGTAAAAACCTATATTTCTGAAACTTCTAAGGGTATCTTCAAAATTACGGATGAGGTAGAAGTACCTGCTGATAGCTCGGTAGCTATCGTTACTTATCTGGATGGCAAAAAAGACACGCTTTCACCAAAAGCAGTAAAAGCTTTGATTGATGATGAGGTACGCACAAACCCGAGTAATATCGGTAGAAGCGATAATTTATCAAATGCACTTTTATATGGTGGCATGGGTTATTTGCTGGCAAAAACACTAAGCCCGAATTATACACAATATCGCCCCGATGTAAGCCCAAACAACGGCATTGCTCAAGCCTCCGGCTCTAGAAATGATAGTACAGCTCGTCGTCGTCATGGTTATTATGGAGGTGGTATGTTAAGATATTATGCTACTGCGGCAGCCTTCCGCAAATCAAGTGAGATTCATCAGAACATCAGTCATTCGCGTACTACTATGTCAAGACCAGTAGGTGGAAAAAGCGGATTTTTCCATAGTTCCAGCCATAGTAGCCATCACTCTTAATTTGTAAAGCGATTTAGAGGTCTATTGATACAGTAATCGCTTAAAATCCATCATTATGAAACTGAAAAAATTAATAACACCTCCACAGCAATTCCTGAGAAATGCTGGCTGGGATTGGATGTTAGGAGAAGATACTTTGCCTTATATTACTGACGATATGGTGGTAGTATCAGAACAAGAAGCAGAACAATATTATGAAGCTGCCAACGAACTTTATGAGATGTTTGTAGAGGCAGGGCAGCACGTACTTGATAATAATCGTCTGGAAGAATTGGGTATCCCTGAAAACCTTCATAGGCTGGTAAAATACTCATGGGATAACGACAAGCAATGGCATTTATACGGGCGTTTTGATTTAAGTGGAGGTCTTGATGGCAAACCAATTAAATTGATTGAGTTTAATGCCGATACAGCAACCTGTATTCCTGAGACAGCTGTTGTACAATGGGCATCGTTGAAAGCGAATAATCTGGATGAAAGCCAGCAATTTAATACATTGTATGAAAGGCTGGTTGAAAATTTCAGAGAGATACAAAGACAAAATCCAAGCTTTGAGCCGACCCTTCTCATCTCAACTATGCGGGATTACCCGGAAGATGATACTAATATGCAGGTACTGGGTGAGGCCGC
The DNA here is from genome assembly GCF_054779675.1 of Emticicia fontis. Taxonomy (NCBI): domain Bacteria; kingdom Pseudomonadati; phylum Bacteroidota; class Cytophagia; order Cytophagales; family Leadbetterellaceae; genus Emticicia; species Emticicia fontis. Next base: position 352,887 of record NZ_BAAGXU010000066.1, read on the forward strand.
CAAAGAAGCAGGTTTTGAAGTAGCTTTTGAATATATTGATGAAGTAGAGTTCTCGCCTATTGAAGGTATTTATAAGCAAAATGCAAAAGATGGGAGCTTTACGAAATATGATTATTGGTTCAAATTAATTCCGTGGGAATACATTGGCTGGGACGAACCTGAGTTGGCAGATATATTGACCGATATGGTTATCAATCAGAAAGCCGTTATTCTGAATCCTGCTTATACGTTGTTATTTCAGTCGAAGGGCATTTTAAAAGTCTTATGGGAGTTGTATCCAAATCATCCTCTTTTACTACAAACTGAAAATAAGGTTATTCAGGGCAAAGCAAGTGTAGAAAAAGTGCTATTTGGTCGTGAGGGTGCTAATGTCCGAATCCTTTCTGCGGATGGTTATGCCTTAGAAAAGAACGATGGCGAGTATTTTGAGCAGAACACAGTCTTTCAGGAATACACTGAATTTTTGCAGGATAAAACAGGTAATTATTATCAGGCAGGCGTATTCTTCGCGGGAGAAGCCTGTGGCTTAGGCTTCCGCAAAGGTGGCAAAATCATTGATAATAAAGCCCAATTTTGTGGGCATATTATAGAGTAAATAAGAATATAGTGAAGTGGTGATTTACCACTTCACTATATTCTTTATGTTTATCAATTTCTTATTCGCATCATACAAGCGAAGAATATATTTACCTTCCTCGAATCCATTCAGATTGATGGTATCTCCCAAAACTTCGCCTTTATGAATTATTCTCCCTTTCATATCTATTAATTCCATAAATCTCACATGTGCTCCTGATGAGTTAATCAGGATTTTGTCTTCTGTTGGATTAGGAAATACAGTCAAAGTATTTTTTAAGGATTCATTACCAAGAATTAAATACGGAGGAGCTGAATTAGAATAAGAATAAATTGGAAATGGTATTGTTTGTGAGTAGAGATTTAATTCTCCGTCTATTGTCGCTAAAACTCTGAACTTACTATTTGATAGATAAGGAGTTAAAGATTCAACATCTATTGCAATAGTTGTATCAGTAGTATTACCAATAGTGTGTAATACAGTACCCGATATATCAATTAATTGAATATGATATTCTGTTTTTTCTTTTTTATATAAATCCTCATCTGCTTGTATGGTAAAAGGGGTCCAGGTTAGCCTGCCATAAGTTTTAGAAGACAATAGCATAGTACAAGCCTTTCCTGATAATTCAGAGATATTCCCACACTCGTTAACATATTTGTTTGCATAACAATAATAGTTTTTTTCGGTATCTACATCCCTATGTTTAAATACATTGACATTAATGAGTTCTGCTATTTTCATCATTTCGCTCCCATTTACCGACCTATAAAGCTCATACTTAAATTGCGGTTGAACTGCGACCATATTATAGCTAATTGTATTATCTGTGCCTGAACTAACCACTCCAATAGTTTGTAAATTAGGCGGTGTTTTCATTGACGCAGGGTCTACCAATATTTGGGGAGATTTTATTATAGTACTTTTTCTTATACCATTTTCAATATAAACATGGGTGGCCGAAATATTAAATTTAAACTTCACCGGGCAGTACAATTGGTTATATACATAGCTTGTATCTGCTATTTTTTCAGGATAAATATTATTCATATTACTCCCATTTTCCTCCATTACTGTAATTGCAACTCTACTTAATTCAGTATTATTTATTCCATTCCATTCAAGCTTTACTTCCCTGTCTGAAAGTAAAGTAGACTTTAGATTAATTGAACACGCTTCATTTGAGAAAGTATCAGCATTAGTAAGAGAATCTCTTTTTATTAATCTAAAACAATAATTGTTATTGCTTTCTAAGCCTGTAATAATACCGTCGGACAGTTGTGTACTTTTTTTGATTTTTACAGGAGAATCAGTCCAATCAGAAGTATTTTTTAACCGATATTGTATGGTATAATCTTTTCCCATTATACCATCAATCATTGTTACTTTAGCTTCTTCTCCGCCATTTAATCCTTCTAATTGGCTGATAAATGGCGTTTGTGAGTAGGTATTAAAACATGATAAAAGCAAAGCAATTATCACAGCAGTTCTTATGGTAGGATTTACGCGCATTGGTAGTATTAATTCAATTATTCTTTAAGGTTTTATCGTCAAAGCAAGTCTCTAAATTTCTATTTCAAATTCTTCAGATATCTCAATGTCTGAGGCAGGTGTTGTTTTACTTCGGCATTTTCATCTTCAATATAATAATATTTTACACCTGACTGAATAGCTGCCCTCAGGATTTTAGAAAAATTCAATTGACCAGTTCCAACAGCTACATCCGAAGTTAAGGGAGTACCGCCTGATAATTCTCCTGTTTCTTGTCCGGGTTTCATGTCTTTGATATGGATGGCTATAAATCTGCCTTTATGTTTTTTCAGTAATAAAGCTGGGTCTTGCCCGCCATGAAAAGCCCAGTAAACATCACATTCAAAGCTTACATTTTGAGCATCAGTTTTCTGCACGATATAATCAAATAAGGTACCTTCTTCGCTCGGTTTGAATTCATAGCCATGACAATGATAATAAAAATGAAGTCCGGCTTTAGCTAGCGCTGCTCCAGCTCTGTTAAAAATAGCAATAGCTTTATCGGCATCTTCTTTACTAAACTGATTAGGCTTATGCGGAATCCAAGCCGTGCCTACATAAGTAACGCCCAAGCCCTTGGCTATAGCAATCACTTTATCAAGGCTATCTTTGAATAAACCAAAATCCAGCAATGTGCTATAAGGTGTCAGACCTGCATTATCCAGTTCTTTTCTGAAGTCTTCTGGTTTCATACCATAAGTACCTGCAACTTCCACTTCCTTTATCCCCAGACTTTTTACATAAGCCAATGTTCCTGGCACATCGGTTTTAAACTCATCTCTCAGACTGTATAGCTCTAAACCTATTCTGCCATCCAATGATTTACTGATATTAGGTAATTTTTTACCATTGCCATTCTGCAACCACATATCTATTCTGGGGGCATTCCAGTTATAAGGTTTCGAAACAATATCTAAGTCTCCATCACCATCAACGTCATAAACCCTTCCTTCATGAAAATCAATTCCTTTCTGGAAAGTTGTTTTTCTGAATCCTCCTTTTCCATCTCCATAGAGAATAAAGGCTTCGGCATTCGGGTTATCAGGCTCTGTTTTCTTCTCCGACCATTTGGCCATTTCAGCACAAAAAATATCAAGGTTCCCATCGTCATCAATATCGGCGGCTTCCAAGGTATGGCCATGTACCAGTTCTCTGCCTATTAAATCTTTGGCCTTCCAGTTGGCTGTCACTTCTGCGCTTCCTGTACACTCGTAATACAATAATCTGCCTGTGCCATCGCCCGGCGAAACAACAATCTGCATCTTTTTTCCGGCACGGAACTTAGCCGCTACTACTCTACCCCCCTCTTCACCAAATTGAATGGCTTTGAATTTGCCATCGACATATTTAAACCAGTAATTCCCTGCTATCAAATCTGTGAATCCATCTCCATCTACATCTGCTGCAGTACAGCCTTCCGCATACCAGGATTTCTTTTCCTTTTCACCTGCTACAAACACAGGCGTATATTCCCATTTTCCACCTCTCCAGGCCTCCTCAGGAATATCCGCGATAAATAATGTTTTTGCTCCTTGATTCCAGAAAGCGAGCTGAGCTCTACCTGTTTGTTTAAAATCTCCGAAAGCCTGATCATGGTGTTGGGTTTGCCCATCAGTTTTAATTTCTTTACGCTTCCACGGTACATTCGGATTATAAAATGGATATGGATTCTCCCACCACCATAGTTTATTGCTTTGCCAGTCGCCACCAAATACTATATCTTTATCTCCATCATTATCTATGTCATAAAAAGCACCTCCCGCTTCAATCGTTAAGAACTCTTTTTCAATGGCAAATTCCCGCCAGCCTATAGAAGATTCATATTTGAGATAAATCAAGGCAGGTGCTTTTTCTCTGCAACCCATCACTAATTCTGCTATGCCATCATTATCAATGTCTACAACTAAAGAAGCTGTTTGCTGTGTTGTTTTCCAACTCAGTGGAATCTCACCTGTGGTAGAAGAAATAGGTTCCCATTTTTGTGCTAATGTCGCAATGATAAATATCAGGCAGAATGCAATAGAAAGGCTCAGTTTTTTCATAGAAATAGTGTAATATCTGCAAAGATAGAAAGAATATAAAAATAGCAACACAATCGTGTGCTGCTACTTATTTAATGGAATGAATATAGATCAATCAGGCAATTATCTCGTTAATTACTTTCCCCCCTACATCTGTTAATCTGAATGGTCTCCCCTGAAAATCATAGGTGAGTTTTTCATGATTTAACCCTAACTGATTCAGGATTGTGGCTTGCAGGTCATGCACGTGTGTTTTGCCTTTTACACCATAATAGCCGATTTCATCTGTTTCACCATGTGTAAATCCTTTTTTGATGCCGCCTCCGGCCAACCACATGGTATAAGCTTCTACGTGATGGTCTCGACCAAGAAAAGGTGCGGGTTTATTATCCCGGTTTTCCTGCATTGGTGTTCTACCGAACTCACCGCCCCATACCACTAGGGTTTCTTCCAGTAAACCTCTTTGTTTCAAATCTAATAACAAGGCTGACATTGCCTGATCAATCTGACGGCATTTTTCCCAAAGCGCAATTTCAATCGATTCAGACTTGCTTGACCCGTGCATATCCCATCCCCAGTCATAGAGTTGTACGAAACGTACCCCGTTTTCAACTAATTTTCTGGCTAATAAGCAATTATTAGCAAAAGAAGTTTGTCCGGGCGATGTACCATATAATTCATGAATTTTCTGTGGCTCTTTTGAAATATCCATCGTTTCAGGTACTGTCATTTGCATATTAAATGCTAGTTCATACTGAGAAATACGGGTCAATATCTCAGGGTCTTTAAATTCTTCGTATTGACGTTGATTGATTTCATTAATCGTATTAATGGCTTCTCTGCGTATATCTCTACTAACACCTGCCGGATTATTGACATATAAAACTGGCTCTCCGTTAGAGCGGCATTGTACACCCTGGTAAACCGAAGGCAGAAAACCACTTCCCCAGATACTTTTGCCTCCTTCAGGGTATTTCCCTCCTGAAGTAAGTACGATATAACCCGGTAGATTCTGATTTTCAGAGCCTAAACCATAAGTGGCCCACGCGCCCATACCCGGCCGACCTAATCTCGGGCTGCCAGTTTGCATAAACAATTGTGCCGGGGCATGGTTGAACTGGTCGGTATGCATGGCTTTCAGAAAAGACACCTCATCAACCATATTCTGAAAGAATGGCACATAATCAGAAGCCCAGGCACCCGATTGCCCATATTGCGCGAATTTCCCTTGTGGGCCAAGCATCTTGGGTACTCCCCTGATAAAGGCGAATGTTTTACCTTTCAGGAATTCTTCGGGGCAATCTTTGCCATGCCATTTTTCCAAGGCTGGCTTATAATCAAACATTTCTAACTGCGAAGGAGAACCTGCCATGTGCATATAAATCACATTCTTTGCCTTTGGCGCAAAGTGTGGCATCTTAGGCGCTAATGGGTTCTCGGTCAATAAATCTTTCTTTCCATTAAAACAACCTGTTAGCGAGCCAAGCGCCATCATCCCTATTCCGGTAGTGCATTGTTTCAGGAAATGCCTACGCTTAATGGCTTGTAAGTTTGCTTCGCTTACTTCGTGGAAGAGATTCATTGTTTTAATATTTTTATTATATTTGTTTAATCAAATCTTAAAAATCATGCTTAGTGACATAGAGATAAAACCTGCTTTTCATCAATTAATAGACAAAATTGAGAATAAGGAATATTTGAAAGAGTTATATGATAGCATTGCTGCATTGCTTCCTCAAAAAGATGATATTCTTGATGGTCTTAACTCCGATGAAATTCAAAAACTTGAACAGTCAATTCTACAAGCAAAAAATGGTGAAACAACACCTGATGCCAGTTTTACACAACGACCATTAACTAAGTAGCATCGTTTCTTTTGTAATTTATAATACTTTCACTTATCTATCACCCGTGACGGATTGCCAATCCGTATTACTGCTTCGTTACAAATTCATCTAAATTCAAAATAGCATTCGCTACAATAGTCAAGGCAGCTGTTTCTGCCTGTTGTTTTTCTTCTTTCAGAAAATCTTTACTGCTTTGTGGTTTTGTCTTAAACTCTCTTAATGATATTTCATATAAACGTCTGAGTGCATCTAAATCTTTATCAGGTGCATTGTGTATGAAAATCCTTTGATAAGCCCAGTTGATTTGTCCATCTACCGTTTTTGCTCCTTTCTGCATTTGGTTTGCCAGACTTTTGGATGCTTCTACAAATACAGGGTCGTTTAGTAACTGCAAAGCCTGTAAAGGGGTATTGGTACGTATGCGTCTTTGCGTACAAATCTCCCGACTTGGGGCATCAAAAGTAATTTGTTGCGGATAGGGCCCTGTGCGACGAGCGAAGGTATAAATTGCCCGGCGATACTGGTCTTCCCCCTCACTTTGCTTATAATTCAGGCTACTATTTACTGCCTGCCAGACACCATCAGGTTGATAAGGTAATACCGGTTTGCCGTACATCTTATCGCTTAACAACCCACTGACTGCCAAGACCTGATCTCTGACCATTTCAGAAGTCATACGGATACGAGGGCCATGAGCTAATAAGCGGTTCTGCGGGTCTTTACTTGCTAAATCTTCATTACCAGTAGATGCCTGCTTATATGTTGCCGACATAACTATGTATTTAATGAGTGGCTTCATCTGCCATTGATAATCGCCTCTGAATTTAATTGCCAAGAAATCAAGTAATGCTACGTGTGAAGGTTTTGCGCCTTGTGTACCAAAGTCTTCTAAGGTTTCTACCAGACCGATACCGAATAGCTGTTCCCAGAAACGATTGACCATTGTTCGGGCTGTAAGCGGATTATCTTTAGCTACTAACCATTCTGCTAAGCCTAAGCGATTTCTTGGCGCATTTTTCGGAAAAGGATTCATTGAACGGGGCACATCAGGTTGAACTTCCTGACCATGGACCAACCAATTACCTCTGACAAATGTGTGAGTTTTGCGCTCATAATCGGCATCGCTTTTCAGCATAATTGGGGTATTCTGACTTTTAGCAGTCAGCAGATAACGGAAATCTTCAAATTTCTTAGCGTCACCTTTTGGAAAATCTTCCAGGAACGTAAACCAGTTGATTGAAAATACATCCTGTTCCGGCTTCAACTTTCCATTCGTTCCAACTAAATACAAATCATGCCGCCCCTGAGTAGCTTTGATAGGAATAAAGAGCAACTTGTTTTTTGCGGTAGTATCTAATTTTAATTTAGTCAATACTTCTCCGGTAGGGCTATCTTTCCTTAGTTCCAGCCAACCGCCAGGGTTCTTGCTTACATAACTAATAAGAAATGTGGTTTTGTTATCTAATTTTATATCTGGTAAGCGGCATGTGCCAGTATGCCTTAATCCAATATTTCTATCACCTAACAATGCTCCATTCACATAATTATCGGCATAATGTGCATGGTGGCGGGGCTCTAAATTTCTGATTAGTTGATTATAATACTTACCCTTTTCATTACTCAGATTGGTTCTTATCCAGGTAGTCAGACTATCAAGTTTTTTTTCGTCTTCGTCCGAAAACTGACGGTAGTTAGGGGCTTCATCTTGCGTATCTTCATCACGGGTATTGTTGAAGAAGGCCATGATCTTATAATATTCTTCGTTACGGAAGGGGTCGTACGGATGGCTGTGACATTGCACACAAGCAAAAGTAGTTCCCTGCCATACATCAAAAGTGGTATTTACCCGATCAATTACCGCCGCCACTCTGAACTCCTCATCTACCGTACCCGTTTCATCATTATTCATCGTATTCCGATGGAAAGCCGTGGCAATCAACTGGCTTTCGGTAGGTGAAGGCAATAAATCTCCGGCCAGTTGTTCTTTGGTAAATTGGTCGAAAGGCATATTGGCATTAAAGGCATCAATCACCCAATCACGATAACGCCAGATAGTGCGACCATTATCTTTCTGATACCCTCTGCTATCCGAGTATCGGGCTAAATCCAACCACATAGAAGCCCAACGTTCTCCATATTGTTTAGAGGTCAGTAATTCGTCCACTAAGGCTTCATAAGAACCCTCTTCAGTCACATATTTTTTTATCTGTTCTGTAGTTGGTGGTAACCCTACAATATCCAGACATACTCTTCTGATTAATGTGGCTCTATCTGCTTCTTTGGCAGGCGAGAAACCCTCTTCTTCCATTTTGGCTTTGATAAAATAATCGATATCATTCTGTTCCCAACTTCCAAAGCTAAATAATCCGGCAAATAGCCCTTTATTAGGTACTTTTACTTCTTTTGGCGCTACATAGGCCCAATGGTCACCCCATTTTGCGCCCTCCTTTACCCATTGGGTCAACACATCAATATCCTTCTGGCTCAATTGCGGTGCTTTATACGGCATTCTTTCGTCAGGGTCAGTATGAGTCAATCTTTTGATAAATTCACTCTGTTCAGGATGAAAAGGGATAATAGCAGGCTTACCTGATTTTGTTTTTGACAAGGCTTCATTACGAAACAAAAGGCTGAAATCTCCCTGACGTTTTACACCTCCATGACACGAAATACAATGTTTATTCAGAATAGGCTTTATTTCTGTGCTATAATCTATAGCACCCGAAGAAGTGTCTTTGAAATAGCTCCACCCGATAGAAAGTGTGGCAATGATAAGAGCTGATATAATAAAAAAGCGAATCCGCATATGTGTTTAGGCCAATATCTAACAAAGTTAGCTGATACCTAAATGATTAGCCACTAGATTTCTGTTTTTTTCTTGTACTTTTTTGATATTATTTTTAACATATAGAAGTAGTAAAGAAGACCCATCTATAGCAAAAATTTTAAGTACAAGCAGATTAAATCAATCAAATAATGTATTGAGCGTATTTTTAGTACTATATTCAAACAAAAATCTATCCCTTATCACTATGAAATTGCTTTCATCTCATAAAATCTTATTTTTAATCTTTAGTTCAATTTTCACAACCTATCTGAGCTTCGGACAGACTACCAATCGGGTGATTTCCTTTTTTCCTCCTGATACTAAATTATATGGCAATGTTTCTTATGCTGATGATACGCTGAAAAAACATCAATTAGATATTTATATTCCCGCTAACGCTGCCAATACGAAGACTGATATACCTTTAGTAGTTTGGGTACATGGCGGCGCCTGGATGCTGAATGATAAGTATGCAGATATGAGTTATATGAAGAAAACTATTAATGCAATACTCAACAATGGTTTTGCTCTGGCATCTATCGATTATCGACATAGCACAACAGCCGTTTTTCCGGCACAGATACAAGACTGTAACCAAGCCTTAGAGTTTCTCTATCAGCATGCAGCTCAATATGGTTATAATAAAAACAAAATAGCCTTGATGGGTTTTTCGGCTGGTGGACATTTAGCTTCTTTGTTAGCACTATCTCATAATAATCAGGTATCATCATTTTATGCGGCTAATATCAAGAAATCATTCAGAATCAATGCAGTAGTTGATTTCTATGGCCCTGCTGATTTTTTAGCGATGCTGAAACCACAAGAGGAGAACGCTCCCAAAGATGCAGTGACAACTTTACTCGGTGCCTCTCCACTTGACCGTCCCGATCTGGCTAAAGTTGCTAGCCCTTCTACTTATATTGACAAAAATGACCCGCCTTTCCTGATTATTCATGGTGAAAAAGATGCATCAGTTCCTCCTACCCAATCTAAATTGTTGAGTTCATGGCTCAATCTGAATCAAATACGAAATGAAGTAATTATTGTAAAAGATGCGCCACATTATGGCGAAATGTTTGATGAGTCGTATATCAAAGACAAAATTATTGTTTTTCTGAAAAGTGAATTAAAATAAATTTTATAAAAAGGGACAAAAGTTTATTAATGACCGCTTAGTAAAAATTAGGCTTTTTTTCTAGACAGAATATTGTAGTATAAATCATACTGCTATAATTTTCGGGAAAATTATAAAGCTCATGAAAACAATTAGACTTCTGCTTATCTGTGCGATAAGTGCACAAAAACTTTTTGCCCAGTCACCGGCACCCCAACCCAATCCATATATTGATGCGGTTAATCCCAATACTGAATCTAATACATTTGCTATCAGAGGTATTATGTCTTCAACTGCTCCTGGTGGTTTCTCGTCAGGGATCAGAGGTATCAATAATGGTACCGGAGGCTTAGGAATAGGCGTCTGGGGTAGCCAGAATGGAAGTGGCTGGGGCGTATATGGTGTTACTCCTAATGGCTTGGGGGTTTATGGCAACTCAAGTGCCAATGGGATTGGCGTATATGCTAATAGTAATACTGGAACAGGGCTGAATGCGACTTCAACAAACGGGATACCGGCTAATATCAGTATATTCAACAATTCTAATAACAATAATGTATTAAATATCAACACTGTAGGTAGTGGTACTGTAATTAATGCTAATACAACCGGAAATGGTACGGGTATACGCAGTACATCAGGCGCAGGATTTGCACTACATGGTGTTACTAATCAACAAACTTCTGCAGGTCTTGTTGCTGATAATAACGGCGCAGGAGAAGGTGTAGTAGGGAGAATTACCAGCGATATTGCCGGAGCAGTAGTAGGCAGGAATGATGGTGGAGGATTTGGGGTGAGAGGATTTGTGGCCACCAGCACTGCTCATACAGGCATTGGTGTTTACGGACAGGTAGGTATTAATAGTAGCACTGGTCGGGCAGGTAGATTTGAAAACTATAATAGTGACAATACTGAAGCCAATACATTTGAGGTTTATTCTAATGGTAATGGCAATATACCAGACAATACGCAAGGAAATGCGGCTTCGTTCACCTTAAATAATACAAATAGTGTAGGAGCAGCTGTAAGAGGTGAGGTGAATACCATATTTGGTAATTTTGGTGCTGCGGGGGTATTTGGCAGGACATCTGGTACGGGTGGCTTTGCCGGGCTTTTTCATGCGGCTAATGTTTCTGGCAATGGGAACGCTCTTGTTGCCATTACAGATGGGAATGGCAATGCCATTACAGCAAACGCCAGCAAAGATGGTAATGGTGTAGAAACCAATATTGATGGCGCAGGTAATGCACTATATGCCTGGGTACCTAGTTTTGCCACGGGTAAAGCAGGAAGGTTTGAAAATTTTAATACCAGCAATAGTACTGATGTGGTAAGTGTAACCAACATAGGAAATGGGATTGGCATTAATGCCAAAGTAAATAATACCTATGGGACTTCTGCTGCGGTGAAAGGAGAGGTCAATTCAATATTTGCCAATTTTGGTACGGCAGGTGTTTATGGTCTATCATCAGGTACTGGAGGATATGCTGGTTTATTCTATGCTTCAAATGCTAGCGGTAACGGTCCGGCTTTAATTGCCTTAACTGAAGGTAATGGTAATGGTATTACAGCTAATGCAGGAGGTAGCGGAGATGGAGTTGAGGCAACTGCAGATGGAAATGGGAATGCCATTTACGGATGGATTCCAAATTTTGGTACTGGCAAAGCGGGTCGTTTTGATAACTTTAATTCTTCTAATGGCAATCCGGTGGTACAGATGTCTACCAATGGCACCGGAAGCACCTTATTGGTAAATCATACGGGAGCAAGTGGCAATCTCGCTACTTTCCAAAGCTCCAGTAGCAATGTAGCCCGTATCAACAAAGCAGGCAAAGGTTTCTTTAATGGCGGTACTCAAACCAGTGGAGCCGACTTAGCTGAGGCTTTTGACGTAAACGGTAATACCAGTGACTTTGAACCCGGCGATGTGCTGGTTATTTCTATCGAAAAAGACCGAACAGTTGAAAAATCTGCTGAACCTTATTCTACATTGGTAGCCGGCGTTTATGCAACTAAGCCCGGTGTTTTATTAACTGAAGAAAATATTGATAGCGAGTTAACAGGCAAGGTTCCGATGGGTGTTGTAGGAGTAATTCCAACTAAAGTTTGTCTGGAAGGCGGTTCTATTAAAAGAGGCGATTTATTGGTAACATCCTCTATTCCAGGTGTGGCTATGAAAGCCGATCGGGCGAAAGTAGAATTGGGTCAGGTGCTAGGTAAAGCATTACAGGCGTTTGACTCTGAAAATGTTGGTAAGATAAATGTATTGGTAAACGTAAAATAAAAAATATGAAAAAGACATTTTATATTATTCTATCTTTTATACTTCTATTGGTTGTAGAGGTAAAAGCCCAGGAGTATAATTCTAACGAAAGCGTTGGTAGCCAGATAAAAAATAATAAAGTTCCAGGTGGGGTGTATGCTCCTGCTAATGTGAGCAATACAGTCGTTAATAAGGGTTTTGAAGGCTCAAGTTTGCTCAAAGCTTATCGTGAAGGAAAAGTTGAGGGATTAAAGTTTATCTTTACCCCTATCCCTGCCGCAGCTAGCGGTGCTAATACCAATGCGCTCAAACCCTTAGGTTTGGCCAGTGAGACAAGCGCCAAAGAAGCAAAAGCGGCTTATGATAAAGCTATAAAAGAAACACAGACTAATGTTGTACCTACTCCGAATCTTAGTCAGGAAGCTAAGAAAGAGTAAATAATCGATCGTTTTTATAATAAAAGCTACTCTTATGGGTAGCTTTTATTATTTCTCCATCTTTCTGCCTAATACTACCATCTACAAAGCCAATCTCACCAGCAACTGATTCTACCTTTCGGGATTTTAATTTCTTACACAATTTTGTATCGTTAAAATACAAAAGGTTATGAATCATATCATGAATGCAAGAACATCAACAGGAAAAATCGTCTTTGGAGCAGCATCAGGGGGTATTGTAATAATGGGTTTAGTAGCACTGGGAGTCAGTGAATATGATGGGTATATAGATGAATTATTAGTCTACCAGAGTTTAGCCATAGGATTAATCGGCGGATTAGTTTTAAGTGGGGTTTATCTGCTTTTTTCTCGCGTTAAGATAGTATATCCTCCCAAATATCAACCACCTGTTATTGATTATACAGCACCTCTTCAAGGTAAGAGAACACCTATCTCACATACAAATACAATTATTGATTTACCAGTTGAAAGTAAAACGCTTTTTAAAAGAATCGTCTCCTCTATCGCTTATTTTTCGGCATTTACGCTGATTGGCATGACTTTGGGTTTTCTGGTAGGGGTTATCTATCTGTTCATCAATCTGGGTGATATTTTCGATGATTCTGCTAATCAATATTCTATCCTGATGTTTATATTCTTACCACTTCAATTGATTTGTACATTATTGGTTAGTATTCTTATTGGAGGAATAGCAGGCGGTATCACTGGTTTTATCCGTAAAATTTTAAATAAACAATCTCAAACGCGCTAAATCTATGTTAAAGAAACTATTTCCATTCAGTCTGCTAGGCTTTCTTTTCAGCAATTGTAGTATGAATGGTCTTAAAAACGGGTATTATATTGAATCTGATACGGTTATGTTTTACAGTGGTTTTCCGGCTACACCTTATCAGGTACAAGGTGCTGATGCTTCTTCATTCAAAGCTATCAATAAAACTTATGGCAAAGATAAAAATCAGGTTTTCTATCGTTATAGGCCTATTCAAAAGGCTGACCCAGCCTCATTTAAAGTTCTGGAAGGATTCTTTTCTAAAGATAAAAATTATGTTTTTTCTGATGGAGGAAGTTATCCGGATTATATAGTTATTATTAGCCATGATCCTGATTTTTTTGAAACAGTGCCTAATTATGATGAAACATCGGTGAATCATACCGCAGAAGGCATTTTGTATGGCCGTGATCGTCAGCATGTTTACAAGGGCCCTTTTGTTATAGAATTGGCAGATCCTGCGACTTTTGAATACATTCCAATGCGCAGTGGAAGTGGATTTAACCTGGCTCGTGATAAGAGGTATGTGTATTGGAGAGAAAAACCTCTTGATGGTGCTGACGGTAGTACTTTTCAGAAGCTTTCTAATGATTACTTTAAAGATGCCAAAGCTATATGGAGTACCAAGGTTGACAATAGAGGGAATTTGAGTTGGGTAAAACTGCCTGATGCAGACATGGCGACATTTACCATTGTAAATAAAGAAAGTGGGATTGCCCGAGACAAAAACTTTCATTATTCAAATGGGGAGCCATATACTCCTAAACCAACTCAATAAGTCAGAAATTTTATAACTCAAAATCAACCTGTTCTATCGTTAGCATTATTGGTTAAAAATTTCTTTATTTGTTAGTAGAGTAAAAATAAAGAAGATGCTTAATAGATATAAATGGCTGTTCATTATTGCTGGTATATTATTGTTTGCCTTTGGTACCTGGTATTATTTCAGCCATGCTAAAAAACTAAAGAAAGTTAACGGAACTGCCGAATATGATACGCTGGTTCAGCCAACGGATTTCAAGAAAATACCTTTGAAACCATTCAGATATATAAAGGTAAACTGCGATGTAGGCCCGATAAAAGTATATCTGAATGCCGACAAAAAACATTCAGTTGAACTACATCAGACATTTATGAAGTATGTCGAGATGAGCTTCAAAGGAGATACATTGCTGATTCATACGCTTAAATCGCCCAAATCAACTAAAGAAAATCCAATTACCAAGCAGGTGTATATTTATACACCTGAAATAAATTATTATATGGGTGAAGCTACCCAGACCTATTTCTCAAACTTTGGAGTGGGCTATCTGAAAGTAGATAATCGGAGTAGTTATATGCGATTTTATGCTTGTGAGATTCAGCAATTAGACCTCACTACTAATAAATATTGCAATTTCGAAATTGATGATAATTGCACTTTTGATAAAATTGATGCCCGGATAAATCCGCTCAGTGCCTTTACCTGTAAGGGATTGGTCAATTCTCAATTGCTTCTGACAGCCAGCAATCTGTCTAATATCAGATTCGGGCTAAACATCAAAAAATTGGTTATGAAGAAATATGTTGAATAGATAGAATGCCTGGTTGCTCTCGTATTTCTTCTTGAAACTTCTACTTCTGAGGTATCTTTCAGAATAAATAATTCCACGCTTGTTTCTGTCAGCTATTGAATATTATAATTACGATCGGCTTATCTGTTTTAGTTTTTTGCAAAAAATTTAATCTAACCATGTCCAATATTTTCCAGTTCATTTGATAGGTTATTGTAAAACGATTACTCACATTAAATCTTAAAAACAATGGACGAATACCTATTAATTTTCAGACATGAAGAAGGTGGCAAAGTAGCTTCACCTGAACAAATGCAAATCTGGATTAAACAAACGATGGACTGGATTGGTGGCATAGCTGCTCAGAATAAATATGTAGGTGGTAACGGGTTAGTTTTTGAAGGTAGCAAGATAGTTAGCCACAATGGAGTGGTAACTAACGGTCCTTTTGGCGATGTTAAAGAAACCATTGGAGGTTATGCCATCGTCAGAGCCGAATCAATTGATGAAGCAGTTGAGTTTGCCAAAGGTTCACCCATCTTGCAAGGAGAGGGGAATACGATGGAAGTAAGAAAAATTGCCAAAGGAGATGGTGTTCATTAAGCAATAATATTCAAGCCCCTGCGAATTGCAGGGGCTTCTTTGATAGCATCGGCCATGCAACAACAGGAACTCATACCGCATCTATTCAGAACTGAATTCAGAAAAATAACGGCTGTTTTATCTAAACTGCTGGGAATAGAGCATATTGAAACAGCAGAAGATATTGTCAGTGATACGTTTTTATCAGCGGTTGAAAGTTGGCCTTATAAGGGCATCCCTCCTAACCCAACAGCGTGGCTCTATGCTGTAGCCAAAAACAAAGCCCGAAATTATATTGTAAGGAATCATATTTTCGATACTAAAGTATCTTCTGAAATCATTCAATCTCTAGAAGAAAATCAGGGTATTGAAATCGATTTATCTGATAAAAACATCAGTGATAGTCAGTTGCAAATGTTATTTGCTATTTGTCATCCAAGTATTTCTATCGAAGCGCAAATTGGTTTAGCGCTACGTATTCTTTGCGGGTTTGGTATTGATGAGATTGCCAACGCTTTTCTAAGCAATAAAGAAACTATTAACAAGCGGCTTTTCAGAGCCAAAGAAAAACTACGAACCGAGAAAGTAGCCATTGAGTTTCCGGTAGAAACAGAAATTCAAGTAAGATTAGAAGCAGTTTTAAGAACATTGTATTTATTATTCAATGAGGGTTATTATTCCGAAAGTCAGGATACAGTTTTACGTAATGACCTTTGTCTGGAAGCCATGCGATTGACTTATCTATTGATTGAAAATGAATCTACCAATCTACCGGAAGTAAAAGCATTATTATCTTTGATGTGTTTTCATGCCTCCCGATTTGAGGCCAGAAAAAATGCGAATGGTGAGATCGTTTTATACCAGGACCAGGACGAAAGCCTTTGGAATAAAGAATTAATTGATAAAGGTGCTTATTATCTGCATCAGGCATCACAGGGTACTCGATTTTCCAGATACCATTTAGAATCCAGTATCGCTTATTGGCATACTATTAAGGCAGACACTAACGAAAAATGGGAAAGTATTCTGCAATTATATAACCAGTTATTAATTTTCGAGTACTCTCCTATTGCGGCATTAAACAGAACCTTTGCTTTTTCTAAAGTCTATGGCAAGCCCAAAGCTATTGCAGAAGCCGAAAAATTGAAACTCAATGATAACCCTTATTATTTTACATTATTGGGCGAACTGTATAAAGAACTTGATAAAGCTAAAGCCAAAGAAAATTTCCAGAAGGCTTATCAATTCGCTGGAACACAGGCGGATAGGCAGGTGATTCAGAAGCAGATGGATGGGTTATAAGAACCGATTGAAAATCGGTGATACATATAAACAAAAATCCCCATTGCTTTCGCAACAGGGATTTCGTCGAATAATATATTGTATTACATTTTCTCTACTTGTACGTATCCAAGCTCTACAGGTGTGCTGCGACCAAAGATTTTTACGCTCACACTTAGTTTTTTCTTGTCTTCGTTGATTTCTTCTACCGTACCATCGAAACCACTGAAAGGTCCGTCGATTACTTTTACGTTTTCGCCTTTGGTGAAAGACAAAGATGGAGAAATCACCTCGCCAATTACTTCTTCCTGTACTCCTAGAATACGATTGATTTCTGACTGACGGAGAGGCTCCGGTGTCATTGACGTACCATTGTTACGGCCTAAGAAACCGATAACACCTGGCATACTTTTAATCATGTGCAATACTTCCCCGTTGTTCAGGTCAGCATTGATAAGAATATATCCCGGAAAAAAGCTTTTCTCACGAACACGCTTTTTACCATTACGTACTTCCGTTATCTTTTCAGATGGAATTAAAATTGTAGGAACCAACTCACTTAATTTGCGACGAATGGCTTCATTTTCGATGTAGGATTTAATCTTTTTCTCCTGCCCCGAAACTGCTCTTACAACATACCAATTGATTTCGCTCATATCGTTAGCAAAAAATTAAAGGTTCTAGACTGATTGGTAAAACAAACGGAGACCGTTTTCAATCAAAAAATCAATAACACCTACCACCAAAGCAAATATAATTGAGGCTACTAATACAAGCGTTGCGCTTGACTGTAGTTCACTCCACTTTGGCCATGTTACCTCTTTGGTTACTTCTTCCCAAGAGTTTTTGAAAAATTGTTGCATAAAATCTTATGTTCAAAAAATACTTGCACGGGCACCAGGATTCGAACCCAGACCAAAGGTTTTGGAGACCCTCGTACTACCCTTATACTATGCCCGTGTTTATTACCAAAATTTCTTTGGGGATGCAAATATAGTCAGTTTTTCTTTTCTTCACAAATCCCAACAAAAAATAAAGTAAATATTCTTTTGGTAATACTTAAATATCTATTCTGCCGATATAATTTCTACCGGGTAAATTTTTTGTTTACCAGACGAAACAATCATCCATTTACCATTAATTAAATCTTTATCGGTAACTGCATAATTACCATCCGTAATTTTCTTTCCATTGATACTGAAAGCATTACCCTTAATGGCTCTACGTACCTCACTGGCCGACTCGTAAACTTTATTATTTAATGACCCTGATGCAAAAGTTGCCACGCCTATGCTTTCAAAAGCAGGGATCTTAATTGAAATTGAATCAAACAAATTAGCATCAAAGGCATTGGTTTTCAAATCTTCTACCAATGTTTTACTAAATAATCGGTCTGTTATTTCTTTCGCCAATGTATATCCATCTTCACCGTGCACACGGATTGTTACATCTTTTCCTAATGCCTTTTGAGCAATTCTCAGATGTTTAGCCTCTTCATGCTGTTTTTCAATTTCTTCAATTTCTGCTTTTGAATATAATGTAAATACTCTTAGCAAACGCGGAACATCATCATCTTGCTGATTGAGCCAAAACTGATAGAAATCATATACCGAAGTCATACTTGCATCTAGCCAAACATTACCTCCTTCTGATTTGCCAAATTTTGTTCCATCGGCTTTAGTTACCAAAGGGGTAGTGAGCGCAAATGCTTTAGAACTTCCGCTTTCTGCATCGTTTTCGTCTATTTCAGCCTTTGCTTCTTTTCTACGGATCAACTCTGTACCGGTAGTAATATTACCCCATTGGTCAGAGCCACCCATTTGAAGACGAATATTCTTATTTTTATATAACCAGTAAAAATCGTAGCCTTGTAATAACTGATATGAGAACTCAGTAAAAGAAATACCAGTCTCCAGGCGATTCTTTACCGAGTCTTTCGACATCATGTAATTCACGCTCAGATACTTTCCTACTTCGCGCAAAAACTGTAAGAACCCGATTTCTTTAAACCAATCGTAGTTGTTCACAATTTCAGCCGAATTTTCACCACAATCAAAATCCAGAAATTTCGCTAATTGGGCACGAATTCCTTCCTGATTTTCTCTTAAGGTGTCTTCTGATAAAAACTGACGCTCAGCAGCTTTGAAAGATGGATCGCCAATCATACCGGTTGCTCCGCCTACCAGGGCAAAAGGTTTATGCCCTGCCAGCTGAAAATGTTTTAGCAACATGATAGTAGCCAGATTACCGATATGCAATGATTTCGCCGTTGGGTCGAAACCAATGTAAGCCGCCGTCATTTCTTTGTTCAGTTGCTCTTCTGTACCGGGCATGGCATCGAATAACATTCCACGCCAGCGTAATTCTTCAATAAAATTCATACTCAACCGATTCGTCGGCACGCCCGTGTCTCACGGGGAATATAGAATGGATATTTAATAAGTGTGCCACGCTTTGCAGGGCGTGGCACCAATATTTTTGCAAACTTACAAACGATTCTTTATTTTTTCGTTAGTCTATTTATTTCTTTTTTGTGCTTTTGCCATGTTTTTTCCACCAGTTATAATAATCACTGAAATTGTAGGTGGCCGAAATCTGCAACGTTCTGTTCTGGAAAGTCAGCGGAACAGCAGCTGCTCCGGTAGGTATATAAATCTTGTTAGTCGTATTAGATAAGCCATGTACGTAGCGGATATTGATACTGAACAAATGTGCCATATCTAACATATCAATTCTTACCCCTCCTACCAAATTAAAATCACTGGCTACATCCGGGCCTTTGTTTGTATTCGCATTTAATGAATAACCATACTCAGGGCCTGCTACAATAGAGATATTTTTGGCTACTTCATACCCTAGCAGCAAAGGAACACTTATGTATCGGTAGTGGTTTCTCAAAATCGTATTGCCTGTTTCAGCAAAGTTGGTAGTTGCTTTAAAACTTCCCCCTCTTACCTGATAGTATAACTCGGGTTGCACACTGAATTTATTGAAATTACGACGGTAGAATAAACCTACATTAAAATCATTTCTTAGCTTAGGCGTAATATTAGACGGGTTGTCAATAATAGCAGTTTTTGAAATACCTGTTCCGACTTTAAAGCCATATTGGCTAAGGGGTCTGATTTGGGCAGAAGACAAAAAACTAATAAAAAGAAGCAGCGAGGTAAAACCCCAGAAAAAAGTATTTGGTGTATGCTTTTGACTAAATGATTGTTTCATCAGCGAGTGTTAAAATAATATTTTAGAATAGTGGTTTTTAACCATAACGAATTTCGAACAGCAAAATTACGGAATCAATAGCGAAGAATCACCATAACTCAGGAAACGAAAGTTATTTTCTAAGGCAAAATCATAAATTTTTCTCCAATCTTCGCCTACTAATGCCGCTACAAGCAGGATTAAGGTAGAATCGGGCTGGTGAAAATTTGTAATAATTCCCTTGCAGATTCTGAACTGATAGCCCGGAAAGATAAAAATTTCGGTTTCACCAATCAGTTGTTCTATATTTTTGGTCTCCATATAGTCAAGAATCGCCTGTATTGATGCCTCAGCACTAATAGTTTTCTCTTGCTCGTATGGAAATAATTTTTCTATAAAAAAAGACTCCTGCCCTTGCAACAATTTTACCCCAAACCAATATAAACTTTCCAACGAACGCATCGAGGTTGTACCTACCGGAATCACAAAACTCAGCTTTCGGGCTAATTGCTCAATAAAGGTTTTCTCAAAAACAATCTGCTCAGAGTGCATCTGGTGTTCTACCACATTCTGCACTTTAATTGGCTGAAAAGTCCCTGCGCCTACGTGCAAGGTAATGAATTCGTAATCAATATCCTGGTCTAGTAAATCAAAGAGTACTTTCTCTGTAAAATGTAAGCCTGCTGTCGGGGCAGCCACTGCTCCATCATTTTTAGAGTAAACCGTCTGATAGGTCTGATAATCCTTCTCTTCGGTTTCCCGTTTCAAGTATGGGGGAAGCGGAATCTGCCCGAAGTATTTAACAATTTCTGCAAAGTTCAGATTCGGATTATTCCAGGTAAACTGCACATGGTTTTTCTCGCTATCAACCAATTCGGCCACTAACTCCAGATCATCGGTTGTATGAATGGTATGTGTGCTTACCAGTGTATCTTTCAACCGTTTCTTATTCCCTATCATACAAGCCCATGTACAAGTCTGGGTAGTTTCCATCACTTGTGAAATGATACCTGAAGGTTCGACAGGATTCAGCAGAAATATTTCAATAATGGCTCCGCTTGATTTCTGAAAAAATAATCTTGCGGGAATAACCTTTGTATTATTAAAAACCAGAAAAGATTCTTGCGGCAGGTATTTAATCAGATTATAAAATCTGTCTTCACTGATTTCTGATTGTTTATAAACCAATAACTTAGATATATCCCGTGGTTCTACAGGAAACCGGGCTATGCGCTCATCGGGCAGATGATACGTATATTTTTCTAAATCTAAGTTTATCATACATCAAAAACGCTTATAGCAGACTCTATTCTTTTGTAGCAGGATTGGTATAAAGCAATCGGATTGGCAGGAAGAAAAGTACGATAAGCAATGCCACTGCTCCTCCTATAATCAGCCAATCATAATTAATGTCTAGTTTCTGATCTTCTGTACGGTTAATTCGGCTCAGCGCTATCAGAAAGAACACCATAAAGGTATTGATAACCGCAATAAATGCATTAAACCAGCTTTCTAATAAATTCTTTAATGCCTCAGGGTCTTTTGCCCATACACTATTGGCATTGAGTTTGGCAAAATTTATTTTCTGTACCTGTGTTCTTAGCAGATTTAATAAGAAATTTAAACCTATAATTAACCCAAACGCAATATAGAAAAAATCTTGTTTATCGATAAAATCGTCTGGTCTTCCCGATGAAGTATAATGAATTGCCACACCATCAGGGAAAGTAAAATAACAAACAACCAGGGTAATGGCTAATAAAGGCATAGAGACTTTACGCCAAAAACTAAAAAATATATGCGATACTGACATTAGAGGGTAATTTTCGGTTTGTGTGCTAGCGTATAAACAAAGTCAAAAGAAATAATCTTTAGCACGAGGCCGCAAAGTTACGTCAGAGAATTAGATTTTTCTCAAAAAATCTTGGAGCATGTTTAAAAATTGTCGTTCGACCTCCAAAGGCATCTTTTTTATCTATACTGCGTCGCACTTTTTCGATGTAGCTGCTGGCTACACCTACAAAGTGCGCCTTGTCTAGCAAAAAAATCTATCCTTTTCGGTCAGAAAAACAATATTTAAACATCCTCTTGTTCAGCAGATTTGTATATTTGATAAATTTTTCCGGCCACCAGACTCCATGCGCTTTTACCTGCTTTTTCTTGTTTTATTGATACAGGCCTGTGGGTCGCATACTCCTCCTAAAGACGTTACAAGAGCGTTTTATTATTGGAAATCAACTTTCCAGCTAAGCCCTCAGGAACTAAAAACACTTGATACTTGCCAGGTAAATAAGCTTTATATTAAGGCTTTCGATATAGACTGGAATCCGGCCACCAATAAACCTGTGATAAAAGCTCCTCTGATATTTCAGGATTCAGTTCCGGCAAAACTGTCACTTGTTCCTGTCGTTTTTATCACCAATCAAACCCTTAAACAAATAGCAGATACGCGTCTGGAAGATTTTGCTGATTTCGTTCAAAGCCAATTAAAAACTATATGGCGCGACAGACCCTATACGGAGATTCAATTTGATTGTGATTGGACAATTGGCACCAGAAACAAATATTTCAAATTCCTTGATTTATATAGAAAGCACTGCCAAGGTAAAATACTTTCGGCTACTATCAGGCTTCATCAGATTAAGTTTGCCCATAAAACAGGCATTCCACCCGTGGATAGAGGAATGCTAATGTTTTATAATATGTCAGACTGGAAAAAGCCGCAGATTAAAAACTCTATTTATGACCTGGATGCAGCTTCGCAATATACCGCAACCCTCAGCAAATATCCATTGGCATTAGATGTGGTTTTTCCGATATTCAAATGGGCAATTTTCTATCGTGGCAATCGTTTTATGACGGTTATCAATAAGTTGGATTCTGAGACTTTGAACCAGCAGAAATTTCTAAAAAAAGAAGATAACAGGTATTATGTGCAGGAAGATGTACAAGCCTTTGGTATCTCATTACGCACAGGTGATATGATTCGGGTGGAAGAGCCTGATTATAAAGAACTTTTAAAAGGTTCAAGGGCCTTAAGTAAACAAATATCCACACAAAAACTTACATTTGCATTCTATTATTTAGACCCAAAAACTATATCCAGTTACAGCCATGAACAACTCTACCAGATCTTTGTTTCGTTTGAGTTACCGGACTAAATCTATCATCATTTTACTGCTAATGGCCTGCGGCCCGGAGCCATTTGACTATGATGAATTCAAGAGCTTTTTTGCTCCCGAAAGTGCCGCCAACGAAGCACAATTTCATAATTACAATTTTACCTCGCAGTTTTTATACAATTATAATTTCTGGGATCAGGATAATAAAACAGACCCGGCACAAGTAGAAAATACCAAAGCCTGGGCTACTTATGCGGGAGTTGATGAAAAAACAGTAACCGATGAATTGTATACTAACGCCGATAGTAAAAGCACCACAGGACTGACAGAAGCACTACAACAAAAAGGCAAAACCGAAGCAGCTGAATACCTGGCACTTGCCAGAAAAATAGAGCGTACTGATATAAATATGTCAGGAGAGGAGGCTTCATCTCAAGAGAAAGCACCTGCAACAGAGTACGATGCATGGCTTACGGCTATTCAAACCAAATATGACCAAAGTAAAGATAACTTTGTAAAAGAACGTTTAGCGTATCAGGCTGTGAAAGTAGCCGATATGGCCGGCAATCCACAGAAAAGTATTGAATTCTATAAAAAACTGGTAGAGCCTATTTCTCCTAAAACTTTTATCAGCGATTGGGCTCGCGCTCGTATGGCTGGAGCCTATACTCATGCCGGAGATTCTACACAGGCTTATTACCATTTTTCACAGTTGTTTGTTACGGCTCCTACGCGCAGAACAGTGGCGCATATAAGTCTGAGAAGTTATCTACCTAAATTGCAGAACGAAGCCATCACACTTTGTAAAACCGATGCTGAGAAAGCCAATGTCTATGCGGCTACAGCAGTTCTGCCTTTTCAGGATGCTTTGCCTATGATGGAACAAATGCGTGACCTAGACATCAACAACCCAATGCTGGAGTTTGTGATGGCTCGCGAGATTAATAAAAATGAAGAGTTTTTCTTTACCAACTGGCAGGATTTAAAGTATTCTTACTGGAGTATGGATTCTACAAAAAAAGAAAACCTCAAAAAAGAAGCACCCGATTATTTCAGCAAATTGCTGGATTTTTCTCTTGAGTCTGCCGAGAATGCTACTTTGAAAAAATCTCCTTTCTGGTATACAGCAGCCGCTTATCTGACATTTATTGCACAAGATTACCCTAAAGCCAATGAATTACTACAAAAAGCCAAGGCAATTCCGACCAATGATAAAGGGGTACAAGACCAGATTGCCTTACAGGAAATGATATTGACTGTAACTGAATCACCGGTGGTTACGTCTGAAATGGAAAAAAAAGTGATGCCTTTATTAGAACGTTTCTCACGTTCTGATAACTTCCGTACGGCCAATAATTTCAATGCAGCCTGCAAGATTCTGGTTGCTAAATATCTGGGAACAACCCCTATGAATGAATTTGCGGAAGGGGGAGAAACACGCCCATTGAAGAATGGGAAACAAGTGAAAGAGAGTAAGCCATTAGGTTGGTTTGCCGGTTGTTTCGGTAAAAAAGATGAAGAAAGAAACGTAAAGGCATCACCAGAAGGTAAAGCGAAAGCATTTTTAGTTTCTTTGCTTACCTCCTATCAATTAGGTTATTCAAGGCAGGAAGAGGGATGGGTAGCAACAGCTAACTTTATGAGTAGTTCAGACCAGTATGCAATTGAAGATTCTACTTCGTCTGCGACTATCAATTATACACTCGATTATTTTGCCAAGAACAATCACACTGATTTTGATAAGCGATTAATTAAACTCACCGGGTTAGATAATAACTACCTTTATTTGGTTTTGGGCAGAAGAGCCTTATCAGAGCATCAATATGCCAAAGCTGCCGAAGCGTGGAAACATATTGCACCTGCAACCTGGGACGCAGAGCCTTTCAAAACTTATTTAGATGTCAATCCTTTCCATCTGGATGGTCAGGGAGAAGCCAATCCCAAAGAGACCGTTACCCCTATCTCTTTTGCTATACGCATGGCTGAGCTAAAAGAGAAAGTTGACAAAAATCCAAAAGATTATGAGAGTTGGTTGCTCTTAGGTTGTGGTAGCTATAATATGGGCTACTTTGGCAATAGCTGGATTTTGCTACGCAGAGCATGGAGTGGGGGTGAGCAGAAAAATGAAACAGACGATTATTATACTTCTGAAAAAGCTTTGTATTATTTTGATAAAGCAATGAGTGTAGCACCTAATGCCGAAACCGCGGCTAAGGCTTGCTACCTGGCTGCTGCCTGTCAGAAAATCAGATATGAGTTGGCTTATAGTACTATGTACGACGGACTATATTCTCTTCCTGATGGAGAAAGAGAGAAGAAAGAAGCCGAAATAACCAAAACTTTAGAAACACTGAGAAAAGAAAAATATGCTACCTACTTCAACTTGTTGAAGACCAAATACCAACAAACCAACTACGAAGAGCAGTTAATTAAAGAATGTAGCACTTATAAGGATTTTTTAGCGGGGAAATAAATGAAAATATATACTAAAACCGGAGATAAAGGTACTACTGCATTGGTCGGTGGCCGGAGAGTCAGCAAAGGAAATTTAAAGATTGAGTCTTATGGTACAGTAGATGAACTCAATTCATGGATAGGGCTGGTGCGAGACCAACCCATCAATGAATCTCGTAGGGATTTGCTGAAAGAAATTCAGGATAGACTCTTTACTATCGGTGCTGATTTGGCTTCCGAGCCGGAGCAAGTCAGAAAGAAACCTATTCCGAGTTTAGTAGAAGAAGATATTATATTACTGGAAAACGAAATGGATAAAATGGATACAGAACTTCCCCCACTAAGAGCTTTTGTATTACCGGGAGGAAATCAATCTGTTTCGTTTGCACATTTGGCCCGAACTGTCTGCCGTAGAGCCGAGCGTTTGGTAATTCGCTTATCGGAAGAAGAAGAGGTGAATCCAATGGTGATTAAGTACATCAATCGCTTATCTGATTATCTTTTTGTGCTTTCCCGTAAAATGACGCAGGAGCTGGGCAGTGAAGAAATTACCTGGAAACCTAGGATGTAAAAAAAGATGTGCAAGCTCTCTTTCGAAAACCTGCACTCAGTATAGAAACGCTCACTAGCGAGGATATTCGTTCCTCCACTAGTTTGCCTGATATGATAGTCGGAATAAAATTTGTATTTTTTCGAGAAACATTCCTCAAAAAACACTTCACTTAATCATTCATAAAGTCCCAAAAAAGACTAATTTCTGTACGAATAGCGACTATTTTCTAATGTTTTTCGAAAAATGCTGTCGTATTCCAAAAAAGCAGTAATTTTGCACTCTCATTTTTTATGCCAACGCTTAATCAGTTTGGCACGAGACTTTCAGATTTACGTTTCATATATTGCAAAAATCATTCCAAAATGGCTAAGACAATACAATCGGCTCTTATTTCGGTTTATTACAAAGACGGCTTAGATAAAATAGTTAAACTCCTTCATGAGCACAACGTACAGATTTTCTCGACAGGTGGCACCCAAAGTTTCATTGAAGATTTAGGGATACCTGTGACAGCAGTAGAAGACCTGACGAGCTACCCGTCTATCTTTGGCGGACGAGTAAAAACACTTCATCCAAAAGTTTTCGGTGGTATTTTGTATCGCAGAGATAATGAGGGAGATATTCAAACGGCCGCTCAATTCGAAATTCCGTCTATTGATTTAGTGATTGTTGACCTATATCCTTTTCAGGAAACCGTTGCCTCTGGTGCAAGTGAAGAAGATATTATTGAGAAAATAGATATTGGTGGTATCTCTTTGATTCGTGGAGCCGCCAAAAACTTCAACGATGTATTAATCGTATCGTCACGTAACCAATACGATGATGTATTCGAAATCCTGCAAAGCAAAGGCTGTGCAACTGATTTAGAAGACCGCCGCCGCTATGCCATGGAAGGCTTTGGCATGAGTTCGCAATATGATACGGCTATTCATGCCTATTTCAGTGGCGATGTATATACGCAGGTACAAAACTTTGCAGCCTTACCACAAAAAGCATTACGCTATGGCGAAAACCCACATCAGGCAGCTACTTTTTATGGCGATTTAGACCAGATGTTTGAGCAGATTCATGGCAAGGAGTTATCCTACAATAATCTGATAGATGTTGAATCCTGTGTGCGATTGATTGATGAGTTTGAAGAAACATCATTTGTGATTATCAAACATAATAATGCCTGTGGCGTAGCCTCTGCTTCAACAGCAAAAGAAGCGTACGTAAATGCCCTGGCTTGTGACCCTGTTTCAGCTTTTGGAGGGGTAATTATTACGAATACGAATGTTGACGTGGCTACTGCCGAAGAATTACATAAATTGTTCTTTGAGATATTAATTGCGCCATCTTTTGATGAAGAAGCATTGACTATCTTAAAGAAAAAGAAAGACCGCCGTTTATTAATCAGAAAGTCGGTTGAGTTGAGCAAAAAACAATTCCGCACGCTTCTGAACGGGGTTCTGGAACAAGATAAAGACAATGCGATTGAAACAGCAGCAGATTTTAAAGTAGCTACTGAAAAAGCTCCGACGGCAGATGAAGTAAAAGCATTAGAATTTGCCTTGAAAATCTGTAAACACCTGAAATCTAATAATGTGGTTCTGGCAAAAGACGGACAGTTATTAGCCTGCGGTGTAGGTCAGACTTCACGTGTAGATGCCTTGAAACAAGCTATTGAAAAAGCTAATACGTTCGGATTTGATTTGAAAGGTGCAGCAATGGCCTCAGAAGCCTTCTTCCCATTCCCTGACTGTGTGGAGATTGCGCATGAAGCTGGTATCACTAGTGTAGTTCAGCCGGGTGGCTCTATCCGTGATCAGGATTCAATTGATTATTGCAATAAAAATGGTGTAGCGATGGTATTAACGGGTGTAAGACATTTCTTGCATTGATACCCAGCGCGTCACACCTATACTCGTTCGAAAAAGGGTGTGGCTTGCTTAGGCACTTAGAGAAATATCTATTATACAATAGAAGGATTTCCTAATATTTATTATCCCAATATTTGAGGCTACTCCCAAAATAAGCGTGCCACACCCATATTCTTCCGAGTATAGGCGTGGCACGCGGGCTTTAGGATTATCAAACCTCCAAAGGCTTCTTTTCTATCTTCAACTCTTCTCTCACAAAACTTTCATAAAGTTCTTCTGCCTTTTGCCACGAAGTTTCAATATCATCATTCAATAAAATCACATCAAATCTGTTCTGAAACTCCATTTCAAATTTCATTTTGTAGAGGCGCCTTGAAATACTGTCTTCACTATCGGTACCCCTGCTTCTCAATCGTCTCTCTAATTCCTCCATTGAAGGCACTTTTACATAAATAGCCAGTGCATCATCGCCAAAATAATTTTTCAGATTGACTCCACCTTTTACATCTACATCAAAGATTACATTTTTACCTTCTGACCACAACCTTTCAATCTCTGTTTTTAAAGTGCCATAATAAGCTCCCGGATATACTTCCTGCCACTCAATAAACTCTTCGTTATCAATTCTTTCTTTAAAATCGTGGATACTCAGGAAATAATAGTCTTTCCCATTTTCTTCATTACGTCCGCGTTTATCACGTGTACACGCCGAAATTGAAAAACCCAGGTTTGAATTATACTTATCAAGCAGATGCTTAACAATGGTTGTTTTTCCCGAACCGGAGGGAGCGCAAAAAATAATGGCTTTACCTTTCATTGAGGATGATTTATTGCCTTGTTTGTACAAGGTATGTAGCTACAATAAAATTATTAAAAAAGCCACCAAGTTTATGAAACCTGATGGCTGAATATCTTGCAAAGATAGGGAATTTAACAACTAAACAACAAATGATACAGTTTTAGTTCTGCTACTATGAACCCTAATACTACCAATCCTAAGCCAATTTTTGCTCTTATATCTACTACTGTCGCCTGTGGACAGCATTTTTTCTCCATTTTCACCAGAAGTGCATCTTTTATGCTTTTCTCCAGTTTGTAACCCTCTATACATGGTAGACAATCGTCCATGTGTAACTTAAAATGTTCTACCTCAGCGGCAGATGCCGATCCATCAAGTACAGCCTGTATCATCTGCATACACTTTTGATGATTTTCACACCTTTCTTTCATTGGTATAATGTTTAGGGGACATTGTTCTACTTCCCTCTCTGTAAATGTTTTGTTAATGATGCCCCTGGTATATCAACCATAAGCATATATCGTTAGTAAAATATTCTTTGTAGTAAAGTCTCCTTAAGACCGGCAGCTTAATCCTGTTCTGCCATCTCATCGGTTTTATAACCCATCGATGAAGCATAACTTTTCAGCTTCTCTTTCAACAAATTTCTTGCTCTGTGCAACCTCGACCGTACCGTTCCGATAGGGATATCCAAAATTTTTGCCATCTCTTCGTAGGTAAATCCTTCAATATCACAAAGGATAATTACTGTACGAAAATCAACCGGCAAGCTGTTAAGCGCATTGGCAACTTCATCGCCAATCATGTCCTGAACAGTCTCCGTACGCAAGTCGGTTGTTGCCTCCATTTCGGCATCTTCTACCGAGTTGTAGGTAGTCTCAACGTCCTGATAATCAACCTTTGATGGTTCCTTACTTTTCTTGCGATAGTCGTTAATGAAACTGTTTTTCAAGATTCTAAACAACCACGCTTTTGCATTAGTTCCACGTTCAAATGAATTGATAAATCTAAAGGCTTTCAGATAGGTATCTTGTACAAGGTCGTTGGCATCGTCCTCGTCATTTGTCAAGCGAAAAGCAAAGTTATACATCGAGTCTATGTGTGGCATGAACTCCTTATCAAAGACCGCATATTTTTCTTTCTCAGAATATCTTTCTATTTCTATTATTTCTTCTTCCATAAGCGTGTTTGCTTTTTAAAAACCTGTAAAGAGCATTTTACAAGTACTGTAGTAGCTTATAATGTATAGTCCTCCATAATTTCGGTAAAGTTACGAATTTTAGCAAGAAAAATATAATATTCTCAGCAGAAAACCAAAAATACTTAGGAGGACGAATTATATGTATGAATGGAAAAATTTACCCAAAATTTGTAATTACTTAACAATAAAAAGCGCTATTTAAAGAAATTATTACGCTTTTCTTTACTTATTATTATGCTATTACTTCTAGTTTATACCCTTTCCCATGGATACTGTTAATCTTGATGGCATCGTCTCCTTGTAATTTTTTTCTGAGTTTAGATACAAAAACATCCAGACTTCTGCCTACTACAAATACACCTTCGTCTTCCCAGACTTCTTTTAAAAGCCTGTCGCGCTCTATTACCTGGTTCTGATTCGCAGCAAAAATGCTAAGCAATTTTGCTTCCTTGTCAGACAGTTCAACCTGTTCTTCTCCTTGTTTCAGCAAGGCTCTATCCGGGTAAAAAGTATACTTACCGATGCCGATAAATGGGGTGTCTTCAATAGTGACAGGAACAGGCTCGGTCTCGCTTTTTTTCTTAAAAAATTTTTTATTGAATAATGAAAAAAGTGTTCCACCAGCCAGAATAAAACCTACTGCCCACCAGATATTCATGGGTTGAGAAGCTCTATAATTACCTGTAAACTCAATCTGAATCTTGTAACAATCTTTGGGCTGTGGCCTTCCCATACAGGCTAATACATCATTTCCTTTACTCTTAATCTCGTAGCCAAACACCAGTTCAGGGCTAACGCAGTTATATACGTTTACCATATAATCAAGGGGTAAATGGGCTGAACTCAGGCGCTGATGTACGATTTTCATCAGCGTGTCAGGCATAAAAGCAAACTCGCTCTGGAACTCCAGCTGGAAGGTATTTTTATTAATTTTCTTCACAGGCATTACCCTCGAGGTTAAATCTCCCGAGTGCTGCAATAACTGATGCCCGATTTCGCGCACTACCAATACGGCTCTTTTCTCTAAAAACTCCTGCGAATCGTCGGTGGCAAGAGCTGCTGCCGAAAGCGCGATCGCTGAAAATACGGCAAGGCAAATGATATAAATTCTTGGTTTCATAATCTGACAAAATTATGGTAAAGCTATCTTAAAATCAGTAGAGTTACACGCAATTTACATTTTTTTACATTCATTTTACTTCTGCCCGTTTTACCTCTCCTACATTTGGCTAATTGTTTAATCAAAAAAATCATCTTTATGAAAAAACTTATCACCATCGCATTCTTTTGCTGTGCTTTCTCGCAGGCCTGTTTCAGTCAGCACATTTGTTCAGCCGCCTTTTTAGGAAATAAAATGATTGTAGACCAATATACTAAAACGGGCTATAAAAATGAAATTTCTTTGAAAGCTACCGGAGATCTGACAGTGAATACTGTTAACTTATCTCCTACCGAAAGTAAAGCAGTAGATAAGATACCTTTTAAGATAGCTATCAAAGAAAAAGATACTCAAACTATCACACTGTTTTCTAAAGAAGATTTTATGAAAGTAGATGTGCAGAAGGTATTATCTCAATGCAAAAAAGGTGACCAGATTGTATTGCTTACCACTGATAAGCAGTATGCCTTGCCACATAATGAAATTCTAGTTAAATAAAACTTGTGGTGCGAACAGGCCGTTCGCGCCACAAAAAATATATGCTTACACCTACAATATCAATGAAAAAGCTATTTATCGTATTATTTTTTCTTTCCTATTCAACCTTTTCACAAGTAAAAGCGCCTGCTGATATTATTTATGAAGTAGTCAATAAAGAAAGTCAGCTCATCTGGCAGGACGTACCATTTGCTGGTAAGCCCCATGAAGGAACGCTACAATTAACTTCCGGCACTTTAGTAAATGCTGCGACTGGCAAAGCCAAAGGAGGTAAGTTTGTAATAAACATGAAAAGTATCGATAGTATTAATCCAAAAACGGGAGAACGTAATAAAGGAGTAGTTGAACATTTACATTCTGATGATTTCTTCTCAACCATACGTTTCCCTCTATCTACTTTTGTCATTACAAAAATCATCCCCAATGCCAAGCCTAATGAGTATACCATTACGGGTAATCTGACATTAAAAGGCATCAGTAATGTGATTACTTTTCCAGCCATTATCAGTACAGAGGGTGCTCAGTTAAAAGCTCAGGCATCAGTTACGATTGACCGTACTTTGTGGGGCATCACTTATAAATCTTATAGTTTTTTATCTCAAATGAAAGATGATTTGATTCCGAATAACATTAAACTTACTATGAGTCTGGTGTTTAATAAAAATACCCCCAGCCCCTAAAGGGGTGTTTCAGATTCACACAAATATTTATTTATTTGTTTTTAATTCCCCTTTAGGGGTTAGGGGCGTTACCTT
Organism: Emticicia fontis; assembly: GCF_054779675.1. NCBI lineage: Bacteria > Pseudomonadati > Bacteroidota > Cytophagia > Cytophagales > Leadbetterellaceae > Emticicia > Emticicia fontis. The sequence continues at coordinate 385,313 of NZ_BAAGXU010000066.1, forward strand.
TGCCAAAAAACTCATCACATGAATCTGGATTTAATAGGCACAACCGCCCTGGTTTGTGGCAGCACACAAGGCATTGGCAAAGCAGCGGCGATAGAATTAGCACTATTAGGGGCTAATATTACCTTAATTGCCCGCAATGAAGATAAATTGAAGGAAGTAGTAAAAGAACTCCCGCACAAACCCAATCAGGTACATCGATATCTGGTAATTGATTTTTCTAAAACATCTCAAATAAAACCTGCGATTGAGCAATATCTGGCCCAATATCCTGAAGTACATATTCTGATTAATAATACTGGCGGCCCTTCTGGTGGCCCTATCATTGAGGCTGATGTGGCACAGTTTACGCAAACTTTTACTGAGCACATCGTATCGGCACAAATATTAGCGCAGGCTGTAGTACCAAGTATGAAACAAGCAGGCTTTGGGAGAATCGTAAATATTACGTCAGTGGGCATGAAACAACCAATCATTGGTTTGGGTGTATCAAATACCATTCGTGGAGCAATGGGCAACTGGGCGAAATCAATGGCAAATGAATTGGGTAGATATGGTATTACCACCAATAATGTATTGCCCGGCTATACTACCACAGCCAGATTAGAAAAAGTCAACGAAACCAGAGCCAAAGCAACTAATAAAAGTATTGAAGCCGTTGAACAAGACCTGATTAAAGATATTCCTATCGGTCGGTTCACCGCACCCGAAGAAACAGGCGCAGTTATTGCCTTTCTATGTTCACCCGCCGCAAGTTCTGTCAATGGCGTGAGTATTCCGGTAGATGGTGGCCGCACCACTGCGGTTTAAATTGCTTCTAAAGCCGCATCACGGCCTGATACAATCGCTCCTTCCATAAAGCCCTGCCATTCGGCCAGATGCTCTCCGGCAAAATGGATGTTCAGGTGGGGCTTTTTCAATTCCGGTTGAAGTGTAAACCACTGTCCTGTGCCATACATGGCATAAGCCCCTTTCGAATAACGGTCTTGTCCCCAGTTATAATTGAATACTTTTTGCAGGTAATTACGGGCATCTCCTAGCGGCCTGATAGAGTCAATCAAGGTTTGGCGGCGGTAATCATCGCCATGCCAGCCAAACATATCTGCTTTTTCGCCAATGCTATAAGAAGTAAGTGCGCCTCTGGCATGATTCTGGTTTTTGGTAGCATGATAGAAGTAATGCGCTGGTGTATCGGTTATCATATCAAAATCTTCCCGTTTCCAGAAGCGCTGACTGAACAACCCTACGCATTTATTGATACGAGCATATTGTAGGGCATCTAAGGCATGTTGTTTTGCTTTAGGCAATGCGGGTGCGAAACTTATCTGACTTAAGGCAAAAGTCGGAACAGTACAGATTACTCTATCAGCATCGAAGGTTTTTCCATTAGCACACTTCACACTTATTGATTTGCCTTTCTGAATAATGGCATCTACATGGTGCTCCATCAGAATTTTTTCTCTGCCTATTAAATCAGCAATTTTATTAGCTAAGGTGCTATTACCCCCTTCCATCTTCAAATCCATTTCATTCTTCTTGCTAGAATAGGCATATTCACTGATAGCGGCATAAGCTGATACGTGTCTGATACTCTCACCAAAATCAGTACTATCTAACAATTCTCTGAAATACAAATCATTTTCAGGGATACCATTATTCACTAAGTATCTCCACCAATTCAATCTGTCGAATTGTTTCTGTTGCTCGGCATTCAGATTTTTAAATTTTTCCAGCAAATCTTCCAGTTTCTTCTTCCAGTCGGCATCAAAATCCCATTTATTTACTTTGCTATACTTACCTCTGAAATACAAGTCGGTATCAAAGCGATTATCGTTTAATTGAATCTTGAAACGCTCACACAATTTCTTCACTTCTCCATGCGACTCCCCTACCCATTCAGCACCTAATTCCACGCGCAAATCGGCTTGTTCATCAATTTTATGTGTAAATACCCGTCCACCGATCCGGTTTCGTGATTCTAAAACTACGAAGTCTATTTTCTTATCAAAAAGTGTAAGCGCAGCAGAAAGGCCAGAAAATCCTGCCCCAAGAATAATAACTTTAGAAGGTTTAATTGTATGGGCAAAGGTAGCTTGATTATTGAGCAGGATAGCGCTAGAAGCAGCCAGGCCAAGGAATGAGCGTCGTTTCATGGTTAAATAATAGATATATTAGCAATGAAAAAAAAATGATGTCTCCCTCTTCAGAGAAACATCATTCATAAAACCCATCCTTTACAAATATACTTTATCTGTGAGCATCAAGAATAGTAATTGTTGAATTTTTTATTATGCGGCGAAAGCTATCTGATACCCTTGTTATATTCTTTCTGATACAAAAGAGGCGTTTTGCCAGTAATTTCTTTAAACTGACGGTTAAAATTAGAAATGGTATTGTATCCACTATCATAGGCAACTTGTGTAATACTCAGATTCCCCTCATGAAGCAATTTACAGGCATGGCCGATGCGAATCTCGGCTATGAAATCAAAAAAGGGTTTATTGGTACGGCTTTTAAAGTAACGACAAAAAGCAGAATCACTCATACTCACTAATGAAGCCAGTTCACTCAATCGCACTTCTTCTTTAAAATGTTTCATTACATACTCATGCACTTTTTGCATCCGCTCTGTTTCTGAAACTTTGTGGGTATTTACATAGCCGAAACTGGCAATGTATTCATAGTCATTCGATTGCGCTAAATGATGAAGCATGGATAAAAACTTTAATACTCGTTCAAAACCTTCAAAATTGTGTAGGCTTAGCAATTCTTCCCGAATGTACTCTTTAGTTTCTCCCACTATATCCAATCCACGCTCGCCTCGTTCCAGTAATTGTTTTAGGTTGTGCATTTCGCTTTTCTCAAAAAAGCCATTGCCCAGAAAATCTTCGGTAAAATAAATCACAATGCCATGCGTAATTAAATCAGGGTCATGCTCAAAATAAGCCCGGTCGCTCTGCCATAGATGTGGAATATTAGGACCAAGGAAAACCGTATCGCCTGCTTCAAAGTGCCGGATATTGTCTCCTATAAATCTTGTGCCGCTCCCTTCCAGCACTGTAAACAACTGATAATGCGGGTGAAAATGCCAGTTTGGGTCGAAATGCGGCTCAATTAATTCTTTCAGGGTAAAGGAATAAACTGCACTTTCAACTGATTTTTTGAGCAGAGGTTTCATAATAGACTATTCTCAATTTTAACCATAAATTTAGATATAAAAACAAATAAAGTCAAAATACAGTCAGTATCAGTAAAAGTAGGCTTATTTATTTGTACTATTTTAAGATAGTTTTGTAATGTGAAAATTTAAGAAAATCAGCATGAAGTTTGGAATGAATCTCCTTTTGTGGGGAACTGAAATTAATGAGAGTCTTTTTCCGGTATTAGAACAAATAAAAGCGCTGGGGTTTGATGGCGTTGAAGTACCAATTTTTGATACAGACCCTACGCATTGGTATAAGTGGCGGGAGAAATTGGATGAATTAGAACTGGATAGAATTGCGGTAACGATTTGTGGCCCTGATTTCAACCAGATCAGCCCGGATCCTGCCATGCGAAAAGCCACGTTGGAGCGTAATAAACTGGCTGTTGATTGTGCGATGGTTTTAGGCGCTAATTTACTAAACGGCCCTTATCACTCTGCCTTAGGTCAATTTACAGGACAACCTGCTACTGAGCAAGAGTGGCGATGGGCAGTAGATAACCTGAGAGAATTAGCCGATTATGCTGATAGCTTTGGTATCACTTTAGGATTGGAATACCTGAATCGTTTTGAAAGTTACTTAGTATCATCAAGCGATGAGTTAATCAAACTGGTAGAAGATATTGACCACCCGGCTTGCAAAATCATGTTTGATACTTTCCATGCTAATATAGAGGAAAAGAATCTGGGAGATGCCATCAGAAAATTATCCAAGCATCTGGTTCACGTACAGGTTTCTGAAAACGACCGTAGTACTGTAGGCACAGGCAATGTGAACTGGGAAGATGTTTTCAAGGCATTACACGAAATCAGATATGATGGCTGGCTATCGGTAGAAGCATTCAGTCAAAAACTGTCAGTGGCCAATATCTGGCGAAAAATGTTTGATTCGGAAACACAATTAATGAAAGATAGTCTTAGTTTTTTAAAAAATAGTCTTGCTGAAAATCCAGGCACACCGAGTATTCCTTATTAAAGAAACGGATTTGACGCTAACCTAAAACAATTCAAATATGTCGAAAAAAATCAATATTGCTATCGTCGGGCTTGGCTTTGGTGCCGAGTTTATTCCTATTTATCAGCGCCACCCAAATGCCAATATGTATGCCATTTGCCAGCGTAATGTAGAGAAACTCAATCAGATTGGCGATGCTTTCGGTATCGAAAAACGCTATTCTGATTATGACGAATTGCTGAAAGACCCGGATATTGATGCCGTACATATCAACTCACCTATCCCGAATCATGCAGAGCAAACGCTGAAAGCCTTGTATGCAGGCAAACACGTGGCTTGTACGGTTCCGATGGCTACTTCGGTAGAAGATTGTATGGCTATTGTAAAGGCGGTGAAAGAAACAGGCAAAAAATACATGATGATGGAAACGGTGGTGTATGCCCGTGAGTTTTTGTTTGTGAAAGAATTATATGAAAAAGGCGAATTAGGAAAAGTGCAATTCCTGAAAGCAAGTCACCAACAAGACATGGACGGCTGGCCGGATTACTGGCCGGGATTACCTCCTATGCACTACGCTACGCACTGTGTAGGCCCTGTAGCTGGTTTATTAAAATTAGAAGCTGAATATGTTTCATGCTTTGGCTCGGGTACTATCCGTGAAGAATTGGCTCAGATTCATAACTCACCTTTTGCGGTTGAATCGGCACATATTAAGTTTAAAGACAGCGATTTGAGCGCCTATGTATATCGTTCGTTGTTTGATGTAGCCCGTCAATACAGAGAAAGTTTTGAGGTATATGGCTCTAAAAAATCTTTTGAGTGGGCATTGGTAGAGCATGAAGAGCATATCATTCATACTGCGAAAAAGCCTGAACATGAAATTCCTGAAAAAGTAACGGTGAAAGATTATGCCCATTTATTACCGGAAGAAATTCAGGATTTCACAACCAAAGGTGTATATGATTTGGGAGAAAACAACCACTTATCATTTACCCAAGGTTCAGGTCATGGTGGTTCTCACCCGCATTTAGCGCATGAGTTCTTAATGGCTCTTGTTGAAGACCGTGAACCATTCCCGAATGCCGCACAATCGGCTAACTGGACAAGCGTGGGTATCTTAGCACACGAATCAGCTATGCAAGGTGGTAAAATCATGAATTTACCAGACTTTCAGAATGTATAATTATATATGAAGGCGTCTAGAAAACTTTTGAAAGACCCCACCCTAGCCCTCTCCATTGTTGGGGAGAGGACAAAAAAAAGTCTCTCTCCCCAACAATGGGGAGAGAGATTTAGAGAGTGGGGTTGTATCTCGATAAAAAGCACCTTCGATCCTTTAGTTTTAAGACAACCTCTTCTATAATTGCCTATCACTACGAATAAAAAAACTCTGCATTAAAAATCTCATGAAAAAAACATTAATACTCTTGATGATCTTGCTTTGGCAAGGTGTTCAAGCTCAAAAAGGCCGCCGACTGGAAATCTTGTTTCTAGGCGATAATGGACACCATACCCCCATAGAAAGGCTTCCGACGTTGATGGCAGCGCTGGGGTCTAAAGGGGTTAACTTTACTTATACTGACCATCTGGAGGATATTAATCCTAAGAATCTGGCTAAGTATGATGCCTTGATGATTTATGCCAACTGGGATGAAATCACCCCAGCAGCGGAAAAAGCCTTATTAGATTATGTAGCCTCCGGCAAAGGTATTCTGCCCATTCACTGCGCCTCATTCTGTTTCCGAAACTCACCTGAATATGTGAAACTAGTTGGTGGGCAATTCTGGCGGCATAAAATGGATACCATTCAGGCAAAGGTGGTTTTACCAACACATCTGATAGTAAAAGACTTGCCAACCATCAAATCTTATGATGAAACCTATCTGCATAGCCAGTTGCAGCCGGATAATAATGTGCTGATGGTACGTGAAATTAAAGCCGACCAGAAAGCAGACCGCCCTGAAACGAATATTGAGCCTTATACCTGGACTCGTACTTATGGGAAAGGCCGTGTATTTTATACAGCTTATGGACATGATGATAATACATGGAGCAATGCGGCTTTCCAACAATTATTGTATAACGGTATTATCTGGGCAGTTGATGAAGGTGCAAGATCGGCTCATGCAGCTTTGAATCCGAAACCTTTTGAATATAGAGAGGCTAAATTGCCAAACTATGAGAAACGTCCGGGTGTGCAATTGCAACAATTTCCGCTCTCACCGGAAGAATCAATGAAACATATTCAGGTGCCAGTTGATTTTACATTGAATCTGTTTGCCGCTGAGCCGAATGTACAACACCCGATTGCGATGTCGTGGGACGAAAAAGGCAGATTATATGTGTTGATTACCAAAGATTATCCGAACGAAAGAAAAGAATCAGGCGGTAGTGACTATATTCTGATTTGTGAAGATACTGATAAAGATGGTAAGGCTGATAAATTTACCCGTTTTGCTGAGGGCTTAAGTATCCCAACAGGAATGGTATTTGCCAATGGTGGATTAATTGTGTCACAAGCACCTCATATGCTCTTCCTGAAAGATACGGATGGAGATGATAAAGCGGATGAAAAGAAAGTCTTATTCACCGGATTCGGCACTGGCGATACCCACGCAGGGCCATCGAACCTACATTATGGTTTCGACAACTGGATCTGGGGTTGTGTGGGCTATTCAGGATATAAAGGTAAAATCGGTACAGCTGATAGTTTGAAATTCGGACAAGCCTTATTCCGTTTCAAACCTGATGGTTCGGCTATGGAATGGGTAACAAGTACCTCTAACAATACCTGGGGTATGGGCTTCAATGAAGCTGGTGATGTATTTGGCTCTACTGCCAATAACTCACATGGCTGGTATATGGCGATTCCGCACAGAAACTTCCTGAATCCAGGCTTTAATGGCGATAATGGTAGCCGCTCGACTGATACGCATAAAGACATGAAACCTATTACAGAAAAAGTAAGACAGGTAGACGTTTTTGGTGGTTTCACAGCCGCCGCAGGGCATAATTTCTATACGGCGAGGGCATTCCCTAAAAACTACTGGAATCAGATTGCTTTTGTATCAGAACCAACCGGACATATTCTTCACCAGAACCTGATGGAGAAAAAAGGTACAAACTACGAAGACAAAGAGTCATTTAATCTGATGGCTGGTGCTGACGAATGGTTCTCTCCGGTATTTGCCGAAGTAGGCCCTGATGGCGCTGTCTGGGTCGCAGACTGGTATAGTTATATTATTCAGCATAACCCAGTTCCGAAAGGTTTTGAAAATGGATTTGGTAATGCCTATCAGACGGATTTACGTGACTTTACACATGGTCGTATCTATCGGGTAGGTTGGAAAGAAGCACCTGCTTATACGCCTCTTTCACTAAGCAAAGATCATCCTGATGAATTGGTAGCTGCTTTGAAAAACAGCAATCTATTCTGGAGAAGCCATGCACAAAGATTATTGGTTGAACGTGGTAAAACAGATGTAGTACCCGCTTTGATAGCTTTAGTAAAAGACCAGTCAGTTGATGAAATCGGATTGAATACAGCTGCTATTCACGCCATCTGGGCATTGAAAGGTTTAGGTGCGATTGAAAGTAATAAAGAGGCTTTGCAGGCTGTAATCGGTGCTTTAAAACACCCATCATGGGCAGTTCAGAAGAATGCGATTCAGGTTTTGCCTAATACACAAAACTCAGTAGATATTATCTTACAAAATGATTTGCTGAATAGTAAAGAGCCAATAGTTGTTTTGAATGCAGTTCTGGCTTTGAGTGAACTACCATTGACTCCGGCTTCTGAGCAGGCATTGCTTACTCGTATGGAACAAGCGACTGAAAGCAACGATCGTTGGTTGCCTGATGCCTTTGCAGTTGCCTTAACCAGCCATAAATCAGTATTATTGAAAAAATACCTGAATAAGCTGACCAGCAATGCGAGTGCTGCACCTATGGGACATGACCATTCGGCAATGAATCATGGAACTATGGCTGCCTCAACTACCAAAGAAGCACCTAAAGCAATGCCTGCTCCTACAAACGGTGTTGATTTAGTGATTACTAATTTGCGTGCAGAGCCGAGTTCTCCTTATGTACGTGAGGGAATGCGCTACTTTGTAGAGGTAAAAAACAATGGCAAAGATTCATTGAAAAAGGGTAATGTGGTTTCATTGAAAATTGACATTACAGGGCAAGGGCAAAAATATACTATCTGGAGTATGGTTCATAATAGCGGTGTAGCACCGGGTGAAACCGTTACTATCTCGAAAAATACGAATGGACCTTGGTCTGGAGACTTTTATTTTGGAGCAGATATAGCAGGTGATTATACTTTCAATATCATGGTTGATTATGAGAATAAAATAGAAGAAAACAACGAGAAGAATAACTATTACAGTAAGAAAGTTACTTTCCAACAGGCACAAAAACTATCAACCTTTGCTTTGGAAAGAGCTGCCAGAAGTTATGCTTCGGTAATGCCTGCGGATACGCTGGCGGCTATGCTAAAGGACTGGGACAAACTGCCAGCCACTGAAAACGTAGCCTTATTGAAAGGTATGTCTAATGGCTGGAATCCTCGTAAAAAAGATAAAGTAAACGCTGATAATCAGAAATTCCTGGCTTCGTTAAGCACAAAACTGACAGAAACGAATGCTGATAGATTGAACAAACTATTGGTAGCATGGGGCTTGAAAAGCAGCAATGCTGGCGATGATAAAGATGCCATTGTAATCAATATCAAGTCTATTAAAGAAGAAATGAAATTTGATAAGAAGGAGTTTACTGTTAAAGCTGGTAAACCTGTGGTAGTGGTATTTGAAAACCCTGATGCCATGCAGCACAATATGGTAATAGGCAAGCAGAAAAGCATGGAAATTATTGGCAAAGCAGCTGATAAGATGATTACCCAAAAAGATGCTGCCGAGAAAAACTATGTACCAAGCATCCCGCAGGTTATAGCGGCAACCCCATTGGTAAACCCGAATGAAACTTATCGTTTAAAATTCACTGCTCCGACGGAAGTTGGTAATTACCCATTCGTTTGTACATTCCCAGGCCACTGGCGATTAATGTTTGGAACGATGAAAGTAGTGAAATAAGATTTTTAACTAACCAAATACGTTAGAGTAGATTGTAATTAATAACAAACAGCTCCTTGATTAAGGGGCTGTTTTTGTTTTCTTATTTTAAGATTTTGTAATAAAAAGCTACGGTAAATAATTTTCTTTAAGGCAGGTTGCCGATTAATAAATATTTCTTGAATATGAGAACTACTTATAGTTATTTTAAATTAATTTTTTAGGAGGACAAATACCTGCTCACTTGACAAATACTCTTCAAAACCGAATCAAAAATATTTAACAACTATGAGACCATCTATACTAATTTTTAATAAAATAAAGCTATTCATAGTCGTCGTTTCGATTTCTCTTTTTACAAATACTTCATTCGCTCAATTTAAACCAGCAAATACCAGTGGATTAGTTTTAAAAAATGGTAATGGTAAATTTAAACCTGATACGAGTAAGTTTAAATTAGGTTTAAAAACATTGGTAAAAAAACATGATGACTTAAAAAATGGCCTTATCAGTAAAGACTCCCTTATAAAGACTGGAAAGTCTTTATCTTATCTGACCCAAGACTCTATAATGGTTGATGTGATAGGATTAAATGAGGATACTGATTTAGTAAATGACTTAAAAGCACTAAACGTAAAAATAGTAGCACATCATAAAAAAATCGTCACTTGTTTACCAACGTTTGATCAATTGAATGCAATCGGTAAACTGAAGTCATGTCGCTGGCTACAACCAACCCGAAAGCCATTAACCCGATCAGGCAATGTATTATCACAAGGGGATGCAGCCCAACGTTCGGACATTGCCAGAAATTTAACGGGCTTAAATGGAGCAGGGGTGAAAGTCGGGATTATGTCAGACAGTTATAATTTACTAGGTGGTGCTGCCGCGGGAGTAAATGCAGGAGAACTGCCTGGCACTGGGAATCCGAATGGTTATACTACACCGGTTACCGTTCTTAGCGAATCTACCATAGGAGCAGATGAAGGAAGGGCAATGGCTGAAATTGTTCATGATGTAGCACCTGGGGCTCAATTATACTATTATTCTGCCTTCAAAGGTGAGCCAGATTTCGCTAATGGCATATTAGCTTTAGCTCAGGCGGGTTGTAAAGTTATTGTTGATGATATCGGTTATCTTACAGCGCCTTATTTCCAGGACGGTATAGTGGCTCAGGCTGTAGATTATGTGACTAGCAATTATGGCGTATCTTACTTTTCTGCCGCAGGTAATGACATAAACAACTCCTATGAAGCCCCTTACAAGTCGTCAACTTATTTTCCTTTTTCAGGCTATCCAGATATTGCGCATAATTTTGGAACCAATGCCAACCCAGTTTATCTGCTACCAATTGCAGTCGAAGATTATACATTAATGGTTTTAGAGTGGGATGACCCTTATGCCAGCATTGATGATAATTCGCCCGGAGCTTCATCCGACGTGGATTTATATGTGTTTGCAGACCTTGGCGATGGCTTAGAGATATTGACTGCCGGCTATGACACTAATATAGGATATGATCCTGTTGAACTTGTTGAAATAGGAGGAACGGGTACTGTTTATATCATGATTACTAAATATTCAGGGGCTGACCCAAGAAATTTAAAACTAAATGGATATTACGGTTTCAGTTGGAGTGGGACTCCAACAAGTATTGCAGGTATAAAGAAATCGACTCTTATCGGGCATCCCAATGCAGCTGGAGCTATTGCAGTAGGTGCAGCCAGTTATCATAGAACTCCGGCATACGGAGTAACCCCTCCTGTAATCGAGAGCTATTCATCTCTTGGTGGCACTCCAATTTATCGCTCAGTTGCTGGCGCTTTATTACCTTCAGGCGTTATCCGACAAAAACCTGAAATAGTAGCCCCTGATAATGCAAATACTTCGTTTTTTATAAGTGGGTATGACTTTGAGGGAGACGGAAGTCCTAATTTTAGTGGAACTTCTGCCGCAGCTCCACATGCTGCTGGAGTAGCTGCGCTGATGCGACAAGCTAAAACGAACATTACTGTTAATGAAATCAAAACGTCCCTTATTAATTCATGCACAGATATGAACACAACTGGATTCGATTTCTTGACTGGTAATGGTTTAATAAAAGCCGATAATGCTGTATTATCTCTTTATTCTGTTACAGCATCCACTCCCTCAAATACTTCATTTTGTCAGGGGACAGATATAAGCATCTCTTTCTCTTCAGTTGGAAAATTTGGTACTAATAATCAGTATAAATTACAATTATCTAATTCGAGCGGAAGTTTCAATAGCCCTATAGAGATTGGCACATTAACAAGTACAGCTAACAGCGGCACTATAAATGGAGTGATTCCGGCAGAAACCACAGCAGGATCAAATTATAAAGTAAGAGTAATAGCATCAAAACCCTCAAAAAATAGTAATGAGATTGCGATAACGATTACTGTTATTCCGAGTGCCCCATCTACTATATCCGCCAGTCGTTGCGGTATGGGTACTGTTACACTTTCGGCTTCTGGTTGTAGTGGTGGCACTATCAAATGGTATGAAAATGCAACGACTACTACCGTTTTGACAACCGGAAGTTCCTATACTACTCCAAATATCAATGATACTACCATCTATTATGTAGGTTGTACTAATGGTAATTGTACGAGTAGCCGAGCTCAGGTCACTGCTACTGTTACTCCTGCTCCGGTAACACCCTCGGTCGTATCTGCTAGTCGTTGCGGTACAGGTACTGTTACACTTTCAGCCTCGGGATGTATTGGAGGAACAATCAAATGGTATGAGAATACAACTACCACTACCGTTTTGACAACCGGGACTTCTTACACTACCCCTACCATTAGTAGTAATACAACTTATTATGTAGGCTGTACTATTGAGGATTGTGAAAGCAGCAGAGTTTCTGCAACTGCCTTTATTGCCATTATTCCTGGCCCACCATCAACCGTTTCAGGTAGCAGATGTGGCACTGGTACAGTTATGCTTTCGGCCTCAGGGTGTACTAGTGGTACTATCAGATGGTATACTAATACAACAACGACCACTGTTCTGACAACCGGCAACTCTTATACTACTCCTACTATCAGCAACACAACAACTTATTATGTAAACTGTAGCAATGGTAACTGCCTTAGTAATAGAGTTCCGATTACTGCTACCATTACCACTGCTCCGGAAGCACCAACTACTACTTCTGTGAGTCGTTGTGGTGCTGGGACTGTTACTCTTACAGCATCAGGTTGTAGTGGTGGCACTATCAAATGGTTTGCTAGTGCATCAGCAACTACTGCATTAACTACTGGCGGTTCTTATACTACTCCTGGTATTGGCAGCAGTACAACTTATTATGTTAGCTGTACCATTGGCAATTGTGTGAGCAGCAGAAGTCAAGTTACTGCTACTGTTAATATAAATCTTTCATTTACTAATCCAACACAGGCATCTGGTACATACCGAGCTTCACAGACAATCACAAGCTCTTCTAATGTAGCTAATCCGACCAGCTACTATGCCGGAAATGCCATTATATTGGTGCCTGGGTTTCAGGCTGGTTCAGGAGAAGTATTTTTAGCCTCTATACAGAATTGCCCATAAAATGAGTAAATTCTTCAATCAAATTATAAGCAAAAGGCATTGTACTGGTACAATGCCTTTTGCTTATAATTTGATTTTTTAGCCAATACTCATCTCCAAAATCTCTCCCACAACAGCAGGTGTAATATTTCCTCTTTCACCTAAAACTACTTTCCCCTCTTCAAAACGTTTTACAATTTTATCAATCGTTTCTTGTCCGATACCATAAGCACTGGCTTTGGTTGGGATTTCTAATGATTCATAGAAATCGATGGTTTTCTGGATAGCTCCTTCTACCAATTCATCTTCTGTACCGCTCAGATTCCAGACTCTTTGAGCGTATTGAATCAATTTGCCACGTTTGTCTTCTTTTTTCAGTCGCATCAAATGAGGCAATACTACGGCTAAAGTACGGCCGTGGTCTATGCCATGAAAAGCTGTTAACTCATGGCCAATCTCGTGTGTAGCCCAATCTTGTGGTACACCAACGCTTATAAAGCCATTCAATGCCACTGTAGCGGCCCACATAAAATTGGCGCGAGCTTCATAATCTGTTGGGTTTTCTAATGTTTTGGGCGCTACTGAAATCAAGGTCTGAATAATTGATTCAGCAAATCGGTCTTGTATTTCAGCATTTACAGGATAGGTCATATATTGCTCCATTACGTGGGTAAAAGCATCAGCAATACCATTGGCAACCTGTTTCTGAGGCAATGAATAAGTAGTTTCAGGGTCAAGAATTGAAAAGGCAGGGTATAATAATGGATGCCCCATCCCTTTCTTCTCATGGGTATCTTTGCGGCTGATTACGGCAAAAAAGTTCATTTCCGAACCTGTAGCAGGCAAGGTAAGCACCGAACCAACAGATATAGCCTTTTTGATTTTAGCCTTTCCTGTTACCAGTTGCCAGGCATCGTCTCCTTCGTAAGGAATTGCAGCTGCGATGAATTTTGTACCATCCAACACTGAGCCTCCACCAACTGCCAATAGGAAATCGATGTTTTCTTTCCTACTTAATTCTACAGCTTGCATCAGGGTTTCGTAAGTCGGATTGGCTTCAATACCACCGAATTCTATGATATTTCTATCTTCCAAAGCTTTTTTTACCTGGTCATAAACCCCGTTTTTAAAAATACTACCTCCACCATAGGTTAGCAGAATTTTAGCGTCTTTAGGAATTTGCTTGCCCAGTTGAGCAATCTGGCCTTTGCCGAAAATAACTTTTACGGGGTTCTGATAAATGAAGTTGTTAAACATGGCTTTTGTAATTTAAAATAGGAATGCCATGCTTACAATAAACATGGCATTCTTATACAGTATATAAAAGATATATTATGCTAAAAGTGCTTTTACATTAGCTGAAATAGCTTTACCATCGGCCAAACCTGCCAATTCTTTTGAAGCTACTCCCATTACCTTACCCATATCACCCGGGCCAGAAGCACCTATGCGAGCAATGATTTCCTGTAATTTTGCTTTGAGTTCGTCTTCTGTTAATTGTTTTGGCAGGAATTCTTCAATGATAGCCAATTCTGCTAATTCTTTATCTAATAAATCAGGACGATTTTGTGTACGATAAATATCGGCTGATTCTCTTCTTTGTTTGGCAGCTTTTGTCAGTAATTTTAATTCATCATCTGGTGTTAAATCACCAGTTTTCCCCTCTTTGGTTTCTTCTAATAAAATTACTTTTTTAATGTCGCGTAAAGCTGTTAGCCTTACCTGGTCACGAGCGAGCATTGCTGCCTTAATTTGTGCGTCAATTTCTGTTTTTAATGCCATTTTGTTGGTAGTTTATTGTACATTAGATATTTCTATCCAATTTCTTCTGAACAACACAATTCGTATATTCGTTTCGCGGTGTTCGTAGAAATCAGAAAAATGTTATTTTTACTTCTGATATTGGGAACTCAATGTTAATTCCAAATAGTTATTCATTTAATATTTTTTGGAGAAAGGAAAATGGAGAACGGAAAAAGAACGAGTTTTTTACGTTTTCCTTGTTCCTTTCTCCGATTTCCTTTCTCCAATAAAAATCATGACAAAATTATCAGTAAATATCAATAAAATAGCAACTTTAAGAAATTCTCGTGGCGGAAATATGCCTAACGTGGTAAAAACGGCCATTGATTGCGAACAATTTGGCGCGCAAGGTATTACGGTTCACCCTCGCCCTGATGAACGCCATATCCGCTATCAGGATGTGTATGACTTAAAGAAGATTGTTACTACTGAATTTAATATTGAAGGCAATCCGACTGAGGCTAAGTTTGTTGAACTGGTGCTCGCTAATAAACCCACGCAGGTTACATTAGTACCTGATGCATTGAATGCCATTACTTCGAATGCAGGTTGGGATACTATTGCCAATCGTGAGCGGTTGAAAGACCTGGTAGCAACTTTCAAAAGCGCAGGTTGCCGGGTGTCTATCTTTGTTGATCCTATTGAAAAGATGGTAGAAGGTGCCGCTGAAACGGGTACTGACCGTATTGAACTCTATACCGAGCGCTATGCACACGTATACCCTGAAAATAGAGAAGAGGCTATCAGAGATTATGCAAAGGCAGCAAAGATAGCCGAGCAAGTAGGTTTGGGTGTCAACGCAGGGCATGATTTAAGTCTTGAAAATCTGGCTTATTTTAAACAACATATTCCTAATCTATTAGAGGTTTCTATTGGTCATGCGCTTATCTGCGATGCGCTCTACTATGGCTTAGAGAACACTATTCAACTGTATTTAAGGCAGTTAGCCTAATCCTATTAACAATTTTTAAGAAACTTTAACAGCCAAAAAACAATACTGTTTACTATGTTTGTGCAACATTCTACCAGCAGGAATGTCTTTGTTTCAAAGTTCTTAAAAAACATAATAAAATTATGAAAGCTACAATTAGTACATCTCTCAAAGCAGGTCTAATGGCCGCCATTGCTCTTAGTTCTTTTGCATCTTTTGCTCAGGATAAGAAAAAAGAAAAGAGCACAACCCGAATCAGAATTGAGCAGGACATTGACGGACAAACCAAAGTACACGAAAAAAGCTTTGATGTTACAGGATTATCTGACAAGCAAAAAGAAAATCTGATTCAGAATTATCAGGATTCTGTAATGGCGAAAAACAAGGATAAAGTACGTGGCACAAAAGTAGAAGTAGAGAGTTTCACTGGTGACGAACCAGAAAGAGCGTTTAATCAGAATGATGATAACGACCATTTCAGTTACAATTACAATACTGAAAGACCTCGCGTAAGATCTTATAGCCGTAATAGAGATGACAATGGCAACCAACGTTTCGAATTCCGTAATGATGATGACAATATTGTTATTGAAGGAAAACCACGTGTAAAAGTGTATCGCCGTGGTGGGAAAGATGATGATTTCAAAGAAGACATGAATTTAGATTTTGATATGAAAGATTTCAATTTAGACATGGAAGATCTGAATTTAAATCTCAATCAACTAGGTAAAGATTTACAGTTCAATTTACGTGATATGCCAGAAATGTTTGCTTTTGATAATTCATCTTCAAGCAAAACCATTCGTGGATTGAGTGTTTATCCGAACAACCCTAAAACTGATGTATTGAATCTTCGTTTCAATAGCCAGGAAAAAGGTGATGTATCAATCAAAGTTCTGGATTTGAAGGGCAATGTAGTAGCTAAAGATGAAATCAAAGATTTCAGCGGAGAATACGTTGGTCAGATTAATATCGGTAAACAAAAAGGTGTGGTATTTGTGATTGTTACACAAGGAGAAGATGGCACAGTGAAAAGAGTAACGCTTCCTTCAGATAAAGAATAATTGAAAGAGTAATTATATTTTGATTTAGAAAGGTTAGAAACACAAAGGAGTCGCATAATTTTATGTGACTCCTTTTTTATTGCTTAATTATTACAAATTAAATCAACTATATCTATCATTTCTCCATGGATAGGCTGTGTTCGAATACCCTCTTTCTTCCCAGAAACCCAATTTGTTTTTAGACAGAAACTGAATTCTCTTTATCCATTTTGAGCCTTTCCAGGCATATAATTGTGGTGTAATCATTCGCACCGGGCCACCATGTTCTTTAGCTAAAGGCTCTCCATAGACTGTATGTGCTAATAGTACATCAGGCTTTAAAGCTTCTTCCATTGACACATTGGTTGTATAGGTATCATACCCGTAGCATAAAATATGCGAAGCTGTTTCTTTAGGTTGTACTAGGGCCGCAATATCTATCAATCTCACGCCTTTCCAGACCATATCCATTTTCGACCACGTAGTTACGCAATGGAAATCACTCGTATCTTCTGTTTGTGGCAAATCCATAAAATCATCCCATTTCAATACTACAGGATTTTCTACGTCACCGTCTACTGTCAAACGCCAGCGGTCGAGTGAAATATCAGGGTGATAACCTAAATCCAGCACTGGCCATTTCTGAGTAATTGTTTGTCCAACAGGAGTTTGTGGCATCCCGTGTCGGTTAACTGGGCCTTTACCCATCGGACGGTCGTCTGCTACCGATGGCGTATTTTTCATTTTATCTTCAAAGCGAGATTTCAATTTCATTCTCGCATCGATAATTTTATCTAATTTGCTTATATCTTCCATCTTGTTTCTGTTTATAGGAAGTAAAATAGTATAACATTATTTAACGCCGTTTAGTTACTGCTTCTAAACTTTTAGCCTGGTAGATGAAAATATTAAAAGTGATATAGCAAATAGATCAGACATACAGTGATCATACTTACAATGCCTTGCAAGCCCGTAAGAATGGTATGTGTGCGATAGGCATCGCCTTGGGTAAGTCCTGTAAATTGTGATACTACCCAAAACCAGGCATCGTTGGCATGAGAGACGGTCATAGCACCACTACCGATAGCCATTACCAATAGCGTCAAATCCAGTGGTTCTGAAAAACCCATTGATACGAGTAAAGGTGCTAAAATACCAGAGGTCAATACCATCGAAGTGGTGGTTGAACCCTGAGCTGTTTTGAAAAACGCTGCTACCAGAAAAGCAATCAATAGGAATACAACGCCGGAAGTCTGGTTGGCCATTAGCCATTCGCTCACCATATCTTTCAATGTGGTTTCTTTCAGTATTGCTCCAAAAGCCCCTCCTGCGCCTACCAATACTAAAGTTGTCCCGCAATGTTCTATGCCGCTTTTGAAGCAGGCAAATATTTTCTCAAATGGTTTTTCAGGGAATAAACTATAAGAAAAAACAATTGCGATCAGAAATGATACTAGCGGGCTACCCAGAAAGCTGAGCCATTTAGTAAGGGTCTCATTCAATGCTAATATTTTGGCAAATGAAGCTATCGTGATTAAAAGAATTGGCAGTAGAATAGGCATAAAGGCTTTCCAGCCTGCAGGCAAAGTTTTATGATGTGTATCATTCCAGTTCTCTTCCGGGTCTTCAATAATGGCTAAATTCTTGGCATATTTTTGCGCAAACCAGGTTGATAAAAATAAACTCGGAATAGATACTACTAAACCTACCAGAATAACTAATCCGATAGCATGAGATAAATTCAGATTGCCAGCGGCAGATAATGGGCCAGGTGTAGGTGGCACTAAAGTGTGAGTAGCAAAAAGCCCTCCTGATAAAGCAATGGCAATTGTACCTAAAGGCTTTTTGGTTTTCTTAGCTACAATTTTATTGAGTTTTGCCAGAATGATAAACCCTGAATCACAAAAAACAGGGATACCCACAATAGCCCCGATTACTGACATGGCAAATGATGGGTATTTTTCGCCAAAGAGTTTTAAAATAATATCTGCTACTTTAATGGCCGCTCCTGATTTATCCAGTATTGCCCCTATCACACAGCCTAAAATCACCATCAGCCCTATTTTGGACATCAGTTCGCCAAAGCCTTTGCCGATGGTGTCAGCCAGTTTATCAATAGGAAGTCCTGCAAAAATACCTACGCCTAAAGCGGCTAATAATAGCCCTACCAAAGGATGTAGCTTAAACCAGGTTGAAGATAGAATAATGAAAACAATAGCCAGAAAAACAACAAATATGATCATTCAGAGCGGTGGTTATACAATCTCGAAATATCTTTTTAACTCCCAATCGGTCACAACTTTGGCATATTGGCGCCATTCCCAATCACGGGTTTGGGTGAAATGTGCAACGAATTTTTCACCGAAAAGCTCTTTTGCTATTGCTGAGTTTTTCATGGTATTGGTAGCTTCATCCAGATTTCTTGGAAGTACCCCATTGCTTATATCCCGATAGCCATTACCAACTGTTGCGGGCTGATTGAGTTTAAGGTTTTTACGGATACCATATAAACCAGCCGCTAAACAAGCAGCCAAAGCCAGGTATGGATTTGTATCAGATCCTACTACCCGGGTTTCTATCCGACAGGATTTTTTACTGATAGGTAAAGCCCGTAAAGCTACGGTGCGGTTATCCACTGCCCATGTAAGAGTTGTTGGTGCCCATGCGCCCTCTACCAGGCGTTTGTAACTGTTAATAGTCGGCGCAACCATCGGCAGAATATGTGGCAAACAATATAATTGCCCTGCCATATAGCTTTGCATCAACTCACTTATTTTATTGGGAGACTTTTCATCATAGAAAAGATTGGTTTTAGCATCGCTATCCCAGAGACTTTGGTGTACGTGCCCACTACAACCCGGTAGGTTTTCGTTAATTTTCGCCATGAATGTGGCCATAATGCCTTGCTGATAGGCTATTTCTTTGACCGAAGTTTTAAAGAGTAAGGCTCTATCAGCAGCGGTCAATACATCAGAATAGGTAATGGCCGCTTCGTAAACCCCCGGGCCTGTTTCGGTATGTAGCCCTTCGAGTGGCACATCAAATTTAGTCAGATGCTCAAAAAGAGCTGTCATGTAATCGTTTTTCAGTGTACTCCTCAGAATCGAATAGCCAAACATACCTGGCGTCATAGGAGTAAGATTCTGGAAGCCTTTAGCATTGGCAGAAACAGGTGTTTCCTCAAAATTAAACCATTCAAATTCCTGAGAAAAAAAAGGTTTAAAACCTGCTTGCTCTGTTTGCTCTATTACTCGCTTCAATACGTTTCTCGGGCATATTTCAGCAGCCTCTTCGATAAATTCGCCTAAGAAAAAAGGTATATCATTCTCCCACGGAATTTTACGAAAGGTAGATAAATCCAATTTGACTTTGGCATCAGGATAGCCCGAATGCCAGCCAGTAAAATCTGTATTATCATAGCAAACATCGGCCATATCCCATCCTAATACCACATCACAAAAGCCTAAATCTCCTTCAATAATCGAATGAAATTTTTGTTTGCTAATATATTTACCTCTTAAAATACCATCAATATCGGCAACAGCCAGTTTTACTTTACCTGATGGATGTGAATTTACGTAGTCAATGATTTCTTGTGTAGTCATATTTAGGTGTTGAATAATTGATGGTTCTGTACTTTATATACAGACATATTAAAAAACTGTACTATCAATGCACAGGTTTGTCAGGTGCCGGAGCCGAAGCATGATAGCCCAGATCCCGAATCATTAAGGCATATTTTTCCATGAGCTCCATGACTTTTTCGCGGCTTTTTGAACGAACGATTAAGCCAATATGATAATCATTGTCATCCATTTTCCATACAATTTCAGGATCATTGAAAGGAGTATAATCAGGCCATTCCTGCGATGAAAGGGAAATAATAATACCTGAATAATAATCATCTACCGGAGGTAGCTCATAAGTGCCATCAGTAGCCACGGCGGTTTCTATCTTTGCCCATTCGCGCCAAAGATTAATATTTGACGAATACTCTACCATTTCGGCCAGATTAGCCCCTCCTACTCTTGAAGCTGTTTCAAGGAAGTAAAACTTGCCGTCCTCAAAGCATTTAATCACTTCGGTATGTGAAGCACTAGCTTTCATTCCAAAGGCTTTCATTACCTGGTCATTCACTTTTTTGAGTGCTTTCTCATCTTTGGAATCATGGGCTACCGTAACTGAGCGGAAGATTCCTCCCCCATGCGCTACTTCAAATGGGGTATTCAGATATTGGCTGCATCTCGAAAAAATCACTTTGCCGCCAATTGTTAAAGCATCTACATGATACACATCGCCGGGCTTGAATTGCTCAATCAGAAAATTATGTCTTTCTTCTCCTAAACTATGAATCGTATCCCAAGCTTCCTGAAAACTATATACTTTTTTGATACCCGTTGCCGAGGCTTCCGAGCGGGGTTTAATCACCCATGGCGCCGAAGTAGTATTGAGGTATTCGGTTATATCTACGTCATGAAAAAGTGAACTGAACGGAGGGACATTGATACCTGCGTCTTTTGCCTGAATTCGCATAGCCAGTTTATCACGGAAATAACGGGCAGTTGTTTGTCCCATACCTGGTATTCTGAAATGCTCACGGGCAAGTGCAGCTTTCTCTACATCAAAATCGTCTAAGGCTACTATGCGGTCAATCTTTTTGCTGCGCATCAGATGTGCCAACCCCTTGATAATATTTCCATAGGTATCAAAGGTATTATCAATATTGTCTAAATAAAATGTCTCGTCTATCGATTCCCACGGCCATGCCTTATGTTCCAGTTTTTTATTCGTTAAGAGATAAACAGTGTTCCCTTCGGCCTTACAGGATCTAAGGAACTCCATTCCTTTATAATAGGTACAAATGCAAAGAAAATTCATAAGGTTAAGGCTTTAGTTTATGATTTAGTTATTGATTGGGATGAAGAAACTGTCCACTACCATAAAAAAGACAGCGAATGGAATTCGCCGTCTAAAATAACAAAGGTTATTTTGCATTCATCGCCTGACTTAAGTCCGGCTTATATACAAATATTCTCTTTGCAATTTTAGTTATAGAATTCATTTTACGTAAATAAGGGCGAATTAAACCTTATTTTGCAAACCAGTTTCTAATTCGATATTCGATATTTTTTTTCACTTAGGCAAGTCTGCGCAGAAATGAAATTAAAAATTTATCGGTCAGGTATATAGAAACGCAAAGAAGCCACCTGCTAATGAGCAGATGGCTTCCTTTTGAAAGAATATATTCTTAAGAAATTATGCTTTTTTCTTTCCGTTTGGAGTCGAAGCAGGGGCAGTAGAAGGCGCTGCTGATGGAGCAGTTACTTCACCTTTGATTGTTAAGATTACTGTTGCGTTTTCAGCGTTGCTGGTAACAGTAATTGTTTTTGTGAATGAACCCGGACGACCTGATGTATTGTAACCAACTTTGATTACACTTTTAGCACCTGGCATGATTGGGTCTTTTGACCACTCAGGTGTAGTGCAACCACATGAAGCAGCAGCATTTGAAATAACAACCGGAGCAGTACCTGTATTTGTAACTTCAAAACTGTAAGTTGCTAATGGACCTTCAGATACTTTACCGAAATCATGTACTTCTTTGTTGAATTTTAATACTCCTTGAGCTTGTACGGCTGCTACAAATGCAAAAACTACCGCAATTGTTGAAATTAATTTTTTCATTCGATTTAAATAATTTAAAGTTAAAAATAAATTCTGTTTTATTAGTCAGAGCATGTTTAAACGTTGTTTTCTGAACCGAAAAGGACAGATTTTTTAGCTAGACAAGCGTTCCGCCGCTGCGGGCACATTTTGCAGATGTAACCATCGGACCGCCGAAGCGGCAGTTACATCGAAAAAATGTAACGCAGTATCGCTGAAAAAGATGCCTTTGCAGGTCGAACTATAATGTTTAAACATGCTCTCATGCTTATTTCTAACGCAAATAAATAATAAATACTATATATATACCAAATTTTTAACAAGTCATTAACAAAACTCTTTCGTAGGCCATTTTTTTGAAAAATGATTTTTTTTCAGTTAACTTTACATCATAATTAGTTAGTAAGACAACTAATTTCAGTTTTATTAGTTGAGTAAGGTATATTTACAATTTTTTGTATGGCACCGCCTTCCCATTTTAACCATTCAAAATTGAAAGCATGACTGGAGCATCAGACCTAAGTACCTCAACAGATGTTTTATTAACTAAAGAAGAAGTTTTAAATGATTACCGTATTGCCTGCGAAAGCCGTGAGGTTAGTACTATTGGCCGGAAAGATGTTTTCATGGGCCGGGCTAATTTCGGGGTATTTGGTGATGGCAAAGAACTGGCACAAATTGCCATGTCGAAGGTATTCAGAAAAGGTGATTTTCGCTCAGGATACTACCGTGATCAAACTTTTTTAGCTGCTGTTGGTGGCCTTAACTGGCAACAATTCTTCGCTCAATTATATGCCCATCCCGACATTAATCACGACCCGTTTTCGGCAGGGCGTTCGATGAACGCTCACTACGGCAACCGTTGGATTAATGATAAGGGAGAATGGCTTAACCAGACTGAATTATATAATACCGTCAGTGATGTGTCTTCTACGGCCGGACAAATGCCCCGAGCAATCGGGCTGGCTTATGCCTCTAAGCTGTTCAGACATAATCCTGACTTACAATATCTCACTCAATTTTCAAGAAACGGAAACGAAGTTTGCTTTGCCACTATCGGTGATGCCTCTACCTCACAGGGAATGTTTTTTGAATCAATCAATGCGGCCGGGGTTTTACAGATACCTATTATTTTCTCAGTTTGGGATGATGGATACGGTATTTCAGTACCCATTGAATACCAGACTACTAAAAGCAGTATTTCGGAAGCATTAGCCGGATTTCAGAGAAAAGATGGCTCTAATGGCATAGAGATTATTGTAGCCCGTGCCTGGAATTATGTTGAGTTAATAGAAGCCTATCAGCAGGCAGCACTATATGCCCGCGACCAGCATGTTCCGGTTCTGGTGCATGTTATAGAAGTTACCCAACAATTAGGACACTCTACTTCCGGCTCACATGAGCGTTATAAATCAAAAGACCGTTTAAATTTTGAGCATGAATTTGATTGCAACCTGCATCTGAAAGAATGGATTTTATCGAATGGCTATGCAACTGAGGAAGAAGTAAGAGAGGTTGAGATAAAAGCCAAAGAAACTGCACAAAAATCACGCAATGCCGCCTGGGCAGCCTACAGAGGATCAATTAAGCCTGATGTAGATACTACTACGCAACTATTGAAAAAAGCCGGAGCTGAAAGTAAACATACTGAGGCAATAGCCCAGTTGAGAGAGGAACTTGAGCATACAGTAAATCCTGTTCGTAGAGAATTGATTAGTCTTGTAAAGAAAGCTTTATTGATCATACGTCAGGAAGATATTCCTGCTAAAAAGGTAATTACTAGCTGGCTTCAACAGGTAGCTATAGAAAATAAAGAAAGATACAATACGCATCTATTGAGTGAATACCCTACCTCACCAATGTATGTGAAAGGCATTGCCCCGGAATACGACGAGCGTAGTGTGGATTTAAGTGGGCACGACATTATCAATAATTACTTCAATCTATTATTGGCGCGTGACCCCAAAGTATTTGCTTTGGGCGAAGATGTAGGCAAAATAGGTGATGTCAACCAGGGATTTGCCGGATTACAGGAAAAATATGGAGAAATACGCGTAACTGATACCGGTATTCGTGAAACAACTATCATCGGGCAAGGTATTGGAGCAGCTATGCGTGGTTTGCGTCCGATTGTAGAGATTCAGTATTTTGATTATATCTACTATGCTTTAGCTACACTGACTGACGATTTAGCTTCACTTCGCTACCGGACAGTTGGTGGTCAGCTGGCACCCTTGATTGTTCGTACACGTGGACATCGTTTAGAGGGCATCTGGCACTCTGGCTCACCAATGTCGGCAATGTTAGGCTCTTTACGTGGCATACATATATTGACGCCTCGTAATTTTGTACAGGCTGCCGGGTTCTATAATACTATTCTGAAAGGAGATGATCCTGCATTGATTATTGAATGTCTAAACAGTTATCGTATCAAAGAAAAAATGCCTAAAAACCTTTCAGAGGTTTGTGTACCATTAGGTGTTCCTGAAATTCTGAAAAAGGGTGAAGATATAACAGTAGTTACGTATGGCTCCATGTGTAGAGTAGTGATGGAAGCGGCTAATCAGTTAGAACAAGTAGGTATTCATATAGAAGTAATTGATGTGCAGTCGCTACTGCCTTTTGATATACATCACAGTATTGTTGAATCAATCAAAAAAACCAATCGGGTGATTTTCGCTGATGAAGATGTACCGGGTGGTGCTTCGGCATTTATGATGCAAAAGGTACTTGACGAGCAAGAGGCTTATCGCTGGCTAGATTCTGCGCCTAAAGCTATTGCCGCTCAGGCCCACCGACCTGCCTACGCAGCCGATGGGGATTATTTCTCAAAGCCTAATGCAGAGACTATTTTTGATGCAGTTTATGAAATAATGCATGAGGCACGCCCAAAAGATTTTCCTGATTTATATAAATAAATCGAGATAGAAGAATTGATTTTATCGAAGAGAAACGCAAGCATTTTGTTTGCGTTTTTTTTTATTAGTACACCCCTTAAAAAAGGCAAAGGGGGCAGAATCTGTCCCCCGATGAACCCAAAACAACTTTTGCTGTGACTAAAAAAGTGAGTTTTTTAGTTAAGTGTGCGATTTCCATATAATTTGTGGATATAACAATAGTCATATTGACTATCGAGCCACTTCAACTACGTAAATCGCTTATTATCAAGCACTTACTAAATATTAAAAATATCTTTTGAAATGAAATATTTTAAACGACCCCCATCATCTTGCATAGATGAATCAGCGCGGTAGTATCGCGGGTGCCGGTTCTGGCGAGCATATTCCGACGGTGATTATCTACAGTGTTTGGACTAATATCTAAAACATCGGCGATTTGCCTGGTGTTCAGACCTTGTATAATATATTTCAGAACTTCTTTTTCTCTTTCAGACAGAATTTCCTGCTCCACAGTTTTGTCTTCAGCTGAATGATAGACAAAAATCTTCTTTTCTTCTTTTCCAAAAACGCCTCTTATCCAATAATTATCTCCCTTTATTAAGTGAGTAACATCCTGAATAGAAATAAAAACTATAAGTGGTTTCCCTTCGGCATCTAATTCAAGAGGCATAGCATTTAAATGCCATTTCATCGCCTCACCTGCTTTATTGTAGAATTTAACACCCCAACAGTTAAAAAAGTGCTCAGCCCGATAGATTTTATTAAGGTTTTTCAGAACCTTCTGTATCCAGGTAGCAAAAACACTAATTAGTGAAATATGCTCCGGAGCTAATAGTGAAACAAACCCTAAAGTAATGTTCTCTCCTAACTCCTTCCTGTTATAGCCCGTAAAGGTAGTAAAATTTTTACTAATATTTACTATTTTACAATTTTTAATGTCAAAAATTATTGACATCCCCCCTTGATTCTGATTAAATAGGCTAAAAATGCCTGTTTGAACAACATATTGCTCATAATTGATTTCAATGGGGTCTGGATAATATTTGTTGATTACTTCTTGTAATCTCAATAAATGATTCTCTATTTCCCTCGACAATACCATGGCTACCTATAACATTTACAATTAGATGTACTTTTCTTTCATATATAATTGTTTGTTTACGGTTGAGATGAATAGGCAATATTATCTTTCTGCTTTTTATGCGTACATTTGGCAAAAAAATATCATTTATTGAATGCGTATTCAAATTCAGCAAAAATATTACCCACTTATTGTCTTAGCGCTTGGAGTTGTTTTCTTCTTTCCGTTTTTAGGGAATTTTCATTTATTTGACTGGGACGAGATTAATTTCGCCGAATCAGCCAGAGAAATGATTCTTACAGGAAACTACAGCAAAGTTCAAATTGATTATAAGCCTTTCTGGGAAAAGCCACCGCTTTTCTTCTGGATGCAGGCTGGAGCAATGCAGGTTCTGGGCATAAATGAGTTCGCAGCACGATTCTCAAATGCCTTCGTCGGTTGTATTACTCTTTGGGTTATCTTTTTAATTGGTAAAAGTATCCGGAACGCCAACTTCGGGTTAATCTGGGCTTTAATCTATTTAGGTTCTTTTACTCCCCATTTGTATTTTAAATCCGGAATCATTGATCCTACATTTAATCTATTTATTTTTCTGGGGATTTATTTCTCCTTCAAGGCGCAGACCCTGCCAAAGTATATATGGTTATCCGGCATATTCATTGGCTTATCAATACTTACAAAAGGCCCGGTTGGCGGGCTGATATGGGGATTGACAGCAATTTCGTATTGGATACTTTATAACAAATTTAAAAAGCTTTTTACATTTAAACAAATAGTATTTTTTTCTATCTCCTGTATCGCCGTTGCCTCTATTTGGTTTGCTAACGAATTGATAAGCAATGGTTTCTGGTTTTTTAAAGAATTTATCCAATATCAGATACGTTTATTCAGCACACCTGATGCCGGCCACGGGCAACCTTTTTATTATCATTTTGTGGTGGTATTAATCGGGTGTTTTCCGATGTCTGTCTTTGGTATTCCTGCCCTGGCTTCCAGACAAGAAGGGTTTGGCAAATGGATGAAAAATACCTTCTGGGTAGTGATGATTTTATTCAGCATTGTTACCACAAAAATCGTCCATTACTCTTCTATGGCCTATTTTCCACTTTCTTACATGGCCGCCAGCTTTTTATATGATTGGCTAAGCGCTAAAAAAACGTGGAATAAATGGCTTACTTTCGGCCTGATTTTCATAGGCTCGTTTCTGTCGCTCGTGTTGATTGCAGTACCTTTGGGAGGTATGAATACAGCAAAGATTATTCCTTATATAAAAGATCCTTTTGCCGTAAAAAACCTCGGTGCAGTTGTCCAATGGAGCGGCTTCGAACCTTTAATCGGACTTACGTATTTTGTACTACTTCTGGTTTTAATTTTTAGAAAAAAAAATACGGCCGAACAAAAATGGGTGTTTATCAGTGGCATTACTTTGGCCACTGCTGCCTGTCTTTTCTTTCTGGGAGCGATGGTTGTTCCTAAAATAGAACGCTATACTCAGGGCGCCGCCATTGACTTTTATGAATCGAAACGAGGGCAGGATGTTTATGTGGGCGTGATTGGGTTTAAAAGCTATGCCCATTTGTTTTATTTCCAGAAACAACCTAATAGTGCCCCGGCTTCTACGGCACAAATGACACAGGAAGAATTCGGTAATTGGTTGCTCAATGGGCGTATAGACAAACCTGCCTTTTTTGTTACACGGAGTGATAGATACGAAGAGTTTAAGAACCATCCGAATCTGGAGTTGATTGGAGAGAAAAATGGTTTTGTATTTTTGAAAAGGAAGAATATTTAAGCAATAAACATATTCAGCGTATGAACTTAAATCAGCTAACGATTTCTGTCACCAATATCGAGCAATCAATTGAGTTTTATGAGAAACTAGGACTTAAATTGATTGTGAAAGATGTACATTATGCCCGGTTTGAATGTTTACAGGGAGGTAGCACTTTCTCTATCCATCAGGCAGAGCATATTCCGGCTGATACGGGTGTCTGGATTTATTTTGAGGTTGACGACGTAGATGATAAAGTAAGCGAATTGCTGCGAAAAGGATTTGTGATAGAAGAACTGCCTATGGATAAACCCTGGCTATGGCGTGAAGCCCGAATTAAAGATTTAGATAATCATTTGCTTATTATCTATCATGCCGGAGACAATCGGAAGAATCCACCGTGGAGAATTAATGAACAACCCCTATAATCCTGTTAATTCTTACCAAAAAACTTTGAGAGATTGATAAGATTTTGCAAACTTTGGCATCCAAAATAAAATTTGACTCTTGAATAACTTATTAGTAATAGACGTTGGTAATACCGATGCAGGTTTTGGTATTTTTGAAGACAAAATACTGACACACCAGTTCAGAATCAGGTCATTAAAAGACGAGAATTATGTTTTTTTTGAATATCGTTTCCGACAATATTTCTTAGAGAACCGCCTGCGCTTTTCTGACATCACGAAAGTTGTTTTAAGTAGCGTAGTTCCTCCCCTCACTCCTATCTTTAAGTTATTAATTAACAATATTTTTGGTATTGAGCCCATCATTGTTAATTCCTATATTTTCCCGTCAATCGAAATCTCAATTGATAACCCGAATGAAATCGGAAGTGATTTAGTGGCCAATGCCGTAGCTGCTTTTACAAAATATAAGCGTAATTGCGTAGTAGTTGACTTTGGTACAGCCTTAACTTTTACGGTAGTATCAGCCCAGGGAAAAGTATTAGGCGTATCCATAGCTCCGGGCTTAAGAACAGCCGTAAAAGCTTTATTTGCCAATACAGCTCAATTGCCCGATGTGCCACTTGAACTACCGAATTCAGTATTAGGCAAAAATACTGTTCATGCCATTCAGGCAGGTATTTTGTGGGGTTATGAGGGCTTAGTAAAAAACATGATTCAGAAGATAAGAGCAGAACTGGACGGTGATTGTATCGCCATTGCCACCGGAGGATTATCGTCTATTATTTCTACGCTACATAATGAATTTGTAGAAGTAAACCGTGAACTGACTTTAGAAGGATTGAGAATTATCGGAGAGTCGCAAGCATAGCAAAAAACGCCCTGTGGGCTTACGAATATGGAGATAGACAAAAGAGCGCTTAACAAGTTTATTAAAAATGCACTGGCCGAAGACGTAGGCGATGGAGACCACACTTCTTTATCAACCATTCCGGCTGATGCGATGGGAAAAGCAAGGCTTCTGGTAAAAGACAATGGAATACTGGCAGGTGTTGAGCTAGCCAAAATGATTTTCAAGGCCGTTGATAAGGATTTAAAAGTGAAGGTATTAATAAAAGACGGTGCACCGATTAAATTCGGAGATGTAGCGTTTTTTGTAGAAGGCCGAGATCGCTCTATTCTGACTGCCGAGCGCCTGGTATTAAACTGTATGCAACGCATGAGTGGTATTGCTACTACAACCAACCAGGTAGTGAAACTTCTGGAAGGTACGAAAACCAAAGTATTAGATACCCGCAAAACAACGCCGGGTTTCAGAATGCTGGAAAAATGGGGTGTGCAGATTGGTGGCGGTGTGAATCATCGTTTTGGCTTGTTTGATATGATTCTGATAAAAGATAACCATGTAGATTATGCAGGAGGCATTAAAAATGCTTTGGATGCAGCGCATAATTATCTGAAAGTAACGAACAGAAGACTAGATATTGAAATTGAAGTAAGAAACCTGGCAGAGCTGCAAGAAGTTTTAAATATTGGTGGTGTAGTGCGTATTATGGTTGATAATTTCAGTTATGCAGACATAAAACAAGCTGTAAAAATGGTTGATGGCAGATACCCTATTGAAGCATCAGGGGGTATTTCTCCATCAAATGTAAGACAATATGCCGAGTGCGGGGTTGATTATGTGTCTTTGGGTTATCTGACCCATTCTGCTAAAAGTCTGGATTTGAGTCTGAAAGCAGTGAAATAAATAACCTCTTAAGATATGAATAGGCAGTTACACTTTCGGAAGTGTAACTGCTTTTTTATGGCTTAAACGCATGAATAATCACTACTTTTCTAAGATTTTACGATTTATTTAATATATTACCACCTTATTTACTATCCGTCTATTTATAATCAACCTCTATGAAAAAAATCTCACTCTTTATCTGGCTCATTGGAGTCATGATTATTTTGCCAAGTTATACTTCCACTAAAACAAAAACTGCGAAAACTTATAAAGCCGATGTGATTATCTATGGTGGCACTTCTTCGGCTGTGATTGCAGCCGTGCAAGTGAAGAAAATGGGAAAATCGGTAATTGTGGTTTCTCCTGATACGCACTTAGGCGGTCTCTCGTCAGGTGGGTTAGGTTTTACTGATACAGGTAATAAAGAAGTAATTGGTGGCTTATCACGCGAATTTTATCAACGATTATATACCCATTATCAAAAGCCTGAGACCTGGCAATGGCAGAAAAAAGAAGAATTTGGCAATAAAGGACAAGGCACACCTGCCATAGATGGCACTAACCGTACGATGTGGATTTTCGAACCTCACGCAGCTGAACAAGTGTATGAAGATTTTGTAAAAGAATATCAGTTAACGATTTATCGAAACGAATGGCTCGACCGCTCGAAAAAAGGGGTAACCAAAAAAGGATTAAATATTAGTTCATTCCGCACTTTGAGCGGCAATATTTATGAAGGACAAATGTTTATTGATGCCACCTATGAGGGCGATTTAATGGCGGCAGCAGGTGTATCTTATCACGTGGGGCGTGAAGCGAATAGTGTATATGGCGAAAAATGGAATGGGGTACAGACAGAAGTTTTTCAACATGGGCATCATTTCAAAAGCAAAATAAGTCCTTACAAGATACCTAATGACCCTAAGAGTGGTCTACTTCCCGAAGTTTCATCAGCCCCGCCAGGTGAATATGGCGCAGGTGATAATAAAATACAGGCCTATTGTTTCAGAATGTGTTTGAGTAATAGCCCTGAAAACCGGATTCCTTTTGCAAAGCCGCAAGGCTATGACCCTGCCCGCTATGAATTATTGGCAAGAGTATTTGCCTCTGGCTGGAGAGAAACTTTTGATAAATACGATCCGATTCCGAATCGTAAAACTGATACGAATAATCATGGGCCTTTCAGCACCGATTATATTGGCAAAAACTATGATTATCCCGAGGCAAGTTATGAGCGCAGGAAACAAATCATCAAAGAACATGAGTTGTACCAAAAAGGCTTGATGTATTTCTTACAGAACGACCCGAGTATTCCGGCCGATGTGCATGAAAAAATGCAACAATGGGGTTTACCTAAAGACGAATTTAAAGATAATGGCGGCTGGCCTCATCAACTTTATATCCGTGAAGCCAGACGCATGGTAGGTGAATTTGTGATGAAAGAAGCCGATGCACTAGGTAAAACCAAAGTACCTAATTCGGTAGGGATGGGTTCTTATTCTTTAGATTCACACAATATTCAGCGCTATGTAAAGCAGGATGGTTACGTACAAAATGAGGGAGATATCGGTGTACATCCTGACAAACCTTATTCCATTGCTTATGGATCTATTTTGCCGAAAGCTAATGAATGCACCAATTTACTAGTGTCTGTTTGTGTATCAAGCTCACATATTGCCTATGGTTCTATCCGTATGGAGCCGGTGTTCATGATTCTGGGGCAATCTGCAGCTACGGCGGCGGTATTGGCTATCAATAATAAAGTTACACCCCAAGCGCTGCCTTATGCTACACTTCAGGCTGAGTTATTGAAAGACAAACAACGGCTGGAGTTTTAATATTTGAAACACACAAAACCCTATTGAAGCTCAATGCTTGTAAGAAAAAACATTACGCTTAAAGGAATACTGGAGTTTGCAGGACATCATCTCTGGTGGCTTATTTCTTATATGCTCATGGTGTCGCTGCTTTATAAAGTAGCTGGCTGGCATTGGATTTCTATTCCCTGGTTGCCTGTATCATTGATTGGTACAGCGGTGGCTTTTTATGTAGGTTTCAAGAATAATCAGTCTTATGACCGGGTTTGGGAGGCGCGTAAAATATGGGGAGCAATCATTAACAGCAGCAGAAGTTGGGGTGCTATGGTTGATGCCTTTATCCGAAACAAAGAATTGCCGGAGAACGAAATCAAGCAAATCAAAACCCAGTTAATTTATCGGCATATTGCCTGGCTATACATTTTGCGAGAACAATTGCTTGTACCCGCACCGTGGGAGCATGTAAGTCTGAACCATCTTTTTAGAAAAATAGCAGTCCGACGCAGAGAACAAGGAGGGGTTGGCCTGTTTAAAGATTATCTGACGGATAGGCAGAAAGAAAAATATTATGCTGATGCCAACCAGTGGGAATCTGCTGCCAACAAAGCCACGCAAATCATTCGCTTGCAATCGCTAACGCTGGCAGAACTGGAAGAAAAAGAATGTTTACATATGCGTAAACAATTGGATATGCAGAAAGTCTTGACAGAGTTTTATGACCATCAAGGCCGGGCTGAACGAATTAAAAGATTTCCATTGCCACGCCAATATGCCAACCTGAGTTTTATTTTTAACTGTATATTTATTTTTTTACTGCCTTTGGGTATTGTGGCCGAATTTGCCAAACATGGGCAGGTAGGCGTCTGGTTAATGATTCCCTTTGGCTCATTAGTAGGCTGGATTTATGTAGTAATGGAATTGATAGGCGACTATTCTGAAAATCCTTTTGAGGGATTCGGAACAGATGTGCCGATGCTTTCCATGTGCCGCACTATTGAGATTGACTTATTGCAAATGCTGGGAGAAACTGATCTCCCTAAACCTATACAAGCGGTGAATGATGTGTTGATGTAATCTAACACGTAATTATTTTTTTAATGCATAATACCTTACCCTTTTTATTGGCTATGGTAGCCGCGGTGGTTCTGCTTGAAATGTGGGCTACCAAATTAAAAATTGCCTACCCGATATTGTTGGTAGTAGCCGGACTATTGGTTAGTTTTATTCCGGGCTTACCTGTGGTAAAAATCAATCCCGATCTTATCTTTTTCATTTTCCTACCGCCTCTACTATTCGAAGCCGCCTGGACTATTTCTTTCAAAGAAATGAAAAAATGGTGGCGTATCATTGGTAGTTTTGCTTTTCTGGTGGTGTTTTTTACGGCACTTTCGGTTGCGTTAATTACTAATTATTATATCCCAACCTTTACTCTTGCGTTGGGCTTTCTGCTAGGTGGCATTGTTTCTCCACCCGATGCCGTCAGTACCGGAGCTATTACGAAATTTGTAAAGATACCTAAATCCACTTCTGCTATTTTAGAGGGAGAAAGCTTACTGAACGATGCCTCATCATTGATTATATTCCGCTTTGCCATGATAGCTGTTGGTACCGGACATTTTGTATGGCACGAAGCGACATTAAGCTTTTTATGGATGGTGATTGGTGGGGCAGGTATTGGATTAATAGTTGCGTGGTTATTTGTGCAGGCACATAAATATTTACCTACTGATGCTTCTTCAGATGTAGCGCTGACATTGATTGAGCCTTATTTCATGTACTGGATAGCAGAACAATTGCACGCTTCTGGTGTGTTGGCAGTAGTAAGTGGCGGCTTGTTGATGTCGGCCAAAAGACTGGTATTTCTAAATAGTGCCAGCCGGATTCAGGGATATAGCGTATGGGAAAGTTTTATCTTTATTTTAAACGGTCTTGTCTTTCTGATTATCGGTTTAGACCTCCCCGAAATTATAGATGGGCTACGCTCAGAAGGTACGCCTTTAGGTACTGCCATTAATTATAGCTTATTAGTAACTGGCGTTCTGATTGCAGCTCGTATTATCAGTTCCTATGCCGCTATGCTGGCTACCATTATTTTCCGTCCCAGTATAGCTTCCCGCGTATTTACAAGCAGAACAAGTCTTTTAACTCCGTTGATGCTGGGATGGACAGGAATGCGAGGCGTGGTATCATTGGCTGCGGCATTGGCCATACCTGTTACTTTAGATAACGGCATGGCTTTCCCACATAGAAATCTGATATTATTCATCACTTTTGTAGTAATACTGCTCACATTAGTTGTACAAGGCCTTACGCTGCCTTATTTAATCAGGCGTATGGCTTCTGTCAATGAAATGTTTAGAGTAGAATCAGACGAAGAAACCAGACAAAAAATGAAACAGGGATTGAAACAGCATGTGTATGAGGTTCTGAAAAATAAATATGAAAACGAACTGAATGGGCATGCAGGTATGGAGAAATTTCTGAAACATTGGGAAGAAAGAACCAAGGCTGCTGACGATAGCTGGATGAATGAAAAAACAAAGGTTATTTTTGTAGAATTACTGGAAAGCCAAAGGCAGTATCTGACCGAACTCAATAAAGACCCACAGATTGATGAAGAAATCATCCGCCAGCAATTGTATCAACTCGATCTGGAAGAGGAGCGGTTGAGGGTTATTTAAGATATAATAAATTTTCGGGATGTAGCACAATCAACACACTGCCTCATCTTAATTGTTTAAGTCCTCTTAGGTTTATCCTGAGAGGATTTTGTTTTATAATTATGCTGTAGTTAATTATTCTCAAACAATATCCCTTCAACCTTTTCGAAAGCGCATCTAAATCAACCCAGCCGAAGTTTGTCAGCATAATAATGGTGTATTTTTGTTTGGAATAATAGTGATTGGTTAAGTACCGAACTGTTTCAGGCGTGACCGATGCTTTCATCTTTGAAAATAGTCCCGTCAACCATTCAACCTCTTCTGCTCAAAGAGCGAAGCAATAGTATGATTTTGCCACATACATTCCAAAATCCTTTGAAAACCTGAGCATAAATCGGAAATTTAGGAGATGCCAAGTAATGAATAACAATTATTGCCATGAACAGAGAAAAAGGAGGTCAGGATAGGTGGTAGAAGTATAACTGATGATAAAACTGAATATGACAAGCAAGCTTACAATATTGAAAAAGGTGACTAATATGGAGGGTACCTTTTTGAATGGAAACAGATCTGGCTTCCAAGTATCAGTCATCCAAGTGACGTCCCAAAAGGTAGTCGCTACGGTGACTACCTTTTGATTAACTACTAAAATTGACTGACTACAAGTGGTCATTTTAAGTTAGTTATATTAAAAAGTTAAACAAGTTCAAAATTTAATTATCTCGTTCTATTTGATTTATTTCATTAAAATATAGCTATTTTTATCAACCAATCTTTCAACCTC
Source organism: Emticicia fontis (assembly GCF_054779675.1). Lineage (NCBI taxonomy): Bacteria > Pseudomonadati > Bacteroidota > Cytophagia > Cytophagales > Leadbetterellaceae > Emticicia > Emticicia fontis. Next base: position 420,696 of record NZ_BAAGXU010000066.1, read on the forward strand.
ATAAAACAAAACAAGTTCATAACACTTGCGGCTTCAACTTATGAAATACCTGTTTTTTGTATTACTATTTTTATCGGCAGATGTAGTTTTTGCACAACTAGAGGTACAGAATCTTAGCTGTGAATACATGGAAAACCCTGCGGTTGTTGATGCACTGAATCCACGGTTGTCATGGCTTAATGTATCAAAAACTAACGAGAGAGGACAAATACAAACAGCTTATCAGATACGCGTAGCGTCAAGCCGTGCCTTATTGCAAAAGCCTGATTTGTGGGATACGGATAAAATGATGAACGACGAGTCTCATTCGGTTAAATATGCCGGAAAAAATCTACTATCACGTATGACTTGCTACTGGCAGGTGCGGGTATGGGATAAAAACGGCAAGCCATCGGCCTGGAGCACAGTAAACAAATGGCATATGGGATTATTGAACCCAAATGATTGGAAAGCAGAATGGATTGGTGCACCCTGGCAGAATGAAGAAGCTATACCTAAACCCAAAGGCGGACCAGACCAACGTACGCAAATACTACCCCCTCCTGCCCCATTATTAAGAAAAACCTTTAAAGCACCTAAAAAAATCAAAAGTGCGATTGCCTATACTACTGGCTTGGGCTATTTTGAATTTTATGTAAATGGGAAAAAAGCATCCGACGATTATCTGGTGCCTAACCAGACCAATTATGGTAAACGTCCACAATTGCCTGATGCTTATATTTCATTGCCTGATGAGTTTAAAGATTATCGGGTCATGTATCTGGCTTATGATATTACCACCAAACTACAAACAGGCAATAATGTAATTGGCGCGATTTTAGGCAATGGTTTTTATAATGCCCCTAAATTCTGGACAGCTTCCTATGGTTCTCCCCGCTTCATTGCGCAAGTCCATATTGTTTATGCAGATAATACCGAAGAGGTGATTGTTTCAGACAAAAGCTGGAAGGCTGCGAAATCGGCAATTATTTCAGATTTAGTGTATGATGGCGAGCTATATGATGCCCGTCAGGAACAGCCTGATTGGTGTAAGGTGGGTTTTAATGATAGTCATTGGGAAAATGTGATTAACAGAGCTGCGCCATTTGGCAAAATGTCTGCACATACCGCTCCTACTGATAAAATCACCAAAGTTTATCAACCAACTAAAATTGAGAAGCTGGCTAATGGTAATTACAAAGTCTCATTTCCTGAAGAAATTTCCGGGTGGGTACGTTTAAAAAATGTAACTGCTCCGGCTGGGCATACCATCAAAATTACCTTCAATGCGAATCAGTATTCAGGCGAGAATACCTATACTTTCAGCGGAAAACCGAATGCTAGTTATGCTCCCCGGTTTAATTGGTTTGTGTTTAGCGGGGTAGAAATCAGCAACTGGAAAGGCGAACTGAATCTAGAAAATATACAGGCAGAAGCCGTGAACACGGCCGTAAAAGAATCAGCCACGTTTGAGACTTCCAATAAACTTTTCAATCAGATTAACCAGATCTGGAAACGCTCACAGCTAGACAATATGCACGGAGGCATTGCATCCGATTGTCCGCATCGGGAGCGTTCGGGTTATACCGGTGACGCGCAAGTGGCCTGCCATACTGTGATGAGTAATTTTGAAGTAAAGGCTTTTTACAAGAAATGGATTCGGGATATGATGGATGCGCAGATTCCGTCTACAGGCTATATTCCTAACGGAGCTCCCTGGCAGCCCGGTTGTGGGGGTGGCGTAGCCTGGGGTGCGGCGATTAGTATCATTCCTTATGAATTTTATAAACAATATAATGATATAGATGTATTGGCAGACAACTATGAAGGAATGACTGGCTATATTAAATACATGCAAACGTGGGTTAATGAGAAAGGCATTATGCACTCCAGGCGAGTTGGCCACGATGGCAAGCCGCTACAATGGTGGAATCTGGGCGAATGGGCTGGTGTGGGTACACTACCGCCTGATGAACTGGTGCATACTTTTTATTTATGGTATTGTGCTGATATTACGGCTAAAGTGGCGGCAATTCTGAATAAGCCACAAGACGTTATATTGTATCAGGAAATAGCTGATAAAACCCGTCAGGCATTTTTAACTACTTTCTACGATAAACAAAAAGGTACTTTTGGTAAATATGGAGCTAATATCTTTGCCTTAAGAATGGGTGTAGATAAAGACCAATATCCTGGCGTAGTTGAAGCTTTGAAAAAAGATATTGCAGCGGCTGGTGGGCATCTGGATACAGGTATATTCGGTACGCGTTTCTTCTTTGAAGTATTGGCTGATAATGGCCTTAACGATTTAGCTTATAATGCCATGAATAAAACTACTGCCCCAAGCTTTGGTAGTTGGATAAGCCAAGGGAGCACTACTACCCGCGAAGAATGGAATAATGAGGGCTCGCATAATCATCCGATGTTTGGGGGTGCTTTGAGTTGGTTTTATACCCGATTGGCTGGTATGCACACTTCTGAAAGCAAAGTGGGTTATAAAGAAATCATCTTTAAGCCCATACTTGTTGCAGACCTGACCTCAGCGCAATATTTTACTGAAATCGTGCAAGGCAAAGCAGGTATTAGCTGGAAAAATAATCCGAATAGCTTTGATATGAATGTAAAAGTACCTATAGGTAGCATGGCTATTGTGTATATTCCATCAGCGCTTAATCAGAAGATTACAGAGAATAATCTGGATTTGAAGAATCGTAAAGACATTGAGGTTTTGAACTTTGAGGTTGGCTATAGGATAATAAAAGTTGGAAGTGGCGATTATTCTTTCAGGGTGGTGAAGTGATTGTTGTTTTAGAAAGGTAATTTACTCTTGATTAAATGGATGATGCGCGGAAACGTTTTGGCTAAAGCCAATTTGGATTTTTATCTTTGTTTTACCCCAGCTAAAGCCGGGCGGATGCCGGGCGGGGCTATGGAATCAATTGCCACCTGCTTTAGTGGTTAATAAATTACCAGAATGCATTTTGGCTTTAGCCAAACTTTTTGGAGAACGATTATTTCTTGAAATCTAATAAAATGGAGTAAAACGAAAAACAAACATCCATATTGGCTTTAGCGGACGCTGAGGACGCCTAGTCGCGCGGCCAAATATTTTTAATATTGGCACCTGATGAATCGTCCTATATGCCATCTCCACAAAATTTTCATTGCCTACCTCAATTATATTCCGTATTTTTAACTTTTACCTTATTTGTCAGGAAAATCTAGTGCTTGCCTTTTAAGGCATCTTTATTTACTTTTATTTATGCGTTATTCTTACTATTTTCTTACTTTCCTCTTCATTATTCTTACACGCAGCAACTCTTTTGCTCAGGCCGGGTCACAGGATTCTATCAAATATTATCAGCAACGATTATCTCTTCAAACCAAACCAGAAGAAAGGGCTGTATTTCTGGCAAAATTGACCTGGTTTTATAGTGAAACAGGTGAGTTTGAAAAAGCGATGAATTCGGCGACGGAAGCCATTCCGATTCTTGAAAAAGCCAAAAATTATGAACAACTATCAAGAACTTATTCTGCTCTTGCTCAGGTTTTTCAATACCAGAACGATTTTCGCAAATCGAATGAATATTCAGCAAAGGCATTACAAACCATACGCTTAACTAATAATAAAAATCTGATTGTTACCGCTACAATGAACTATGCTGTAGGTTTAAGTGACAATAAGAAGTTTCATGAATCAATCAAAGTTTTCAATGACGCCCTGAAAATGGCTATTGAGATAAAAGATAGTGTTTTAATCAGATACCTATACCTGAATATAGCCAGTGCTTATTATGATGGAGGAGACTACGATAAAATAGTTCCCCCAGTTACCTTAGGACTTAAAATGTCACGCGATGCAAATGATGTTGGAGGAATTCTGAGAGGAGAAGCCATTCTTGGCGCGGCTTTAATCAGACAAAAGAAGTTTGATGAAGCCGATGAACATTTTAAAAAAGCAGAGGCTTTATTGCCTGAAATAGCCTCGCCTTACTATGACCGTCAAATGGCTTTTATCCGTACAGAATGGGCAGAGCTACAAGGCAATTATAAAGAAGCCTTTCAGTATCAGAAAAAATTCTACGAGGTAGATACTTTATTGGTCAATACAGAAAATAAGCAGAAGGTAGGTGAATTGGAAACCCGACTACGTATGAATGAAAAAGAGTTGGAGAATACTAATCTACAAAATGAATTGAACCAGCAAAAATGGCTCTTTATTGGAGGTACGGTTGTTTTGGGACTTTTAGTGGCTGTATTCTATTTACAGAGGAAAAGTCTTGCACAAAAACATGATTTATTACAGACACAACATAAGCTTTCAGCGGCTGAACTTTCTTTGGTACAAAGTCAATTGGAGTCTTTTGCCGATACCGTTAGTGAGAAAAACCAATTGATTAACCAATTTGAAAATGAGCTGAAAGATTTAAAACTTAAGGACACGGAATCTACTCATACCCTGCTCGACCAGATTAATCAGGCGCGTATTCTTACCGATGAACAATGGCAGGATTTCAGATTGAAATTTGAGAAACTTCACCCGCAATTTATTACCCGTTTACACCAGCAAAATCCTAATCTGACTGATACTGAAATTCAGATGGCTTGTATGATTCGCCTCAATTTCACTAATAATCAGGTGGCTGGCATGTTGGGTATCTCTAACGAAAGTGTAACAAAAAACAGATATCGGCTTAGAAAAAAAATCGACCAGAGCGACTTAAACACCTATCTATCAGCAATTTAATACATTGTCCATATTTTGTCCATATACGTTTTTTCTCATTTTACTCATTCAGGTGTAAGTTTGAACCAGAATTTCGATTGAGACCTCATTCAATCTTGTTCTGATAACCTTATGCACATTACCCTTTAACATCTCTATCAAATCCGGATTGATAAACGGATATTAATGGGCTGCGTAATAAGATTTAATTGTATCTAACTAACAAATTTTACAAACGCCTAAAATGAAACCCATGAAAAAAATCGTACTAGCCTCTCTATTCTCTTTCAGTTTTTTTCTTAGCCAAGCTCAAAGCGCTCTTGATGTAGAAGAAGGTAAACCAGTTGTCAGCAACGGCATTGAATACAACTATGCCATTACCAATGCACGTGATGAAGATACTTATTCGCGCTACGAAGTAACCATCAAAGCACAAAACAAAAGCGGTTGTCAGTTGATTTATCTGAAGAACGACAACATTACCAATATATTCGATGGTGATCCTTCGGTAATTGCCCGCTTCGAATGTCTGAATGCTACTGGAAAACGTCTTACTTCTAAAGGCGCAAATCTGAAAGCACGTCCGTTTACTGTTCCTTATAACCAACCTGAGAAATCGGCCGATGGTAAAACTACTTACCGAATGGTACGCGTACAAGGTGGTTTCTTATTGAAAAATGGCAGCAGTGTATCGAACGATTTGATTGTGATTGTACCGAAAGGTGAAAAACCTCGCTTCAAAATCAATATCCAGAATTTTTCAGAACTAACCACCGAATAATTTCTACGAGTAGGTTTAAATCTATGCTTTTGGGTAGCTGTTGTGCAGTTAGCAAACAATAATTAAACCTACTCTGTCCTTTGTCCTATAACCATCACCTCCCACTAAAAAGTACCTTATGAAATCTAAATACTTATTATACATATCCCTATTATTTGCATCGTTTCAATTAAATGCCCAGACAGGTCCTCAGCCGTCTTCCATGAAGTGGAAATACGTTGAAAATGATAAAGTAAAAGTAATTTTCCCTGAGAATAGCCAAGCAGAAGCCATGCGTATTGCTGATTTGGTTACCTACGTCAATAAAAACGCAACCGTATCAGTCGGCAATAAAAGTAAGAAACTGGATATTCTATTGAATACCAACAATGCCGAAGGCAATGGCTACGTAGCTTTATCGCCCTATCGTAGTGAGTTTTATGCCACAGGTTTTCAGGATTTCAATGCCTTAGGTTCTATGGATTGGCTTGATGCTCTGGCCATTCACGAATACCGCCATGCCTTGCAGTACAGTAACGGTAGAAGAGGTTTTACCAAATTTCTCTACTTGCTGCAAGGGCAATCAGGCTGGGGATTAGGAATTAATTTTTCCATTCCTGACTGGTATTTTGAAGGGGATGCCGTATTGGCCGAAACCGTATTAAGCGGAGCAGGACGTGGTAGAACCCCAAGTTTCTTCGACGAGCAAAGAGCATTGCTATTGAGTGAAAAAAATTACACCTATTTACAGGCCCGCAATGGTTCGTTCAAGAAACTATTACCTAATCATTATCCTTTAGGTTATGCGATGCTGAACTATGGCCGTAATCATTTCGGGCCTGAAATGTGGCCTAAAGTATTGGCAGATGCAGGTAGATACCGCACTATTCTCTACCCATTTGCCGGAGCTTTAAGAAGACACACCAAAATAGGTGTCAACAAAATGTATAGACTGGCTTATCAGGAAATGAAAGAGAACTGGGAGAATGAGCTTAGATTCATACAATTGACGCTTACTAATCCTATTACGCCCTTACCTAAAAGAACGGTTACCAATTATACATTCCCGCATTGGTTAGAAGACGGCAGCATTCTTTGTATTAAAAGTAGTTTTAAACAAATATCTGCTTTGTATCAGATTAAAGATGGTAAACAAAAATACCTTACTCCTATTGGTGCCGCAACCGAGGGTTATTTAGGAGTGAATAACAATAAAGTTGCCTGGACAGAAATGCGTAAAGATGCTCGTAGGGATGCTGTGATTTATAGTGTTATTATGAGTTATGATTTGCAAACAGGTCACAGAACACAGGTAACCCAAAAAAGTAAGTTCTTTAGTCCACAATTCTCGTCGACAGGAGATAGAATCGTAGCTGTTAAGGCTGATGAAAACATCAATAACGAGATATGCATTATTTCTCCAAGCAACGGTAATATTATCAGCACCATTCCGAATCCGGAAAACGATTTTATTTCTTATCCGAAATGGACAAACGATGATGCTTCGATTGTGTATCTCGCTAAAAGGAAATCGAAAATTGCTATGCTGAAATATGATTTAGCCAGCAAACAAACAACTGAACTGACCCCGTGGACTACACATACCATGAGTGGCCTTTCTATCAGTGATAACCGTGTGGTTTTTGGAGCCTCATTCAGCGGTATTAATAATATCTATGCCGTAAATCTGAATGGAGACAAGAAGATTGAACAATTGAGCTCAGTACGAATAGGTGCTACCTTGCCTGCTATATCGAAAGATGAGAAAAAACTGGCCATGGTAGAAATGACAGCTATGGGCAGACAACTCACCCAATTGGATGTAAAAAGCATTGGAAGTCCAAAACTCGCAGAGCCTGTTGATATGGAACGTTTTCACGTAAAAACTACCGAAATCGAGCATAATATCCAGTATCAACCTATGGAAAATACTTATCAGATAAAGAACTATAAAGGGCTTTTGAGAGGAGTGAAACTGCATAGCTGGAATTTTGGTAGCAGCGATGGCCGCAATGTAAGCGTTGGCATTCAGTTGGGCAATATCTTAAATGACTTTACGGGAATAGTTGGAGCACAATACAATTATAACGAAAAAACGGTACGTATTTCAGGAGGTTTTGATTATGGTAGATTCTTCTTACCGCTTTCGTTCAGAGTAAGCGCCGGAGATAGAGCCAATGCCGTATTCTTAAACCCTAATTTCATAGGTACGTTATCTTATAAACAAGCAGATGTTAATGTAGGCTTATCATTACCACTTAGCTGGATAACAGGTAACTATACCACTAATTTCCGTTTAAGTTCTACTTTCTCAAGTATCAGTACATCTGAATATAAAATACAAGATACGCCTATCTATCATGGATTGGAGTTTAATGCCTTGCAATTCGGCTTAAATTTCTCGAATGTCCGCAGAAAAGCCAAACAGAATCTGGTAAATAAATGGTCGCAAAGTCTGGCGCTTTCTTACCAGAAGTCTATTACGGCCGGAACATCTGCCGAACGTCTGATAGGTTCATTTGGATTAACAACTCCAGGATTCGGCAAAAATCATGGTTTAGAGTTAGCCTTCAGAGGTAAAAAAGAATTACTGAACAACAATTATCTTTTTGAAGACCAGTTCTTACACGCCAGAGGTTATGCAGCTGCTCCCGGAGATGTTGAAACCGTATTAAGTGCCACTTATAGCTTACCGTTATTTAATATAGACCGAGGTTTTGCCGGGATATTCTTTATTAATCGTGCAAGAGCCAATGTATTTTATGACTACGGCAATATTGAAAGAAAGTTTATCGACTTTAAAACTACCCAACGCTCATATGGCGGGGAAGTAATATTTGACATCAAATTATTGAATACGTTAGGGCCATTGGGTTTTGGTTTAAGAAACTCTTTCTTAATCGACACAGACCCGCTAAATCCCACAACAAAGCAAAGGTTTGAATTTTTTGTAGCATCTAATTTATAATGAGGGTTAGATACATAAGGTAAACCAGATTCTGATAGGGCATTGCCTTATCAGAATTTTCACCTTTAAGTCATTCAAACTTTAAGCCGTTTTCTGCCCTTTCAAGACCACCTCATTATCGCCTGCCCATTGGTTCAAGTCTTGTTTTGAGATAGCTGCCGCCATCATTTCAGGGAATAAATCAGGTGTACAGGCAAAAACCGGAATACCTAAATTACCCAGAAATTTGGCATTAGTTGTATCGAAATAAGGTGCACCAGAGTCATCTAATGCTAATAAGCAGATTACCTGAACACCCGACGCACTTAACTCCTCAACTCGTTTACGCATTTGTTGTTCATCTCCACCCTCGCATAAATCGGTAATCATTACCAGAATAGTATCATCCGGCCTGGTGATAATCTGCTGGCAGTATTTCAGGGCTTTGTTTATATCAGTTCCTCCACCTAATTGCACTCCAAATAATAATTCAACGGGGTCTCGCAGGTCTTCAGTTAAATCTACTACCTCAGTGTCAAAAACCACCATCTGGGTTTTAATCATGGGCAAAGAGGTCATGACTGCACCAAAAATACCTGAGTAGACAACCGATTGTCCCATAGAGCCACTCTGGTCAAGGCATAGAACCACATCCTTTAGAGAGCGTTTGATTTTACGTCCATAGCCTATCCGTTCTTCAGGAATAATTGTTTTATACTCTGCCTGATAATGTTTCAGGTTTTTACGGATGGTTGTATTCCAGTCTATCTCATGATAGCGCGGCCGACGGTTGCGGACACTCCGGTTCAATGCCCCCGAAATAGCCTGAATGGTTTTCTGTTGCAGTTTTTCTATCAGCTCATCCACTACCTTCTGCACTACGCGGCGGGCCGTATCTTTGGTTTTAGACGGTATCAGCTTGCCTAGTTCCATCAGCGTAGCCACCAGTTTCACGTCAGGTGTTGCCTGTTCGAGTATCTCCGGTTCAAGCATCATTTTTTGTCTGAGTTCCGGCTGCTTCAAGGCATCATTCTGCATGACCTGCACCACCGTATTCGGAAAATACGTTCTGATGTCGCCCAGCCAACGGGCTACCGACGGACTAGAGGCTTCGCTCCCGCCTTTCCGGTCTTTGCTTTGGCCGTAGTTAAAACCTTTTTTACGTTCAAACTCATAGAGCGCAGCCAGCGCCGCATCAATCTGCGCCTCATTGCCCGAAAGCGTCTGACCTGTTCCGTCTGCTTCATCACCCCCTAGAATCAATCTCCAGCGTGTTAGTATCTCCTGATTCTGCATATCAATTGCTTGGTTTTTTTACCTCATTTTCTTTAAAAAAGCGCATATCAGCCATTACTTCCGAATAGATGATGGGGGGTACTTCTCCGAATGGAATCAGGCGTTCGTCTGTTTCTTTATCGGGTTCATCATAGATGTAGTTTCCGAATTTAACCGACTTGTTATTCACAAACATCAGATTGCCCAGTTCGGCATTTTCTTCGTAGTAGCCCACGCCTAATGTACCCTCCTGCATAATAATGGCGGTCATACCCAGGGCTGAAAAATCTTTAAAATAACTGGTAATACCACCGCCATCCACTACCGAACCACGATTCCAGCCCAGCTTTTCCATTTTGCTCACAAAGCCATATCCTCCATATTGCACGCCCTTGAATTCATTACTCAGTCTGAGCGTTTTCTGTGCATCTTCCAGCAATATTACCGGACGGTTGAGTTGCGGAAAAATAGGTTCTATGTCAGCATCAGAGACATTTGCAGACCAATAATCGATTGACTCTTGTGTCAATGAAATCGGGTGTACCATACCAATCTCAACACCGTCTTCCAATTCAATTTCATCTCCTTCTTCGTTCACCAAGGTCTGGTCTTCCTGACAACGGAATGTATAGACCAATTGATTATTTTCATACACGCCCCAGATTAACCGGATGGCATACGCAAACATCACCGGATTGCCCATAAAAAAGGCTTGCCATTTATCGGCAGTCCACTTTCGTTGAATAACCAGATATTGCTCCAAACGACTTGATTGAGATTTCACAATATCCTTGATCTCCTTCGCAATCTCTTTAAATTCTTCTTGTAGTTCTTTTGAAGTTCCTTTCGGCAGAGACTTTAGTAGTTTACTATCTTCATTCAGAAAAGCAATTTTAAAATCATTATTGACAAAAGCTCTGTAAGGCTCTCCATTCACCTCAAATTCTTTAAACAGCCCGGTAAATCCAAAATCAGGGATAATGGAATCGGCTAATTCATAAGGGTGTATGTCCAGTTCTTCGGCAACCAGCACAAAAGCTTCATTTGCTGCTGCACCAATATTTTTATATTTGCTTTTATACTTACGCGAGAAAAACTCAACTGCCCGCAAGGCTTTATTTGAGCCATTAAGTGCGATGGCTTTTACGGCATATTCTCCCATTTTCCCACGCCCTGCATCCGACCATTGCACTACCTTGTTTTTCAATACCCCTATTTCGTCATCGTCTCCCAGCATTGAGGCTAAAGTCAGACAAAATTTATACTTAGCGTCCACATTATTATTCAAATACGCATTCAGAAGCGCTTGGGCAAAAGGCTGGCTTTTGGTTTTATCAATAAAATCAAGCAAAGGCTTGGCTTCTATGTCTATCCGGATATCTTTGGCTCTGCTCTGGCGATAAAACAAAAACCGGATGGTTTCAGCCGAGCATTCTTCACCTGATAGCCAATACAATTTCGGTAGTTTTGCTTCATCGAGCCAAGGCTCAAGTGGTTGACTTAGTTTGCTGCGTTTGGCTGCTTTTTCGATAGTTACTTTTATTTCATCTATATTTTCCGGGGAAGATAATACGCCTGTCAGGCTTTGAAGCATTACATCGCGGGCATCGTCGTTTGTTTCATTATCTAATGTTTCCAGCAAAATGGCTTTTGCTTTATCTGTTTTGATCAGAGAAAGTATTAAAGCACCTGTCTGACGGATTTCTCCTTTTTTGTCATTCAATAATGCGGTTGCTTCCGGTATGGCTCTCTCGCCTTGTTTGGCAATAAAAACGGCCGCTACCTCCCGCACTTTTTTTAATTTACTATAACAAAGTTCTATTAGCTTATACTTATAAAGGTCGAAATCGATATTGAGGAGGTATTTGAATACTTCTTTCATATATCCATCAAACTCATAACTAGGATCTACTTTGAACCCCTCTGTAATCAGATACGGATAAAAAGCTTCCTTATAATGCGTTACGAATAAATCAAGGAGTTCTCTTTTTAAATATGCAGCCTCATAAGCGCCAAATAGTTCTGCAATATAAGGCAATACCTCTTCACTCGAATCTAATATCCTTTTGCTATGCAAGCATACGAGAAAACAATACCCGATTCTTTTTCCTGACTCATCCAGGATCTGTATATTACGCTCCCGGTAATCTGATCTTTTTTGAAGCACCAGCGTTTTAGCAGCATTCAGATACATAAACGAGAACCGATTCGCCTCAGTTTTATATTTTCCGGGAAGGTATTTTATCAACAACTCTGTTAAATAATGAATGGCTTCCGGGCTATCTAATTCTGCAAGTTTTGCCATAATATACGGCTCATACTTGAAAGGATTATTTTCAAGAAGGACTTCAACATTTAACCACGAAACATATTTAAGCCCTATATAATCTGTGCGGATATTGATAAAATCTGATAGCACATGGTCTGCCAGCGCAACATTATGCGCAAGCATAAATTTTAGTAACCGATGCTCGATTTGCTCGTCACTCACCAATCTGAAAACACCCTTATAGTTCTTTACCAATGCCCCTGCCAAATACCTGCCTGCCGATGATAATTTTCCATCAATCATCCATGACTCGCCTGAAAGTCTGTTTGCTACGCCCACTAAAAGATCCTTTTCATTGAGTTGGTATCTTTGCCAGTATTCCAGCATTTTGTCTATGACACCTTCGGGATATGCATACTCTTTTCTAAGCTGCAAAGCGAGATAGTTAAACAAGTGGCCCATAAGGCTCAGTTGCTGGTACTTAGGATGTGTGATAAAAAACAGCAATCGTTCATCAGCCTCTTCCCATTCATTAAAAGGATTGAATAATCTACAAACACCCTCTGTGATAGCCCACATATACACGTTTACCAAGGTGGTAGGAAAAGGAGCTTGGTTATCAGTAATATAGGCTATTATTTCCTCGCCCAACTCGCTTGCGCCTTTACTCCAACGGTCATTGGCTATATTATTTCTAAATTCGGTTATTCGGTCTTCTCTATCAGTCATGTGTATTTTCTTTTTTAGTTGATATTTAATAATTCAGCAATGGTATTTAATACGCCTTCGGTGCGTTCAATATTAAAGTTTTTAGCTTCTTCGTGGTCTTCTACTACCACGTTGGCTATTGAGATACCTTTTTTGGCTTTTTCACCTAATTGTCTGCGTTCGGCTACTTCAAATTTGGAGAATGTCCGGCGCATGATAGGTAAAAGTTCAATGAACGAATCGCCTTGTAGCTCGGCTACCCATTTGTATAGTAAATTCCAGAGGGTATTATCCAATAGCAAAATCATGCTGCTGCCTTTCAGGAAGCCTTCAAGCCATCCGGCTGAATAAATAGCCGATTGTCCTGTTGATAAGGCTAAACCAAATTGTTTAGCAGTTTCCTGTTCGTCTATCCGCTTTACATCAAACAATAAACGGCAGGTACAACCCGTAATAATCGGGTGAACTCCTTGTTTATCCAATAATTCAAACAAGGCTTTTTGCCATACCTGTGTCAAAGTATCAGTTTCTAATAGGCGAACAGCTTCGTTTACCTGTTTGATATTCTCAAACATCTGTTCAGAAGTAGCCTCATCTAAACCATAGCAAGCGTTAGCCAGACCAATCGAAATGCGGGTGATAAAGCCTTCTACCAAAGTATTGATGGTAGAAAGGTCTGTTTTACGCACATTACCATATCGACTGACACTTGCCAAAGGCACAACTGTTTTCATCAGTTCGGCAATATCGGCTGAGATACTGGCTATTTCGTTGAGCTTAAATAGCAGTTTTTCGATACAGACAAAAAGCTCGGCAGGAATGGCTTGTTGAATGAATACAGCTAACTCAGCAATGGACTGCGAGCGTTGGGCTTTATCTAGTAAATAAGTGGTTGCTGCGGTTTCAATGCCATTGCCCCAGATGCTTTTCTCTATCAAGTCAATCAGCATTTCCGGCTCCCATTTCAATCGCCATGCTTCTTTGAATGTACCTTTTGAGCGAGCATAGGCACGCTTGCCCCAAGGTATATCTAAGGCTTCTAAACGATAAAGGAATATACTACGGTTGAGGTCTAATTCTTTTCTTAAATCCAGTTCAAAGTCTTTCCAATCGGCAGATAGAGGCAGGCGTAATTTACGGGCAATTTCTTCGAAGTTTTCCTGTAGCGGGTGTTTGGGTAATTCTTTAGGTACTTTGCCCATTACATTCGCCACAATCAATTCCTGCTTTACCAATTCAAGCAGGATATTATCACCCATACACATCACGGACAAGGTAGCTTCGGAAAGCTCATACAAACCCGGACGAGATAGATTTCTCAATGCCGATAAAGACTCTGCCAGACGAAAAGTTTCTATCACATGAGCCGTAGAAATATCCATCTTTTTATTACGAAACAAACGGGCTACTTTAGAAAGCCAACGAATACCCATATCGTCAGGATATTTCCATAAATGCCTGTACCAACCCGGTGAGGTGATACCCGCACCGTATCCGCTGAACATCGATAGACGCGCATTAGTCCACGGTACCCAGGTTGTGCCGACTTTTATTTTGGTTTTAGGCAGGCCTTTGAAAATTTTGGTATCGCCCTTGGCTGTTGTTTCGAGGTCTCTTAATACGGGTGCGTGCCAAGCGCCACAAATCACGACGATAGTCGAATACATTTCGTTCTGCGCCTTTCGGATGATTTCGCGCATATACGCCTCCCGATAGACATTTTCAACTTCCAGCGATGAAGGAATCTGTGCTTCACGCAGGTTTTCCATCATCAGCATGATGCTTTCAAAATGGTCTTCGGCATTGGCTGAGGAATATTTTTGCTCAAACTGATGCTCCCACCATAATTCACTATCGGTATAGCCCGCTATTTCTACGAAGTATGCAATGGGTTCTTTTCGGGGTATAGCAAGAAATTGTTCGGTTATTTCTTCCGTTAATTCCTCAATTCTCTGCTCTTCTTCGTTTTTTTCAATCCGGCTTTGTTCTTTTTCTGCTTCTGATTTTCGTCTTGCCTCCTCTTTATCAATATCTAATTGATAGCTGATTGCCAGAGGTAAATCAAGCATTCTGACAGGTATTCCCTTAGCATTGGCATAAGCAATGCCCTGCCACTCCGGCGAAAATTCAGAAAAAGGATAAAAAACGGCTTGTTTGGGATTGTCTATATTATAGCCTAAGATGGATACCGGAGGTTTCAATCCATTCTGGCCAATCCATGAGACAACTGCGTCTAATTCCGGCGGGCCTTCGACCAAAATCATATCGGGAGATAGCTTTTCGAGCATCGCCAATACATTTTTTGCCGAACCAACCCCATGATGACGGATTCCTAATATATGAATCATGCGCTTTTACAGGGTTATTTCCTTACATGCCCTATACACATCTTTCCACTCTTCGCGGGGCTTTATAACTGTTTCCAGGTATTCATTCCAGACCACTTTGTCTTGTACAGGGTCTTTTACCACAGCCCCTACTAAACCTGCAGCAAGGTCTTGCGAATTAAGTCGACCATCGCCAAAATGAGCAGCTAAAGCCAAGCCACTATTTACTACAGAAATAGCCTCGGCTGTACTCATCGTACCTGTTGGCGTTTTGATTTTCACTTTACCGTCAGCCGTAACTCCAGCTCTTAATTCTCTAAAAATCGTGACAATTCTCTGAATTTCTCTTAAAGCGGGAGCTTCCGCAGGCAATTCTAATGCTTTTGATAAACTATTTACGCGACGTTGCACAATCTCTATTTCTTCTTCCAGTGATTCAGGAACAGGTAAAATAACAGTATTGAAACGGCGTTTTAAGGCGCCAGATAATTCGTTTACGCCTTTATCTCTATTATTGGCAGTGGCTATCACATTAAATCCTTTTATGGCCTGTACTTCTGTGCTTAGTTCAGGAATAGGCATCATTTTTTCAGACAATATCGTAATGAGCGTATCCTGCACATCAGCTGTGATACGGGTCAATTCTTCAATGCGGGCTATTCTGCCTTCTTTCATGGCTTTCATCATGGGTGTTACTACCAGGGCATTTTCACTTGGGCCTTCTGCTAATAATCTGGCGTAGTTCCAACCATAACGAATGGCTTCTTCGCCTGTGCCTGCTGTCCCCTGAACCAATAAAGTAGAATTGCCAGAAATAGCCGCTGCCAGATGCTCAGCTACCCATGATTTTGCCGTTCCGGGTAAACCATATAACAATAGGGCTCTATCGGTTGTGAGTGTTGCCACGGCAATCTCCATCAATCGACGGCTGCCTATATATTTAGGACTGATTTCAAAACCATTTTTAAGTTTTCCTCCCACCAGATAAGTAACTACCGACTGAGGAGACATCAACCAGTTGGGCGGAAGTTTATTGGTGCTTCCGACAGCTTTATCCTGCTTTTTTAATTCATCTAATTCTTCAGCAAACTGAATTTCGGCATATTGACGTAAAGCATTCATTCTGTTTTTATTTTTGGTTTTATGGACTTGGTATATTTTAAAGACGCTCGATTTCTGCCAGCGTATCAAACGCTTGCAGTAGCGGCACGACTATTTTTTCTTTATATTGATTATGCTGCCAGTCTACGGCGTTTGATTGCAAAACACCATTCAAGTAATTGCTGGTCTGTGGGTGAAAGCTCCGGCATAGTTCCAGGATAAACGGGGCGTAATAATTAGCCTGATAATAATTGGTCTGATCGGGCTTGATACTTTCTAATATCTTCTGGCTAAACTCTGCCGACCATGAGAGTTGACTTAAGGCTTCCAGTTTTCTATTGGTCTCTTCGTAGTTCTGCCATTTTACTTCTGTCAGAAATTCCTTTTCTTCAGGTGTAGTTTCAGGGAGCATTTTCTTAAACAAACTACCCAGAAAACTTGATTTTTCTTTAACTGGCTGGCTTTTACCTTTCAATTTTTCTATTTTTTGCAGAAGCGATTCAACTATCGCTAATATTTCTTTATTAATAGCCTTTTCCAGATTTTTATCTGCCTTTAAAGTACTTTTTACTTCTTGCAGAAATGATTCTTCTTCTATAGTCAATTGTTTTTCAAGCATCAATAAGAAATCTTTCCGGTCTTTGGCTGTTTCTTCAGACCATGAGGCTTTCAGCCATTCAAAAGCTTTACCCGGCTCATTTTTTCTCGTGATTTCAAATGCTTCTCTGCGTTCGGCAATTCTACCTTCTTGCCAGCCTTTTTCTTCGTATAAAGGCCGTGCATACTGCCAGTTTTCATTAAACTGAATGAGCCACTCGCCTCTTTTACCAATAGTTTTCCTGATATTTTCTCTGATAAATCTGGCCTTTTTATCAGTACCTAAATCAAGGATTGTAACCAGCATATCAGACGGTAAAACCCAGTTATTGGTGATTGTTTTTTCCATCCAGAAAGAAAACAGTGCAATATTGAGCGGATTCT
The DNA here is from genome assembly GCF_054779675.1 of Emticicia fontis. Taxonomy (NCBI): domain Bacteria; kingdom Pseudomonadati; phylum Bacteroidota; class Cytophagia; order Cytophagales; family Leadbetterellaceae; genus Emticicia; species Emticicia fontis. Next base: position 437,769 of record NZ_BAAGXU010000066.1, read on the forward strand.
GATTGAGTAGCTTTTTTAATACGACAATTGCTTCCTGACTGCAATAAGTCTGTATTTCTTCTTCGGCAGGTACAATGGCAGGCATTACACTATTGTCAACCTCTTCCCCGGCTTTTTTGTAAGCAAGCATCAGGGTTGCTGCTTTCATAAAATAGCCCTCCCGTTCGGTGGCATCGACATTTATCAGTTTTTCCTGAATTTTTTTGGGTAATATATCTGCTGATAAGGGTAATTTTTCAGTACCCAACAAAGCAGTATTTACAAATTGTTTCCAGGCTTCCATAGGCAATAAGGTTTACTTCAGCAGTTGATAGGTTCGTGTAGATTGGTTCATAATTCCTAATGGCAGGATAGTATTTCCGGTTCTTACCAGAAATAAATCTACAGGTCTTCCGCCAGTAAGTGCCAATAAATGCAAAATACGCTTATCAGTAAAAGACGAATGCAAAGGCATCAGCGCTCCTACTGAATCTTTTAAAAACCATTGGGTATTGTTTACGACCAATACTAATTGTTCGACCAGATAAGGCATATCGTCCAGCCAGGGGTTTACTGCCAGTTGTTGGGCAAAAGTAGCCTGCATGGCATCCCAATTATTGAAAACACCCCCGGAAGAAAATGTATCAATACTGTTTTTATTATTTCCCTGGTCTTTCAAGATAGCTCTGAATGGCGCATTGGATGGATAAAATATCAATGTAGTATAGACAAAACCACCAACCATGAGCAGGTTAGGCATGGGAGTATTTTTATAAGCGAAATTCAGGATTAAGGCATATTTGCCTGTTTGACAACCATATAACCAATTGCGTTGAATCGTAATGTCTTCTTCTGTTTCGGTTTGTCTGCCTATGACCAGCCAGTTGTCTTTTATTGAATTAGTGTCGTTTCCTTCGGCCAATAAGTCTTTTTGTGAGACATTCCAGCCCATTCTGTTTTTAATATCTTCCTGCCAGAGTGGGGGTAGCTTGTCGAGATTTTTGAAAGACTCCAATAAAAGATAAATATCTACTGCTAAAGCTAAGGATTCTGTTTGCCAGGTATTTCCCTGATAAAAGTTGATTTTATTAAAGCCTCGCACGAGATTGGCCAATCCGGTAGCCTGCGCATCTACCATACGGGCAGCCGTTTTTTCAAAGAAAGCATTTCCTTTTTCAGGGAGTGAAAGCAAGCCAGTTCTTATAAGGTCTTTTAACCAAAGGTCTAATTCAGCCACGCCCGCTTCTACTTTCAGTTGGCGCTCATTCTGGCGTTTTTCTTTGTCTTTGGCTTGTTTTTCTGTTTTCTTTGAATCTTCTTCGGGCTGATTTTCTTTTTCGGCTTTGGTCTCGGCCTTGTCTACCCTTTTACTGATCCAGTCGTTGACCCATGCAGGTTCTGCTACCCCTTGCTTGATGGTATCGGCATTGCGGGCAAAAATAAATAGTAGGCCTAAGCCATGTTTACAAGGAAATTTCCGACTTGGACAAGAGCATTTGAAAGCAATATTCTGGAGGTCGATCTGGGTGCGATACGGGTCTTTGCCACTGCCTTGTACTTCTCCCCAAAGTACGCGTTCGTTTCTGTTGAAGGATACCCATTTTCGTTCATTAGCTAAATCTTTTCCCGATTTCAGAGAAGCAGCGTCTGGAGCAAGTTGTGTTACCTGGTCTTCTGTAAATTGACTCATAAATTATCGTAGCAATAATTTAATTAGCTAAAACAATAGCTTTAAGGTTGATGGATACTGATATAACGCAAAAACTATATACCCTCAGTATAATTCTGGTTTTAAAATGTAGGTAAAAAAAATCGTTCCCGGCTTTTATTTAAGCAGAAAATACTTCCTGGTTTTAGCAAAACATCAGATTCAAATATACCAGTTTTTATTCGTATATACTAGTAAGTATTGGCTTATTTTATGAAACAAATGGCTGAAAAATTTCAGCCATTTGCTATTAATTTTATTCTTTCAAAACACCTACAGGGCGAACATTTTTTCCTTGTCTTTTCTGTAAATTATCACCCAGATCTTCCCTTGCCATTTCGGCTACTTTCTGGAGTTCTTCTACAATGGCAGGATTTTGTTCTTTTACATCGTATTCTTCGCCTGCATCACGTCTTAAATCATAGAGTGCCAGTGGTACTTCTATATTTCCATACTTGCCTCCATAACCATCATTGCCCGGTAAAACCGTTTCGTAAGTTCGTTCTACTTTATGAGGTAACATTAGTTTCCAGTTATCACGACGAACAGCTCTTAATTCGTTATCGGCATAATAGTAATAAAAATATTTACGAGGGGCTTCATTGACATTTCCCCTCATTAAAGAAAGAATATCAACGCCGTCAATTTTACGGTCGGGTAAATTTGTTCCACAGATACGAGCTAAAGTTGGGAAAATATCTATCGTAGAGGTCAATTGGTTACAGATTACGCCTTCGGGGATTGTGCCTTTCCAACGCATCAGACAAGGTACGCGCTGACCACCTTCAAATACGGTACCTTTGCCCTCTCTGAATCCACCTGCTGAACCTGCGTGGTTTCCAAAGTTGAGCCATGGGCCGTTATCACTTGTAAAGATTACTAAGGTATTTTTGTCCAGACCATTTTCTTTTAAAGTTTTCATGATTTGCCCGACTGACCAGTCTACTTCCATCATTACATCACCAAATAAGCCTTGTTTACTTTTTCCTTTGAATTTAGCTGATACGCCCAGTGGCACGTGTACCATTGAATGAGGCAGGTATAAGAAGAAAGGTTTGTTCCGATTTTTTTTAATGAAACCTATTGCTCTTTCAGTATATTTAGTAGTCAATCCGTCTTGTCCTGATAAATCAGTAATCGTTTCTTTTTGTTCGTTTCCTTCAATTAAGGGCAAAGTAGGGTAGGTTTTCTTACGATAATCGTTTTCATCTGTAATAGGCTTGCCATCAAAACCCACAGGCCACATATCATTTGAGTACGGAATGCCCAGATACTCATCAAAGCCTTGTTGTAGCGGTAAGAATTGTTTATGATGGCCTAAGTGCCATTTACCAAAAATACCTGTGGCATAGCCTTTTTGTTTCAGCATTTCAGCAATCGTCACTTCATCGGTATTCAATCCGATTTTTTGTGCAGGATTCAAAGCTCCGGCAATACCTACTCTATTTGGATAACAGCCTGTCATTAATGCGGCCCTTGAAGCACTACAAACGGCTTGTGCGGCCAGGAAGTTAGTAAAACGGATACCTTCGAAACCTAATTTATCAATATTGGGGGTCTGATAATCTAAAGCTCCTGTACTATTTAAATCGCCATAACCCATATCATCCATAAAAATCAGGATGATGTTTGGCGTAGATACCACAGCAGGCTTTTTCCATGAACTGGCGCCTATTAAAAAGGTAAGGACTAAGAGTAGAAGAATGTTGGTTCTCATGTATCAGTAGTTGAATAGTTTCGGAGATGCAAGTAAAAAAATAACAGCCACTTTTTCAAATGGCTGTTATGGATATAGGTTATATAGACGGTTTATCGCTGCTTTAAATCAAAAATCTTGTCCATAAAAATCCATTTCTCACCGGGTTTTGCCATCGGTAAGGCTTGTTGGTATTTCCACATCAGATTTTCCCATTCCTGCACTTTCGGATTACTGGCATCCATTTCCGCTTTTCGATCAAACGAAAAATCATCGTCGGTTTCCATAATCATAAACAGCCGATTGCCGATACGATAAATCTCCATACCCGAAATACCTGCCGAAGTAATACTCTCAGCTATTTCAGGACGAATTTTCTCATGATACTTTTCGTATTCGGCTATCATGGTTTCGTCATCCACTAAATCCAGTGCCAGACAATATTTTTTCATAAAAATAAATCGGCTAAGTTATATCAAAGCTCTGTCTAAATGTACATATCCACCATCTACATGAATCAATTGCCCAGTCGTATGGCTCGAACGCTCTGAAAGCAGGAACACCACCATATTGGCAATTTCTTCGGCAGTTGTCATACGGTTTCCTAACGGTATTTTCTCTGTAATTTTCTGCAAAGTTTCTTCCGGATTCGGTAAAGTCTTAATCCATTTGTCATACAAAGGTGTATAACATTCTGCCACTATCACCGCATTTACACGAATACCGTATTTCAACAATTCAACCGCCCATTCACGAGTCAAAGCATTACGGCCACCATTGGCAGCAGCATAGGCTGAAGTTCCTCCCTGCCCTGTTTCAGCAGTTTTAGAGCCGATGTTTACAATGCTTCCTTTGGTTTTCTTTAATTCAGGTAAAGCATGATGTGCTATTAAGTAATAATGTACAAGATTCTTATGTAAAGAAGCCATAAAAGCCTCGTAGCTACCGTTCTCTAGGTTTACGCCATCATTTACTCCGGCATTGTTTACCAAGCCATCTATTCTGCCATATTTGGCAACCACTTGTTCTATGGCTTTACGACATTCTTCCGGGTCGCTCAATTCGGCTGCTACCTGAAACCCATTACCTCCAATGGTTTCTAAAGTTTTTTCATTATCAGCTCCATTTCTGCCAATAATCACAGGAATAGCGCCTTCGTTTGCCAATGCTTTCACAATTCCTTCTCCAATTCCCTTAGCACCACCTGTTACGATGATTATCTTATCGCTTAAATTCAGATTCATATTATTCAGCTTTTTTATAGGCAACTGCCGTTTGTCTTTGTACGCCTAATCCGTCGATACCTAATTCTACTACATCACCTGCATTCAGGTAACGAGGAGGTTTGAAACCTAAACCTACACCAAAAGGTGTTCCTGTAGAAATTACATCACCCGGTAATAAAGTCATGAACTGGCTCAGGTAATGAATCAGGAAAGGGACTTTAAAAATCATGTCGTCAGTATTAGAGTTTTGTAGTTTTTCTCCGTTTACTGTCAACCACAAAGGTAAATCATTCGGGTTTTCAATTTCGTCTTTCGTAGCCATGAAAGGCCCTAGCGGGGCAAATGTATCGCAGCTTTTCCCTTTCACCCATTGTCCGCCACGCTCAATCTGGAACTCTCTTTCTGAATAATCGTTGTGCAAAGCATAACCTGCCACATAGTCCATCGCCTCTTCTTCTGTCACATAAGATGTCTTTTTCCCAATTACGATAGCTAATTCTACTTCCCAGTCTGTTTTTACAGAGTTTTTAGGGATAATCACATTATCAAAAGGACCACAAAGAGCAGTAGTAGATTTGAAGAAAATAATCGGTTCTTTCGGAATCGGTGCATTCGTCTCTTCGGCATGTTTGGCATAGTTTAAACCAATACAAACAATTTTAGACGGACGAGCGATACATGAACCCAATCTTGCCTCGACAGGTACTTTAGGGCAAGTATCTGCATTAGTCTCTACCCAAGCGGCTAAACGAGCCAGGCCATCAGTAGCAAAGAATTTTTCTGTATAATCTTCTCCAAAAGCCGAAACATCTATGCGTGTGCCGTCTAATAGTTCAACGGCTGGTTTTTCTTGTTCAAACTCACCAAATCGTAATAATCTCATATCTCTATTTTATCTTAATGGTCAACTAATCATTTATCGCTATAAATTTACACCTCTTTTCCAAGGCATGAAATCATCTTGCCCTAATTCTTGTGCTTTGGTCAGGATTTTACCGCTGGCTAAATCGATGCAATACTCTAATAAATCTTCTGCGGTTTGCTCAATGGTCTTCTCTCCGGTTATGATTTCACCACAACTAAAGTCGATAATATCAGGCATTTTATTAGCCAGTTGGGTATTAGTAGAAACTTTTACTACCGGACAAATCGGATTGCCTGTTGGTGTACCCAAGCCTGTAGTAAAGAGAATAATTGTTGCACCTGATGCCGCCTTTCCTGTCGTTGCCAATACATCATTGCCTGGAGTACAAACTAAATGTAAGCCCGGTTCTTTGGCTAATTCAGTATAGTTCAATACATCAACAATCGGTGCAGTACCACCTTTCTTAGCCGCTCCTGCCGATTTGATGGCATCAGTAATTAAACCGTCTTTGATATTGCCTGCTGATGGGTTCATGTCAAAACCTGCGCCTACTGCTTCGGCTTTAGCTGCATAATCACGCATCAGGTATTCAAATTTCTCAGCTTTTTCTGTGGTTATGCAACGGTTGATTAATTCCTGTTCCACACCACATAACTCAGGAAATTCTGCCAGATAAGTTGTACCATTTAGAGCCACTACTAAATCGGATAAGTGACCTAAAACCGGATTAGCCGAAATACCTGAGAATCCATCTGAGCCACCACATTTTAAACCGATATTGAGTTTGGATAGCGGAGCAGGCTGACGAGTTAGTTTATTGGCTTCAATCAATCCTTTGAAAGTTTCTTTGATGGCCGCTGACATCATGTCGAACTCTGTGCCGTAAGCTTGTTGTTCGAACATCAACACAGGTTTATCAAAAGCGGGATTACGTTTTTTGATTTCGTCCATCAAATCCGTAAACTGTGTCTTCTGACAACCTAAGCTTAGAACGGTGATACCTGTTACATTGGCATTATTGGCATAAGCCGCAAATAAAGCTGCCAGCAATTCAGAATCCTGATTGTTTTCTCCACATCCTGACTCATGTGTCAGAAATTTAATCCCATCCAGATTCGGGAATAAACGTCTACCAACTGAATCCGTTTGACTTTCCTGATTATAAGAATCTATGTTATTCGCTCCACCTTTTTGATGCAGGTGTACTAAATCCTCTACCTGACGTAGATATACATCCGGGAAGGCATATCCTAGTGCTTTATCAAAAGCTTCTTTCAGTTTCAGAATATTGCGATTCTCGCAAAATACTAAGGGAAGAACTAACCAATAGTTGGCGGTACCTACCTGTCCATCAGAACGATGATACCCCATAAAAGTCCTATTTTCCCATTTCGACACATCAGGAGCTTGCCAGTCGGTTTGAGGTACTCTTTTACTAACTGAATATTCTTCTGATTCGTGTTTCAGGTTGAAAGTTGTAATCTGCTCGCCACGTTTAATTGGTTGGGTCGCTTTTCCTACTAACACGCCATACATGGTTACATGGTCGCCTTTTTCTAAATCTTCTGTAACAAATTTATGTTTTGCGGCAATTGACCTCGGTAATACGTAAGTCTCTCCTTCAAATTCAATACTTTCTCCGGCTTCCAGATTACGAAGTGCCACTATCACATTATCTGAAGGATTTACTTTTAGAACTTTATGTTGCATAAATATAGGGGTAGTTAAAAAACATCTTACAAAAGTACAATTCATTCTGGTAGCTTTTTTATGAAATATTATACAGTTTTGATGAAATATTATCAATTTTACAAAAGAAGTCTTTTTATCATAACATTATATCAATAATTCGTGCAGGCAGTACTCCGTAAAATTAATATTTCATCCGATTATTCATTTTTATCACGTAAAGACGAATTACACTACCTTTATGATAAGTGGCATTTCCACCCTGAACTTGAACTAACGCATATTGTACAAAGCAGAGGTACCCGGTTTGTAGGCGATAGTATTGAAGAATTTGAAGAAGGAGATCTGGTTTTGCTAGGCGCTTATTTACCGCATGTCTGGAAGAACGACGCCAGTTATTTTGCTGATAACTCTCAACTAAAAGCCACGGCACAGGTGATTCAGTTTTTACCTGATTGTTTTGGAAAGGATTTCCTGCATCTGAAAGAACTGGAAAATATTAAGTGGCTTTTTGAAAAAGCGAAAAGAGGTTTGCGGATTTCAGGGGATACAAAAATAGAAGTACTTGTGCTATTAAATACGTTGCTCAATAGTGCTAATGGTGTGCAACGAATTACACTTTTATTACAGATATTAGAACTCATTGCTACCTCAAACAAGGTTAGTTTTTTAAGTAGTGAGGGCTTTGTAGAATCTTATCACCGCTTTGATGCTGATACCATTAACCATATCTATGAGTTTACTCTCTCACATTTCAATCGTAAGATTCTGATTGAAGAAGCAGCTACAATAGCCAATATGTCGGTGCCTAATTTTTGTCGGTATTTCAAGAACCGTACGCAAAAAACCTATATACAGTTTCTGACAGAGGTACGTATCGGTTATGCCTGCCGTATGCTGATTGAAAACCGGAAGAGTATTCAGCAGATTGCTTTTGATTGTGGGTTTCATAATCTCTCTAATTTCAATCGTTCTTTCCGACTCCTGAAAAAACAAAAACCTACCGAGTACCGGCAGGTTTTTGGAGGATTAAAAACTTAATCAATATTATTTCAATGAGTTAATCCAGGCAGCTATCTTCAAACCATCTTCTTTCGGAACTTGTGGCATTGGAGGCATTTCCGTCGCATAACCCGGCCAGTTTTTAGGGTCTGGCTTATGAATTAAGTTTACGATTTTCTCGTTTGAATACTTGCGTTTTGCAATATCCTTAAACGCCGGACCTACCTGACGTTTTTCGGCCTGGTGACACGCTACACAAGTATGTTTTTGCAATAATGGCTTGATTTCATCAAACTTAGGCGCTGTAGCTTTGGCAGTTTTAGCGGCGTTTTTATCATCTGGTGTTACCAGTTTCTCTGCTTTAGTACTTGTACCTGCCACTGGTAAATTAGCCGGACGAGGCACAAAGCCTGTCAACTTCTCACCAGCAGGAATATTATTTAAGGTATAAAAAGCCGTACTGTGTAATAAGCCTTTACCTTCAGTATCTTTCAACCCATCAGCTTTAATTTCATGAATGAAATGGTCTCTTAAACCATCCACTAACAAGCGAACTTTCATACCATCTTCTGAAACTTTCAAGCCTTTTACATTCAGGAATTTCTCACCTACCGGAGGGCTACCGTATACCGGATGATATTTATAGATAAAGCTACGAACCTGAATATTTTTGAAATCGATAGCAGTAGCTTTGTTTACTGGTTTAGTAAACTCAATTTCAAAACCATCTGGTGTAGCTCTTACTGCTTTCATTTCAAAAGGCATTTTACCTGTCCATACCAGACGCTCAACACCAGCAGTTAAATTACCTGCCGAACCCCAACCACGGTTGGTTTCACCTACAAATAGCGAACCGTCTTGTCCCCAGGTCATACGCAAAATACCCGATTGGAAGCCTTCGCGGAACATGAATGATGCTCCTTGGTATTCGCCATTTACTTTCTCAACAAATACACGTGAGATATTACTTTTCCCCTGGTCACCCACAAATATCTGTCCTGCAAATGGGCCAAAGCCACCATTCGTTTCATCTTTCAGAATCTCAGAAGTAGAAATACCCAGAATACCATGAGGAAGCCATACAGCTGGAGTTTTTAACTCAGGAATATCCTTTTTCATTTCAAAAAGATAAGTTCCTCTTTCGTTCTCAATATTCTCTGGTTTGATATAATACCCATTCGCATCTTTATCTTTTCTTGGGTTTATTTTGGCATACAATTGCTCGGTAGTCAATTTCACTGGCGAGTTAGGGTCGCTTGTCCAGCGTAGGCCGGCAGGGTGACCCATGAAATCACCTTTGTTTACTTGTGCAATAAAGCCTGAACCCATCCAGTCGCCCTGGTTATCACCATACCAGAATTCACCATCTATCATACCGATACCGCAAGGAGAGCGCATACCTGTGGCATACGGTTCTATTTTACCGTCTTCTGTAATTCTTACAGCCCAACCTCTCCAAGGCACTCTACTTTCACCTCTCCACCATTCTTCATCACCAAAAGCCACGTTACCGGTCACAATCATAGAGCCATCCGGCAAAAACTTAGGGCCATAGCTATATTCATGATAATGACCTGAAATAGGCAAAGTAGCAATTGTTTCATATACATCTGCTTTGCCATCACCGTTTTTATCGGTCAGTTTGGTTAATTCACCACGCTGCGCACAATAAAAAGAGCCGTTTCTATAAGCTAAGCCTAAGATTTCGTGCAAACCACTGGCAAACTTTTTGAAATACGGTTGTGCTGTACCTGTCAGGTATGGGTTACTTACTACCCATATATCTCCTCTACGAGTTGCTAAGGCTACCTCGCCAGTTGGCAGGCTGGTGATACCCCCAACCTCAAGCAACATGTTCTCGGGTACGGGTAGCGTAATGATGCGATAATAATCATTTTCGGCTGTATTCTGGGCAAAAGCCGCAGAAACCATCGCTACCGAAAAAAGGATTGTTTTAAATATTTTTTTCATTCTCATAGAATTTTAAAGCCTCTGTTTTACCAAATAATCGAATAGCTGATTTTATCGCTCAATGGCGCAATCAATTCCTGCTTTCCACCTACAGTTCTGATAGCGGCATTGCCTCCATCTACTTTAATCAGGTAGCCACCATCGCCTACATTGAAGCTTCCATCAGCATTTTTGCTGATAACATCAGCCGCGGCTAATCTGGCGTAAAGATTTTTCACTGTCCCATTTACAGCAATGTCTCTTTTCAACATTTTACCTTCTTCAATAGGTGTGATTTTATCTGAAACTTTAGCGCCATAAATATCATATTTGAAAGTAGGCTGGCCATTCTCGTCTAATTCGTATCCACGTGTACGGAAAGTACCATCAACCGCACCCCATGCTTTCTCAGGTGTATCTAAAACCGATACCAGTGGAGTGTCGCCTAATACGGTTAAACTTCCCATAGGTCTTGAGCTACCATCACCTCTATCATGCCACATCGGCGTAGTATTCAGGAAGCTGCCTTTCCAAACCTGAAACATTGAACCGTTATCCAAGTCATAAGTAAAGTGTACATTCTCTTTATTTCCTACCGAAATTGCGTGTACAATTCTCTTGTTTTTACCATCCTCTTTAATATCCATGAACGAGCGTAGTAAAACAGGCTCAACCGCAGTACCTAATAAGATTGGTGAAGATGGGTTGTTTACCATTGTAGAATTTGCAGAGTGCAAAGGATGTTTACGAATCGTTGCCGATTCGGCATATAAGCCTAAAGATGGTTGTAACCAGCCATCAGCCTTCCAGTAATATAGTTCAAACGGTACTTCTCCGGCAGGTAAATCAAGCGTTACTTTTCTACCCTCAGGGTCTGATTGCATCCAACCATTTTTAAAGGCTTGCTGACCGTTGATTTTCATTTCTGTATTACCACCATGCGTAGTTGTAAAAGTATAAGTTCCGGCTTCCGGCACCACAATTTTACCTGCATATTTTACAGCAAACTCGTTCTCAGCATTAGTTACTGCCCAGTTCAGGCTGTTCAGGTTTCCGCTTAATTCCGGTTTGATTTTTTCTATATCACCAATCGTTCTGAAATTGCCTTTATATACACCATATTTCAGGTCTTTGAATGACAATGTTTTTTGGTTATAGCTTTTGTATTTGATATTGCGGATAGCTACATTACCATGATCTCCTTGAAAACGAAGTGGTCCCATTGCTACTTCATTGTCTACCCATGCACCTCTGGTTTGTCCGGTCAATTCAACATTTTCATGAATCAACACACCATTGAGGTACATAGAAAGAATACGGGCATTGGCTATTTTCTTGCCATTAGCATCAAATCTTGGCGCCTGAAAAGAGATTTTAATATTTTGCCATAAGCCTGGTGCTTTAGCTACATTCAAACGAGGAGCAGTACCTTCATAGCCTTTTGAGCCTTCCGGTTTTGAATCGTCCCAACGTTCATAGATACCGCCTACATCGTTGTATTTAGGCAGTTTTTTACCCCAACTATCAAACAATTGAATTTCATAACGTCCTTGCAGATAGATACCAGAGTTTGAGCCTTTCGCCATCATGAAATCAAGGTCAAGGTCTAAATCTCCGTGCTCCATTTTGGTGAGTAAGTCCATTTCTATACCATATTTTCCGGGAGGGTGCTCACATAATAAAATTCCTGTGCTGGTTGGAGAGTCTTTTTTGTGTAGGTCGTTGGGTTTTGTAAAATCTGCTTCCACTGCACCCACAATGCTCCATTGGCCTTGTGTCGGTCTGAAAGCATCCATGTTATTCAATGGAATCATTTGCTGTGCCGATACTGCATTGGCAAGTAATCCACAGAAAATGAGACTTGTTAGGATTTTTCTTTTCATTGTACATTTTGTTTGAAAGCGCAAATGTAATAGCAAATGTCAGTAATTGAAAGGGCTTTTAAAGAGAAATATAATAAAAAAAGCTAAGAATTTCAATTAATTTAAGTGTATTTTTTACAATTCTTTCACAAAATCTTAAATTTATCTTCATAAATACTTTTTAATAAAAGCTATGTAGAAATGGTATACTTCTTCGTTTTGTTGTAAACTTGCAGTACGAAACTGCTATCGGTTTTTAAATCCTTAACACTTTAGCTCATAGATGAAATCCAATCGTATAATTCTCATTCTGATATTTTTCGCTGTTGGTTATTTTCTTTACTACAAAGACAAACCTGGCCCTATAAGCAAATTATGGGAAACCATATCTAGTGTTTTTAATACCAAAGGTAGTTCTAGCAGCAAAGATAGCCCTTATAAAGCACCAGAACCTGATAACGAAGCTACGGCTACAAAAGATGATGATGAATCAACAGCTACTGCTTCGAATAAGAAAAAGACTGACGAGAGTACCAAAGAAGATGATGGCTCTTTGTTTGATAAGTTCGATAAGCTTAAAGAAAAAGTTTTAGGCAAAGATGAACAAGATGAAACGGCACTTGGTGATTACGAAATTCCGAATTTTGCACTGCCTGCCATTAGTAATAGTGATGAAATTGTAAAGCATAAAAACTATACGCTTCGCTACGAAGAGAAATATGAAGTGCCTGCCTGGGTGGTTCATAAATTGAGAGGTGAATTTACGAAAGGACGAGCTAGCAGAGGAGATAACCAGTTTATACCTGATAAAAAAGTAGAGGGCAATTCTGCTTTATCAACAGATTATAGTAATTCAGGCTATGATCGTGGGCATATGGTGCCTGCCGGAGATTTTAAATGCTGCCAGGATTTGATGAACGAGACTTTTTACATGAGTAATATCTGCCCGCAGGTACCAGATTTTAACAGAGGTATCTGGGAGAATATAGAAAGTCGTATAAGAGGTTGGGCAGTTCGGGATGAAGAACTCTATGTAGTAACAGGTCCGGTTTTAAGCAAAGGTATGCAAACTATCGGGCGATATAATCAAGTAGCTGTGCCTAAGTCTTTCTTTAAGATTGTGTTGTATTACAATCCTAAGAATCCTAAAAATGCCCGTGCTATTGCGTTTTTATTGCCAAATGAAGCACTGTTTGGCAAACACATGAATAGTTATGTAGTGGCAATAGACGAGGTAGAAAGAGTTACCGGTTTAGATTTCTTCTCAAAATTACCTGATACTATTGAAAATAAACTAGAAGCAGACAGTGATTGGGAGGCTTGGACGAGGGTACAATAAAGAAGGTGTGGGCAACCCCACACCTTTCTTATTTTATAATACTCGTTGGATAATATCACCCGTTGCTTTCACTTTCAGAATTACTTTCTTACGGCCATCAGGCAGGAATTCGTCTTTGATATGCCAATGCTCTGCATCATAATCTACAAACGGTGAAGGCTCTGTTACATCGGTTCTACCTCTCCAGTCTTTGATAATAACTGGCTCCCATTTCTTGGTTTTAGCTGATTTATAACAGGCATCTATTACTGAGTTTACAATATAGCCATCATAGAAACTTTCCATTGGTGTAGTGCCATTATCGAGGCTATCAAACATATCTGTAAACATATGGGTATACCCTAAAGAGTTTACTTCGTCACCTACCGGAAACAACCAACCCGAAGCACTTTCAGCTTTTTCGGCTACATAGCTGGCTTCTTGTGCGGCGGTAAACATCTCAAAACCTGTACGCATAAAGTGGTCAGTTCTGATTACTCCTTCTGTTCCTGCTACCTCATCTCTCAAATCCATACCTCCTCTGAACGACCAGCTTACTTCAAATTGTGCTACGGCTCCGTTAGCATATTTTACCAAAGCAATGGCATTGTCTTCTGCTTCAATCGGTTTTACTTGTGTAGCTGCCCAGCACATCACTTCTACAGGTTGAATATCTTTACCAATATAGTTACGGGCAATTTCGATACAATGGCAACCTAAATCAACAATAGCTCCGCCACCAGCTTTCTTTAGATCCCAGAACCAACTTGAGTGTGGGCCAGGGTGTGCTTCTCTTGACCTTGCCCAGGTTACACGACCAATTACTCCATTTTTAACTGATTGTAAAGCGTGAAGTGTTTTTGGTGTATACGCCAGGTCTTCAAGGTAGCCGTGAAATATTCCGGCTTTTTCAACCATTTCCAGTATCTTCTTGGCTTCTGCTCCCGTACGTGCCAGAGGCTTGGTGCATAATACACTTTTTTTGTATTTGCAGCATAATTTGATGGCCTCCATATGTAAATCATTAGGTAAGCCTACAATCACTACATTCACGTTTTTATCTTTAATGGCTTCCTCCATACTTGTCGTATGCTTCGGAATATTCCATTCTTCTGCAAATGCTTTTCCACGTTCTTCGCTTCTTGAATATACTACTTGCACGCGGTCAGGACGACGATGTTCATGAAGAGATTTTGTATAAAACCAGCCAATCAGCCCGGTGCCGAGCATAGCGATTCTATGAGGTTTATTACTCATGGTTAAATGTATTATTAAGGTTGATAGTATGTAAGGTGCTTGTCTATACAAGCGCAACGCAAGATACTAAAGAAATAGAAAACCCAATAAATTGAAACAAAAAAAGAATCTGCCATTCAAAATAGCAGATTCTTTTCATCAGATTTCTGAAACAAGTAATAGACTTAAAAGCTGATTATCTGTTCAGGTTCAGTTTTAAATTCATTTCTTTTTTGGCACTACGATACCAGATAAATATCAAAGTCGGAATTGATAAATAGGTAACAGCCAATAAGTATAAAATACCGTCATTAATACCTGTACCAATTACACCTCGACCTTCGCTCAAGTTACTGCCTACGGTGGCTCTACACATCGCACATTGTGCCATCGAAAATGTACAACTGATTAATAAAAATATCGTTGTAGTTAATATAATTCTGAATGTTTTCATTGTCTTAAACGTAATAAGGTCTTATCATTAAATAAGCAATTACTCCTGTAATAGAAACATATAACCAGATTGGGAAGGCAATCTTGGCTATTTTTCTATGCCGTGTTATCTGGTTAGTCCATGAGAAATAATAAGTTCTCAGTACTAATGGTAAAACGATAAAAGATAGCCCAATATGACTAATCAATACGAAAAAATAAAGATAGCGCATAAAACCTTCTCCGCCAAATTTCGTACTCGCATTCGAAATATGATAGGCTACATAACAAACCAGGAACAAACCGCCCAGAATAAAAGCGCCTGTCATGGCATTTTTATGTTGTTCTATCTTTCTTTGTTTAATCATGTAGAAACCGTACATTAATAAAACGGCTGTCAAGGAATTAATAATTCCAATAGCATGCGGTAAAACCTTCGTCCAGGCACCCAAATCAAATTTCTGACGAATACCCAACATCAATGCAACTACTAAAGGTATTGCTACCGATAGTATATTTATCCATAACATGGATTTTTTCTCTAACTGTGCTTCCATATTCATTCCCTCTAACGAGGATTATTTTTATCCTTATAAATTTCCTGTAATACTTTTATTTCTGCCAACAGGCGCTCCACATCTGCATTGAAAGTGCCATCGTAAATACCTCTGATATATCCCTCTTTATCTATCAGCATCAACTTTTCTGAATGGATAAACATTTCATCTATATTCTTGATATTCTTATCATACTCAGCGGCATCGGCTACTGGCAACTTATAGCCTTTAATGCCCAAATCATACACTACTTTCTTATCCCCCGTCAGAAAAAACCATTTGCCAGGTTTCGCATCATACTTTTTAGCGTATGCCTTCAAGACTTCTGGCGTATCATGATTAGGGTCAACTGAATGAGAAACCATTAATACATCAGGATTATCAGCAAAAACATCCTGCACTCGTATCATAGCAGAACTCAGTTTCGGGCAGATTGTTCCGCAACGGGTAAAGAAGAAATCGGCAACGTAGATTTTACCCTTCGTTTGTTGAGAAGAAAACCGATTTCCGTCCTGGTCTGTCAACACGAAATCCGGAATCTTATGAAATACCGTGTCTGCTCCTTTCATCAATACCTGTCCATGCTCATCCATTTCAGGCATCATGTACGGAAGCTTGTAATAATTATTTCCGAAGAGTTTAAGAAATATAAAGATAAAAGCCGGAATTACTAATATCGCTATTAGTATTCCGGCCTTAGTAGTATTTTTACTCATTTAAATAAGAAACGTTCTAAACCGATATAACCACCTTCAACAATTAACGCTACAACCAACCACACAACAAATATGCAAGGCAATACTATTGTCCATATTAACGACTTCACTTCATGTTTTAAGTGCATAAAGATACCAACGATGTAATATGCTTTTACAATAGTCAGAATAATGAAGATTCCGATTTTCGTCCATTTATAATGGTCTGCATCAACTGTAAATGCAATTACGAACTCTAGTGAAGTGATGATTAAAAGTATCCAAAACGTTTTCCAGATTTCTTTGGTTTGCGCCGGAAGTTTTTCTTCGTGATGTTCTGTATGGTGAGCCATTTTTAATTCAATATTTTAAGTTTATCCAATCTTACGATTGCGAAATCATTATCTTATCAAGACTACACAAGGTAGAAGAAGGTAAATACGAATACCCAAACCAAGTCTACAAAGTGCCAGTATAATCCTACTTTTTCAACCATTTCGTAGTGTCCTCTTTTCTCATATACACCATTTGCGGCATTATAGAAAATCAAGACATTCAATACTACTCCAGACAATACGTGAGTACCATGGAAACCAGTAATGAAGAAGAAGAAATCGGCAAAAGCCGGAGGGCCGTATTGGTTTTGTACCAGGTTAGCACCAAATACTTTAGTACCATTTGCTAAAGTAAGACCTTCTTCAGTACCATGGATGAAGTGACCCCATTCCCAAGCCTGTGAGCTCAAGAAAGCGATACCACCCAAGATCGTCCAAAGCATATATTTCTCTACATCAGCTTTGTCACGACGGTGTCCGGCTTCTACAGCAAGTACCATTGTAACAGAACTCATGATTAAGATAAATGTCATGATACCTACGAATACCAGCGGGGCACTGATGCCATGCAAAAACGGAACAGCTTCAAATACTCGCTCCGGTATTGGCCACCAGGCATTCGAAAATTCAAAGTTTTTTCTTAATCCTTCAAAGGTTGGAAAACTAAAACGCACCAAACCATAAGAAACCAGTAAAGCTGAAAAAGTAAAGGTATCAGATAGGAGGAAAATCCACATCATTAATTTTCCGTATCCAACTTTCATTGGTTGGATTCCACCCTTCCACATCAAATGTTCAGCGGTCGTTGAGTTATTTGCACTTGCCATAGCTGATAGTTTCTGAGTTTCAAACAGGCCATAAAGCTACCTGCTTAAAGCTTGAAATTGTAAAAAGTTTATCTAAAATACAATAAAAATACAAACAAATATACCCAAAGTAAATCGAGGAAATGCCATGCTGTTGCACATACTTCAACCAACAATGTATTCTTTGAGTCGATTTTCATTCTGAAGGCCATTATAAAAGTTCCAATCAGAATTCCTAAGCCTATTAAAAGGTGGGCCATGTGTAAACCCGTAAATACATAGAAAAACGAGCCTGACGGATTACCTTTTAAGAACACTCCCTGTTGTTGCAGGTTTTGCCAGCCAAGATATTGCATCGCTAAAAATGCCAATCCGAATGCAAATGTAATGGCTACTGCCGTTTTCAACATTGCCTGGTTGTTCTTCTTAGCTGCTTGTAACGAAAAGTGCATCGAAACACTACTTATTAACAACACTACTGTACTAAACCAGAATATCTGAGGAATATCAAACTCAACCCAGTTTCCCTCTGCTCTTCTCACCAGGTATGCACTTGTCTGCGAGGCAAATAGCATAATGATGGTAATGATAAAGAGCCATGTCATAAATTTCCATTTATTAACCGATAACACAACTTTTGGCTCTTCGATTAATATTTTATCTGCGGATATCTTCGCCTGTTTTTCTCTCATTTTAATTAAATCTAATGGGTTGGTATTTTATCTATCAGATAGGCTATCTGCACCACCGGAAGATAAATAAACGACCCGAACATTAATTGCAATGCCGCTTTTCTATCTACTTTTCGCATCAGATGGAATGTCTGAGCCAGAAAAAGTATACCAAAAATCATTGCTACAATGGCTGAATTGATACCTGTCATCCCCATATAATAGGGTACCCAACACAAGGGTAATAAGAACAAGGTATAAATCATTATCTGAATAGCAGAATTCAGATCTTGTCCACCTCTTGATGGTAAAAGTTTGAAACCTGCTTTGTTATAATCTTCATCTAACACCCAGGCAATAGCCCAGAAGTGAGGAAATTGCCAGAAAAACTGAATAGCAAATAAGATACCCGGCTCTAATCCGAAATGATTAGTAGCTGCTATCCAACCTATCATGGGAGGGAAAGCTCCAGGCAATGCTCCTACTGCTACTGCTATCGGCCCAACTCTTTTTAAAGGAGTATAAACAAACCCATACAAAACCATTGATAATAAAGCCACTAAACCTGCTCTGAAATTGAATTCATAAAACAGAATATACATCGCTATTACTGCCAATCCCCAACCAAAAAGTGCGGCTTCTTTTACTGATAGTCTACCACTTGGTAAAGGACGGTCTTGTGTGCGCTTCATCATCACGTCCAGGTCTTTTTCAATAATCTGGTTGATGATATTGGCCGCTGCCGTTGTTGAAAATGCTGCAATACAAAAAAGAACTAGCTTTGTCCAATCCAGTTTATCAGAACCTAAGATAAACCCAAACGCTCCAGAAAAAACGACGGTTGCTGACAACCTGAATTTTGTGATGTCATATAAAGCCCTGAGCTTTACACTAACAATATTTTGACTAACTGATTGACTCATTACTTTAATGAAAATTCCGGAACGCCCCTGAAAACTCTTTCTTTATTCAACAATAGATACAAAATAAACTGAACACCTAACATCAGAATAGCTATTGTTAAATGAATAGGCTGCGAATAAGCCGGAAGTCCTAAATACCCTAAAATTAAGCCTGTTGCCATTTCGATGGCTATCAGCATTATCAGACCAATTGAAAACTGATAGATAAGTCCTTTCTGGCTATTATTCTTTAGTATTCTGTATAGGAATAAAATGTGTAACGCTAAAACTACAAAAGAAAACCAACGGTGCATTTCAAATTTTCCACCTAAGTTAGCTACCCATTCTCCTCTTCCTTGCTCGCCTAACATATTGGCTACGTGGTCAACCATTTCTCTTACCTGTGTACCTAATAATACCTGCCCTAAAGTAATTAATATTAAGGCTGTAAGCAGGAAACTGATAGAACTCGCTTCTTTTATATCTTCTACTTCAATTACTCTGGTATAAGATCTTGCTACTGCATATAGTAAAATGAATACAATAATGACCGACAACAACATATGTAGTGTAATCATTACTGGGTGTAACTCGCTGGATACTACTTTTGAGCCCAACCACCCTTCAAAACCTACCAACACAAATGCCAGAAAACTCAGCCATACAATGGTTCTGTCTTTATTCCAGAAAGAACGTATTGAGGCAATAAATGTTGCAAAAACAAAGATACCTATTAATACCCCTACTAAACGATTGATATACTCTGTCCAGGTCTTAATGGCATTAAACTCGACTTCTCCTTTGAGTTTTGCTCCAAAAATCTCTTTATAATTGATTGGTAGTTGAGAAATATCTGTTGGTGGAACCCAACTGCCAAAACATTTTGGCCAATCGGGGCAACCCATTCCAGACCCTGTTGCCCGAACAATACCTCCTACCAGTATCAGCACATACACCGCTCCTATTGTCCAAACACCAAGCTTTCTAAAAATCACCATGAATTTATTGATTTATATGGTAAGCAGCTTTATTGCTAAAGCTACTTAACTAAAATCTTGAATGATCAATCAGGGATACTATGATTGTATTGAATTCCTTCAATTTCTCTTTCCTCTGCAATTTGCTCGTTTTCTTCTTCCAGATTAGACTCTGGCGTAGCTGAGAACGGAACGTTTTGAGGGATGAAATCTTCAGCAGCACCTGGTTTGCTATAATCATAAGGCCAACGATATACTGTTGGAATCTCTCCTTCCCAGTTACCATGACCAGGTAATACAGGCGTTGTCCACTCCAATGTATTTGATCTCCAAGGGTTAGCAGTTGCTTTTTTACCCCAGAAAATTGAATAGAAGAAGTTGTACAAGAAAATTAAGTTTGCTGCAAATACTACAATTGCGGCGATAGTACTTAATTCTGCCAAATCCTGATATTTATTTGTAAAATCAAATCCTGTATAAGAATAGTATCTTCTTGGGAAACCAGCAATACCTAAGTAGTGTTGAGGGAAGAATACTACATATACCCCAGCGAATGTAATCCAGAAGTGAATGTATCCTAAAGTTGGATTCATCATTCTACCAAACATTTTAGGGAACCAGTGGTATACCCCTGCCACCATTCCGAAGAAAGCTGCAGAACCCATCACCAAGTGGAAGTGAGCAACCACAAAATAAGTATCGTGCAACTGAATATCGAGGGCACTATTACCTAAGATGATACCTGTAACACCACCTGATACGAAAAATGATACCAGACCGATTGAGAACAACATAGCAGGAGTAAACACGATGTTACCTCTCCACATAGTTGTGATATAGTTAAAGGCTTTTACCGCTGAAGGTACCGCAATAATCAAAGTCAGGAGCATGAAAACTGAACCTAAGAATGGGTTCATACCTGTCATGAACATATGGTGAGCCCATACGATGAAGGCTAAGAACATGATACCTAGCATTGAGAAGATCATAGCTCTGTAACCAAAGATTGGTTTTCTAGAGTTAGTAGCAATGATTTCGGAAGTCATACCCAATGCCGGAAGGATTACGATATATACCTCAGGGTGACCTAAGAACCAGAATAAGTGCTGGAATAAGATAGGGCTACCACCTTGGTTTGGTAATGCTTGTCCATTGATATAAATATCTGACAGATAGAAACTTGTTCCGAAACTACGATCAAAAATCAATAATAACGCCGCAGAGAATAATACCGGGAATGATAAGATACCTAAGATGGCAGTGAATGTAAACGCCCAGATTGTTAAAGGCATTTTATCAAATGTCATTCCTTTTGTACGTAAGTTAATTACAGTAGTTACATAGTTTACACTACCTAATAAACTTGAAACAATAAAGATTGCCATACTTATCAACCATAAGGTCATACCTGTTCCAGAACCTGGAGCAGCATCTGGCAAGGCACTTAATGGCGGATAAACTACCCAACCACCACCTGCAGGGCCATCATGCACGAATAATGATGAGAACATGATTACACTTGACAGGAAGAAGAACCAATATGACAACATATTGATAAATCCTGATGCCATATCTCTTGCTCCTACTTGAAGTGGAATAAGGAAATTAGAGAAAGTACCGCTCAAACCTGCTGTCAATACAAAGAATACCATGATGGTTCCGTGCATTGTTACTAAGGCAATGTAATAGTTAGGGTCAAGCTTACCGGCTTCATCAAACCATCTTTCTCCAAGAATAGGTTTCAACCAACCTAAATCAATTCCTGGAAAACCTAATTGTAGACGAAATACTAACGACAAAAAACCTCCGATCAAAGCCCATACAATACCTGAGATAAGGTATTGTTTAGCAATTACTTTATGGTCTTCAGAGAAGATATACTTCTTGATAAAACTTTGCTCATGGTGTTCGTGAGCGTGGTCATGTTCGTTGGCATGTACGTCTGCGTGTGCTGCTGCTGCCATAATATTACTATTTTTAAGAATTTTCTGTTGTTAATAATTATCTTAAAGATGCTGATGTTGCCGCTCCACCTGTCGCTGCTGTTGTGCTGTCTGCTGGTGCTGCTGGCATGATGTACTTCATCGCTTTGCCTTTCAGATTAGCTGGTATTTTATCCATGAACTCTGGCTTGCTGGCAAGTAATGATTTCTGCTCTTTCTTCCATTTTTCATATTCAGCAGGCTCATCTACTACCAGTTTCAATTTCATAGCAAAGTGGCTACGCCCACAAACCTCAGTACAAGCAATTTCATAGTTGAATTCAGGCTTGCCATATTCGGCGCGCATATCAGCAGTACTTTTATCAGCTACAAACCAGAATTTAGTTGGCATACCTGGTACTGCATCCATTTTCACACGCATATGAGGGATAAATACACTATGCAATACATCTCTCGCTCTGATTTTCAATAATACAGGTTTACCTTTTGGAATATGCATTTCTGTATTACTTGTGAAATCATCGAATGAGTTTTCGTCTGTAAAATCAAGCCCGAACTCATTACCCTCAGCGTCATTAATTAATTTATAGCTATAATTACCTAATTTTTCGTTATCAACACCACCATAACGCACCTGCCAACCGAATTGTTTACCCATTATCTCAATCACTTCTGCATCTTGTGGGGCATCTGACATGATTTTATTCCATGCTCTTAAACCTGTAAATACTAACCCTGCCATTACAATTGCCGGAATCAATGTCCAAACTATTTCAAGGGTGTTATTATGTGGATAGAAATAAGCTTTTCTATCTTTTTTATAACGGTACTTTAAAGGGAAATAGAATAAAACAGAGTTTACTACAAAGAACGCTATTGTTATTACCGTCATACCAAACCAGAACCAATAGTCAGTTTCCTTACCATGTAAAGAAGAAGCTGTTGGCAAATCTCCAAAAGAGATTAAGAAATCTTTCTTTGCATAGTTAAATGACCAAACTACTCCGACTACACTCACGATCCAGAAGATGAATAATCCAACGGCATTTGAGTTATTTGCGCCATCAGTAATCGATTCTTCTATTTCTGATTCTGACTGCCCTTTTACACCTTTCAATAGATTTTGAGTTTTAGATATAACCATGATGGTCAATATCAAAAACGCAATAGCTAAAATAACAATTAATAAGGTCATGTTACTAAAATTTTACAAGTTATAAGTGCTTAATCCTTGTATGCTTAAAATTTATTCGATATACTTTTTAAAATTATCTAACGAACCATTAGATATCGTGGTGCAAACTTTCTTCCAGGAATGGGTGTTTTTTCGGATAAAGATTTGCTTTCGACAATTGGTTTGCCACAAAGTAGATAAACAATGAAGCAAATGTCAATGTTGTTCCCCACTCAATGATACCAATGCCACCTTGATCTTTTGCAATACCCGGCATATGCATTTGGTAGAAATCAAACCAGTGACCTACCAGGATAGCACCACAACCTAATTTCAGGAATGTTGGTCTTCTTTTTGAATCTCTTGCCATCAAGATAAGAATCGGGAAGAAGAAGTTCAATACGAAGTTAATATGGAATGGCCACCAATAACGCCCGCCATAACCTGTGAAACGCTCACGGAAATAGATAGTCTCTTCAGGTAAGTTGGCATAGAAAATCAATAGGTATTGCGCAAACCATACGTATGTCCAGAAGATAGAGAAACCAAAAATGAATTTACCTAAATCATGTAGGTGGCTATCATTTACAGCTTTCAAATATCCTTTGTCTTTCAGAATCAGGATGGCATACATCAAGGCAGCTAAACCTGCTACGTGCCAGCTTGCCAGGTGATACCAACCGAACATCGTTGAGAACCAGTGTGTATCAATTGACATCGATAAATCCCAAGCTGATGTTGATGAGGTAACGGCAAAGAATAGTAAGAATATTTTAGAAACGTTACGGCTTTTGTAGTAATACTCTGTTCCACCTTCTTGCTCTTCTGCAATAGAATATTTACGAACTAATGTCCATAAATAATACCATACACCTACATACGCTAATAAGCGGATAGTAAAGAATGGCATATTCAGAAACCACGATTTAGTGGCAATGATTTTATCATAATTCTCACTTCCTTTAACCATGATTCCGTCGTGCGTCCAGTGGAAAAGCATGTGACGAGTAGAAGGAATAGCAAATAAAATGATCAGGATAAGACCAGGAACAATGATAAAAGATGGGAACGCTTCCGCTACACGTTTAATTGATGCTGACCAACCTGCTTTTGCTACGTAGTTATAAGACATGAAGAACATTCCGACAACCGAAATTCCAAGAAAATATACGCTGTTCATCCAGATGTTGGCAATGATGCGATTAATTAAAGTCGCGCCATGATGTTCGCCCCCGCCATGAGCAGCAGCATGGCCACCTTCGTGTGCGGCAGCAGCACCGTGCTCTGCACCATGCGATTCCCAAACACCAATTGACCAGCCTTTATTTAAAAGAAACGCTCCGAGTGCCACCAAAACTACACCAAGGGCTGCAGCAATTAACAATTTGCTTTTCGATTCGGATGTAAACTCAAATCTTTCTTCTGTTGAAGGAATTCCGTGAGTATTATGAGCCATTATTCTTGAAATTTGAACCCCGCCCCTAAAGCGAAGTAATCATTGTAATATTTCCTAACACGCCCCTTTAGGGATGGGGGTGCGTTATTAATTTCCTAATTGTAATCTATGTACGTAGTGTACGATTTTCCAACGCTCTTCAGGGTTTACCTGAGAAGCATGTGGCCACATACGGCCTTTACCGTAAGTAATCACATGGAAGATGTGACCATCATTCATGTTTTTATAGGCATCACTAGAATAGTTAGGCACACCTTTATAAACTTTTCCAACCGGGCCATCACCAGCACCTTTCTCACCGTGGCAGTGCATACAGTTTCTTTCATACAAAGCCTGACCTTCGGTTTCTACTGCATCTGACCAAGGAATTGGGTTTTTTAGAGTTGCCTCTGCTACCGCAATGCTATCTTTTGGCAGGTTATATACCATCAGGTCGTTTACTACTGTGCTATCATCCTGCAAGAATGAAGTATGGTAGTTAGTACGAGCAATAGTACCCGGTACCGGTTGACGCATATTCTTGCCGTCAGGGTTAATCGTATTTTCACGCCATTGTGTCAATGGTTCGTAAGCACGAGAGTTGTACATATTTGGTGCAAACTCCCAACCTGTACTGTTGTTATCATGACATGATGACAAAACAACTGCTGAGAAAGTTGTTACTGCTACCGCAAGCGTGATATTTCGGACTGAAAATTTCATTTGAAAACAAATTAATGTATTATTGTATGAGCCAGTTTTTCTGGAGCCCATCAATGTTCTATGTAAATATTGGTGTGAATAGCTTTTACACTATTTACTAAACTTCTTTCACATTTACCTCAGCAGCACCTGAATCTTTCAGAATACCAGTGATTTCAGCTTCAGATAGTTTGTTTTTTGACAAATCAATTGCCATTACGAACTTATCGTCAGTACTTCTTACATCGAAGATGATTGGTTTAGCGGTTGGTCCCATTCCTTCCATTACGAAGAAAGTAAATGACATACCAAATGAAGCCAAAAGAACCGTCAACTCAAATAAGATAGGTACGTTGGTCGGCCAAGGGAAGAAGTTCTTACCACCGACATTAAGCGGCCAGTCGATACCCATTGTCCAGAATGTAAGTAATAAGGCGCAGCAAGTTCCGGTAATACCGAACAAGAAAGCTGCGATACCCATTCTTGGGCGGTCGTATCCTAAAGCGCGGTCAAGACCGTGAATTGCAAAAGGAGTATATACTTCGTGGATTTTCACGCCACTGTGTCTTACTTCTCCGACTGCGTGTAATACTTCATCTTCGTCGTCAAAAACACCAACTAAATATTTGTTATCTGCCATTGTCTGATAATGGTTTCTTTATTCTAATGATTATGCGTTTTTCTTTACTTTTTCAGGATATTTCTCTGATGATGATTTCAATACAGACTTCACCTCTGCCATGTTGATTACAGGCAAGAATTTAGAGAATAAGAAGAAGGCTGTAAAGAAGAAACCAAATGAGAAAATATAGTCTGAAATATCCCCCAAACGTGGAGTAAAATAAGTCCAGCTTGATGGAAGATAATCTCTGTGAAGCGAAGTTACGATGATTACGAAACGCTCAAACCACATACCGATGTTTACGATAACTGCCATAACGAATGACACTACAATATTTTGGCGAACTTTTTCGAACCAGAATACCTGTGGAGAAAGCACGTTACAAGTCATCATGGCTGCGTAAGACCACCAAAGTGGACCAGTAGCACGATTGATGAAAGCATATTTTTCGTATTCAACACCTGAATAAGCTGCAATAAAGAACTCTGTAATATAAGCGATACCTACTACCGAACCTGTAAGCGTGATAATCTTGTTCATTAAAGAGATGTGCTCTAGTGTCACATAATCTTCTAATTTATATACTACACGTGTTACAAGCATCAGGTTTTGTACCATTGCGAAACCTGAGAAGATCGCACCCGCCACGAAATATGGAGGGAAGATGGTTGTATGCCAGCCCGGAATAACCGAAGTTGCAAAGTCAAATGATACAATGGTGTGTACTGAAAGTACCAGAGGAGTAGAAAGACCAGCCAGAATCAAAGAAATATCTTCATATCTTGCCCATGATTTTGCACCACCTGTCCAGCCGATAGCTAAAGCACCATATACTTTTTTACGCATTCCTGTTGCACGGTCACGGATGGTAGCCAAATCAGGAATCATACCGATATACCAGAACAAACAAGATACTGAGAAATAAGTCGAGATGGCAAACACGTCCCAAACCAATGGTGAGTTGAAGTTTACCCACAAAGAACCAAAAGTATTAGGAAGTGGAAGAGCGAAATAAGCTAACCAAGGACGGCCCATGTGCATTACGATGAATGACGCCGCACAAATTACGGCAAAGATGGTCATCGCTTCAGCAGCACGGTTGATTGATGTTCTCCATTTCTGACGGAATAGTAATAATACAGCTGAGATAAGTGTACCGGCATGACCAATACCTACCCACCACACGAAGTTGGTGATATCCCATGCCCAACCTACTGTTTTGTTCAATCCCCACACACCAAGACCTTCCCACCAAGTCCACAATACCCATGCAGTACCATATAATAATACCAACACTGAGATACCGAATGCTACTTTCCACTCTTTAGTAGGAGCTCCCTCAACGTGTCTACTAATGTCTTCTGTTATATCATGGTAAGACTTACCATTCAATACCAGTTTCTCTCTTATAGGTGAAACTACGTGCATAGTTTTTTATTTGTTTATTAAATATGCTATTATCTTAATTAAATACGACTTTTCAGTCAAAATTACGAATGTTCTCCATGTGCAGGTGCTGCATGAGCCTCAGTTTTTGCTACACCATCCTTGTTACGGATTTTAGTTAGATAGCTCAATTGTGGCTGAACATTGATTTCTTCCAATACGTGGAATGCTCTTCCTTCTTTCTCTACTTCCAGAATCTTAGAGATTTGTGATTCAGGATCTAACATATCACCGAATACGATGGCGTTAGTAGGACAAGATTGCGAACAAGCTGTTTGGATTTCTCCGTCAACCGGGCGACGTTTTTCTTTCTTGGCAACCAATTTACCAGCCTGAATACGTTGCACACACATTGAGCATTTTTCGATTACCCCTCTTGAACGAACTGTTACGTCTGGGTTCAATACCATACGCCCTAAGTCGTTGTTCATGTGGTAATCAAAGTTATCGTTTTCAAAGTATTTGAACCAGTTGAAACGACGTACTTTATATGGACAGTTGTTGGCACAATAACGAGTACCGATACAACGGTTATAAGTCATTTGGTTAAGACCCTCTGAACTATGTGTAGTAGCCAATACCGGACAAACTGTTTCGCAAGGCGCGTTTGAACAGTGTTGACACATCATTGGTTGGAACACTACATCAGGGTTTTCAGAAGCGATCTCCATTGCTTTGAAACCAGACGGGCTATAGCCCTCTTCGTGTGGAGCATCTGAAGAATAATAACGATCCAGACGAATCCAGTGCATTTCTCTGGCACGAGCTACCTCGGCTTTACCAACCACAGGAACGTTGTTTTCTGCCTGGCAACTTACTAAACATGAACCACAACCATGACAAAGGTTCAGGTCAATTACCATTCCCCAGCTATGGTTTTTCTTTTCATGTCCGTTCCAAAGTGTAATCTGGTTCGATTTTTTAAGACCTTCTGAAGTTTGTATCACAGGCTCGAAACGACCTGCTTTTACATTCTTCACGTATTCGCTCAACACAGACTCCTGAATAACAGCCTCGCGACCCATCACAGTATTATGTGTTTGTGTCTGAGCTAATGTATAACCACTCTTTGTTTTTTCGAATTTAACATCACTTGCCCATTGGCCATTGGCTACTAACGGCAATACATTTTCTCCTACGTTTCCAGCTTTACCAGCTGCGGTACGTCCGTAACCAATTGCCACTGAAACAGTATTGTGTGCCTGACCCGGTTGAATCAATACAGGTAATTCGATAGTTTTACCACCTACTGTCAATTTCGCCCAGTCACCTTGGTCGATACCTGCTTCCTTAGCTGTTTTTTGCGAAAGCGCAAGCGTATTTTCCCAGGTTACTTTAGAGATTGGATCTGGCATTTCTTGTAACCAAGGGTTGTTTGCCTGTGTACCAGTTCCGATTGAGATACTTTCAAATACTGAAAGCTCGATACCTGAACCTTTGATACCTGCAATAGCAGAGGCTGCTCCGGCAAGGTTACCTGCAAAAGAAGCACCAGAGGCTACTACATTTGTATTTGGCTCATATACACCATCATGTAATGCTTGTACCCAGGATTTACCACCTACTAAGATATTCTTAGACCAGTTTGATTTCAAGTATGCATGATAATCGCCAGAAACACCTGCCCAGGTTAATAAGCTTGATTCAGCCTGACGAGTATTATATATTAATGAAATGGTAGGCTGTATTAATGAGTAGAAACCTTTTTTAGGTTCTGCATCGCCCCAAGACTCTAAGTAATGAGGGGCCGGAGCAATATATTTACATTTAGAAGCTGTTTCATCTGCGTTTGCAGCAAATGATACTGATGTTGCTACTTTCCCAAGCGCTTCACCTAATTCAGCACCTCTAACGTGGTCATAAACCGGATTTGAAAGGAAGATTACTGAGCTTACCTGTCCGCCTTTCACTTCGTTGATGAAAGCAGTCATGTCAGCATCATTTCCCTGGCGGAAGTTAACCGGAGTTCCTAAATCGATAGTCGTTCCGTAGCTTCCCAGCAAGCTATTCAAAGCATTTATTACTGTCTGAACAGCTGGATTGTTTGAACCTGATACTACCAGTGCAGCACCTTTAGCAGTTGCTAAATCTTTTGCACATTTATCAAGGTTCTGGATTTCAATAGCTGGGCCAGAGATTGGTGTTCCACCTACAATGGCAGCTACTTTATTATATAGTGCTATGGCTACCGCGCCTTCTTGCGAAGGTTTAATCATTGAACGGTAGTCAGAAGAAGCACCTGTAATCGTCATACCTGTTTCGAACTGGTAGTGACGAGACATTTCGTTTTTACCACCTGTTTTTGCACTGTTTAAACGACGCGTTTCAGCCCATTGTGCTGCATAAACATCTGGTGCAATCCAGGTACCTAAGAAATCGGCATTGATACCAACCATTACTTTGGCTTTACCGAAATCGTAGCTTGGAACTACTGCTTGTCCGAAAGACTCACCGTTAGCCTGAATTAATCCTGAAATAGAATTAGCATCGTAAGTAACGTGTTTTGCAGTAGGATATTTAGTAATGAAATCAGCAATAACTTTCTTGAATGTTGGAGAAAGAATGGTATTTGTTACGATACGGATATTGCCACCTTTTGCTAAGCCTGCACCAACTTCTTTATCTAGGTCTGTCCAAGAGATATCAGCGCTACCTTTTTTAGGACCTTTCAATTTTTCGTTGTCATACAAACTTAATACCGAAGCGTGTACTCTGGCGCTTACACCACCTTTAGTAAGGCTAGACATCTTGTTTCCTTCAATTTTGATAGGACGTCCCTCACGGGTTTTTACAAGGATGCTTGAGTAGTCGCCACCTTCAGCGTAAGTAGAGGCATACCAGTTAGGGATACCAGGCTCAACATCTTCAGGTTTGTTAAGATAAGGAATAGCCTTACGAACCGGAGCGTCGCAAGCGGCCAAAGAAACGGCTGCCAAACCAAAGCCTAACACTTTTAAGAAATCACGGCGGTGAGTAGGTTCTACCGTGTCAATATCGTCTAAATTAAATTCACGATTTGCGTTTTTTACGAACTCAATATCGTTCTTTAATTCTTCAACCCCTTTCCAATACCTTTTATTAGTATTCTCCATGAGCATAACTGCTGATTTAAGTATTTATATATTAAATCCTTTTTTAAAGGGACTTAAGATCTTTGATTAATTTATTCTGAATATTACTGTCTGTTGACTCAAGATTAATAGTGGCATCTTGCACACTCTAATCCACCAATGTCTTCAACTTTCATTGTTCCTTTGCTCACGGCATTGTGTGCTTCCATTAACTTGTCGTAGTAAGCATTATCTTTACCGTTTACTTCAGTTTTGCGGTGACAATCAACACACCAGCCCATCGTCAAAGTAGAACGTTGTTGTACTACTTCCATTTTGTCAATATCACCGTGGCAATTTTTACAATCCAAGCCACCAACGTTTGTGTGTTGTGCGTGGTTGAAATAAGCTAAGTCAGGCAGGTTGTGTACACGTACCCACTCAATTGGCTTATTTGTTTCGATTGCTGTATAAATCTTCTGAATTTCCGGAGACTCACGTTTGATGGTATTGTGGCAGTTCATACAGATATTAGCCGAAGGAATACCTGATTGTTTGCCTTTGTAAACCCCTGTGTGACAGTACGCACAGTTGATCTTCATTTCGCCTGCGTGCAGTTTATGAGAGAAAGAGATAGGTTGTTTAGGGGCGTATCCTTGGTGAACACCTATACCATATAGACCGTCGAAGGTAGCTTTAGTTACTAAAAGGATAAATACCCAGCTAACGGCTATGCGAACAGTTTTGTTAGCTACGATGTCTTTCAATCCATTCTGTAATTTCTCACCGAAAGAACTGCTTGGCGTAGCTGTTTCTGATTTATCTGTCAGTTTGTTTAATAATTGCAGGATTCCGAGTAAGGCTACTAAAACCAGACCCATGATCACTAACAATGAAATCAGGATAACATTGACAAATTTTCCACTTCCGGTATCACTTTGTTGTGGATTTGGATTAGGACCATTACCTGGATCTTTAGTAGCAGGCGCTGATGCAGTTTTGATATAGGCCACAATCGATTTCACATCATCATCTGTGAAATTCGGGAAAGCGGTCATCTGGGTTTTGTTGAATTTATTAAAAAGCTCGTTAGCGTATTTATCGCCACTTGCTATAACACCCATTGGATTGTTAATCCATTTTTTAAGCCAGGCCAGATCTCTGCGAGAATCGATACCTGCTAGACCAGGTCCTACTATTTGTTCGTTAGTAGCAGCATGGCATTGAGCACAGTTTCCTTTAAATAATTGTTCTCCTTTTGCTGCGTCGCCTCCCCCAGCAGGTGCTGCGGTAGCTGTAGAATCTTGTGCAAATGCGTTGCTGAAAGAAATTGTAACAACAACAGCAAGAGCTAAAAGTGATTTATAAAAATTACGAATCATATTATATGTAAGTAGTATAACCTAATTTTCTGACTGCAAAACTACGCCAGTATTGTTTTCAATCAAATAGGTTTTTTAACTTTTTTTATTTTTTACAGTAATTTAGAATTATTTTAAATAAAATCATAAACAATTGAATACCAGCAATTTAACAAAAAATACCATTCCGCAATTCACACAAGGTGACAGCACTGGAATGGTATTTTAGCAAGATTATACACGCATATGAAACGTATATTCATCAGTAGTTGTTAATTTTTTTCAGTTCAGGTAAGGGTTCATTCTTGGCACAAATATACGTCCATCCCTACTCTATTACAATAGTTTCAGATAATTTTCTGAGATTTTAATCTTAGCCCTGCTTTTCCAATTTTCTTTTTTTATCTTAAAAACCTGCATAAGGTATTCAATATAAATATTTTGTATTTTTACAGACGCGTATACGTTCACAGAATATTATAGCATTCTTAAGAAAAAAATAACATGGCGCTTATCTACAAAACCGATTTAGTACCCTCTCCCGAGCAAATTATTGAGCTATACGAAAATGCAGGATTGCCCAGACCTACACACGACATCGAAAGAATTGGCAAAATGTATGCCAATGCTGATTTAATCATCACAGCATGGGATGAGAATATTGTGGTTGGCGTTTCGAGAAGCATTACAGATTGGGTCTGGTGTTGTTATCTGGCCGACTTAGCCGTAAGAAGTGACTATAAAACCTCGGGGATCGGTAAAAAACTGGTTCAGTTAACGAAAGAAAAAGCAGGCGAACAATCAATGGTCTTGCTATTATCGGTCCCTACAGCAATGGAGTATTATCCGAAGATAGGGATGGAGAAAGTAGAAAATGGTTTTATCATCTTTCGTGAGAAATGATTCATTTCATTAGCAGAGTTTTTATAAAGAAGAGAATATCCCGCAGGCGGCTTTTAAAAACATGAGTCCGTCAATAATAATCAGATAAAAAAATATATTTCTTCGCTCTTGTAAAGCATAGCAGGCACTTATCATGGCAATGAACGGAAATACATTAATAATAAGCCTTCTTTGAGAGAAGTGATTGAGGGTACCAAAAATCAGAAAACTGATTAATCCGGCAATGGTAAGAGGAAGGATAATACTGAATATAGTAAACCGAAGCCCTTTCCTGACTACAAAGGTTTTTACATTATGATTGGAGTCGGCAGCATAGTCTTTAATATCAAACATGATACATAAGACTGAAATAAACATAAAGTTTTTTAGAAATAACCACCATCCTATCGGGCTTATGCCCTGCTCGCTATGGTGGGTAAGGTTATAAAAGATAATAGGTGCAATGGTAATAAGCCCGGCCCAGGTAAAACCAATCACAAAAGGTTTCAGCCAGCCTATCTTTCTTAAGTTATATCTGGGCAGAAAACTGAGCCCATAGTAAAATACAGCGGCTAATGGTGTGAGCAAAAGAGGTAATAGTTGATTGATATGGATATGCCATAACTCATACCAATATATATAGAGGATGTAGAGGCCGATAATAACGCTCAATAATAAACAAAATAATTGGCTGTATTTAACAAATTTTCTGTTCTGGATATACCAGTTTGTTCTTGGATTCTTTGAAGAACTTAAGGCGGGGTCAGTGATATAAGCTATGGTATAAAACCAGACTGTAAGCGCAAAGGCTAATATATAATAATATGGCTCATTTAATGGATATTGCTGCTGCATGGTAGCCTCTATGGAAAGTGCCACTGCACATACTCCATAAAAATAGTTTCCGAAGAAAAATGCCTTGATTATTGACTGAAACATCTACCCTATCTTAATAGTCTGAACTTTGCTAACGCATCTCATCGCTTTTTTGTTTCGATTTTTAAAATAGGATAAATGGTTTTATTGGGAAGTATATTTCAATAATACGCTCTCTATTTCTGAATGACCTTTTTTCTGGCCCTCGTCAATGGCGTTTCCCAAGGCTTTCCTGCTCTATACAGGTCTGCTCCTTGTTTTAATAGATTATATATTTTTCGGCCAACGTATGCAGATCCTTCCAGCCATAACCACCATGGAATTTTCCGTTGGCTGAATATAATCTTTTTCCGCCCATCGCTTCATGAAATCCACAGGAAGGGTTTTGTGGAATGCCAAACAATACCATCGTATCAATCCCTTGATTCAGGAAGCGTTTCACTACCTGCTCAACCAATTTAGCTCCGAAGCCCAATCGCTGATAGTTTCTCAGTATATAAATCTTATTCAGCTCTCCGGCAAAATCGGGTAAGTCGGGTGATGAATAGGGCTTAGCTTTGGCGAAACCTATCAGCTGATGCGTTTGGGTATTTTCAATAACAAAACAAAACCAGCCCTCATTTGTTCGAGAGAAGAACTCTTTCCAATGGCGGTGGATATACTCTCTGGATAGTTTATGTTTTGAATTTCCGTAGGTTTCATACCAGGTCTGAATGTGTAGTGTTACTAAGTCTTCCATGTCTTTAGCAACTGCTTCGCGGATAATGAAAGAGGAAAGGGTTTCTCCGTTTTTGTGAAGTAAACGCTTGTTGGCGCCACTGGATGGCCGCTTGAGCCCAAGAAGGAATCTAAGGATTGAGGTTGTAACGTTTTTCATAATTTGTATTTTGTATATCGTAAAAATACAAATTTTTAGAAAAAAGAAGAAAGGTTAACGGAGAAAGAATAAGAATTAATGATTTTTTATTTTGAAACATCATGCTGCAACTTATACCTGAAATCACACTTGCCTGCTCCGTTAGCAATGGTATCTGTACGTATCATGGATAGACCTGCCAGATTTGTCGTATATTTATCAACCTCACATAAAATTGAGACATATTTCTGATAATTGTGCTTTTTGAAAAGCTTGCAGATCCCACACTCTATTATATCAACACCATAGCCTAAACCATTGGTCTCTTTCTTATTGGTAATAATATGAGCTACAAAACCCTCCGTATTACCTCTTTCGCCTACCTTTTTTGCAAAAACTTCAATTAAATATTTACCTATATGTGTTTGTATCAGCTTAACGGGTAAGCGTTTCAGAAATGCCTGCCATTGATTTTTGGGACGGAGATATTCTGTAATCGTAAAAAGAGATACTTCTCTGATTTGTTCAAAACTTTCCCCTGCCTTGTCTAAGACTATGATTAATGCCAGAAAATAGGCTGATAAATCAAGGCGTCTATCCATAGGATTGGATGAAGTTCTGGAAAAACTTATATCTGCTTTCAATTCGCCGTATTGTGAATCAATCTCGTCTAGTAAGTCTTTTGCGTATTTTGGATAATACTTGTTTAGCGCTTTTCTGAAATAGTATTTATAAGTAGCTATTGTCATGGTCTTATATTTTTTACAAATATAAAAATATAATTTAGATTAGTCTAAATTATATTTTAGCCACACAATACAACTACTATAGCTTATACAATCAAAAAGGGGATACACCTTCTGGCATATTCCCTTTCTAAATTATGAATCTTTTACAATCAATGGATATAAATCATCCCTTGCGGATTAATATTCCATTGGTATTTCTGGGCTTCGCTAAAATTCTTAAAATCCATTTTTTCGCCTAAAATAATCTCTTTGTATGCCTGAAACATCTGTCTTGCGGCTATCATAGGAGACATCCGCCCTACACCTGTGCAAAGTCCGGGAACGGCTACCGAATTAATTCCTGGCTCCCTCTTCGCATGAATCAAAACAGCCTTCATAGCCAGATAGGCGTTCACAGATGTATCAATATTAAAATTCATCGGCACACGCATAGTAGGTGCAGAAATCAGAAATGGGATAGTGGCATCACCCGTTTCCATTACAATTGCTTGTCCGACTAAGAGTTCACCCTCTGGAAGCTCTTTTATTTGTTGTTGAAGTCTTTTTTCTAAATCCCAGCCAAATCGTTCACTGAGTGCATAATCAAGACCTCCGTCCATAAAACCAAAAGAATTGGCTGGACTAACCACAGCATCGCATGAGAGTTGTGTAATGTCAGCTTCAAGAATAGTTACATGGGGTTCGTTCTCAAAAAATTCTTTCCAGGCAACAATCAGCCTGTAGTCGAGCGCAGCTAAAATAATTTTCATTTTTAAATAAGATTATAGTCACAAAAAACGCATTACCAGCCTATTGATAAATGCTGTAATGCATCGCAAAAATAATGAAAATTTTTCGGGTGCTAAATTTAGCTTAAAACAAAAGGGAATATGCCGTTTGGCACATTCCCTTCTAGATACTCAGGCGATTTGAAAAATCGTACGGGCGGCGAACCGCATACAATTATGAGGTTGGGTATTTCTTCATGATTTTGCTCACGCCCTTTTCAATCTGCTTATCGATTTTACGGGCATTCAAAGCCCCTGAAACACTTCCCTGCCAGACCAGTTTATTGGTTTTAGCATCGATGGCGTCAATCACCAGATTACCTTTAGTATATGAATACGGCGCAGAATATCCACCACCATAATACCCCATATTATAAGGTACCAACATTCTACCGATACGGGCATATCCAATCATCGGATAAGACGGGCCGTAAAAGCCACGAGTGGTTTCTCTTTCGGTATCAGTATGGAATCTCAATAATAAATCTGGTTGCTTGGTGTTGATGGTCATACCCTTCTTCAAAAGAATCTCATCCACATTTGACTGAATATTTTTTGTAACCAGTTCATTATTGTATTGCGGATTTTTTGTTTGGATATCAGGTTGAATCCATGCAAATGAACGATAGTCGCTAAAATTAACAGTAGGGTCTTTATGTGTACTTACCTGTGCTTTTGCGCCTGAAATGCCTAGCCCGATCATCCCGATAAGCAAGGCTTTTTTAAATAGTCCTTTCATCTCTTTTCTACTCTTAAAATTCAGTTTCAATTCACTAAACTTAGTCAATTTCGACTACACTATATTAACGATAACAGGGTAAATTCCGTTTAAAAAACAGGGATTTATTATGTTAAAATGTGTTAAAAAGCAGATCTAGAAAAAGGGTAAAATACCTCGTCAAATACCCTTAATAACGAATAACATTAAGCACTAATCGGCCGAATTATTATCAATCAAATCAATAATGAACTGGTTATAATTTTCCCGCATAGGTAATTCAAAATCTATGGTCAATTCCCTCCTTTTCGTAAGATTTTTCTGATTGGTTTTTGGATTAAATCCTTCTCTTTCTACATCTTTCCAATACAGACCGATACCGCGTTTCTGCCAGTTTGGCAAATGATTGAAATTAATGCCGTATTGAAACAGCAATTCGTTTTTTTCGGCAATGCTTAGTTTTTCAATTTTAGCTGTTGCCTCTTTTTTTGAGAAGTTATCCTGTCTTAATCGCCAGTAGCAGTGTGCGTTCAGGGCATTTCTGTGCGCGTCTTCGTTACGCCACCTGAAATAATCTACTACCAGATTTTTATTGGGGAGTTCTGAAATACGGCAATCAAAAGCACCTACCGCACCCAATAGCACTGAAAACTTTGCACTTGCTTCTCCAGCCAGAATTGAATTGTATTTTCTTGTTTTTCTTGAAAACGCTGTTTCGTTCAAATGGAACAATAAAGAGATTTCGTCGCTCTCGGTGAAACCATAAATCACATTAAATCCGCAGGTCATTAAGTGCTTTACTGTCTCCACCATATAGTCTCTGAATACTTCATCGAAAGGCGCTTTAAACTTATGTACCTCTTTAGTCAGTTTTGTAAAATTCCGCCCATCTATTCTGGCTACCATATATATTTCGGGTAGCACATAACGGTCTTGTGCAGTTTCGTAGACTCTCATTTTGAGGTCTAAATCATCAAATTTCATTGGGGTATTTATTAATTACAAAATCATTATCCTTTATTTCTACACTATACAACTCGTCAAAGCCTTCATCAAGGCTCGGTAATTCAAATTTCTTGTAGGTGCTTTTGACACCTACTTCTGGTATATTCTCTTTATCCGTTCTGAGTGCATTTCTGCTTAAGGCATCTTTTAAATCCGACTTAAAATAGTATCCAATTATCTTGTATTTGCGTTGCCTCGCCACTGAAATATACTTATTTCTTTCTGTTTTTGTCGGGTTGGTGTTGTCTACTACAAAAGCTTGTTGTGTGCTCAGGCAAGCTTGCAGAAATACATCTTCCCGATGTCGGGTTTTCAGCAAATCAAGCGATAAATGTATGTGGGTTTTGAAAAAGTTCTTCTTGTAGAAAGTTGATTTCCCGGTGGCTTGTATGCCACAAAAGATAATTGCCTGCATGGTTTTAGTCACTGATTAATGTTTTATAATCATTCAAAGATAAGTTTTTATGACGATTAATTTAAAGAACGTTTATTTTTTGATATTTCATTAAGTTCGACGAGGGCTTTAAATGCAATTTTTAAAGACGGGTTGACCCAGACTGGCTTTCCGCGACTTGCCGTCCACACAATGAACTTTCCAAACCTATTTCTTTACAAGACAACATAGTGATTATATAACTCGTTGGGTGAAATTAAAATATATTATCCCTACGGGATACTGGCAATCGAAAAAGCATATTTCTACTACCGATATATCGTCCCTACTGGACTGAAAATATCCTGACTGGGCGTCTCCGTAGGGATATTATATCGGCGGCCGCCGCGCTGTAGGAAAAAGTAGCATAATTATGAATGGAATCTCTTAGGGATGATATATTAAAGCCTTTGAGTAATTTCAC
The DNA here is from genome assembly GCF_054779675.1 of Emticicia fontis. NCBI lineage: Bacteria > Pseudomonadati > Bacteroidota > Cytophagia > Cytophagales > Leadbetterellaceae > Emticicia > Emticicia fontis. The sequence continues at coordinate 476,118 of NZ_BAAGXU010000066.1, forward strand.
CCAACGAGTTAATTATATAATCACTTCAGCAACAGTATGATTCTTCCAAAAATCTTCCAAAACACTTTGAAAGCACAATCCAAAGCCGGAAATTTAGGAGACAGCTAGCCGTTCGCGACTAGTCGTTCACAAAACAATTATTGCTATGGCCGAAGAAAAAAGAAAGAACTACAAACAGAATATAGGTAACAGAGACATTACTGGTTATAGACTTGAATATAATGAACCCAGAGGTCTATTTAAAAAAGCGATTGGCTATACTTCCCAGCAGGTAATTTGGAAATTGGTCAAGGTAATTCCACTTAATTGGAACCGGAAAAAAGGTAGACGCTACGGTGACTACCTTTTTGACTGAGGAGTCTGTAAAAGCATCAGTCGCTAAATTGAGACCGGAAAAGATTACCTAAAAGTGCCCTTATGGTGGGAACCTTTTTGAATAAGAGAAATAGCATAGCAGCGTTAGTTTGCAGGCAATTGGGGTAACGATTACGGAGGTAATACCCTACTCTGACTCAAAAACCGTCGGCCTGAACTGTGGCGGAACGAACGGGAGTCTTATTTATCAATTTTAAATTTTCTATTTGCTCAAATAAAAACTAATTGCTTCGTTTTATAACTAAAATATTAGTTGTATTTTTGCTGATAATCAACCTTAATTAACATGATTAGAATTTATCTGACTATTGCCTGGCGAACTTTGCTTAAACATAAAGCCATTTCATTGATTATGATTATCGGATTATCATTGAGCATGGCCGCTTTTATGCTCATTACCCGGTATGTATTGGATGAGCTGAGTTATGACGATTTTCATGTAAATGCTGAAAGGATTTACCGGATTAACCTGAATGATTATAAAAACAAAGTGCTGACTACCAGCAGTGCGCTTAGCTATTATGCCGAAGCACCAGTTATTAAAGAATCTATTCCGGAAGTAGAAGACTTCGTAAGAGTCCATCGGGCTGATGGCATGATTAATTACCGGAAACCTAATGGAGAGATAGTGAGTTTTCAGGAGAAAAACGGATTTTATGCCGATGCTTCATTCTTTGATGTATTCTCATTCCCGTTATTGAAAGGTTCGGCTAGTGAGGTACTCCAAAGCCCTGAATCAGTAGTTATTTCGGCTTCAATGGCAAAGAAATACTTCGGCGACGAAAACCCCATTGGCAAAATACTACAAATGACTTCTGAATGGCAAAGTGGGAATTATCTGGTAAGCGGCGTTTTTGCTGATGCACCTAAGAATAGCCACTTTCACTTCGATTTTATTTTTGCGATAGATAATCTTCTTAAGAATGGTCAGTTTGTTAATGGTGGCTGGTATTGGGCGAATTTCCATACTTACTTATTGCTGAAACCTCAAGCCAATATCAGTTCAGTAGAAAACCTTATGGCCAATGTGATAAAAAAACATCTTGTTGGTTTATGGCAACAATATAATATTAGCCAGACCATGACTTTGCAGCCAATTGGGGATATTCATCTAAATCCACTCAAAAATTCGGAGATAGAGCCGGGAGGCAAAATTGAGGTAATTTATGTGCTAATGGTAGTTGCTGCGCTGATTCTTATTATTGGGTTGCTTAACTATACCAACTTATCAACAGTAATGGGCATGGAAAGAGCCAAAGAAGTAGGCATCAGAAAGACTTTAGGGTCAGAAAAACGACAACTCGTTGTTCAGTTTTTCTTAGAATCTTTTATTTTCAATTTTCTTTCATTGTTGATTGGTATTGGATTTTTTCTAATCACTACGCTCACCATTGCTCAATCTGATTTTTCTATTCTTTCACAACCTGTATTTTACCTAATTATTACTGGCGTATTCTGTGCAAGTTTCATTCTTTCCGGTTTGTATCCGGCCTTAGTATTGTCTTCTTTCAAACCTATGTCGGTTTTAAAAGGTCGCTTGATAACTAGTGTAACTGGTCAGCTATTTCGTAAAGGTCTGGTAGTTTTTCAGTTTTCGGCTTCAATTTTATTGATTATCTCTACTATCGTCATTAATCAGCAGATTAAATTTATGCAAAAGCAAGATTTAGGGATGGATATCAATCAGAAGCTGATAATCAATGCACCCAGAATATTGCGCACAGGTAGTTTTACGAATGACATGACTTTGTTTAAAGACAGAATTTTATCAAATACCCATATCAAAAATGTAACGGCTTCCTCTTCTGTTCCGGGCAGAGAAATTTTCTGGACAGCGGAATTTCAGCAGTTTCATGAGGCAGCCAATAATTTCAAGCTTTGCCATGTAGTAGCCATCGATGAAGACTTTATCCCAGCGTATCAGATGAAGCTGCTGGCCGGAAGAAACTTTACCAAAGAAATGATGCTGGATGATCAGGCGATTATTATCAACGAAACCGCTATGAAGGCCTTTGGTTTTTTATCTCCTGAAAGTGCTTTAAATCAGGAAATTGGTGATGCCTCACCCAAAAAGATTGTAGGCGTAGTGAAAGATTTTCACCAAGAATCACTCAAGAGTACTACTAAACCTATTGTTTTTCAGCATATCCTCTGGAATAGTACTTTTCTGAGCCTTACGCTGCAAAGCAAGGATATTAAAAGTACCCTATTTATGATTGAAGAGATTTATAAAAATGCCTTCCCGAATAATGCTTTCGAGTACTTCTTTTTAGATACATACTTTCAACAACAATATGAGTCAGACGAGCGTTTAGCCAAACTCTTCAACTGGTTTGCCGGAATGGCTATCTATATTGCCTGCCTGGGGCTTTTGGGTCTTGCTATGTTTACCGCTCGCAGCCGGACAAAAGAAATAGGGATCAGAAAAGTATTAGGTGCAACTGTGGGTAGTATTGTTGTATTGCTCTCAAAAGACTTTCTCAAACCTGTTTTCTGGGCAATGGTTTTTGCTTCACCATTGGCCTGGTATATTATGCATTGGTGGTTACAAGGGTTTGCTTACAGGGTGACTGTCGAATGGTGGGTATTTGTAATAGGAGGAGCAAGCGCCGCATTGATTGCTATTATCACTATCAGTTTTCATAGCATTAAATCCGCATTGATGAATCCGGTGAGGTCTTTGAAGATTGAGTGATTTATTAATTTAGTGAATTAGTGATTGAGCGAATGAGTGATTAGTTTTTCATTAATAGCTCATTCGCTAAATAAGCCCATCTGTAAAATGTCGTTTTTCTTTTGGCTTGCCAAATTTCTCTTTGTTATAGTTTTTTGAGTTACCTCTGGGAATAGACAAAGAGTTCCAGTTTGTATCACAAATCATTTTGCCGATAAAGACAATCTGGCCGATATGGTAAGGATAATGCGCCAGTTGGCGGTTAATAGCCTCCGTTACTGAATGACCTTGATTACGGATATAAATTTCCTTGCTCAGGTCTTCTGTTGTGAGGCTATCCAAAGCATTAAACAGGCAGTTCCAACCCTCATTCCATTTATTAAGTAGTTCTTTTGTGGTAGTTATGTCATTTTCAAATTCGGCATCTCTCTGGCGCCATTCCTTTTCACCATCGCTAGTCAGGAAATCTGTCCAGCGCGAAAGCATATTGCCCCACAGGTGTTTTACAATCGTGGCAATACTATTGCTTTCTTCATTATACTGCCAGAACAATTGCTCGTCTGTTAGTTGGGCGAAGGTTTTTTCGCCCAGCATTTTATAATACTCAAATTGCTTGCGGGCGCTTGTGAGATAGTCGGTCATAGTAAGATAAAATATGATAGGTTAATGACGTATCAATCAATGTGTAAATTGGGAAAAGTCAGCCATATTTCTGGAAAACGCTTTCCTCGGGCTTTTCTCCTTCTTCACTCATATTATTCAAAAACTGGTGTAAGCGTATATCCTTTTGCTTGTAATAAACCTATTAGCCCTTTTTCTCCAGCCAAATGCCCTGCTCCTACAGCTATCACCGTAATATGTTTTTTAATCATTTGCTCTATTTTTGGCATCCACTTTATATTTCGCTCAAATACAAAAACTCTATCTTCTTCAGAATCGCCGTCAATCTTAAAGTAATCAATATTCTCTGCCTCATACTTTTCAATCAATGTCTTATATGATTCTTTGCTTTCAGCTTTGAGCACTTTATAGTTTTTTACAGTTTCATATAGTTCATTTGCGAGTATTTCGTAGGTTTTATATCGGTGACTAAGTGCTGCACTTTCCCTTACGGATTCTAGCCCTTTGTACTGATAAATTACATCAGCCATTTTATGACCTATAATCCGTTCATATGAGCCAGTTGCGCATCCCAACATGCTGTTTTCAACAATACCTATTGGAACTAAAGGATGAAAGAACCGAAAACCCTTTATTCCTCTTTCGCTTCTTAGTGAGTCTTTAAAAAACCGATTGATGAAATTATACTTTTCAGGAGTCAATATACTTTCCAATGTAGTATTATCATGCATATAATCTTCTTCTGAAATATCTCTTGGAAACTTCCAAATAAAGAAACTATTATACCGGTCTTTATAGGGGTCTAACTCTGTAAAATTACACTCAAATACCAAGGTATATGCCTGATTTAAAACATTCAATAGTTTAGGCTTCAGTTTGATGTCTTTCTTACAAATACTATGTAATGTCCCATATAGATATGAAGGCTGTTTCAATCCATTTCCTGATACTTTCCATAGCAACGAATGTTGAAGGGTATCTTGTGACACTCCCCATATACTACTTAAACAGCAAATGATAATGAACACACTAAGTCTGATAGGATATGTCATAGTACGAATTTATAAGTATTTTCAAACCCTTCTTATCTATATAAAAATCTCTGATTTTATAGCCAATCATTAAAGGGAACTCTAAATTTGACCATAAAACCAGAGAAACTAAGATTCGTTGATTACTCTTTCACTATCTTTTTCAACGCTCGGCCTTTATTAGTTTGTATGTCGACAAAGAATATCCCCTTTGCTAAATTTGATGTATCAAATTTATCCTGCTTGTTCTGGCTTTCATAGACTTTCTTTCCGGCTATATCATAGATAGTTACTTTTTCAAGTAAAATACCTGACGGAAGAGATACAGATATATGGGATACAATAGGATTCGGGAATATCTTTATCCCTTTTGTCCATTGTTCTTCTACTGACAATACCATTAATTCAAAAACATCAGACATAGCTGAGGCACAGCTTTTATCAGGGTTCGCTATTTCTACACTATATTTCCCATTCTTTTCACTTAAATAGGTAAAAGATGTGGCTCCCGGAATCTTTACTCCATCAAGATACCATTGGTTTCCACTGATGGCGCTTGATCTTAACAGGAATGGATTAGTGGCGTCTGAAGTAATCGTAGCCTTTTTAGGCAATACGCAAAACTCCACTATTATTTCTGAGGCCGCCAGATATTCATCGTTACCTATCTGCGTAGCTTTTACTATTACCTTTCCAGCCCCAGTGATTGTAAGTGTATTATCCTTTATAGTAGCCGGGCCTGAAACTATTGAAAATTGAGCCGGCAAACCAGAACTCGTGGTTGCCACTAGCTGAAAAGGCGCATCACCTACTGTTTTTGATGGTAAAGCGTTAAAGCTGATTTGTTGCGTTTGCTTTACTTTTACTTCAAATGAAAACTCGACATTCTCGGCAGGTTCAAAATTTTCATTTCCTTCCTGAGAAGCTCTCACAACTACCTTACCTGGTTCTTTGCTAAGTACAACCTTATTATCAGAAATAGTAGCTGGCCCTGAAATAATAGTAAAAGATACAGGCAAGCCCGAAGTAGCTGTAGCACTTAGAACAAAAGGGGCAGAATTAATATACTTAACATCTACCGCATCTGTTTTTATTGCCTGAGAACGTACAGTGCCTTTCTCGTCATAAATAAAAATACCATTAAATAGAGTAACTATCCATAATCGATTAGAGCGATCGAAGCTCATCTCTGTAATATTTTTGTTATTCGCTTCTAATGGTATAGGTGTTTTACTTAAATCTACCCATTGATTATCTACATATTTCAACAGCTTAGCATGGTCTCTCCCATCACTAAAAGTAAGATAAGGGATATTATCTTTATTGAATGTCATAGAAGGATAGCTAAAATAGGAATAACCCGCCGGATTCATTGAGGTAAAAGTACCATCCTTTGTAAATTTCAGAATATTGTATGGGGTTATTAACCAGATATTACCTGCTTTATCAGGAAATACCCCCTCTGTATAATACACCAGATTTCTATCAATCGGATAGGATACCCATTGATTACCTACTAATTTTGCTAATTTACGACTATCAGCACCCCATATATTACTTTCTGAATCCACAAGTAAAAAAGGTGGGTCAGTAGTATCAAAAGGCGCTCCTTCCAATTGGCTCCAGTTTTTCCCATCATATTTGCATAAAACCATTGGTAAACTATTATACTGGCCCAGTAACGTATATATGTTATCATCCTTATCAGCAACAACACCTGAAAGCAAATTGTTGAAAGGAGAATCTGACTCATCAAATATTGTAATTTCCTGATTATTGAACTTCAATAATCTTTCACCATTAACGGCCCATAAACTTCCTTTACCATCAACAGTCATAGCCGCTATGCCCTCTTCCAACGCTCCTCTTGTAGTAAATATATCATGGTCTTCTGTCCAGTTTATACCATCAGTCAGCTTTGCTCCATTAGCTCCAATCCATATTTTGTTATTCTGAGGGTTCATATAGAATGAATTGATATAGGTCCATTTCCTCAAAGGGCTATTAAAATCATTAATCAACTTCCACTTACTCGATTCAGTACTATTGCTTACGGTAGTAAATGAATTATTCACCCATACAATATCCGGATTAAGCGCGTCTCTTACTCTATAGTAGTATTTTGTATCAGGTTGTAGACTTAAATTACCTTTACCCAAAAAAGTAGAGAAGCCTATTTTGTTCATTTCATTGAAGGCATATTGTTGAGAAATAACATTGGCTGAGAAATCTTTTTGTGTAGAAACCTGCAATTCTGTTTTTCTATCGACATGAGTTTCGCTACTTTCCCAAGAAAATACCGTATTCGTAGGTATATCTACCGCCTGATCATTCGGATAGGCTCTTAATAATTTTACTCCTTTTTCAAAAGTATGATATTTTGACCACAGACTATAACCAGCACTATTTTTTGCCCTCACCCGCCAATATAGTTTACAATCAGGTTGAAATCTATATTTATACCTATCCTCATATATATCAATACTTACAGAGGTTTCAGTAGTTTTTATGATATTGTAGTCTCTTGTGCCGAAATACCTTAGAGAAACCTCATCAATCAATTCTATTTCATACTCAGTAGCTGTTAGAGAAGCATAAAAAGAAAGATTAGCCGTATTAATATCCTTTGCACCATTCAATGGACCTTTTATGACAGGTATAGGAGGTAAATCAGTCATTTTATCGGTGGTGAATTCTCCAATTTCTGACCAGTTACTTTCGCCTTTCGTATTACGGGCTTTTACTCTCCAATAATATTTGGTTTCCGGTTTAAGATTATACGCCTGAAATTGATTATAGGCTAAGGTAGAATCGTTTACAACTGAAGAAAAATTGGCTGTTTCAGAAACCTGTATACGATATTTATCTGTAGTGCTGCTATAATTCCAGTTCAGAAATGGAGTCAATGGCAGATTAGTTAACTGAAGATTTTCACTAGCTATCGCCGGGTTGGCAGGGACATTATTGATAATAGGGAATCCATAAACGTCTTCTGCCCAACCTTTCATCAACTCAATACATAAAGGATGGAAACTAAGCTTCCTGTTCCCACAATAGCTCATCACCGTGCCAATACGGCTCTGCGAAGATTCATAGTCCATACAGCCTTCTTTAATACCATTTTCATAGGAGCACCAATCGATAGGACCTCCGGGCCAAAGACAACTATGTGTATGCGGTGAACCCAGATTATGGCCTATTTCATGTGCAATGGTTAATACAGCCGAGGAATAATTAGCAAAACCAGTAGAGGCTACTCCATAACCAAGGTATCCAATTCCGGCAGCACCTCTATCAACATTATCTGTTTTTAATAAATGAACAAGGTCTCTTTTTACTTCCTTTTGTGAGATAGTTGCCCAATACTGATCCAATTCACTAAGGTTAGTATACGCTCTGTTTTCCCAGAATTCTATATATGAAACTGTGATTTTAATGCCTAGTTCTTTCTCATACAATGCCGACACTTGAGAAAACAATTCATAAACTCTGTTTCTGATAATTTCTTTATCACCCATATAGAAGTCAAACAGCGTTTTGTCAACACTTACAGCAATCAGACATTCACGCATTGGAAAGTCCTTTGTTCTAAGTTTGCTGGTATTTTTCAACGCAATCTTTTTCATCATTTGCATGATTGCCTCAGTCGATTGCGCGTCTTCTATTGTACCGCAAGTAGGTACATCAGGGAAGTTCTTCTGTGCATTCAACACATTGAAACCTAACAAAAAAAAAGCTAATAGCGAGTAAATTCTCTTCATAAAAAGGAGTAGTAGTAATGTGTTAGGAATAAAATTCAGGTAGCCTACATTTGTTGGAATGCTCAGATTTTAGTTCAACAGCTGTTTTTGATAAAAATCAAGTAGAAAAGTCTTAGCACAACAATAGTTTCAGCGTGTAAAAATACACATTTTTAATTATTGTTTACTTTCTCCAAATAAAAAATGTGCCAATCCTGAAATTAAGAATGGCACATGTTTCTCTAATTTTAGTATTTAACAGCTATTGAGTAGCTTCCTTCCTTCAAATACTCCTTCATTTCTTTCTAACCAATGGCACCTGCAAATTGATAGGTCTGTTTTCTGGCTTATCAAATGGCCTGCCATCTACGTTTTTGCTGCCGTTGAAAAACAAATCGTTGTAGACATAAATCAGGTCATAATCTATATAAATATCACCCGCTGTAAGACCAAAAGCCGGAAAGGATTTACCTTTTACATCCTGCATGCGGTTTACTTGCCAAGGGTCTAAACCTTCGGCCGGGAATTTATTGATGGCGTCTGCAAAGCCCTGATGCAGGGGCGTCACTTCATAAGCTGTATCAGCTACATAATCTACTTTTTGTGCGCTTTCAGCAATCGGGTGCGCTCCCTGCCAGCTCAAATGCCCTTAGTTTCAATTTTTACTAAAGGCACTTTAGCATTAGCGTCAGCATAGTTGGTTACCACACATTCAAAGGTATCACCAGACCCATACTTAAAAACTCTGGTAAGGTAAAAAGGCTGAATATCTCCGGCAGCCGATTTGGTAATACTGGGTCTAACTTCGGGCGTAATACTCACCCACTCTCCGCCATGAATAAAGGCTTTTATCGCTTCCATGGTCATGTCTTTTTGTGTTTAAACTGTTTTGATGAAGCAATTTCTTATCTTTGTCTAAATCAGACAAGTAGTCAGTGTTTTCGACCCTAGTACATTTTTTTAGACCAATGGAAAAAACAGCCGCTTCAAACCGGAGAAAGAATAAAGATTTTAATCCGCACAATTGTCCGGTAACCCATTTTCTGAACCGGACAGGTGGCAAGTGGAAGGTGCTGATTATCTGGCTGATCAACAAAACTACAACCGTTTCAGCCAGTTAAAAAAAATCATCCCCAACATCAGCAAGCAGATGCTGGTAAACCAGTTGCGCGAACTGGAAGAAGATAAAGTTCTTGAGCGCATCATTTACGCCGAAATTCCACCCAGAGTAGAATACAAACTTACGGAATATGGCGAATCATTAATGCCTGTTATTTACACCATGCAGGCATGGGGCTTGAAAGATATGGAGAAGCAAGGCGAATAATTTACTTCTCCATCTCTTATTTATGCTCAAAGAGAATATAAACTCCCTCTACTGATACGCCTTTCTTTGCGGGCTTAAAACCATGTTTCTCATAAAAAGCTACTGCGCTTTTGTTATTTTCCAGACATTTAAGCCCAACCGGAGGTTTTAGTTTTTCGAGTATAGCTTTTAAGAGTCCGGTTCCTACCCCATGCTTTTGATAATTAACATCTACGTACAAATGATGAATAAAATTATCCGGCAGATAGGCTGAAACAAAACCTACAACTACATCATCTATATGCGCTACTAAGGTATATTCTCCCGCAGTATCGGTATCAAAAGCAGATAGTTGGTAATCACTGGTATCGAACCAGGTAAAGGTTGCCTGGCGAACTTTTAAGTATAGCTCACGCAAGGCAGGTAAATCATTGGCTTGAAGTTCTGCGACTCTTACTATCAAAATACTATTCTTTTTAGGTGCTAAGGAGGTGATTAAGTGTTGTGGCAAATCTATTATGCTTTTCTCAATTTGTCAACTACCTCCAATCAAGATTACAAGAAATTTAAACACTATTCATTTTTTAGCGTTATTTTCGTAGATATACATAACAAAATATGCACGAAGAAACATTGAAAGAGATAGCCCGCCAGTTGAAGCAACCGCATGGAGAACACGCTATCGAAGTAGGAGAAAGAATGAATAAGGGAAATCAGTTCATGAACGTCTGGGCCATTAATAAGCTCAATGCACAAGCCAATGAAGTAATTCTTGAAATAGGCATGGGCAATGGCTTCTTTGTAAAAGACATTCTTAATTCAGCCCACTCTATTCATTATATTGGCTGTGATTTTTCGGAAGAAATGGTACAGGCAGCTATCCAATACAATCAGGAATTTATCAATAATCATCAGGCTAAATTCTTTCTGGCTTCTGCTGATGCTTTACCATTTGACTTGCCTACTTTCAATAAAGTTTTTACTGTAAATACGCTTTATTTCTGGGAAAATCCGCCACAAGTACTTAACGAAATAAAAAGGGTCTTAAAACCGGAAGGGCAATTATTGATAGCTATCAGGCCCAGAGAAATTATGGAACAATATGCGTTCACACAATTTGGTTTTACAATGTATTCTAAAGAAGAGTTGTGTACGCTTCTGGCAGAAAATGGTTTTGAAGTAGTAGAAGCTATAGAAGAACAAGAACCTGACCAGGAAATCAATGGCGAAACCGTCTCTGTCGGTTCTTTAATTGTGTTGTCTGAAAAGGCTTAGTCGTACTCAAAGGCCCAATCTGTTCAAAATATTCTCTTATTCACTGCATCGGTTTCTACGAATAAAATCAAAGCTATTATTTTTCTTGGTTAAACCTAAGCCTAGCCTTACAGTCTAATAAAAACTTTTGTTTTAAGAACTCAATCCTCTTTTTAGAAAAGCCTCATTTAAACCAACGAAAAATTTCATGAAACAACTATCCACTGCAACGCTACTATTACTTGTTATTACATTCTTTTCGTGCCAGCCTAATGACCCTACTCCAATCAATTACGATTTTTCTTCGGTTGATGCTTTTATAGAAGAAAATGCCTCTGTATATGCCAATCAGGTAGTGGTAATGGTATTGCAAAATGGCAAACTGATTTATAAAAAAGAGCATAATATGACACCAAATGATGCCAAAGCTATTGCTTCAGCTTCCAAATGGCTATCTGGTGCTGTGATTATGTCCTTAGTTGATGAAAGCAAGCTTTCATTGAATGATACCGTCGGCAAATACTTACCAATATTTACCAAATATAAAAAAGGGAATATTACAATCAGGCAATTATTCTCCCATACTTCAGGATTCCCTGGTGATTCTCCTGAAGGCTATGAGTATAGCACCTCTCTTTCATTAGCGCAAGCCGTTGATTCTTTAGCTGTTCACACAGCCATGATACATATACCTGGTACTACGTTTAACTATGGAAGTATTGGTATGCAAATCGGTGGAAGAATTGCAGAGATTGTATCAGGCAAAGCCTGGCAGACACTTTTTAATGAAAAAATTGCGACACCCTGTAATCTGGCCGTTACTTATCTTTCACTCCGAAACCCAATTATTGCCGGCGGAGGTTATACTACTGCCGAAGACTATCTGCATTTTCTGGAAATGATTGCCAACAAAGGTACTTACCAATCTAAAAGAGTATTGAGCGAAAACGCGGTTGCTGAAATGTTGAAAGACCAGACCAATAAAGCTACAATTGAAGGTACCCCATACCCCGCCAATCCTTATTCCGTTTATAAAAATACAGGTATCAGATATGGTATCGGCAACTGGTTAGATGTAGTAGATACCAATGGTGTTGTATGGGAAACCAGTAGTCCAGGTTTATTTGGTAGTCATCCATGGCAGGATAGCAAGAATCATCTGGCAGGCATTATTTTTACGAAGACTGACCCTAAATTAAGTAATATGATTAGTCTACAAATCAGAGAAAAAATAAGGAATATTGTGGAAAAGAAAACCAATTGACAAATCCCTATTTAAATCTATGCAATCAGTACTCATTACAGGTGGAACCGGAACATTAGGACAGGAAATAGCAAAACAACTCCTTAAAAAAGGTTATGTTGTCAATATATTAAGCTACAGAGAAAAACCAGAGATAGACTTTTTCACTAATATCATTCGAGGCGATTTAACTGATTCAACCAGTTTAGGAGAAGGCATTGCAAGTTCAGATATTATCATTCATTGTGCTAGCAATCCACGTAATGCACAGGTAGTAGATATAGAAGGCACAAAGAATTTATTAGCTCTTTTGGATGGTAATAATTGCAAGCATTTTATCTACATATCTATTACAGGCGTAGATAAAAGTGATTATCCTTATTATCAGACCAAATATGCAGTTGAAAAATTGATTAAAACTTCTGGTCTGCCCTACTCTATCTTGCGAGCTACACAATTTCACGATTTGGTATTATATAGAATCATTCAGGTCTTTGACCAAGGCATTGGCAGGTCTATACAAATACCGGCTAATATGCAATTCCAATCTATTGATAAAATAGATGCTGCGGCAGCTATAATTGACTTAATAGATAGAAAGCCTATTAATACTATTACTACTATTGGTGGGCCAGAAGTACTTACATTAGAAGCAATGATACAAGCCTACTTTGCTCAATCAGGTAGAAGTGAAGATATAGAATATGTTGAGCCAGCTATGGCGTTTCATCAGGTATTTACAACTGGTATTAATTTATGCCTCGAAAATGCTGTGAATGGGATAAAGTGGGAAGAGTATTTGAAGAATATTTATGTATGACAATTTCCCAAATTGTCCCTGTAGCGTCTGCACACATAAAACAAAGCGGACTATGATGACTCATAATCCGCTTTTGTTATATCAAGCTAATCAATATTAGTTAGGATATCCCGGGTTCTGTGGTTTCAGGTTCGGGTTGTTCAACATTTCTTGTTTACCCAATGGCATCAATAAATGTTTATCTGCCAAAGCTTGTTTAGAACTTGGGTTAACGTGTCCTACAAAGTTATCGAAACCGTTTGTTGCTTCATTGTATACTTTTCTCAGACGCACCATGTCAAACCAGGTGATACCTTCATAGCATAGTTCATGCCAACGCTCTCTCCAAACTGCTTCTCTGAAAGAGTCTTTAGAGTAAGTACCCAAAGCAGGAGTAGTCAATTGTGCTCTGTCTCTAATTCTTTTGAAAGCGTCATAAGCACCTTGTGATGGGCCGCCTACTTCGTTTTGTGCTTCAGCATATGTTAACAATACCTCAGCATAACGAATCAACGGTACGTTCAGGTTATTGTTACGAGAACCTGCTACACCCGGGCCCCCATTGGCAGTTATGTTAAAGTGCTTGAAGATATAAGGAGCGCCTAACTCAAACGGAGCACCGTTACCGTTGGTATAATAAGAGGTATAGAAATATCCCTCCTGATTTTTAGCGCGAAGGTCACCTTTCTCAAACGAGTTATAGAACTGCGGAGTCGGAACAGTACTACCTGTACCAGATGGGCCATTGTAAGTAACCGGTTTAAAGTTAGGATACATATTATCCATTGGGTTACCCGCAACTGTTGTATTGTACTGAACCATGAAAATATGCTCTACCGTATTTTTCAGGCTTTCCTTATGTACATCGTAGTATGTAGGGAAAAGGTTGATACTTGACGGATTTGCATTTGCATACGTAATTACCTCGTTTGCTTTATCTGCTGCTAATTTGTAATGAGCCGCTCCCTTATTAAGTGGAAAGCCCGCCATTGTTAAATAAACCTTTGCCAATAAAGATTTTACGGCAGCAGTAGAAACACGACCATTTGAGTTCATCCAGGCTAAACCTGCACCTTCAGCGGCTGTCAGGTCGTCAACAATCAGCTTATAAATCTCCTCTTGTGGAGCTCTGCTTGGGAAAAAGTCTTCTGAAGAGGCTGTTTGAGGCTTAGTAACCAACGGAGCATCTCCCCACAATCTTACGATATAGAAATAAGCCCAGGCGCGTAAAAATTTCGCTTCTCCTAATATTCTATTTTTCTGGGCTGCATCCATTGGCGTGATAGGTGGTACTTTCTCCAATACCTGATTTGCCTGCGCAACTACTTTGTATAGGCCATTCCAATAGTTAATTACGTGTTGCGTATTGCCATCATAAACCAGACCATACAGGTTATTCAAATCTGAATTCTGCGCTGTTTCGGTAGTAGAAGTACCTGTAGGGGCTTCTAACAACTGCCAGGTAGATGAGAAAATACCTGCACCATCATAAATTATACGCATATCAGCATATGCTGAAGCAATCGCTGATTCGGCATGATCTGGAATGGTATAAAAACTGGTTGGTGTTAAGTTAGAAGGGGCATTCTCTTTCAGGAAATCGGAACAGCCAACGGCACTGAACAGGATAGCTCCGCTGACGAATATTTTGCTAAAGTTTTTTAATATATTCAATTTCATATTCAAAAATTCTTTAAATTAATTAAAATGTAAGCTGTAAACCTGCCATGTAAACTGTTGGTTTAGGATAGTTGTGCCACATCATCCCTTGCGAGAATGCGCTGCTACCATCACCCTGGTTGGTTGGTGTTACCTCAGGATCCTGAATAATCTTATCAGTTAATAATAAGAAGAAGTTCTGAGCAGAAGCATACACTCTTAAACGGCTTAATTTTAGTTTGTTAACTACACTACTAGGGAAATTATACCCTAACAATAGGTTTTTACCACGTAAGAACGAACCATCTTTGATCCACCAGCTATCTACGTTTGTCACATATCCTGCTCTTGTATCACGAATCTGTGCAATCATTGAGCTCTGGTTAGTAGGAGTCCATGCGTTTAATACAGAAGAGTAGCTGTTCGCTAAAGCCTGACGGTCTTCACTTGCATGAAGGTTCATCATCATTACATCGTTTCCTAAAGAATATTGCAATTCTAATGTCAAATCAAAATTGTTGTAGCGCAACGTGTTAGTAAATGCACCCCAAGCTAATGGGCTTCCATTACCGATAATCGAACGGTCAGCATCAGTGATAGCGTTGTCTCCATTCACATCTTTGTACTTAATATCACCAGGTAGAATAGTCAAACCATTTCTATAACTGGTAAATTTAGCTGCTTGCTCTCTTTCTGCTTCGCTCCATACACCCAGACGAGTTAAGCCCCAGAATGAACCAACTGGCTCGCCTATACGAATGATGTTAGTCTGGTTAGTAAAGTTAGGACCACCTACTCCGAAGATATCAGATGGGGTTGCCAAAGAAAGTACTTTGTTACGGTTAAATGAGATGTTGAAGTTACTTGTCCATTGGAATCCTGCTCTTTCAATATTTACAGTGTTGATAGCAAATTCAACACCTTTGTTCTGCATTGAACCTACGTTCTTTCTGATTGTTGCATAACCACTTGTACGAGGTACAGGGGCATCTAATAACATATCAGTAGTTTTTCTGTAGTAATAATCTGCTTCGATTGAAACTCTGCCTTTGAATAAACCTAATTCGATACCTACGTCAGTTTGTGCAGTTTTTTCCCATTTCAAATCAGGGTTAGCCAAACGGCTGATACCTGTACCTGATACTCTCGTATCGCCAATAACGGCAGCATAGGTAGAGCTTAATAATGACAATGAAGAATATGGAGGGATTTCAGAGTTACCAGTTAAACCAAAACTTGCACGAAGTTTCAAGTTTGAGATAACAGAGTTTGTTTTCAAAAACTCTTCATCTGATACTTTCCAAGCTACTGCAGCAGATGGGAAGAATGCGAATTTATGGTTTTCTCCAAATTTAGATGAACCATCCGCACGACCTGTTACAGTAAACAAATACTTGTTCATTAAAGTATAGTTGATACGACCGAAATACGAGTTGAAGGCATTTCTTGATGCATCAGACTCAACCTGAGGGTTGGTACTACCTGCACCTAAGTTATTGAAGCCAAAATAGTCGGTTGCAAAACCACGTACAATTGAAGCAATTCTGAAAAAGTCTGTTTGTTGCCAGGAAATACCTGCTAAAGCTGTTAAAGAGTGGTTCTCGTTGATTTGCTTAGTATAAGTCAGGTAGTTTTCCAATGACCAGAAGCTTTCTTTTCTGTTACGTGCAGACGCTGTACCTTGCGCACCGATTTCAAGTGTTCTGGTGCTTGACTCGTTTTGTTCCTGGGTCAATACGTTGATACCCAAAACCGTACGCATTTCTAATCCTTTGGCGAAAGTAATGTTTGAGTACAAGCTACCTGTAGTAGTTTGAGTATTCAAAATATACTTACGACCCATCAAACGGTGTACCGAACTCATTGTACCTTCTGCAAAAGGATAGTCTCTGTTATTAGCATAAGTACCATCTTCATATTTTACAGGCAAGAAAGGAAAATCTTCCACGATTTGTCTCGCTACAGCATCATTGATGTCGGCCAATCTTTCTGTCTGGTTATTATAAGCTAAAGTACCACCGATTTTCAACCATGATTTAATCTGGTCATCAACAGTGAAACGCGCTGAATAACGCTTCAGATAGGTAGTTTTTACTAAACCCTGATCATCACGGTAACCTAATGAAAGTGCATATTGTGCACGGTCGTTACCACCTGTGAAACCTAACTGATGGTTTTGTGAAAGTTTGTTTTGCGTAGCTTCTTTCAACCAGTCGGTATCATATTTCGGATTGCCATTCGCATCAAAAATTCTTGGGTCAGTACGACGCAATTTTGGGTTCAGATACGCCCATTTTCCTGCTGCCCAACCAACGGGGTCAAATTTCTCCATATTGGCCCATGCCAAATCTTCAGTTGCCAGATATTCTTTCGCATTCAATACTTCCGGTCTGTTTGGTCCGATAGTGTTCACGCTTAAGTCTGTGCTGTAAGATACCTGGCTTTGGCCCGCTTTTCCTTTTTTGGTTGTAATCAAAATTACACCATTAGCACCTCTTGCACCGTAGATAGCTGTAGACGAAGCATCTTTCAATACTTCTACTGATACGATATCATCAGGGCTGATGTAATCAATAGCCGAGCTAAATTGTGCTTGGTTTCCTTGTGGAAGCATTACACCATCCACTACATACAACGGGTTGTTAGAAGAGTTGATTGAGCTAAAACCACGGATACGGATATTTGCTCTACCACCCGGGCGACCAGAGTTAGTATTTACCTGTACCCCTGCCATTCTACCAGATAAAGCCTGATTAAGTGAAGTAGAAGGACGCTCTTTTAATTGCGCCTCTCTCACTGAACCAACTGCACCTGTCAAGTCAGATTTTTTCAATGTACCGTAACCAATTACGATAGTTTCGTTCAAAGTAGTTGCAGAAGCGGTAATTGCCACGTTGATTTCTGACTGGTTACCTACTGCTACTTCTTTTGTCTCGTAGCCAATATAAGAGAATACAAGCGTAGCGCCATTGACTACACTAACTGTATACATACCTTCGCCATCTGTAATTACTCCTTTTGTAGTTCCTTTTACGCCAACTGTAACTCCAGGCATTCCTGAGTTATCACCGGCATCCGTCACCTTGCCTTTAATTGTTCGTTCTTGTGCGTAGATTATGCTCAAACTCATAAAAAGCATAAGCATGCTCAATAGGTACTTTTTTCCCATAGTAGAATTGTTGTTTTTGTTAATAAATACGAATTTAATTTAAGGGGACAAAGACATAGATAAAGGTTAGAGACATCTATGAAGTTGAAGATCTTATAGTTGTTATGGATAGAAAAAAGCATAGGTAAATACTTCTAAGTCGCGGGTTATAAAATTAGGGCAATATGAAAATGTCTGTAAAACAACATAAAACATCGGCAAAATGCAATATGGTTTATTAAAAAAATTTTTAATGTTATATTTTTTATTAAAATTTATTAAAAAACAATGATTTAATGGCTGTATTCATAAAAGCTTGATTAAGGTTTAAGTGATAGAAAAATGCTTGTCGCAAGGCAACAAGCATTTTTTTTATTAACCTAATTTTATTCTAAAGAATAAAAAGTTTTTACGAAAGAGGCTCGCTGAAATCGCAAGTCTTTCAGATGAAAGATTGTTGTTTCATTCAATGATTCATTTATGAATATTTTTATTTCAACTTTAATTTTTCCGATGCCCAAAATTATAAATGAAAAATACAGTATTGGTTGAATATTATACCGTCAGGCTTATATAGTCGATAAATCAGGTAGAATTTCAGGATAGGTACTTACTGAAGAAATTATATTTTCTATATGTCAATCATTTATGGATACTTGGTATTTTTTTTAAATAAACCATTAAATGACTAAAAATATGAAAAATAGCTAATTCATCGTCGTTGACATAAATGCGCTTAAACTCGATGGAATGATTTATTGATTACGAGCAAATTGACATTTAAATTTACGCTGGCAATACACTAAGCTTACTGCTGAAGATAGCCGTTTTAATACGTTTTTTGATCCAGTTGACGTTATTCAGATTAAATCAATATAAAAGAGTATTCGGGTCGCAATTATAATGGCAAATTGGTAAGATAATCATACCCGAACAATTGCATATCTAAATACTTTTTGAGGACGCGAAAGCGCCAATGCTCGTGGCCCTGGTAATGTGGGAAAATATTAAATATACTTACAACCAGGAAAAACATCTCATTGACCAGGACGTGTATTGAGGCTTTTGCCACTAAATCCTCAGAAATTGATAAAATAGATAAGGAATTGAGAGCATTAAAAGTCAAATGATTCTATTAAAATCCCCTATTCTCTTATCTATTCTATCAGCACATTCCATTGATTTTCAATCTTCACTTTTCAAAGATTTCTACTCATTTTCAATGATAATTTACTTCCCGCACCCTCCAATATAGGCTCTGAAAGTACTGCCATTCTGGGCTTCAAAGCCTGCCAGCAGGGTTATAGAATTACCTGCATTCATAGTTACGACAGACGCAGGTAAAACCTTGGTAGCAGTGTTGTTCTGGGTAAGAATTACAGTAGCGGCATCATACTTACCCGCTGGTATACTACCTGATAAAGTCCGGTTATTCGGGCAGGGGTCTCCAGTTTCCTGCACCAGTATATTATCTAAAAAGAGCCTGTTTCCATTCCCTCCTACATCCTCAAAAACTATCTGCACGGCTCGCCCGGCAAAGGCTGATAAATTAATGGTCTCCTTTCGCCATTGGTTACAGGCCATCGGTGTAAACAAAGAAGTCTGGTCAGGAGCAGTGGCGAGAGTGCTCCCGGCTTTATCATAAACGAGTTGTTGCGTACCATCGCAGGCTACAACCCATACACGCAACTGATCAAACTTGTTGGCATCATAGCGGGCATAAGCCACATCAAAAGTGAGTGTGGCTACATCCATATTTGTCATGTCAATGATGCGTCTTAATCGGTCTATCCTGCCTGTATTATCATTGGTGCGGTTATCAATCATGGCCGAATTGGTATGACAGGTGGTACTCTGGGTAGTCCAGGCAGTAGCATCATTGTTCAGGTTCTGGTTAATCCAGTTAGCCAGATTCGATGTAAAGTTTTCGTTCACGGCCTCCGCAATCTGCTTATTAGCATCGTTAGGATAAGCATCATAAATATCCTTTACGCCATCATTATCAGTATCTATTAGCTTGATATGATTCAAAAGAGTGGTGAGCGCCTGCGGTGCATTGGTTGGCGAAGTATGTCCTGCCTGATTCAAAGTACTTTCGCCATGGCATGAGGTACAGGTTCTTACTTCTCCCGGTCTGGCACTTAGCCATAAACGCTCACGTACGATTCCCTTATTGTTCTGATCAGTCAACTCCCACGTAAGAGCCCGTTTAGCAGGCACTACCATAGCCGCTGAGCCATCTGCATGAATATTGGCGCTGCCTTGTGCGCCTGTTGTCGGTGGGTTATATAACATAGCAGTTGGGTCATGCAGAAACTGTGCGATATTACGTCTACCAGCTTTGGGTGTGTTAATTCCGCCAATACCCCGAATCTGGTCTGCTTGCAAAAATTGCAGGTGTTTTACCTCATAAATTGTGTTCGGATAAGCCGGATTAATCGTCTGATGTGCCGAACCGAAAACTTTCAGATTAAAAGGCTGTTGCTGATCTGCATCATCACGGCTGGTTACATCACGGATAGCCAGAACTGCCAGATTATTCCGGCGAAGGAATTTACGAAAATCATGCAGGTTTACTCCGGCAGCTGTAAAAAGCGCCTGTTCTGATGGTGCTACGTGTTCTGGGTTAGTAGTGGGGTTTGTCGGGCGAGGTCTTGCCCTTACTTCTATGGGATATGTTTCCCACAGCACGCCGCTAAAAGTCATCATTTCGTCAGGACTCCACCAGGAAACAGTTTTTGAGATACCTGCACCGGTTAAGGCTGAAGCGTTCGCTATAAAATAGCCACTTGCCGTAGAATCCAGTAGTCGGATGCGGTAATCATAGCGACTGATACGGGCCGTTGCAGTTCCTATATTCTCATCATGTTTGGGCGAATGCGAGTGTGCCGCAATCAGCCTGCCATCAGAGAGTGGAATTGGGTTACGATACATCCCTGAATGATTAGGCGACGGGGTATTTGAATCGTCGGCCGTTCTGGTAGCTGGATGTGTGACATACTGAAAGGTAATTTGTTCAGGATGCCTGCCCGGAGGTGCATTTACTTTTACTACCATCCCCGAGCCATGTGTGCCAAATTCGGGCGCTTCAATGCCATAATAAATACCAGGCTTTACAGGTGACTCATGAATATGAAACATCCCCCGAATGGGTGTCGGACTAATGGGTGTATAAAAATCGTGCAGATTAGGGTCATTCGTAAAGTTCTGAGTCATATAATTACCCATTTCATGACGCCCTAAGTGATTGAGGATTTCCAGTTCACTTCCATCCTCATTCATCATCCATGGATTAAATATATTGAAATTCTGCGGGTTTGTGTTCGCCCATTGAGGCAATGCCAATAAATCATCACGACCCGGGCGGGGCTCTGGAAACACTTCTTTATCAGGAGCATTCTCTGATTTTGTGGCCCCTGCTGTTTCATCCGAATAATTAAATGTACCATAAACTGGTGCTTCTGTGGCATCGGCATCGGCCTGTTGGTCACGTTGCAGGTGATCCCATCTGGTAAAAATCACACGGCCGGCATGATCAATGATAGGTGTAAAATCACCTGAAGGCGAATGCGTAAGCAAATCAAGCCCATCAGCCATCGAACAAGCCTTAGGATCAAGCCGCCAGATGCCCGTTACAATAGGTGAAGATTCATATTCATCATGTTGTGGATATAAATGCGCCGCACCATTACGAGGGCGATCTGATATAAAAAGGATGCGGTCATCAGTACCATAAATGGGCTGCACATTGTTATAGTTTGTCGGCTGATTAGGTACTTTTGTGATTACAGGTGTTTCGTTTTCTCCCAAACCTGTCATTTCGTAAATCTGCCAGAAATAGGTTCCGTATTGATACCTCGTTGTAGAAGAACCAATCACCATACTGAATATGATTTTGGTACCATCCCAATACACGGCAGGATCACGTACTGCTATGGAAGTTGCTCCCTGAAAACCTGTTTGCCCATACCCAGCGGCCTGAGTGAGATTCTTTAATGTTCCGTTAGGATAACGGATATACAAGTCACCTCCTCTCGGAGCCGATTCAGTACTACCATGATGATTCCCGAATGTTTCTAAAGAGGTAGAAAAACCAATAGGTTCAGGAATTTGCGTACAGAAAACAATCGGATTCGGCAATATTTGTGCCCTTACAAATAAAGAAGTAATAAATAATAGGCTGAATGTAAAAGCTCTTTTCATGGTTTGTTAATTGAATGCTTAGGAAAAACCGGCACTAAAGTTTATCTATTTGTATGAAATTGTTTAAAAAACAGCTGGATTTCTTACTATTTTTTTACTTAGTGGTAATTTCGTAGCCGTATGTTAAGTTTAGGAAATTTCCGTAATTGATTTCAGACGATAAAGCCTAAATACCCGCATCAGAACTATGAGTTATCGCGTATTCTTCTAAGACGGATACACACGCTTAAAGCATCATGCTGATGATTTTCTCATGGCTTAAATTCTCATCAAAGCAACAATACAGGAAAATCAAAATCAATCACGGTTTGCCGTGATTTTATAGATAATTAAGGCTATAAACTAATCACCCATAGCTATTTTATTTCCCGATATTGTAGGTATCCCCCGTTTGTCTTACCCAAATTCAGACTGATTTTTCGCAAACCACCCTTGTCTTTCTACAAAAAGGTTCCCACCATAAGGGCACTTTTTGAGTAATCTTTTCCAGTCCTAATTTAATAGTTGGTACTTTTACAGAATCCTCAATCAAAAAGGTAGTCACCGTAGCGTCTACCTTTTTTCCGGTTCCAATTGAGTGGAATTACCTTGACCAACTCCCAAATTACCTGCCGGCAAGTATAGCCAATCATTCTTTCAAACAGACATTCGGTTTCATTATATTCAGGTTTATAGTCAGTAATGTCTCTGTTACCTGTATTGTGCTTGTAGCTCTTTCTTTTTTCTTCGGCCATGTCAATAATTGTGATAATGTTAAGTTTCCAACTCAACTGGGCGTTCTCTAAATTTCCGGCTTTATAGGGTACTTTCAAAGGATTTTGGGAGCTTTTTGGTAGAATCATACTGTTATACCTCACCCTAATGGTATCTACTGGTGCGAAGCCAGCCAAAACGATGCATTTTAAAAGGCAAGCAATAATCCTGAATAACTTTGGTGTTAAATATCCTTAAAACAGCATTGAGCCTATTCATAAGTAACCGAACTCTCAGTAAGTTTGCCTGAGAAATAAACCATTCCTATTTAAACAAATGAAGACTTTAGTATTCCTGATACTTGCTCTATTTTCTATCGACATTTCCGGTCAAACACCGGCATTCGACGGTCATATATGGAAAGCGCCTTACGAACTTTCGACTCCTAAAAACTGGACTATTGAGCGGTTTCTTATCCCCATCAGTTTTGCGCCTCAGATACCCTATAAAGGTGTAGAGGATATTCGATTTACACCGGGTTGGGGCAAAGCCACCAGCGACGAATACTGGACTTATGCCTTTTTATGGTATCTGGATGGAGGCGTAAAAATGAGTGTAAGTACTCTTAACAATAACCTGAAAGCCTATTACACAGGCCTGGTAAAAAATAATGGCCGGAATATTCCAAGAATCATTCCTGTTGAAACTTCATTCAAGGAAACAAAAAAAGAGAAAGATGATTTGCAAACGTATGTAGGTACTATCAGAATGACCGATTATATGGCGCAAATACCTATCACGCTTAATTGTAAAGTACATCTGAAATCGTGTGTAGGAGAAAATAAAACTTTTGTATTCTATGAATTATCTCCGCAACCCGTGACCCATAAAGTCTGGCAAAGTCTGGATAAATTGTGGGTAGATTTTAGGTGTAAAAATTGATAATTGATTTCCCATATTTTAGCTAAGTTTTGATAATCCGATTCTATTTTCATTATTTTTGCCTTAGCATGCTAAAACATTTAAGCTGTGTACTTAGATTATGTCATTTTTAGATTTCTTATTTAAAAACAAGGCAGAAGAAAGTCCAGAAAAACTGAAGATTTCTGAAGAATATCTATTGAATGAGGCGCTTAGAATAATACCAGGTAGTATTTCCAAAGAATTATCTAAAGAATATACTAGGCTCAATAAGGAAACGCTGGATAGATATGATTCGATTTGCAAAGCCATTTATTCTGCCAGTATTAAATTTATTCTAAGAAGAATAGACGAAATCAATCAGGAACGAAAAGGCTTAGATAAAGCTGAGTTAAAGAATGAGTTAACCGTTTTTTTGCATAAAGAAAACCCCTGGATAAATGAAGACAATATAGGTCATCTGTATAGTATGGGTTTATATTGTTCTTATAAATAGCCCTTATTTGAATCATGAACACAACCCCTATAAGACTAATAGCCCCAATATTCTTTACCCTGTTTGTTTGCACAGCGTATATGGGTATCTGTCAGCAACAAAAATCAAAACCCCAAAACACTACATCCCAATCCATCACAATCAAGCACACTTCTGACACTACTTTCACACTAAAAATAGAAAATGAAAAGCGGGTAGTAGATGAGGCACTGAAAGCCCGATTAACCCGCGAAATAAAAGCAGCCATTACCCGAAACAAGCTAAAGAAACCTTATACAATTGCCATGGGTTTTACCAAAGGAGCAAGAGATGTAGAGACATTCCTGTTTGGAGAACAGATTTTTTATACCCTGGCCGAAAGCGGTTTTACTATTACAGGCACCCCTCTTGATATGCCTGACGAAACACCCAATACCATCCCTCAGGTCAAAGTAATCAATCAGACTATTTATATTATTTTGTCTAAATTATAAGCCCATCTTTCGGGTATTTATGTTTTATTTCCTCTAATCAAAAAACGTTCAATAAATTTTTCGACAGGTATTTTCCTGCATCTCTCTTCTGTGTAGTTTTCACACACATTTAAGATGAAAACATTTTAACTTTTACTGTTCAGTTTATTGAGCGCAAATCTTCTTTACGCACAGAGGGGCCAGATTCTTTTATGCATCAAATAGGAGCCTTAAAGTATCCTCTCAGGAAAAGAAAAAGGAGTAATTAATATAGCAGATTAGCATTCTCTGGAAATCTCGAAAGTGTACCATCTTTCGGGGTTCTCTATGCTTTGAGTTTTACACTAACGCCTTGCCTTAAAGTATTATGTATTTCGGCTACAGTATCTACCTGATTGATTAATTCAGCTATTTCTACCGGAGAATGTTTATCTGCCTGAATGCTGACTTCATAAGTAATGTTAGAAGCAGGTTCACCCTCCTGACCAAATTCGCCCGATACATTTACTTCTACATTTTCAATCTCCATTTGTCGGCGAGCGGCTTCTCTATAAATATCATTACAAAAACAGGTGGCTAAGGCCAGAAAAAGTAATTCACCCCCATTTACAGCCGAGCCACGGCCTGATACTTTATTAGGAATGCTGATACTTTGTTTCTTACCGTTAGTAATGACGTTAACGATATTTTCTTGTACAGTGTTTTTGATACTTGCTGAAATCACCATAGAGTTTTTGAGGCTTTATATGAAAATAGATTAGAAGTAAAGCTAACATATATTTAATATTTTACAAAAGTGCGTATGAGTCTATTGCTTAAATATTCAACTATACGATAGCGATACAAACATAAATTTGCTTCAATCGACCAATCCTGCTTAAATTGGCTCATAAAAGCATTCCTTACATGAGATTTCTGAAAATTCACTTCTTGTTCTTTCTACCGATTATTGCTTTGTGTCAAAGCAATGTCACCACGCAAAGTAAACCTTTTGTTATTGGCAATATCGATGAGATTCAGTCAAGACAACTAGCCGAAAAAAGAATATTGAATATTTATCTGCCCGAAGGTTATAAGCAGGAAGATACCACGCATTATGCCGTTGTGTACTTATTGGATGGCTCGCAGGATGAGGACTTTATTCATGTAGCAGGCTTATATCAGTTCAATACGTTTCCCTGGATTGAGCGTGTGCCAAAGTCAATTGTAGTAGGCATTGCCAATGTAGACAGAAGAAGAGATTTCACTTACCCGACTACCATTCAGAAGGATAAAGAAAAATATAAAACTACTGGAAACTCTGATAAATTCATCGCCTTTCTGGAGAAAGAACTCCAACCTTACATCGAAAAGAAATATAAAGTCAATCGTTCAAAAACCATTATCGGACAATCTTTAGGCGGTTTATTGGCTACTGAAATTTTGTTAAAAAAGCCAACTTTATTCAATCAATATATCATTATCAGTCCAAGTATCTGGTGGGATAACGGTTCTTTGCTCAGCCTTGATTCACCTGTTTTACAGGAAAGCTTTAGCCAGCAAACCAAAGTTTATATTGGTGTTGGCAAAGAAGGTCTTACTCCTACTGAAATCCCGAGAGTAATGGAAGTAGACGCTAATTTACTGACTGAAAAGCTAAAAAAAACCAAAAGCAAAAACCTGAAAATCTACTTTGACTATCTGCCTGAAGAAGACCACGGGACTATCACCCATCAGGCTGTTTTTAACGCTTTGCGGTTGCTGAATCCAGTAAATAAGAATGATTAGATTTTAAACAATTATTTGCCAACCTATTTCTTTAAAAACGCCATTATATAATCAATAATCTCCTTTCGCTGGCGCTCATTGGCATCATTGTCCATATGATTATGTATGGTATCAGGGAGTTTGATAACAGTCATACCCAATTCCTTCTGCTCTTCTTGTGTGGGCAAAACTCCCTCGTCTGCAGGTTGGTCGCTTGAGCGTAAAGAATACATCCGGGGCTTTTTTGTACGGGGCAGCGCCATTCTGCGATTATCCAAAGTAATCACTTTATTAACCAGCTCAGGGTGTTTATGTGCAAATAGCGCCGACATATCCCCTCCGTTTGAATGACCCATTATAACCAGGTGTTTATAGTCTAGTGTGGGGTTTGTCTTTTTCAGTTGATTCAGCACAAACAGCATATTTTCTGCTCCCCTCTCCCAATTAGACCGACGCACAATCTGCGGCTTGCCTGTCGTGGGCAATAGACTATCGGTTGGTAGTTCATGTTGGATACTGGCTACAAAATAACCCGCTGATGCCAGATAATTAGTCAGGTATGAATAATCCAGATTAGCCCTTCCCTCATTGGCTCCATAGCCATGGCTAAAGATGATTAATGATTGATTCTTTATTTTCTTACCTGTTTCAGGTGTAAAAAAAGCGACGGGAATAATACGTTTTCTAGTTTCATCAAACCACCGAACAGAGTCCAGTTTTACCGGATATAATGATTGGGCAAAAGTTGTTTGGCTTTTAAACAAACAGGTAAACAGAAGGAATAAGCCAAGGATTTGTAAACTATGAATGGATTTCATCAGAATAATTTAAGCACGTGTTTAATATGAAAATATACTTAAGATTTAATACACCCTTCTTTGTTGAATGTCTTCTATCGTATAAAACTTGTATTCAATGCCTAATCTTCTGGCGTTTTCTTCAACTGTTTGTGTAAATCCGGCAGCCTTTCTTCGTTCGTTGACAGATTCAGGGTCTTTAATCGGCCATATTACCATCTTAAAGCCTTTCTTTTTTGTTTCAGGGTTAGTGGCTTCAAACCCATGCCCTTGCGTACCATAAATTTGTGCTTTACCCTGATACATCAACGAGCGGTCGAGCATCATGGCATATAGCGGAAATGCAAGTTCCTTCTCTTCTGCGGCTTTCTGCACAATAGGCAGATAGACATCTATTTCTTTAGAATGCTGAATCACATAAAAAACGGCTTCGTTGGTAGGAGTACCAACCATGCTCTTACCGGGATAGCCGTATTGGGCAACTATCTTTTTTACCCGTATCATATTAGAAGTATCTGCCTGAGTTTGCAAACGCCATAAATGGCTTGTCAAATCCTCTCTTTTCACCTGATAAACCTTTACCAGTGAGTCGGCCTTGGATTCTTCTTTGCTGACCACGTTTAGTAATTCTCTGTATTTCTGGTCTAAGACATATATACTGTCCAGCTCTCTTTTTAGAGAAAGGTTAAGCTGTGCAAATGACAAGGAGGCAGAAAACACTCCGGCTAATAGTAATAGAAAAAATCTCATAGTTCATAATTTTTATAAAGATAAAGATAGCTTTTCAATAATCACGAAATTAGTTTTTATCTCATAGGCAAAAAGCACCTTTTATATAAGCCTTTCATTACTTTAATCAAATTTATTAGTTTTGAGTGCCTGAAACCCATAAGTTTGACACCACTAATCAACCCCAATACATGAGACTTTTCGCCACATTACTATTCTGTTTTTTATCCGCACTCACTACTTTCAGTCAAAGCATTAATAAAGCTAAATTAGATAGTTTATTTCATACATTGTCCCAACGCGAGGTGGCTATGGGCAGCCTGACTATCAGTGTGAATGGCAAAGTGCAATACCAGAAAGCCATCGGTTATGCTGATGTTGATCAAAAGATTCCTGCCAAAATTACTACCCGATATAGAGTAGGCTCAGTATCAAAAATGTTTACCTCTGTGATGATTTTTCAGTTGGTGGAAGAAGGCAAACTAAAACTCGACCAGAAGTTAAGTCAGTATTTTCCTGAGCTGCCTAATGCAGATAAAATTACCATTAGCCATTTGCTATATCATAGAAGTGGTCTGCATAATTATAGCGAAGGCACAGACTTTAAATCATGGATGGACAAGCCCCAAACCCATGAGCAGATGCTGAGTATTATTAAAGGATTGAAACCGGATTTTGAGCCTGATGCACAAGCTTCTTATTCCAATACCAATTACTTGCTCTTAAGTTATCTCATCGAGAAAATAGGCCAGATTCCTTATGCACAAGCTTTGACTCAGAGAATCACCTCAAAAATTGGCTTGAAAGACACCTATTATGGCGGTGCAACAGATACACAAAAGCATGAAAGTATTTCTTATAAATATGGCGAAGGTACCTGGCATAAAGAGAAACAAACTGATTTTAGCATCCACAGTGGCGCAGGTTCCATTATTTCTACCCCAACCGATTTAGTAAAGTTTACAGAAGCCCTTTTCAATCAGAAGCTCATCAATAAAGCAAGCCTGAATCAAATGACAACAATGAAAGATGGGTATGGTATGGGTATATTTCCTTTTGAGTTTCATGGAAAAATGGCGTATGGACATAATGGGAGAATAGAAGAGTTTTATTCAGCCGTCCGGTATTATCCAGAACAGAAAATGGCACTGGCCTACTGCACCAATGGCATTCTGTATCCGAGGGTCGACATTTTAGAAGGTATACAGAAAATCTGTTTTAATCTACCCTATACTATTCCTTTTTCTAAATCCCTCATAGTTACCAGTCAGGATTTAGATAAATACCTGGGTAAATACAGTTCTGACAATATGCCCATAGTAGTGAATATCAAGAAAGACAATGCCAAATTATTATTAGAAACACAGGGAAAAGTTTTTGAGGTTGAGCCTATTGGAAAAAATTATTTTATGCACGCACAAGCAGGCTATTTCTTTGAGTTTATCCCCGAAAAGAGTGAATTATTGATAAAAGAAACAGATAACGTGTACTATCTGAAGAAAAAGTAAGAGTGGCTTTCTCGGATTTAAACCCTTTTTGGCTCTTTTACGTCAACAATTAAAACGACGTATTGCCAGATGAAAAAAGTTCTATCTATCCTTTTATGCAGTTTACTTGCCTGTTATGCTTTAGTTGCCCAAGAGCAACTGACACAGATTAAAAGTCTTGATGGGTCAAGTTCTTATCCAAGCTATCTGGGTACGATTAATGGTAAAGGTATTTTTATAGCATATAATCAGACTGTCGGTCGGGAAATATGGGCCACTGACGGAACACCCGCCGGCACTTATCTGCTCAAAGACCTTGTGCCGCTTATACAAGAACCATTCTATGGCCAGAACGTATCGACAACCATAAAAGATGGCTATCTTTATTTTTCGGCTGCGCTATTAATCCCTTCAATTAAGCCTGAATTATGGCGGACTGACGGCACACCCGCCGGAACAACAAAGGTTCTGGACAGTATGATTAGTGATAGCGATTTACAGCAAGCCTACGATACCCCTAATAATTTAAGCCGCGCGATTTATTTGTTAAGCTCAGCCGAGTTTTTTTTCGTTGTCATTCATTATGATAGTAAGATGCTCATCAAAAAGTATGATAATGATTTCAACCTCTTGCATACTGAGTATCGCGAACCCAGAGGCGAGGCTCCCATTCTGTTTCAGAATAAGATTATACTCGACGAGGGCATTTATGAGTCGGGAAAGGGTTTTCTAAACAAGGGAAACTTTGGTATAGGTGACACCTTCTATCAGACCTGCATTTCAACGAATGTTGTACAGACTTTTCCGGAGTGGGGACGTGTGCGAATCATTGAAAATGGGAAAGAAAGTTTTACTTCGATTAATTTACAAGAAGGGCCACCATCCAGTTTCTTTAAAGCAACGTATTTTGTCTATCAGAATCAGCTATATGCCTGTGTACTCATCGTCCATTCGTCAGATACTGACCCAACCGTTCGGCTAACCGCAGATTTTTACGCACTTGAACCCTCGCTCGGGTTTCAGCTCAGGAAGAGTGTCGAGCTGATTAATTATCAAAATAATGGCTCCTACTATTTTTACGATGCCGCTTTATGGCAAGCCGAGAATCAGGTAAATATTGTGTATAATTCAACTATCACCAAAACATTCAGACACGTTTCGATTCGGCTGGAAGATTATTTATTGCAGGAAGAAAAAATCTTAACCGATGTAAACGCTTTATATCCTGATATTGAGCATAACCGCTTTCTGGGCATAAGAGATACCCAGCTCAAAGGCAGAATATACGATGGAAAAACCAAGCAGCTTACCCCATTCAGTAAACCTTATCCGCCTCAGTTAAAAGGAGCTATTGCGCCCAATCTCTGGATGGCCCGATATGATTATATTTATGACGAAGAGCCGTATGTATTCAATAGTGAAACGGGAGCTTTGACACTTTTGAAGAATATCAATGATGTGGGTGATGGTATCACCAAAACTGATACACTTAATAATAGAGTTTTATTCTTTACGCTTGCTGAGCAGGGCTTAAATCTGTATGCCAGTGATGGCACCAAAAACGGTTTAAAACTTCTCTCAACGGTCTCGTCTCAGTTTGAATCAGATAATTTATATACCCTTATACCCAAACGCTACGGCAATGAGTTGGTCTATGAGTCACGTGGCCGTCAGTTTTCCAATACAGATTACAGCTATCTCTATGCAGTGACCAACGGTATCGACAAAACGTTTACCCTTTTTGAGAGCAATCAGGCCCTAGCTATTTCTATTGTGCATAAAACTGGGGGTTATTATTACCATGCCTTTGCAGCAACCAGCACAATTGCCCCAATAGATACCATCACCATTGTGCGATACACGAACGATGGCACACAGGATGCAGTAAAAAAGGTGGCTATTGCTGTGAAAAATCAGGCGATACATAGTTTTAATTCTTCAAGAATAGTGGCCGACAAATACCTTGTTGCGTCTAGTGTTGATGTTTTCCCATACTATGGTACTGCCTTTGTGATTGATATAACTACGGGAACACGGGTAGATTCTGCTGATTTTAAATGGATAGGTGAGCTAAACAACCGGATTTTATTTCAGAAAGTCAGAGAAGGAACCAGCGATTTATATACTCTGGATAATACGACTCAGGTAAAAATTCTTGAAGATTATCCCCGCTTTACGGGCATTACCAAACTCGCCGATTCCTATCTGTTCTTTAATGGTACTTCGATATATGTCTATAATGGCATAACTAACGAAGCCAGGCCGGTTATCAATGGCTTGCAGCTTTCATATATAGGACAATCCAGAAAGATAGAAGGCGGTACATTGATGAAAGCAGGTGCTTCGCCCGATGTCGCCGACTTTAAATTGCTGAAAGGGAATGTACTGGAAAAAACAAGCATAAAACCCACGCATAGCTTCGCTTCTGATTCATTGCTTTCTGTTTATCTTGATGGAAAAAGTTACTATTTTTTCAAGGGTATCAATGACTCTCAGGGTATTATCTATCGTTATAATGGTACTGATTTTGAAGAGGCAACCACTTTCAATATGACCAATCTCAACAGTGTGATAGCTGGCAGCAAGGGATATTTTTATGAGAATAACAATCAATTATTCTTCTGGTCGCCAACGCAAGGGCACAAACTTTTAATGGCAGGTATTTACGGTTTTTCAAAAGAATGGCAAGTCGGACGAAATACCCTGATTAAAACCCATTCTGCCTCCAGCGTTGAAACCATATTTATTGTCACAGACGGCACACCCGGAAAACTGAAATTATTTAACCTGGGTATACCCTATCAGGCCAATATTGTTTTGAAGCATGAGAACAAAGTTTATTTACAAAGTACTGCTCCTACTGGTGATACCGAATTCTGGGAGGCTGATAGTACGGCCAATGATATAAAAAAGATAGCCAGCTTTGATCAATCGGCTATGTCTTTTTCCTATTTCGCTGTTGTCAATGATATTCCGGTTTGTCTGGTCAATTTCAGAGAGCAGGGCAATCAGTTATTTTCATTAAAGCCTACCTTTTCTGCTCCTATCATTGCTATTCCGAATAGTCAGGCTTGCGAAGGTCAGGAAGTCCTGCTGACAGCCCCTAAAGATTTTGACAATTATCTATGGAAAATCAATGGTATGGAAACCATCCGAACGACTACCAATAAGCTTTCGGTCACTAAAACAGGGAGCTATCAGGTAGTGGTTGAAAAAGGCAAGAAAACCAGTTTGCCTTCTAATATAGTCGGCATCAGTTTTGTTCCGCTACCACCCAAACCAACCATTACATTAGCTGATTTGCAATTAATAGCCAATACAGAAAGCCCTGCTATCCAGTGGTATCTGAATAATACGATTATAACAGGTGCTACCCAAAAGAGTCTGACGTATAGTAGTAGTGGTGATTATACAGTAAAAGTTACGGCAAACAATTGCTCTACTATCTCTGATGCTTTTAAAATCAGTATTACTTCTCTGGAAGAAGGTAATATTTCTACTAAAATTTATCCTAACCCAAGCAGTAACCGATTGTTGATTGAACAAAACCATCAATCACAGCCTTTACAAATCACCCTGACTGATACTAGAGGCCGAACCATTCTAAAAGAACAAACCAATCAATCAACCCTTGAACTGGACATTTCCAGCATCGGCCGGGGCGTATATATTCTAAAAATTAATGCTGAGACTAAGAAAATTTTGATTGAGTAGCAGAGGGGAAAAGGCAGGGAGCAGGGGGCTTATACCCTATGCCCTTTCCCCCCTGCCCCATCCCACTACTCCGACTTTAGACTTTTCACAGGATTCAACAAAGCCGCTTTAATAGCCTGGAAACTGACGGTTAATAAAGTAATCAATAAAGCCCCTGCTCCGGCAGCTGCGAAAATCCACCAGGATAGACCAGCCCTGTATTCATACCTTAACGCCCATTGACTCATGAAATAATAGGCTATTGGCGAGGCAATAAATAAGGAGATGATTACCAGCACTACAAAGTCTTTTGATAATAAAGCCCATAGATGTGCTACTGAGGCGCCTAATACTTTTCTGACACCGATTTCTTTAGTACGTTGCTCGGCTACAAATGACGCTAAGCCGAATAAACCCAGACAACTGATTAATACAGCCAGAACAGTAAAGGATAAAGCCAGCTTGCCGATTCGCTCTATGTCTCCGAATTTTTTACCATAGAGTTCATCTACAAAGCTATATTCAAAAGGACTATCAGGATTATGTCTGCGGAAAATAGTCTCTATTTTACTCAAAGCTTCTGAGGTACCCATTTCAGGTGCCAGTTTTACACTAATGGTATTAATACCTTGAGAATTTACAACAAAGAAAGAAGGATTTACCGGCCTGAAAGGACTTTCTTTTACCATATCTTTAATTACGCCTATTACCCTATACTCTTTACCTAATGAAGTAACTAGCTCATTAAGCGGATTTTTAAAGCCCATCAATTTCAGCGCTGTTTCATTAATAATCATGGCCGACGAATCCGTTCCAAAAGCCCTCGAAAAATCCCGCCCCTGCACCACATTCCAGCCGATGGTTTTTCCGTATTCATACGATACCATATTCGACATTAATAGCGGTTTGCCTTCAGGGCTTTTACCCTTCCAGAATATATTGGTAGTACCGCCTGACTGCCCTGTAATAGAGCCCGAAGAAACACCCACTTCGTAAACTGCTCCGCTATTCATCAGATCAGTTTTTAAAACCTTGAAGTTTTTGCGGAGTTCAGGCGTATTCATATTTACCTCTATGAGTTTATTAATATTATAACCCAAAGTGCGATTTTTGGTATACTGAATTTGACGGAACACGATAACCGTACCAATAATCAAAGTAACCGAAACTGTGAATTGAAGCACCACCAATATCTTACGGGGAACTGCCGCAAAACGCCCCATGCGGAAAGTACCTTTTAATACTTTCACTGCCTGAAACGATGATAGATAAAAGGCCGGATAGCTGCCTGCAATTAAGCCCGTCAGTAAACTAAAGCCTAAACCCGACAACCAGAAGAAAGGATTTAGCCAAAGAATACCTACCTGCTTATCAGCCACCTGATTAAATAAAGGCAATACTAATTGCACAATCAGAATTGATAAGATAAAAGCAAACAAGACCACCAGAAAAGACTCACTGAAAAACTGCATAACCAGTTGCATACGAACCGAACCGACAGCCTTACGGATACCCACTTCTTTGGCTCGTCTTTCAGAACGGGCTGTACTCAGATTCATAAAATTAATGCAAGCCAATAAGAGAACAAATGCACCGATGATACCAAACAGCCATACAAACTCTATGAGCCCTCCGGTATTTACGCCATCTTTAAAATCAGAATACAAATGCCATTTGCTCATGCGGTGTACAAAAAACTCAGGTCTATAGCCCGGAGGGTCTGCCCTATTCACTCTGATATCTTTGATTTTTGCCGAGACCTTGTCAAAATCCATCCCCTGTTTCAACTGCACATAAATCTGATAAGAATTTGAATCCCATTGGTCTTTATCTTTTTTCACATTATCACTAATAGATTCATATAAGCTCCAGGGAGCTAAGAAAAGGACATTTTTGAAAAAGGTATTATGTGGAAAATTCTCGTATACACCCGCTACCTTTACACTCGCTTTATTGTCTATTTTAATGACTTTATCCAAAGGATTTCCCATGCCAAAAAGGTCTTCTGCTAAAGACTCTGAAATCAAAATAGAATTCACATCTTTCAGTCCATCTTTATTCCCCGAAACCATTTTCACTGAGAATATATCCAGAAACGAAGGCTCTACATAATTACCTCTTTTCATCAGTTTTTTTTCTCCTGACGCCAATAATATCGGGTAGTCATAGGTCGAAAGACTGACTGCTTCAAAATCAGGATACTTTCTTTTCAGCTCTTCTGCCAAAGGAATTGGCATCACATCATAAGTAGATTTCTCTGCATCGAACTTAACAAACTGATAGATATGTCCTATCCGGTCATAATTCTTGAAATACTTATCATACGAAACTTCATCATAGACCCATAAACCTATGAGCATGGTCACAGCCATACCAGCGGCCAGACCAAAAATATTAATAAAGGAATACCCTTTGTATTTGAGTAGATTCCTGAATGCGACTTTAAAATAATTGCTGATCATAATTTGTATATATAAAGGGGGTGAACTATTCGTATTCCGTTTCAAGGCAAAAGGTTTAATAAAACTCAATACGCCCAACACATATTCTTTTCGGGCTGTTTTGAGTCCAAACACCCGTAGATTCTTCTGAAATCGCTCATATAAATCTCCTTGCACCTCTTCCAATAAGTGAGGCGCACAGAACCATTCCAGAAGTTTATCTGCCCAGCGGGGGGGTGTTGGTTTCATGTTGATTTTCTTGTGTTTTTTTCGTCTTGAACTTTGATTTAACTGATTTGATGTTTTCACTGATTTTCTGTTAAATGATTTTACAGTTTATTGACTATAAACAGAGAATGTGATTTACGATTAACTATCAGCGAAATCAAAGTTCAAGACCATTATTCATGCGTAAGCAACTCCGCGAATCTGAAGCACCCCTTTAGGGGCTGGGGGCGGACGCCGCGCGCGGGGCTACTCCGTCTTCAACGTCTTCACCGGATTCATCAGCGCCGCTTTAATAGCCTGAAAGCTCACCGTTAGTATCGTAATTGCCATTGCTCCAATACCTGCTGCGGCGAAAACCCACCACGATATTTCAGTATGATAGGTGTATTTCTGTATCCATTTCTCCATGAAATAATACGCTAATGGCGAGGCAATGAATAGGGAAATAACTACCAGCAGCACAAAATCTTTGGATAATAATGCCCAGAGATTGCTTATGGAAGCACCCAATATTTTGCGGATACCGATTTCTTTGATGCGTTGCTCGGCTACGAACGAGGCCAGTCCGAATAAACCTAAGCACGAAATCAGGATGGCGAGTATGGCACATACATTGGCCAGATCACCGATGCGCTCTTCGGCGGCAAATTTGCTGGCGTATTCTTCATCCACAAATTTGTATTCAAATGGCGCACTAGGAACCAGTTTTTTGAAGACTGATTCTATTTTTAGCAAGGCATCTCCGGCACTAACGGCAGGGTTAATCTTAATATCTATTACATTAGGGCCACCATGACCTTTGATCATAAAAATAACCGGACTTGTAGGTTCATAAGGCGATTCCATGACCATATCTTTAATCACACCCAATATTTTATAATGTCTCGTCTCCTGCTCCCGAAACTGCCAGCTTACGTCTTCTCCCACCGGGTTTGTCAAGCCCATATATTTAACTGCGGCTTCGTTGATAACCATGCCTGATGAATCTGAAGCCAGCTCTCTTCTGAAATCTCGGCCTTGTGCAAACTGCCAGCCAATGGTTTTTCCGTATTCGGGGGTTACTACCAGTGTTCCAAAGCTTTTATCCTTGTCGGGGGTTTTGCCTTTCCATTCAAAACCTCCGTTGCCCGACCATATTCCGGTAGGTTTTCCCATAGATTCAGCCATTTCTGTGACTGCTCCGGTACTGATTAATTCATTTCTCAGTAAATCATGCTTCCCATAAAAATCCCCGGATTTCATGTCTATCATAATCACGCCCTCACGGGTATACCCTACCGGACGATTTTTGGCAAACTGAATCTGTTTATAGACAATGATGGTGCCGATAATGAGGGTAACTGAAACCGTAAACTGTACGACCACCAGAACCTTGCGGGGCAAAGAGGCAAAACGCCCTACGCTGAAGGTACCTTTCAGCACCTTGACCGGTTGGAACGAAGAAAGATATAAAGCGGGATAACTGCCGGATAATAGTCCGGTCAGAACGATGAAAC
This sequence comes from Emticicia fontis, assembly GCF_054779675.1. NCBI lineage: Bacteria > Pseudomonadati > Bacteroidota > Cytophagia > Cytophagales > Leadbetterellaceae > Emticicia > Emticicia fontis. The sequence continues at coordinate 513,350 of NZ_BAAGXU010000066.1, forward strand.
CCAGATTAATCAGCCAGAAATACGGGTTGGTAAAAGGGATAGAGATGTCTTTGGCAGCCAATTGGTTGAACCAGTGGATGCTAAGCGCAACAAATAGTATAGCTAACAGGAAAGCAAACACAACCACTAAAAACGACTCACTGAAAAACTGCCAGATCAACTGTGCGCGCATAGAACCGATGGCCTTGCGCACGCCTACTTCTTTGGCGCGTTTTTCAGAGCGGGCAGTGCTTAGATTCATAAAATTGATGCAGGCTAATAATAAGACAAAAGCGCCTATGATACTAATCAGCCATACCATTCGCATCGGTTCAGTATCTATTTCTCCTAAACGACTATAATTACGTAAGTGCCAGTCACTCATCGGCAATAAAAATACCTTTGGATGGCGTGCCGCCTGCTCTTTAAAACTATCTCCCAGATTACTCATAACAGCCTCTTTGATATTATGCGTAGCCTGAGCAAAATTGGTTTTATCATTGATCTGAACATAGATTTTCATGAAATGATTATCCCAATCGTTCATAGCTCTTTCTCTGATCCATTTATTCTGTGCTACCCAAAGGTCAAAAGGAGAGATAAATTTGATGTCGTTAAATTTCGAGTTCAGGGGCAGGTCTTCATATACACCGGTTACTTTCACATTGGTTTCGTTATTGATTTTCACTACCTGATTGAGGGGATTGGCCTCGCCAAAAAGTGCCTGTGCAGTAGAAGCCGAAAGCAGCACCGAATTAAGTTCTTTTAAACCCGCCCAGGTGCCATGCTGCATTTTCAGCGTCAGCATTTCAGGGGCTGACGGACTCATATACAATCCTTTGCGGGCCACTTTATTTTCTCCGGCGGATAAGATATTATCAATATCCCACGAAGTAGCCATGATATGCCTGAAATTAGCCTGATGATTGGTCTGCAACTCTGCGAGTAAAGGATATTGCACCGAGCTACTGATACCTACCCCATGCTCACCCACTTCTCTGACTCTTATCTGGGCAATTTTATCATAGTTCTGATGATTTTTGTTGAAGCTTAATTCATCAAAAATCCATAGCCCGATGAGCATGGCTACGGCCATACCAGTGGCCAGCCCGAAAATGTTAATGAAAGAATAACCCTTGTATTTCAGGAGATTCCGTAAGGCGATTTTAAAGTAATTGCTTATCATAATTTTGTGATATAAAGAGAGTGATAATTCTTTTTCTCGTCTCAGAGCAAAAGGTTTAAGGAATCCCAAAACGCTTATTATATAATCCCAACGGGCTGATTTTTCGCCAAACACCCGTAGATTCTTCTGAAATCGCTCATACAAATCTCCTTGCACCTCTTCCAATAAGTGAGGCGCACAGAACCATTCCAGTAATTTATCTGCCCAGCGGGGGGGTTGGGGTTTCATATTTTTATTGAGTGATTGAGTGAATGAGTGATTATTAAAATTGCTTTAATGAAAATTTGAGATTGACAATGGCAATGCATCATAATAAATCAAAAATTAATCACACAATCACAAAATCACTCATTCACTCAATTATTCTGTTTTAAGTGTCTTCACCGGATTAATTAATGCCGCTTTCAGGCTTTGGAAGGACACTGTCAGGATAGCTAATACGGCCATCAGGAAGCCTGTGAGAACAAATACGCCCCAGCCTATCTGAATCTTGAATTCAAAATTCTGTAACCAGCTATCCATTGCCCACCAGGCGATAGGAGTCGCAACAATGATGGCTACCACTACCAGTTTCAGAAAATCTTTTGAGAGCAATACCAGAATACTGCTTACCGAAGCGCCCAGTACTTTTCGTACGCCTATTTCTTTGGTGCGTTGCTCGGCAATAAAAGTAGCCAGACCCAGTAAACCCAGACAGGCAATCAAGACCGCCATAAACGTAGCGGTTTCAATCAAACGGGCGGTACGCATTTCTGACTGATAGGCTTTTGCCAGTTCTTCATCAAGAAAACTATATTCAAATACCTGTCCCGGAAAAGTAGCTGTCCAGAGTTTTTCAATATGAGCTACTGTCTCCTGAATCTCGTCTGTACTCAGATGAACATTACTTAGTTTGATACCTGCCTGATAAAAGTTTCTCGGCACAACCTGTATAAGTGTCGGGTCAATTTTCTGATGTAGTGAGTTAACGTTGAAGTTTTTCACTACGCCTACAATCATTCCCGCATCAGCCCCTTCACCATCGCCATAGTAGAATTTTTTACCGATAGCCTCTTCCGGATTTTTAATCCCCATTCTATCCAGATATATCTGGTTGGCCAATGCTACCAGAGTAGTATCGCTGTCTTTCAGCGTTCTGCCTGCTAATAACTGAATGCCATAAGTATCCAGAAAATGAGAATCTCCCATTTTCATCTGTGCTTTAATTTGTATAGGTTTCTCACCATCTCTTATCTGCGTTCCCTGCATCCAGTTGCCTTCAGAAGAGGCACTATTAAGAGAGAAACTAACATCTTTTATTTGTGCAGAACTCACTAATTGGTTTCGGAACGCGCTTAATTTGGCAGGACTGTTATCGGGTAACCCGACGGTGATAATTGCATCCTTTTTAAAGCCTAAATCGGCTTTCTGAAAGAAACTCAGCTGCTCATCAATCAGGATAGCCGAACTGATTAACACCAGTGAAACTGTAAATTGCACCACCACTAAAGCCTGACGCAGAGAAAACACCTGCCGTACCTGTGGCATTTTGTTTTTGTTCAAAGCCCACATCGGTTGCATACCCGATAATTTCAAGGCTGGATAGACACCCGCCAATATGGTAGTAATAAGAAATAAGCCAAGCACAAACAACATATTATTCAGGCTAAATAAATCAGTCATCCGAATCGGGATATCCAGAATAGCCGCAATCGACGGCAAGGCTAATCCGGCAGTCAAAATCGCTAATAGGATAGCCGAGCCTGTAATGATTCCGGCTTCTGTCAGAAACTGATAGATTAATGACTGTCGACTACTGCCTATTACTTTACGCACCCCTACTTCTTTGGCACGCTTGAATAATTGTGCGGTACTCAGGTTAATAAAATTGAAACAAGAAATAAGCAAGACCAGCAAGCCGATTAATGATAAGGTTCTAAGCAATTTGGTATTAGCCGTGCGGCCACCCAAATTGCCTGTATAATGAATATCCTTGATTGAACCCAGCAGAAAGTTTTTATCAGGCAGGGCTTCTTTACCCATGTATTTTTCTACGATATGCTTAAAGCGGCCGCTTAGTTGTTCGGCTTTTACCCCCTCTTTCAACAATACATACACCTGATGATTGTCATTCCAGCCATTCCATTTATCGAACTCAAAATTCGGATTTGTGCCTTTTAAGGTCGAAAACGAAACCAGCATATCGAAAGGAAAGCTACTGGTGGTCGGGTAGTCTTCTATCACACCTGCAACCATCAAATCCTGCTTATTATCAAAGCGGATGATTTCGCCCAGCACCTCCGTTTTGCCGAAATATTTTTCGGCATATTTCCGGGTCAGGATAATAGTATTCGGCTGTGTTAAGGCTTTATTCGCATCGCCGGATAACCATTGATAATCCAGGGTTTTGAATAGATTATTATCGGCAAAAACAAACTTTTCCTTAAAGCGATTGTCTGAACTCCCTGTCGAAAAAGTAAAACCCCGCATTTGTAAGATAGGCACAATTCTCTCTGCCTCCGGTAAGTCGGCATAGAGCGCCCTGGTCATTCCTGTATAAGTACCGGGATAAATGTGATTCTCTTTGATATTCTCTGTTTCAACCCGATAAATGCGGTCTATCTTGCTTTGGGTAAGGTCATAACTGGTTTCATGCCTCACAATCAGGAAAATAACCAGTGCACAAGCCATTCCTAAGGTCATGCCTACGACATTAATGGTGGTAAACCTCAGATTTTTCAAAAGGTTTCTAATAGCGATTTTAAAATAGTTGCTTATCATAATTTGTAGTAAAAAAAAGGGTGATATATCTGAATCTTCTTTACGTTTTAAAGCAAAGGGCCTGATAAAACTCAGTACCCCGATTACATACTCCCGTCGGGCTATCGGCCCGCCAAACAACCGCATATTCTTCTCAAATTTCTCATACAAATCCCCCTGTACCTCTTCCAGTAAATGAGGCGCACAGAACCATTCCAGTAATTTATCTGCCCAGCGGGGAGGTTTCATATTTTTTGGGTTATTGTTTATTGAGTGATTGAGTGAGTTAGTGAATGAGTGATTAAAAAATAAGTTTATCATTTCCAAGTCTCTACTTCAACTCTAATCACTCAATCACTAACTCACTCAATCACTCATTTTTTAGCGTCTTCACCGGATTCATCAGCGCCGCTTTAATAGCCTGATAACTAATCGTTAATAAACATACAGTCAATGCCCCTACGCCTACCATCACAAAAATCCACCAGGAGATTTCGGTTCGATAGCTGTATTTCTGCAACCAGCTACTCATAAAATAATAAGCTAATGGCGTAGCTATCACACAGGAGAGAATAACCAGTACGACAAAGTCTTTTGAGAGCATTTGCCATAGGCTTGCAACACTTGCTCCCAATACTTTGCGGATACCGATTTCTTTGGTACGTTGTTCGGCTACGAACGAAGCCAGACCAAACAAACCTAAGCACGAAATGAAAATGGCGAGGATGGCAAAGAAAGTCGCCAGATTAGCCACGCGCTCTTCGTCGCCGAATTTCCGGGCATAGCTTTCATCTACAAACTGATAATCGAAAGGACTATTCGGAGCTATTTTTTTGAATACTGTTTCTATTTTAGGCAAGGCATCTGCTGCACTCACGCTCGGGTTAATTTTGACAAGCAGATAGTTTTTATAGCCTTGCAGAAAGAAGATAGTTGGCTTAATCGGCTCAAAAGGCGATAACATGACCATGTCTTTCACCACACCCACAATTTTGAAATTTTCTCCATCAATAAAACCAGTACCCCATTTGATACTCTCTCCTACCGGATTGGTTAAACCCATCAGCTTAACAGCCGCTTCATTGAGTACGAAACCTGCCGAATCAGTTGGAAAATCTCTGGAGAAATCTCTTCCGGATACAAACTGCCAGCCAATAGTTTTACCATATTCGTAGGTTACGCCCAAAGTACCAAAATCTACTTGCAGACCGGGGTCTTTGCCTTTCCATTCGAAACCTCCGTTCATGGCACCTATGTCTGTCAAGGCACTTGCTGATTCAGCCATTTCGGCTACTGCTCCTGTATTCTTTAATTCGGTTCTTAATACATCATATTTGCCTCTTAGTTCATCAGTAGTTTTCGGAATCATCAATAAGCCGTCACGCGTATAACCAACCGGACGGCTTTTGGCGAATTGAATTTGTTGATAAACTATAATTGTACCGATAATAAGCGTAACCGAAACCGTGAATTGCACCACAACCAGGGTCTTACGGGGAACAGCCGCCAAACGACCTAAACGAAACGTACCTTTCAGGGCTTTGATAGGTTTGAAAGACGATAGGTATAAGGCCGGATAAATACCCGCCAATACCGCAGTAACAGAGATAAAAGCAACATTCACTGCCCAGAAAAATGGCTCTCCCCAGAGAATTGAAATGCTTTTGCCTGCCACTGTATTAAACCATGGCAGAATGGCTTGTACCAATAAAACCGATAATACAAAAGCCAGCGCCACCATTAAAAAAGACTCACAAAAAAACTGACCGATTAACTGTCCACGAAGCGAGCCAACAGCCTTGCGGATACCAACTTCTTTCGCTCGTTTTTCAGAGCGGGCAGTACTTAAATTAATGAAATTGATGCAGGCGAGTAGTAAAATAAAAATCCCGATGGTACTATAGAACCATACCAGTTTCAGCGGTTCGCTGGTGGTATTCACGCCATTTTCCCAGGCTGAATACAAGTGCCAGCCGCTCATGGGTTGAATAAACAGTTCCGGCTTACGAGCGGCATATTCGGCATCAACATGCCTGAGTTTAAGGTCTTTGATTCTGGCAGATGCCTGAGAGAAGTCTGTTTTAGGAGAAATCTGTGCATAGATGTGCAGGAAATTATTCCCCCAATCATCCTGATGGTCTCTGATATAATCGTAAGACGCTACCAATAATTTGAATGGCGCAATAAAAGCTATATCTTTAAATTCAGAGTTATGCGCAAAGTCGGCATAGACACCTGTTACTTTTACATTCAGCTCATTGTCTATCTTTATAACCTTATTCAATGGTTCATCATCGCCAAAAAGTGTTTTAGCTAGTGTTTCTGAAAGTAGAATAGTATTCAATTCAGATAAACCTGCCCGCGTACCTTTCAGCATTTTCAGGCTTAACATTTCAGGCGCATCGGCCTCCATGTAGCTACCCTTTTGTCTGCTATTCTCTCCGTTTGATGAAATGATATACTTCTTTGTCTGGGTTGCCATGACCACATATTTGAAATCATCGGGAAAGAGGGAACGTATCTCATTGCCTAGTGGTATAGGATTGTTTTCACGGGTACTTCTTTCTCCACGAAAAGTCTGGTGTTGCATCACCCGGCCAATTCTGGCATAATTCTCATGGCTCTGATTAAAAGTGAATTCATCATAAATCCAAAGGCCAATAAGCATAGCCACTGCCATACCCGTAGCCAAACCGAACAAATTAATAAAGGAATAGCCCTTGTATTTGAGCAGGTTTCTGAAGGCGATTTTAAAATAATTGCTTATCATAATTTTTAGGTATAAAGACGATTGATATGCCCGAACATTACGTTTCAATGCAAAAGGCCGGATAAAACTCAAAACTCCGATTATATATTCTCGCCTGGCCGTTTGCTCTCCAAATACGCGCACATTTTTCTCAAACTTTTCATGCAAATCCCCCTGCACCTCTTCCAATAAGTGAGGCGCACAAAACCATGTTAATAATTGGTCTGCCCAGTGAGGTGGTTTTGGCGGCATATTGTTTTTTGTCTTGAACTGTGATTTAACTGATTGAATGATTACACTGGTTTTATTTAGCAATATGGTTTAGAAATTTATACTCGAAACTTTTCATCAGCGAAATCTTCAAATCAGCTAAATCAAAGTTCAAGATAATACTCGTGCGAAAGCAACTCCCCTTTAGGGGCTGGGGGCTGCTTTACTCACTTTTCAAAGTCTTCACCGGATTCATAAGCGCTGCTTTAATTGCCTGATAGCTGATAGTTAACAGACATATTACTAATGCCCCTACGCCTACCATCACAAAAATCCACCAGGAGATTTCGGTTCGATAGCTGTAT
>NZ_BAAGXU010000066.1:520587-687859 GCF_054779675.1 Emticicia fontis
TGTGGCTATCACACAAGACATAATTACCAGCATCACAAAGTCTTTGGATAGCATTTGCCATAGGCTTGCAACACTTGCTCCCAATACTTTGCGGATACCGATTTCTTTGGTACGTTGTTCGGCTACGAACGAAGCCAGACCAAACAAACCTAAGCACGAAATGAAAATGGCAAGCACAGCGAAGAAAGTAGCCAAAGTGCCAATGCGCTCTTCTGCCCTGAATTTATTTTCGTATTCCTGACTGGCGAACTTATAATTGAATGGGCTATTGGGTGCGTATTTTTTGTAGATGGCTTCAATCTTGTCTAATGCGTCACTGCTCGAAACGTATGGGTTGATTTTAATATCTACCACATTAAAAGGCCGCTCACGGTTATCCATCATGAAAACAGTAGGCTCGATGGGCTCAAACGGAGACCGCATCACCATATTTTTAATCACACCAATGATTTTCCACTGCTTACCATGCCATTTCACCATCTCACCAACAGGATTCTGTAATCCCATTTGTTTGATTGCGCTTTCGTTGAAGATAAATCCTGAGGAATCTGTTGAGAATTTCTCAGAGAAATTCCGACCCTCTTTTATTTCCCAGGCTACTACTTTGCCATAATCCGGCTCCACCGAAATAGTCCCGAAAAGTGCCTGTATATTCGGGTCTTTTCCTTTCCAATCCAGATTATTGGCCGAAGACCAGATACCCGTCATCGGGCTTGAAGAACGGGCTACACCTGCTACTGCATTGGTTCGCAATAGTTCATCATGAAAAGCCCTGTAACTATTCTGAAGCTCATTTGTAGTGAGCGGGATCATCAGCAAATTCTCCCGGCTATAGCCTACCGGACGATTTTTGGCAAACATTACCTGACGGAAAACAACGATAGTTCCAATGATTAAAGTAACCGAAACAGTGAATTGTATCACCATTAAAATCTTACGCGGCATAGCGGCAAAACGCCCCAAACGAATAGTGCCTTTGAGTACTTTGACAGGCTGGAAAGAAGAAAGGTATAAGGCCGGATAACTTCCCGCTATTAAACCAGTAAATAAGGTAAAACCAATGCCGGATAACCAGAAGACTGGATTGGCCCATAGAATACCCATTTCTTTATCGGCTACCTCATTGAAGAAAGGCAACGCCAGCATAACCAGCCCAATTGACAAGATAAAGGCAAACAATACTACCAGTAGTGATTCGCTGAAAAACTGGGCAATTAACTGCCCTCTGATTGAGCCAATGGCTTTACGAATGCCCACTTCTTTTGCTCGTTTTTCAGAACGGGCCGTACTCAGATTCATGAAATTGATGCAGGCCAATAGCAGTACAAAAATGCCTATGATACCAAACAACCAGACAAACTCTATTCTGCCACCTGCATTCACGCCATTTTTAAACTCTCCGTACAAATGCCATTGACGCATTGGTACCAGAAATAAGTCAGGTTTAGAAGCATCTTTTGAATGCTTATACAACACATCTTTTATTTGCCTGTCAATCGAGTGTACATCAGGATTTGGGTGCAATTGTACGTAAATATCAAATGAACTACTCAGCCAGTTATCAGCGCCATTGCCACCATTAAAAACCAGGCTGACCGGAGCAATGAAGTTCAAATTGTTAAACTGGCTATTCTTCGGAATATCCTTATAAACCCCTGCTACTTTCTGCTGAAAGGCATTATTCAGTTTAATTGGCTGATTAATCGGGTCTTTTACACCAAAAATTGCTTCTGCCAGAGATTCACTTATCAGAATTGAATTAGGGTCTGACAAAGCGTTTTGGGTACCGCTCAGCATTTCTAAAGATAGTATTTCCGGAAATGAAGGTTCGGCAAAACAACCCATCTTCGTAAACACCTTATCTTCATGCGCCACAATCTGTTCGTAAGTCATGGTGGCAGCTACGTTCTTGAAATTATTGCCATAGGTATTACGAAGTTCAGCCGCCAAAGGCATTGGCAATGTAGTAAACGTACTGATTTCACTACCCAGATGCTGATTTTCCATTATCTGTGCAATGGAGTCGTAATTTTTGTGGTATCGGTTGTACGATAGTTCATCGTAAATCCACAAGCCTATCAGGATGGCCACAGCCATTCCGGTGGCTAAGCCAAAAATGTTAATGAAAGAATAACCTTTGTAGCGGAGCAGATTCCGGAAGGCGATTTTAAAATAATTGCTTATCATAATTTTTAGGTATAAAGACGATTGATATGCCCGAACATTACGTTTCAATGCAAAAGGCCGGATAAAACTCAAAACTCCGATTATATATTCTCGCCTGGCCGTTTGCTCTCCAAATACGCGCACATTTTTCTCAAACTTTTCATGCAAATCCCCCTGCACCTCTTCTAATAATTCAGGTACACAAAACCATTCTAACAATCGGTCGGCCCAGCGGGGTGGTTGTGGCTTTTGCATAGTTTTTGTGCTTGGGGCGGAGGGCATGGAGCAGAGGGTAAACGCCCTATGCCCTTGGCCCCATGCCCTCTGCTATTGCAAGGTTGAAAATATTTTTAGTGGTATTGAGTCCCACATACGGTTGCGTAACAGACGAATTTCGTCAAGTGTACGATTACCCGCCACTGTCACTGAAAACAGCCGTTTTCTACGCCCTCCCCTCTCTGCTGTGGCATCACCCATATATGACGACACCATATTTTTTTCTTCCAGCCGATGCAATGCCGCGTGTACTGCACTGACACTCACCGACCGTCCGGTTTGTTGCTCTATTTCTTCAGTGATTGAAACCCCATAAGCCTTATCACCTAAAATCGCAACGGTCAATAATACTATTTCTTCAAATTCACCTAAGTAAGTTCTTTTCATACAATTTTATTATTTCAACTTTTGTAGAACAAATAAAAAATTATGCTCCAACACGATATTATATTTCACTTGTAAAATTATATCAACTTTTGTAGAACAAATGATATGCCAACCGATAAAATGCATTAAAATGGGCTATTTTAGGTAGTTTCGCTAAAACGGGGTGTCCGAAATCGTACACCTGGCTTGTCCGAAAGCGTACGTGTGAGGGTGTGCTTTTTAAAAGAATTTTGAGAACATAGTAGCCTATAAAAACAGAAATCCTGTTGCCTAATGCAACAGGATTTCTGAGTTCAATAGAAAATGTCTTAAGCATTTTTGCCATGCGTATTTACTCCGATTGCGGAATAAAGCGGACAAAAGCTTACAAGGCTGGTGATTAGGGAAATACTTGCAAGGGCTACCGCTAAAAGCCCCATTATACCCGATAATACATCAGTATAATACAGACTCACCACAGCAAAGGCAATAATTACCCGAATGATACGGTCAATTTTACCAAGGTTTTTCATGATTACTAGAAGTTTAATTTATGGTTGTTTGTTTGATACTTTGTTAAGACTCACCATCCTGACTTTTTTTGTCGGGCATCACAAAACCTTTCACAACGTCACCAATCACAAATCCAAAATAAGCACCGATAGGAATCATGGTCTGCCATTGAGATTTCAACGGACAAGTACCCGTAATACAGCCTATCTCCTTCCAATATAAATACCCTCCAACTGCCCCTAGCCCGGTACCAATCCATGCCAGAAACTTAAGATACTTCATACACTTCGTTTTGGTTTTCAGAGAGTCCGAATAATCAATTTTTTCACAATTATATCTGATTTTGTTTAACGAATTAACAAAAAAATAAAATAATGATTAAACGGCGACAATAATCAAACGTATATTGATTAAAAAATGAAATAAAATGGGATTATTATTTAAAAACAGAAATGTTCATAATTCCTATTTTAGGAGAGAAAGAAGAGTTGTATTTTAGTTTGGCTTTATCAAGTTGATTAACGAAGTGCTTTAGTTTATCATGAATGAGGTCTCCGTAGATTTTAATCATTAAACAAACCTTGCATTCGCTCTGAACAATTTCCTGGGGGCTAAGTTCGCTTTTTTCGAGCGCATCCAATATCTGTGCCTGGAAGGCAGGCATAATTGGTTTCTTTTTTCATGGCAATGATTTTCTAATGGCTATCAGGGGTATTTTCTTCCCCGTGGTATAGGTAGAGAAAAAAATAAAATTATCAAGCCAACCCAAGTAAATCTATCGTTAAAATACTGTTTTCTTATCGAAGGGTGTTAAATGGTAAATTAGACAATAAAAGCCAATTAGCTAATCAGATTACTTTCAAATACCTGCTTATTGGCGTATCTTGCCTGAGAATTCCAATGCCTATGTCTGTATATCGCACTTTTAAGCCAAACGACCTGCGAGGTACTTTGCAGGTAGCCCAACCTGAAGGCTATCTGGCAAACTTTGTGGAGTTTTTCTGGCAATCGGAATTTGACGATAGCGGAGACGATTTCATTTACAGCCATGCCTTGCCAAATTATTCAGGTTTACTATCCTTTAACCTGAGCCGCTCAAGCTGGCAATCAGTTGAATTGGCCAAGCAGAAAACGCATATTTTCCATCAAAGCAAGGTATTTGGCCCATTACCTTATTCTTGTCTCTGTCAATATCCGAAAGGGTTAAAACAAGTAGGAATTAAACTAAAGCCGGGTGCCTTAAGCCTGCTTGTGGGTATACCTGCCGAAGAATTACAAGGGCTAAAAGTAGATATAAGCCATTTTTTCAATACTGATTTAGTAGAAGAGCAACTAAGCACAGTTAATTCTTTTATTGAAAAAGTAAAGTATATGGAAGCATTTTTGTTGACTTATTTCCCTGTATCTTCCATTGATTACCGCTATCAGTTAGTGCAGAAAGCCTTAGCAAGCTTTGATGATTTTCTGCCTTATGGGAATGCCATTCAGCAGATTTCAGCACATTTGTGTACAACACCCAAATCATTGAACCGATATTTTCTGCAATGGGTTGGTGTATCTCCCAAATGGTGCCTGAGGGTGCATCGTTTTACAAAGATGCTCACTTTTTATCAGCAATCTTCTCCTCATATACCCTATGAACTATACGGGTATAACGACCACTCTCATGTATATAAAGATGCTATTACGTTGACAGGCCGCTCTATTAGCCATTTATAAGCTGATTGTCCGATTTTTACACATTCAATCCCGAAAGCTATTTGTACTTTTGCATTGTTTCGAATGGCTCATTATTAGCAAACTCTCATCGGTTATGGTATCCTCAACAATTTTTGAATCATTTATTCAGCGAGTGATTAGCATTATAGAAAAATCGCCTGATATGGTAGGGCTGGCAGTAGCTGGTTCATGGATTACTCAGGAAACCGACGCGTTTTCTGATCTGGATCTGATACTGATTTCAGAAACTAAAATCGCTCATGACCCAACCCAGATGAAAGCCATTGCCAATCAATTCGGAACTATACTTTCAGCATTTACCGGCGAGCATGTGGGTGAACCAAGAGTTTTGATTTGTTTATACGATGAGCATCTCCTTCATGTTGATTTAAAGTTTTTGTTGCCGGATGAATTTTATACCCGTGTTGAAAATCCTGTAATAGTATGGGAAAGAGAAAGCCGACTGACAGAAATTATCAGCCAAACTACATCGGCGTGGCCTTATCCCGATTACCAGTGGATTGAAGACCGATTCTGGGTCTGGATACATTATGCCACTTTGAAAATTGGTAGAGGTGAATTATTTGAAACGTTGGATTTTATCTCATTTTTGCGCACTATGGTATTAGGCCCGCTATTACTTATTAAGAACGGCCATCAACCCAGAGGTGTCAGAAAACTGGAAACCAAACTTTCAGCAACTGACCTGGCTGCTATACAACAAACAGTGGCTACTTTAGATAAAGCAAGTCTGGTGGTTGCTTTAGAAAAGTGTATAGCAATTTATGAAGATTTGCGCATACATCTATTTGCAGAATCCGTTGAATTAAAATCAGCAGCAGAAAAGCGTTCGAAAGAATATTTGCAACTTATAACACAAACCACTTAGCGAATTTGCCTATCTTTATTGCAAAAAAAGATAGATGACTATACCCACCGACAGACCTACTTATGAGGGAGAAATTGCGACATACTGGTTTGATAGTCCTATTCTGGTTTCATTATCCAAAAGCCCTAAACGCACAGTAGAGAATATCAGTAGCAATGTAGCGCTGGTGAAAAAGATTACCAATAATACACCCGTACCTTTGCTCATTTATCTCTCAGATTCACCTGTGCCGGATAAGGCAACACGCCAGTTTTCTACCCAGCAGATTCCTGTTATTTACTCAGCTATGGCTATGGTATCAAAACCGGGTTTATCTAAATTTATTATGAATATTCTCTTTAGCCTGAAACCTCCGCCAATTCCAATGAAAAGTTTTTCGGATGCTCAGGAAGCTAAGGAGTGGTTGCTGTCTTTGAAATTATAATATTAAGTAAGTTTTGACAAGGAACAGGAAACCCTAATAGCCAATTGATTTTAAAAACTTTTGATGCGTTTCGCTTTTTAAATTAATTGCTACCATTCTAAAGCGTTTGGGTACAGACGGTATTTTTATTCTTTTCTCAAAAAAGTCAACATCTTCTACTCTAAACTTTACATTCATATAGGTTTGTGGGTTATCTGGATTTCCAGGGCCTTCATCAAATCTATCCATATCTATCCCATCAACATCCAAGCATTCATTTCTCATATTTGCAATCAATCCGTTTTGCTCAAAATAAGTATTCACATTTCTTGACTCATTAACACCTAAACGAGTAACTAATTTTATTTTACCAATAGCGTAATATGTACCTGTATTGGCAGGATTACAAGCTCCATCACATTTGCGGGAAGTCAGATAAACATCTTTATAGACAATTTCTTCCATTGGAATAGAGCTATTAAAACATTGCAAAAATCCATACTGGAATTCTTCATTATATGGAGGAATAGATAATCGATGTTCTTTTTTAAATAACCACTCCTCCCAACCAAATCCAGCCAAACATTCATACAATGGAGCATCGGTACCACAGCATTTATTAGTTCTTCCGGAAGGACTTTGCCACCCATTAGAATTCCATGAAAGTCTCGTTACATACATAAAAAAGATAGGTTAAATTTGACTCAATATAGTAATTCAGAATTTATGATAGCTTACCTAACAAAAACTTTTATTATTTGGTCATTTTCAGAGGCTCAAAACAAAAAAAGCCCCTTTTCAGGGGCGCAAGGTATATTTAGGCAATAAGGTATTTTATCTGAATACTATATTTGGTCGTGTTTGTTGTTAAAACAACTATTATTCACAACTAGTTCCCCTTGCCTGTCTTAGCTGCATTTATGGAGTTCTGATTACCGCCAGTTTCTTTATTAAATCTGTCTTATTCCCTTCCGGAATCTGAATCGGACTCTCCTGATTCCTCATATATAAATAATCCCGCTCTATACGCTCGATACAATTAAGGTTAATCAGTAAAGACCTCGAAAGACGATAGAAATTAGGTGTAGAAAAATATTGCGCCAGATGCCCCAGATTCATCGAAAACAGATATGGGCTTGGTTCATTTATCAGATATACTTTTACATAAGAGCCATCGGCTTTCAGATAAAGTACATCCTGCTTGATGAGTTTCTTCAAACCTTTATCAAAAGGGAGAAAAATAGCATCAGCCATCACCGGATTAGGGCTTGCCAAAGTACTGGCTTTATAATTGTGATAGGCCAGCTCAATCTGCAATGCCAGTTCGTTATGCCGAAAGGGCTTCAGAAGATAAGCAGCAGGAGAGGTATCTTTAGCCCGCTGGAAAGTCTGGCTTTCAGAATTGGCTGTCAGATAAATAATGGGCATTGGATGGAGTTTCACCAGTTCCATAGCGGTTTGTATGCCGTCAAGAACCGACCCCCTCAACATAATATCAACAATGGCTATATCAGGCTGTTGTTTTTTCAGAGAAGCAGTGGCTTCATCTGAGTTTCTGGCTATTGCTGTAATGGTGTGGCCGGCTTTTTCAAGTGTTTCTTTAATGTCTATTCCTGTCATTACCTCATCCTCAACAATCAAAATCTTTAATAGGCTCATAGCAAAAAATCTGGTTTAAATTTCATGATAAAGGTTGTGCCAGCAAAAGATTTGAAGTGATAAGAGCCGCGCAGTTGTGCGACCTGCATCTGGATGAGTTTCATACCAAATGATGTTTTAACTATATCGCCCGAAGAATTGTTTTTGATACCAGCACCATTGTCGGCTATACTCAGTATCAGTTCTCCATTTTTTATACTACTGATAATCGTTAGCCGTGGAGCAGAATTATCTGGAAAAGCATATTTACAGGCATTCGTCACCAATTCTGTGACGATTAAACCAATTGGTAAAGCCTGATCGGCATTTAATTTTGTCGGACTAATTTTATAGTCTAATTCAACGTGCATATAGCCAAAGGTATTTAAAACTACCTCCACTATCTCTTTAATAAAATCAGATAGGTTGATCACAGCCAGCTCTTCTTTGTCATATAATTTCCGGTGAAGAATAGCCATGGATTCTATTCTTAACAAGTTATTTTCTGTAGCTTGTTTGCTTGCATCATCTGAAAACTGATTGGCTTGTAGTCTTAATAGACTTGAAACTAATTGCAGGTTATTTTTAACCCGATGGTTTTGTTCTCTTATCAAAACTTCATTCCGGTGGCTAATTTGCTGGTTCTTACGCGATAATTGATAGTAAAAGAACCCTAAGCCTGCAGTAAGCAGAAATAAAGCCGCAAGGGTGCGAAGAAATAATTGCTGTGTATGTGAATTCTCATTCGACAAAACCAGTTCTTCATTCTTTTTTTGTAGCAAAGCCTCTCTTTTCTGCGTTTCATATTCAATTTCTAAGCGGGTAATGGCTCCCTCCTGGTCTGCAATTAACTCTTTTCTTTCAAGTTCCTTGAGTATTCCCAGATGCTTATAAGCTTGTTCCCATTGTTTGGTTGCTTCGTAATAATCTACATAAGCCGTTTCTAAATTCCGAAGCCAGGTATAGTTATGCAGATATTCTTTTTCATAAAACTGCTGAACCTCAGCTAATATATCTGGGACTTTTTCGGTCTGATGAAAGGCTATATAGGCAGAAGCTAAAAATAGCAGAGAAGAAACTCGCTCATTATCTTTTTTTAGTCGGGTAAATTCGCTTAATGCCTTTTGAAAATAAACGATTGCCTTAGGGTCTTTTTTAAATAATAATAATTTCCCTATCGAAATTTCAATATTGGCTAAAGCTATGGTGTCTTTTAAGACTATAGATAGTTCTTTGGCTCTTTCATGATAAAAAAAAGCACTATCGATATCAAACCGAATAGCCTTAGGAGGAGTAGCACGATTTTCGATTTCTTCATCTGCATACAATTCACCTATGCTGGTATAGACGCGCATAAGACCTACCTTCGAATGAATCCGCTGAAAGATATTTTTGGCAGTTCTTAAATGTTGTAATGCTTCATCGTAGTGCCCTTGTCTTTGTTCTTTTTCTCTTAGCCTGATATGTAAGCGACCCAACTCGTACGAATCTCCGAATTTTTCCTGAATGCGGAGCGATTTCATAAACCAGGCATGAGAAGTGAGATAATTGCCAGCACTTAATTCAATTTTACCCAATAAATAATAAGCTTCTGCTATCTGTAGAGAATCTTTTTTGAGTGTGGCCACTTTCAGAATGCTATCTGCATAAGTTATCCTTTTAATTTCATCAGTAGAATAAACCGTTTTTTGGGCAATAGCTGCACGCAACCCCATAAACACGCTTATGACTGTTAAAATATAAAGTACTTTAGAGGGCGGCATGAAAAAAGAATTATCTTCCAAAGCTAAAGAAAAAAAATGAATGACAAGATTTCCGTTTGGAGAAAACCCAAGTTGGCAAAGTAATGAATCGACTTCACAAAGTATCGGTTGACCCACATTCTTTTAATCCTGTACTTTGGTGCAACGATATTACAGAACCCAAAAAACTGCTGTACTAATTCGCTAATCATCCCACTCTTTTTATCAAAGCCAATAAGCAAAAAACGGAAGCGTTTTTAGAAATGAAATATTAACCAGGGCATTATTCATTTGATCAGGATAGATTTACTATCAATTCTCAGGGAAAATCACTACACTGAAATATTTCTCAATCAATTAAGAATTTCTTTTTATGTATATATCAATTGCTGTGCCTTATTAAAATTAACGCTAAAATGCGCTAATGAGACATATAGTATGTCTTTATTGCGGTGACTAAACCTTATTTTCAAAGACCTTGACGCAGAAATGTGTCAAGGTTTTGTGTTTAAGCCTGAAGTCTATTGTAAACCTACCAGAAATGCTTTATTTTTGTATCCTATTCGCTATTTACTTCAACTCTCTCTTATGAAAAGTTTCTCTATTGACTCGTTTTCTCCCGTATTTAGCAACCTACTCACAAACAGTAGTCTATTAAATTTAAGGTTCGTTTCCAGCGCGCTCAATTTGTCTTCATCTAATTCCAGAAAATACCTAAACTGAATCAGAAAATTCATACCAAGCCCTATTTTTTCATTGATTAGTACTTTAAGAGTTTTCATGATTGCTCACTAGAGTCATGTGACCAGCTTAAGTGTCTTTCAATACAATTTTCAATGTAAGCATACAATTGTTCATGCTTATTCAAATGTTGCTAATATATCAGTTAGATTTTCGAGTATGCAATCTAAAAAGGAGGTACATATATGAATTCTTACGCAATTGGTTTTCAGGACATCAACAAAACACAAACCGCGCTTGCAGGAGGTAAAGGCGCTAATCTGGGAGAGCTTTCCAACATTAATGGAATAAACGTACCGGACGGCTTTTGTATTACGACCGAAGCCTTTAAAAGAATAATTGAAGAAACCCCATTGATTAATGCCTTGCTTTCTCAATTGGCATTGTTGAAAGTAACAGACCGCAGTAAAATTGCTGAATTGAGTAGCGGAATTCGTAAAACTATTGAAGGCATTCCCATTCCGGCCGACATTGCTGAAGAGCTCGGTCAGTATCTTATCCGACTAGGAGAAGAAAACGCCTATGCAGTTCGCTCAAGTGCCACTGCCGAAGACTTACCCACCGCCTCCTTTGCAGGCCAGCAGGATACTTATCTGAATGTGATCGGGAAAGAGGCAATCTTAAAAAGTATAAGCCGATGCTGGGCATCATTATTTACCGATAGAGCTGTAACTTATCGGATTCAGAATGGTTTTGACCACCATAAAGTGCACCTATCTGTGGTTATTCAGAAGATGGTTTTTCCACAAGCCTCTGGTATTTTATTTACTGCTGACCCTGTAACCTCTAACCGGAAAGTGTTATCAATTGATGCCAGTTTTGGATTAGGCGAAGCACTGGTTTCAGGACGGGTCAATCCTGATATTTATAAAGTGCGTGATGAGGAAATAATTGACAAAAAAATAGCGACCAAAAAGACAACTATTGACGCCTTGCAAGATGGTGGCACAAAAGAGCAGGAGATTGAAGCCGGGCAACAGAACGAGCAGGCATTGACAAATGAACAGATTTTGCAACTGGCACAAATCGGCAGAAAGATTGAAGCGCATTTGGGTAGCCCTCAGGATATTGAATGGTGTCTGGCTGATGGTATCTTTTACATTGTTCAGAGCCGACCAATTACTACACTGTTTCCTATCCCTGACGCAAACGACCAGGAACCACACGTGTATGTATCTGTGGGACATGGGCAGATGATGACCGATGCTATGAAACCGTTGGGACTATCATTTTTCCTATTAATTACTCCCGCTTTGATGCGCATAGCCGGAGGAAGATTGTTCGTTGATGTAACACCTATGTTGATTCCACCCGTAAGCAGAAAAAAGATTATTACGACGTTTGGGCAATCTGATCCACTTTTAAAAGATGCCTTACTTAATATTACAGAGCGCGGCGATTTTCTGAAAATAATACCGGATGAAGAAAGTGAACAGAGTGCTGACAAAGGCCCTGAGGTTGTTACTACTTCAGGGCTCCGCACACAAATTCCGAATGACCCGGCTATTGTTTCTGATTTGATTAAGAGTAGTGAAAACGCATTAGTAGCCTTAAGGCAGAATATTCAGACAAAATCAGGGGTCGAATTATTTGATTTTATTGTTGAACATACACAATTATCAAAGAACCCTGCTTCTCCCTCTAATGTACAAATGAGGACTTTGATTCTGGGTACGATGGATGCTGCTTTCTGGCTAAACGAGAAAATGGAAGAATGGCTGGGCGAAAAAAATGTAGCTGACGTAATCTCTCAATCAGTACCAAACAATATAACTTCTGAAATGGGGCTGGCGCTTCTGGATGTAGCCGATGTGATTCGCCCTTATACGGCACTCATTACTTATTTACAAGAAACGAAAGACGATAATTTTCTGGACGTACTACCTCAGTTTGAAGGGGGAAAAGATGCTCAGGAGGCCATCGTTACCTATCTGAACAAATACGGTATGCGCTGTGCCGGAGAAATTGATATTACCAAAATCCGCTGGAGTGAAAAACCGGGCATACTTATTCCTGTGATTTTGAATAATATCAAAAACTTTGAGCCTGGTGCGAGTCATCAGAAATTTGAGCAAGGGAAAAAGGAATCTCTGAAAAAAGAGCAGGAATTACTGGAACGATTGAAGCAATTACCGGATGGAGCACAAAAAGCCGAAGAAACCAAACAGATGATTGACATCATCCGAAATTTTGCCGGATATAGAGAATATCCTAAATATGCCATAGTCAATCGATTATTTGTCTATAAACAGGCATTACTGCAAGAAGCCGAAAAACTGGTGCAAGCCAATCTCATTCATGAAAAAGAGGATATATACTATTTGAGCTTTGAAGAATTACGCGAAGTGGTAAATACTCATCAACTGGATTATCAACTAATTAATCAACGTAAAGAAGATTTCAGATTCTATGAAAAGCTGACGCCTCCACGCGTGATTACCTCAGACGGTGAAATTATTACCGGAAATTATAAAAGAGAAAATCTTCCGGCTGATGCTATTGTTGGGCTTGCTGTTTCTTCGGGCATTATAGAGGGGCGCGCACGTGTGATTCTGAACATAGAAGAAGCTAATCTGGAAGAGGATGATATATTAGTGACTGCCTTTACCGACCCTAGCTGGACACCCATATTTGTTTCTATCAAAGGGCTTGTCACCGAAGTAGGTGGCTTAATGACTCACGGCGCAGTGATTGCCCGTGAATATGGTATTCCTGCGGTTGTTGGCGTAGAGCATGCGACCAGACTCATACAAGACGGGCAACGGATTCGTGTAAACGGAACAGAGGGGTATATAGAGATTTTATCAGAATAAGTTTTTAGTATTTTAAAGGTACTCTTAGAAATAAGGGCAAAAGATGTTCAAATGTAGAGACAGGGCATTGCCCTGTCTCTACCCACAATGTCTTTTCAAAATCTATTTTAACACCTCTAAAATCTCTTTCGCCACTCTTTCTCCTGAAAGCACGGCCCCTTCCATATACCCATTCCATACATCAGAGGTTTCAGTACCCGCCCAGTGGATATTGCCTACGGGTTCGCGAAGTGCCTTACCAACAGATGTCCACACACCGGGAGGCATCAATCCGGCATAACAGCCACGGGTAAATTCTTCTTCTGCCCAGCTATGGTCGAGGTATTGAACAGGATTGCGTGCCTTTTCTCCATAGAACTTAACAAATGTGTCTAAAACGGATGCCTTACGGGCTTCGGGTGAAAGCTGTGCAAAAGCCTTCGCCTGATTACCCAGTACAAAACCCATCATGATACCTTTACTACCATCTTTAGGTGAGTTATCAAAAGTAACGGTTACGTAGCCGTCATTGGTAGCAGACAATCCATTTAAGCCTTCTTCCCGCCAGAAAGGTTTATCATAAATGGCATACGTTTTCCAGACAGTACCCATCGGCATCCGTTGCGTGAGTTGCTCACGGTTGGCAGGCATCAATGGAAAATACTGAATGCGTCCGGCAAGTACCGGCGGCAAGGCGACAATAACTTTTTTAGCCGTCAACTCAAAATTATCTCCTTTTACCGTCACCAGGCTATTCTGCTGACTGATCGAGCGTACTGCACTATTCAATCGGATATGTTCTTTAAACGTTTCTGCTAATCTTATGGCTGGCTGAGAGGCACCACCTACCAGTCTTTCTTCCTGTGCGCCGTTTTTCACATTCATCAACACATCCAAATCAACGCACGATTTAGTATAAAATAAAGCGTGTAGCATTGATATTTCATTAGGGTCTGCTGCCCAGATAGCTTCTGCTGCCAGCTTAAACATGACTTTGGCCGTTTTGAAAGACATCTGTTTGTCCATCCAGCTGGCCAGCGTCATCGAATCATAGTATTCTGCATCAGGCGTATTCCAGGGGTTTTGCAGATCAACTGTTTTAGATAATTTGTTCATGCGCTTGATTGCCATATCCAGACTCAACAACGATGGAATCGGCAATGGCGGAATGATTCCCTTATAATGCTTCAGTTTATTATTATAAAGCAAAGTACTCTTGCCTTCATCATAAGTCGGGAAGGTCTGTACACCAAATTCTTTGGCTAAAGCATACATTTTGTCTTGGGTTGGCCCTACCCATGCGGCTCCTAAATCTACATAAGACCCGTCATCAAAATACTGCGTATGCACCCGCCCCCCTACCCTTGTACGGGCTTCCAATAAAATTACATTTTTACCTGCTTTGAGTAATTCACGGGTAGCGGTGAGTCCGGCATAGCCAGCTCCGATAATGATGGTTTCGTAGGTTTGCATATAGGTTAAAAGATTGAGGAATAGACTCGAAATTGGGCATTTTATTTTTCTCTGCAAAAAAAATAAAAATCTTTTATGGAAAACTTTGAGTAGCTGCATCAATAGAACAAAAACCTGATTCTAAAATTTATGAAACAATCTTTCCAACTAAATATCGAGAATCCCTGTCAAGAGCAGTGGGAATCATTTACACCAACAGCAACAGGTGGTTTCTGTGCTTCGTGCCAGAAAAATGTGATAGATTTTAGTCAGATGACAGAAAGCCAGTTCGTGGCCTTTTTCAGAGGCCGTTTGAATTCGCAACAAAGTCTTTGTGGTCGTTTCAGAGAAGATCAGTTGAAGAAAAATTATGTGATTGAAGAATGGTTTCCGACATGGCGTATACAAAATAACCAATTACAATATGATATTCCGGTAGCTGTAATTGCTCAAAAGAAGTATAAACAAGCCATAAGATTACCCCTGATTCAGCACATGAAAGTAGTGCGCAATATGGCTGCTGCCCTATTGATTCTATTGAGTATTGAAGAAGGAATTGGGCAGAATCATTTAGTATCAGGACAGATAGTAGATGCAGATGGGAAAGAAGCATTACCTGGGGTTTCAATTACGGTAAAGGGAACAAAAAGAGGAACGGTATCAGATGGAGATGGCAATTATAAAATAGAAGCATCTGATGATGATATTTTGGTATTCAGTTCTATTGGCTATAAGGTAATTGAGAAAAAGGTAGTAGTTGATAAAGATTTGGCAAAAATAGCCTTAGAAGAAGATACACTATTATTAGGGGAAGTGATGATTGCCGGGGTTGTATCTGAACAAAGATATTATAAACTAGGGGGTGTAGGTATTAAAGGTATTTGTATCAGCAATAGTTTTGACATGCCCGAACCTCTTAAAAAATTCACCTCCAAAATAGCCGTCTGGGGTAATGCTGTGCAAAATGGAGAACTGATATTAGTACCTGAGTTAATGGCTTCGAAAGATTCAACAGGCAATTCTTTTGAGCGTCTTAACGACGAAAAATGGTTCAGAGAGAATGGTTTTCAGCAAATAACAAGTGTTCAACTATATGATTATTCAGGCAGGATTTTTCAAGAGTCATTCACTAAACTAAGCGACGGAATGCTAAGTATTGATGTGCGGGGTATTCCACAAGGAACTTACATTGTTCGTGCTGTTTACAAAAACGAAAGAAGCCTGAACGAAAACGAAATTTCGACGGCGCGAATATTAATTGAGAGATAATAAGACTGTGAATAATAAGGTTTGATAATTGACGCATGGCATCAGCGTTTGCTTTTGAGGGTATAAGATTTCATGCGAGCTATTTCACACAACTTTAATTCTTTAAAAACTAATGAAATACTGCTGTGACTAAAAGACGAGGTTGGAGCTTTGAGAGGTTGATTTGAAAAGAAGTGGGAAGGTGAATCTTCCCGCTTCTTTTATTTATAGCAGATGTCTTTGCACATATCTATCTATTTCTTCTTTACATAGGGAAGTATGTTTTTGATTAAGATTTCGAAAGGTAGTTTTGATTTCCAGGAACCAAAACTATTACCTGTAAACGCTACCACCAGATCCAGGTCTGCGATACTCATAAAATATTGCCCCCCATTTCCTGAAGAAAATACCACGTTATAGCTGAATTGATCCGTAACCATTTTTTCGTTGTACCAATAATATCCGTAATAAGTGGGTTGAGGTGAAACATTCTTTGCTTTTGAGATTCCTACATTCGAAAAATCTTCAATTTTGGTAATTGGTTTCGTTGATTCATCAATCCATTTTTTAGAAAGAATTTGCTTATTCTGCCACATACCTTTGTTTAATACCAACTGCCCGATTTTCAGCATATCAAGGGGTTTCATATAAAAAGACCCGGCTGTCATGAAGTGCCCTGCAGGGTCTTTTGTCCATCGGTAATCTTTTATGCCCAAGGGCTTAAACAAGAAAGTTTCTGCAAAGGTAGCCAGAGGCATTTTGGTCGCTGACTCAATAACCCCTCCGATGACCATTGGTGCTGATGAATTATAAGCCCAGAATGTCCCCGGTTTATGAGCCATAGGCAGGTCTAACGAAAATTTAAGCCAGTCTTTGGTGAGTTCCATTTCATCCTCGCAATCTTTGGTGCTATTCCATTCTTCACAATCAAAGCCGGCTTTCATTTCCAGCAAATCCTGTATGGTCATATCCAGCTTGTTATGCTCTAAATTTTTAAAGGATTTATATTGCGGAAAAAATGTATACACTTTTTCGTTGACACTTTTAATATATCCCTTATCAATAGCAATACCCATCAGCAGGCTGGTAATAGACTTGAATGAAGAACGGGTATCGTGCAGGGAATTGGCATTCAATCCATTAAAATAATGTTGGTAAATGATTTTATTGTGTTGTGCTACTACAATCCCGTCAATGTTGGGATATTTGCCATTTTCAATTTCCTGCATGGCGGTATCAGGAATTACACTTTTATTCTGTGAGAAAGTTGCGAATGAGATAGTGAAGGCAAGGAGAACGTAAAATAGACTTTTCATTAATTTGTATGCTTCTGTTTTAGATGGTTTGTGTTAAGTTTTTATTTTGGTGGTCTATACGCACTAATCCTAATACGCTTACACAACTCAAATATTACTATCTGGTAGTTAAAAAAGGCAAATCAGTGTTTTCGATAGGCTGATTTGAAAGAATGTACCCGCTTTGTTTTAAAATCTAGATATGATTGAGGATTGATAAAATTCTCTGAATCCTGATGATTTGAAAAATCGTAATACACAAACAAAAATAACGGCACTCGCTATACCTCTAAGATTTATTCACAAAAAATAAAACTTCGTTGATTTTATCAAAAAGTATTCATAATTTTGCACCCCGAAATGGAATCCTAATTTAGCTTGGATAAAAGTTTCTAAACAAAATTGTCTGATAATCAGACCCTTAAAAACATTTTGATAAAAATATAAAAAAATGGCACGCGATTTAAAATTTACAAGAAACATCGGTATTGCTGCCCACATTGACGCAGGTAAGACAACTACCACTGAGCGTATCCTTTATTATGCTGGCGTGAGCCACAAAATTGGTGAGGTACACGATGGCGCAGCTACGATGGACTGGATGGAGCAAGAACAGGAGAGAGGGATTACCATCACATCGGCAGCGACAACCGTTGACTGGAATTACAGAAATGATAAATATCACATCAATATCATTGACACACCTGGCCACGTTGACTTTACCGTAGAGGTAAACCGTTCGCTTCGTGTATTAGATGGTCTTGTATTTTTGTTCAGTGCCGTTGATGGTGTTGAGCCTCAATCAGAAACTAACTGGCGTTTGGCAAACAACTACCATGTTGCCCGTCTGGGTTTTGTAAATAAAATGGACCGCTCAGGTGCCGACTTCCTTAACGTGTGTAAACAAGTAAAGGAAATGTTGGGTAGCTACGCAGTGCCTCTTCAATTGCCAATCGGTTCTGAAGATAATTTCAAAGGTGTGGTTGACTTAGTAAACTTCCGTGGTATCGTATGGAACGAAGAAGATAAAGGTATGACCTTTACCGAAGTTCCAATCCCTGCTGATATGATGGATGAGGCAACTGAATACCGTGAAAAATTATTGGAAGCAGTAGCTGAGTTTGATGAGACTTTGATGGAGAAATACTTCGAAGATCCGGAATCAATTACTGAAGACGAAATCCTTGCAGCGCTTCGCCAGGCGGTTATCAGCATGAAAATTGTTCCGATGCTTTGTGGTTCATCTTTCAAAAACAAAGGTGTTCAAACCATGCTTGATTATGTGATGGCGCTATTGCCTTCACCTTTAGATAAAAAAGCGATTATCGGAACTAACCCTGAAACAGGTGCTGAAGTAACCCGTAAACCTTCTGAAGACGAGCCTTTTGCAGCCCTTGCGTTTAAAATCGCAACTGACCCTTACGTAGGTCGTTTGTGTTTCATCCGTGCTTATTCAGGTGGTTTGGATGCAGGTTCTTATATATTGAACAACCGTTCAGGTAACAAAGAGCGTATCTCTCGTATCTTCCAGATGCACGCCAACAAACAAAACTCAATTCCAAGATTGGGCGCTGGTGATATTGGTGCGGTAGTTGGTTTCAAAGATATCAAAACTGGCGATACTTTGTCAGATGAGAAAAACCCTATCGTTCTTGAGTCAATGGTATTCCCTGATCCGGTTATCGGGTATGCAATTGAGCCTAAGAAAACAGCTGATCAGGATAATTTCTCTAAAGCAATCACTAAATTGATTGAAGAAGATCCAACATTGACAGTTGAATCGAACGAAGAAACAGGTCAGACTATTATCCGTGGTATGGGTGAGCTTCACCTTGAAATCATCATCGACCGTATGCGTCGTGAGTTCAAAGTAGAAGTAAACCAGGGTGCACCACAGGTGGCATATAAAGAAACTATTACCAAAACTGTTGAACACCGTGAGGTTTACAAGAAACAATCGGGTGGTCGTGGTAAATTTGCCGATATCGTGTTCGAACTAGGACCACGTGAAGATGGCAAAACTGGTTTAGAGTTCGTAAACAACATCGTGGGTGGTATTATTCCAAAAGAGTTTATCCCTGCGGTACAAAAAGGTTTCGAGTCAGCCATGTCAAATGGCCCATTAGCAGGTTTCCCTGTGGATTCAATGAAAGTTCGTTTGTTCCACGGTTCTTACCATGATGTCGATTCAGATTCATTGTCTTTTGAGATGGCAGGTCGTTTAGGCTTTAAAGAAGCTGCACGTCAGGCTGGTCCTAAGATTCTTGAACCAATCATGGCAGTAGAGGTTATCACTCCTGACGAATATACAGGACCTATCACTGGTGACTTAAACCGTCGTCGTGGTATGATGAAAGGGATGGATACAAAAGCAGGTTCACAAGTAATCAAAGCTGATGTACCTCTTTCTGAATTGTTCGGTTATGTAACTGACCTTCGTACCATGTCATCAGGTCGTGCAACTGCCAACTTGACTTTCTCTCATTACGAAATCGTTCCGCAAAACATTGCAGACGGCGTAATTGCAAAATCGAAATAATATGATTTAATTGATTAGTTTATATAAAAAACACCTGCTTCGATTTCGAGGCAGGTGTTTTTGTTTTTATGGGTTTTGTTGCTTAAAAACCGATTTCTGATAATTCTATTCTTCATTCCAACCTATTGCCCCTTTAATCTGTCTTTGGTTGAAATTACTAATCGGTATGAAGAAAATTTTATTACTGTTACTTCTTTCTTCCGGAGCCTTTTCGCAGGTTTTCCGTATGGATACTACTTTTCAGTTTCAGGAGGTCAAGCAACCATACAATGTTATATACCCCTGGATTAATCAGTTCTCAGATGGCACACTGAACGTAGTTTTCAAAGGAAATATCTATCACGATAAACCCATTATCAACGGCAATCTATTGGTTGATACAAAAGGAGAAGTTTTACAAGTGATTACCAGAGAAGAAGGCTTTGCTTACAGAGCTAAAAATAATATTATGGTTCCTGATGGGAAATATATTACCGTTGCTACTCTTTCTTCTCTTTTTACTCTTCAAAAAATCAATAAAGATGGTACGGTCGATTCTACTTTCAGATTTCCTGCCAGCAGAAACTATATTCCTCAGCTTTTCTCATTGCACAATGGCAACATTCTGGCAAGTTTCGTCAATTATTCTGAGTGGTCTTTTTACTACCAGATTTTTGATAAAAACGGCAATTTTATTAAAACATTCCAATTATCAGATTATGGCATCAAAGAAGATGCCCGGCTTCAATGGCTAATAGCAAGTGATTCAGGTGAACATTACCTATATATCACAGACACTTTCCGCAACATCAAAATCATTAAAACTGATAAAGACCTGGTAATAGATACTAATTTCCCTCCATTGAGTTTCAGTCCTGAAATGTTTGATGGCGAGGGAAGAATATCGGTTTATAAGAATGCTCTTTATCTGTATAATACTAATATCAGTCAGTCAAGATCTAATGTAGAAAAATATGATAGCGAAGGTAATAAACTATGGAAGGCAGAGCTTGGTAAGATTGCTGCCTACCCGGGAGGGCCTCCTGAGTTTTATTATCAGAAAGATGGAAGTGTGAATTTAATTTATATCGATAATTCGCATATTAAAATCAAGAATGATGGCACAGTAGATTATGACTTATATGATAGAAAGGATCATCAGAATACAGGCTTTTTACATGTTTTTCAGGATGGTTCTTTCTGGATTATGCAAAACAAGAGTGGGATTATAGAAAAAATGAATGCCGACGGCAGTATTGATCCTAACTTTAAAATCAGTGTGCGTTTTGAAAAGCCCTTACGCCCTCACCGCATAGAGAAACAGGCAAATAACTATCTGGTAGAACTATTGGATACTTCTGTTGAACGCTCACCTTATAGTTTACAGTCTTCTCAGAAACCTAATTGCATAAGAATTTATAACCAGAAACATCAATTGCTTTATGATTTTTTCGACTCCAAAACTATCTGGCAATGTTATAAAACAAAAGACTCGTTTGTCATCAGAGGCGATAGGAAATTTTATACAATTAATAGTAAATCAGAAATGAGTACCTCACCTGATACATTGGATGCTAACGATGTGATAGACTGGGACAACAAACTAGTATATCATCTATTTACCGAAAACTTTCTGGTAAGATATAAAATGGGTGTAGGCCGCGATAATGATTTCAGGATTACAGAATACAATGGCAATAGAATAGCCAAATATGAATTGCTGCCTAATAAGCAAATAGCGGCTCATGTACTTGGCAAGAATGGCTATGAAGTCTTTTTTTATGATGATAAAGGCATACAGGAAAAACCACTCTATAGGCTCGACGCCGGCTCTCAAATCTCTTTCGGGTTGGATAATTTTTACACTACCCCTGTACAAGATGGATATATTATTAGTGGATTTAACCATACTATTATTGATGGAACTATCAGACAAATTTTTGTAAAATTTAAAAGTGACCATACACCTGATCCAACCTATCAGAAAAACTATATTGTAGGAGGGCAATTTGTCAGATACAAAGACGATGGAACAATTTTTACGAATACAGTTGGGTTTGCGTATCCCAGTAAGAATGTGATGGGTTATAATTTTATGAAGATTCTACCATCAGGAAAAATAGATAGCAATTTTGTTTTGATGGATATTAATAATGTATTTGGTTTTGAGTTTTTTGATGAGAACACGCTCTATGCCATTAGTAATAAAAGCCTGCATAGATTTACTAAAAGCCCCGAAACACGTTATTTCACCTTTAGTCCATTTCGTGAAAAATTAGCATGGAATACTTACCAGAACGTGAAGTTGTACTACAAAACAAATATATCACCTATTAAAATAGAAGTAGAAGGCAATGCACGTTTGGAGCAAGACTCAACCATTACTTTTGAACCTAAAGCGGGTTTTGTTAAAATAACATTTCGGGATAAAAAGGGCGTTCAGCTAGCTACCCAGACCATTGAATTACTCCGTATCAAACCCTCATTTAATTATACGTATCCTCAGTTAACAACTGCCTCGGCTGCTTATCTTTTTGAAGTAAGCTCTACTTCTAACCTGCCTGTAAAAATCAGCGTTGATGGTGTGCAGTCGATTGGAAGCATCAAAATAGAGCCTAAAATAGATAGTCCATTGATAAAAGTCACTTTAAAAAGTGAGGGAAATGACCAATACGAAGGCATTGAGGAGACGCTCTATCTTGTAGTTTCTAGCCCTCTTTCAGATGAACCTATTTTGACAAACAAAGACATTACTTACTATCCTAATCCGGCAAGGGATGAAGTATACATCAAAACCAATATACCTTTAGCCGATTCATTTCAATTAATAGGTGTTGACGGAAAGATATTCCCTATTGTTTCTGAATTTATGGAAGATAAGTATCGTGTGAATATTAAAAATATTCCAAAGGGCATATATATTCTATCGACCCAAAGTGGACAAAGATTACTAAGGGGTAAGATTATAATTAATTAGCTTAGGTAATGTTATAGTTGCCTCAGCAGTTTCAAAACCAAGAAGATTAATTGTTATCTGATATACAACCAGATATAAAACCCATTCAGGCATAAAGAGGCCAGCAGGTTGAGCCACATGACGTGGCGAAAATCAGCTTGTCCTGAATCCTTTAGTACCTGCAAAAACCACCAGCTAAAGTAGGCCAGGGTGGGCAGGTTAAATAAGAGCAATAAGATAAAATCTGATTCGGGGAAGTAAAGGAAGAATAAACCAAAAGCTACTGTAAAGACAATAGCCGTAAACACAAAAGTACCTCTGATGCCCAAAAGCATACTCATGGTTCTATCCCCTCGTTTCCGGTCTTCATCATGCTGATATACTTGTGTGATGGGGTAAATCGCCCATAACATTAAGGTACTGATAATAGCAGGCAAGAGATGATGCCATAAGGCTTCATCATTATCACTGACAGCCAGCACAATGGTATAATACGTAAATACTCCTTGAAACAAGCCTACAATCAACCAGCTTAGCACGGCATATTTTTTCAGGCGAATCTTATCATCGCTATAGGCTTTCGATACCATGCTATAAACGAAAATCAGCAAGGCAAAAAGTGGGTTTACAAACAAAAATCCCAGAACCACCGCAATAGTATCTATGCCCCAGGCCACCCAGAAGAGCTTATCATCCACCGCAGGCGGTTTTTCTAAACCGCCAATACTTCCTTCATCTTTATCAAAATAACTATTATAGGCATTGCTTGCTGTATAAATCAACAAATGCAGGATAACAAAAACCCAGATAGCCTTGGTTTTGTTGACAATAGTTGCCTGACTAATGGCAAACCAATAGACAGGCATCAGAAAAAAAGAAAAAGGAATACGCAGGTGTAAGAGAATATCTTTGGCTGTCATGGGCTATCTTTTTTTGTAAAGATATTAATTTCTTTGAGGGATTTATATTTTAAAGTCGATTTATTGGCATCAGAACCCGCTATTTTGCCTGATTAAGTAGATGAACACCATAAGCGATTTATAAAATCGCTTGATCGAATTCTTGTTTCCTACCCTTAAAATTTGTTTTTTTGACCCTATTTTTAGCATTGGATTGTGTTATATTTTCAACCTTGATGATTTATGAAAGCCAAGATTTTTATTTTCTGCTTACTATGTGCGTCTGTTTTAAGTTATGGGCAGAAAAACAATAAAACTACTGAAAAACTCTCTGACGAAGCACTTTTAGACTTAGTACAAAAACAAACCATAAAGTATTTCTGGGATTTCGGGCATCCGAAAAGCGGATTGGCCCGCGAGCGTAGCAATGTCACTTTTGGTTACGGGCACGAGACCTGTACGATTGGCGGAACCGGATTCGGGGTAATGGCTATTATTGTGGGTGTAGAGCGCGGCTGGATAAAAAGAGAAGAAGGTGCTGAAAGAATCAGAAAAATTGTCAATTTCTTGTTCAAAGCACAGAGTTATCATGGGGCATTTGCGCATTGGATGGATGGCGAAACAGGTAAAACCATTCCATTCGGACGTAAAGATGATGGAGCTGATCTGGTAGAAACGGCATACCTTTTCCAGGGCTTATTATGTGCCAGAGCATATTTCACTAAAGACAATAGCACCGAACTAGACATCCGCCAGAAAACGACCTGGATGTGGGACGAACTGGAGTTTGACTGGTTTACGCAAGGTTCAGTGAATCAGCTCTACTGGCATTGGAGCCCGAATAACGGCTGGGCAATGAATTTTGAATTGCGTGGCTGGAATGAAACCCTGGTTACTTATATTTTAGGGGCTTCATCTAAACGTTATCCTATTACCCGCGAGCATTATATCAAATGCTGGGCACAAAGCGACCACTTTAAAAATGGCAAAGAGTTTTATGGAGTGAAACTTCCATTGGGTTTTGATTATGGCGGGCCATTGTTTTTCTCGCAATATTCTTTCCTGGGTTTAGATCCTCGTGGTTTAAAAGATCAATATGCCGATTACTGGCAACAAAACCAGAATCATACCTTAATCAATTACAAACACTGCGTAGCGAACCCGAATAAATTTAAAGGCTATGGCCCAAATTGCTGGGGATTAACAGCCAGCGATAACCATGAAGGGTATAATGCTCACGCACCTGATAATGATCTTGGTGTGATTAGTCCTACGGCAGCATTATCAGCTTTCCCTTATACACCTAAAGAATCGATGGCGGCTTTGCGCTATTTTTATGAAGAAAAAGGCGATAAAATGTGGGGAGAATATGGTTTAAAAGATGCCATGAATGAATCAAAAAACTGGTATGCGGATTCTTATCTGGCTATCGACCAGGGGCCGATTGTGGTAATGATTGAGAATTATAGAAGTGGCTTGTTCTGGAAATTATTCATGGGCATTCCTGAAATCCAGCAAGGACTTAAAAAATTAGGTTTTGAAAGCCCGCAAGTAAAGTAAACTTACAATTGACTCCGATTTCTTTTGAGAAATCAGAGTCAAATTTTTTGTAATCTATCTTTTCGAATCTCTACCTTAACAATTTCAAAAAAGAATCAGCAAAATGCGCTACTCGCTGCAAGGTCTCAGCATGAATAATCTCCCCCTCTTCATTCATCTTTCCTTTAATGCCACTGATTAATAATAAAGTGTCTTCATTAAAATTGGCACCTAAGGTTCGCATCACTACTTGTAATTGTTCATGACCCTTTTCGCCGGATGCTGATGCGGTGATAATACCCAAAGGTTTATCTGAAAATACTACCGTTGACACCATCCATTCCAATGCGTTCTTTAAACTACCAGGCATACTGAAAACATATTCGGGCGTACAAATCAAAACCCCATCGGCTTCTGCAATTCGTTGCCTCAAATCTCCTATAATTGGGGCTACCTGTTCATTATCCAAATCAGGATTAAAGTGTGGTAGCTCAGCTATTTGATTAAAGATAGTCAACTCAACGCTATCCTGCATTAGCTCCCCTATCCTCTTTAACAATCTTTCATTATTTGAATGGGCTTTAGTACTACCCAAAATACCTGTTACTTTCTTTTTCATTATTACATTTTATCTCCTTTTACCAGAAGCATAGATTGAACAGAATCGTTCTTTAAATGAATAAATTTCAAACGACCATCATCTTTCATATAAGCCTGCAAATCATCTTCAGATTCAAAAGACACAAAATGAATTTCATAGGGTTTCTCTCCTTCGGCTACTATATAAGCTGCATCATCCGGCCGGACTCTATATAGTAATTTTCCATTGAACCTTTCAATCAAGGGCAGCACATTATCTTCAAACTCATGAAAAACGGCTTCTTTACCTTCTTTTACAAAAATCAGTTGGGTAATGTATATCATAGTTTTAATTGATTATATCGGTGTTATTTTATTGCAAACTCGTGCTTCCCTCCTGCCCCTTCAATCCAGGTATCTTTTACGGCACCTACGCCTTCAAAACGGTATTGTACCCCTACAATTCCTGTCCGAATATGTGGAAAATTAAGCGTATAGGCTCTCTTGTTGTTCACAAAGAAAGTCATTTCTCTATTGCGGGTTTCTACTCTTAGCTTTGTCCATTGGTTTAAATCACAACCAAACCCGGATAAATCTGCATCGGTACTTTCTACGTTTGCACCACAGGCATATAGATTAATATTACCTATACAGGTCTTAGCACAAAGCGGAATAATGATAATATCGTCTTTGCATTGAATCAAAACCTGTACCTTCTGGCAGGCACCAGTGCCCTCTGAAAAATCGTTTTTCAGTACTGTTTCAAAAGTAAAATTATCGTTCATCAACTCCCCCAGATCTGTCTGGTTAAAAAATCTGATTCTGGGTGCTTCGGGATAAAGTGACAGACTATATTTTTTCAATAAATCTCTGTCTACACTTACTTCATTACCCTTCAATACCTCCGGTTTAGAAAAATATAAGGGTCTTTTAGCTTCACTGGCGGGTTCTACCAGAGTCAGCCAGTTATCTGTTTTTATCTGTAAATCATGTGTTTTCACTACCTCCTGATTCACAATCAGTTTTGTTCTGAAATAGCCAGGATAATAATAAATAGCCGAATGATTATGCCGGTTTTTATCTACTCGCTTCTTTCGTCGGCTGTCCCATGTCTGTACAATAAAAACCGAATCTCTTGGCTTAGCGGCTGTGGCATCATAAGTAAAAACCACCGAATTGGGCAAGCCCTCTGTTACTACTTTATTGGCTTCAAAAGCAAATTTGGAATAATCAAGATTCGGCTCCTTTTTCTGCACCATAAAACCAATCAGACTGATAATAGCCAAGGTACTGATGATGCCATAAATAAAATACCTACGTTGATTTTTATTAACTACTGGCTGATGAGCAGGAGTAATAACAGGCGGTGCAGGAGTTTCCGGGGCTATCGGCTGAGGAGCAATACTCTTGGTAAAATCACGCCAATTAGTAAAGCCTATAAATTGCGCTAAAGTATTGAGCGTAGTCAGAGACGGAGAACTATTATAACTCGCCTTACCAAATATTCTTTTCAGGGTAGAAACACTTATCTGTACGTTTGTCTCGGCAAATATCTGTTCGTTGAGCCTTTCAAAATCATAGTTCAGCCACGAAGCACTACTTCCCCAATTGAGTTTCTCTTCAATGGCTCTTTTGCATTTTTCTAGATTTTCTGCTTCTGAATACTCCATTTCGCGGTTCTAATTTGGGCTTGCACAAACATGAACCTGTTTTGGATCAGGTTTGGACAAGCCATAGCTTTTTCTTTTCTACAAATTTGCCAAATAAAAACCACTCTATCACCAATCCGTTCAAGACATTTATTCATCTGTATTAAAGACTCAAGAATTATGAAAAAACTCCTCATCTTATTATTCCTTGGCTTGGTCACGAGCGCCTTTGGCCAGAACAAAACCCAGAAACCTGATCTTAAAAATGGCCCGGCCTGGACGATTTATAACCGATTGATGCCCGAATGGAAAGATACGACGGTGCTTCAGAAAACCGAAACTGATGGAATGATGGTATTCAATAACCTGGAGATGGGCAATGGCATTATCGAAATTGATTTGAAAGGTGAAAATGTATTACAACAGAGTTTTTTAGGAATTGCATTTAATATTCAGGACGATAAAACCTATGAACACATTTATTTTCGTCCTTTCAATTTTATGAATCCTGATACTGTACGCAGAAGCCGAGCGGTGCAATATGGTAATTTACCCAACCAACCCTGGTTTAAATTACGTGACGATTTTCCGGGTAAATACGAAAATAAAGTAAAACCTGTACCCGACCCTAATGGCTGGTTTCATGCCAAAATCGTGATTGATAAACCAATGATAAAGGTATTTGTCAATAATAACCCGGAGCCTTGTCTGGCAGTAGAAAGTCTGGCGGCTAATTCAAAAGGTAAAATAGGCTTATGGACAGGACCTTTAACACGAGGCACTTTTACGAATCTGACTGTTACCCCCACCGACAATAAATTTGGCAATAATCCATTGATAGGTAATTATTTCAACGTTGGCGATGCGAAACTCTACTATGAAGTATATGGCAAAGGCAAACCCATTGTCATGCTACATGGTGGTGTATATGGGTATATTGACGAATACGAAAACTTTATTGAAGAACTTTCTAAAAACTATCAGGTGATTTGTTTAGGCACTCGCGGGCATGGAAAGTCTGAAATAGGGAAAGAACCTTATACATGGGATCAGCGGGCCGAAGACGCTTATAAGGTTATCAAAAGTCTGACACAAGAGAAAGTAAAGGTAATTGGTTTTAGCGACGGTGCATCCAGTGCTTTCAAACTAGCAGCCAATCATCCTGAATTAGTAGAAAAACTGGTAGCCATTGGATTTGGCGATACCCCTAAAGGCTCTAGAAAAAATGCCTTTAATTATACCGCTGACGACCTCCTGAAAAACAATAAGGAGTTCTTTGAAAGCAGATTAGCCATGATGCCAGAACCTAAACGTTTCAATGAGCACCTTAGCAAATTGAATTATTTATACAATGACGATTTTTTGAGTACAGAAACTTTTGAGAAAATTCAATGCCCAACATTGGTGATGGGAGGTGACAAAGACGAATATCATACTCCACAGAATATGGTTAATGCAACGAAAGCGATAAAAAATGGTCAACTATCTATCATTCCGGGTTGCGGTCATGTAGTTTTTTATTGCAATTGGGAAGCCGTAAAGACAAGCATACTGCCGTTTTTAAATGCGAAATGATATTGTCGGAAAATAATGGCAGGTGAATTATGCATTTGAGACTTCTAAGACATTCTCGAACATTTTCAAATGTATGCTCAATATTTGTTATTCACAAACAGCATAGTTCACCCGCCCGTCTTTTTCCCAACCAGCAACCGGAATCTGGGCATAATCGCTGATGCAAATGGTTGAGAAGCTATTTTTATAGCATAACAAGTATATTAATTTAAGGTTATGGCTGATATTCAAATTAGTCAGGTAATTATACGAGCAATTTAAATAAAACAAGTCCTGATTTTTATTTAAGCTCAGATTTGTTAAGTCATTTGATTGACAAAAGAGATAAATTAGATTGGTATTTTTACTTATATCCAGTTTTTGCAGAAGATTTCTGGAACATTGGAGATAAACCAGTTCAGTGTTTTGACTTATATCTAATTCCATTAATAGATTAGACTGACAAACCAGAGTGTTAAGTACTGTGCTTTTACTTACCTCTAAATAACCAATCGAATTATCGGAGCAATATAAAGATTGTAATACTATATTTTTACTTAAGTCCAGGGCTGATAGCGCGTTAAACGAACAGGATAACTCTGTCAGATTTACGTTTTTACTTAGGTCTAAAGTTTTTAATTTATTATAGGAAACACTAAGTTTCTTTAGTTTTGTATTTTTGCTTATATCTATTAAACCTATCATATTAGAAAAACACCACAATTCTATCAACGCCTGATTTTCCGTAATATTCAGCCAGGTCAGTTTATTTACCTGACAATACATGGTCTCTAATACTACACATTTGCTTACCTGCAAATCAGTAATTTCATTACTATGGCAATCAAGATAGCTTAGCGCTGTATTTCCATTCATATTAAGTTTCTTTAAGCGGTTTCCCTGACAATCCAGATAAACCAGATTAGAAAACGCTTCTATCCCAATCAGGCTATTAATCATCTTACCTGATATATCCAACTCTGTTATTCTTATTGCGGCACTTCTGGATAATAAGCCATCTTTTTTATCATCAATCTTCTGCCTGATGAGTTCGTTTTCAAAAGCTGAATCAGGAATAGCCACATAGCTCGTGGCTGTTTGAGAAGCGAATTTCGTCACAGACCTACCTCCTTTCCCATCTTCAGCTATAATACTCCCTTCAATCTCACTGCCAAAAGGCAGATTCTTTAAAAGGTAGAAGGTATCGTTAATCCCTCTGATTTCTTTTCCTCTATAAGACACAGTATAACTTATTTGATCATTATCAAGGTCTTGTGCAGGTGTCCAACTTAGGAGGACAGATTTACCATCGCCTTGCAGAGAAGCATTTACAATAAAACTACCCGGAGCATGGTTGGGTACTACATCTTCTTTTTGTTGACACGAATGTATTACAATCAGTATTATCGGTAGAAAAGGGAAATATCTCATCAGCAATTATTTTCCATGTCTGACTGCCCTTTGATTTTTCTGGTTGGATGGGTTTGGCAGCCTAGACCTCTAAAAATTATTCTACGGCAGAAAATAATGATTTTTACAACCTTCAATCCTATTTTATAGTCATGCCTTTAATATTCAATACTCATTCTATGAATATGATAAAAGCGCTCTATACAAAGCTCTGCATTGCGTTTCTGATTGTAATGGCAATAGCCTGTGAGAAAAAAGAAAAAGTTAACCCGGATTTATCTGGTGGAATATCTGCCAATTTTAAAATAATTGCCGATAGAAATGCCTATGGTCGTATCATAGTTATGTTTAAGATGGAGCGCTGGAACTATTGCAGTATTGACTATGGCGATGGTTTTGAAGGACAATATTCAGCAGTCTCTAATCCGGATAGAATTCCGGTTGAATCGGGTGAAGGTGTCGAACACATTTACAAAGAAAATAAAGAATACCAAATCACACTCACAGCCTACAACAAATCTGAAACAGGTGAAATTAACAAGGCTTCTCATACACAAACCGTCCGAATCAGCAATATCCCACCAAAAGCCGAAGCTGACTTCTCTTATGAATTGCTGGATAATGGTGCTGTAAAGTTTACCAATCTTTCTAAAAATGCGCTGGATTATGCGTGGCGAGGGGGTTCTCCTTATTATACAAAAAATCAAAATCCAACACTCATATTTGAGAAAAACGGCATCTACCCTATTACATTAAGCGCTAATTCTCCGTTCCATGAAAGCACAAAATCGGTCAATATCAATATAACCAATGTAAAAGAAGAACAAGTCCCTACTTTTACCGGAACTTATCTGAAACACAAAGGGGCACTTAAAGGCACAGGAAATGTGCGTTTTGACGGCGCCTGTTGTGATGGTATTCCATTAGGTATTCCTTTCTTCCATTTTACTGTACCTGATACAGATATAGACCTCATATTGATTACAAGTTCTCTAAACTTAAAAGATTATTCTTTAGCAGATAAATATAAAGCTATCAAAGAAGCCGCTATTCTCAATAAAAAATATGTATCAAATAATGGGCTGATGGATTGGTGGTTTGGGGTTCAGGGTATTCCAAATGATAATTACTCACCTAAAACTCTTGAAATAGTAGAAGTGCATGAAATACCACAAGCCAAACTCATTCCGGAAATGTATGACAAAGCGCTTTGGATAACCTTTAAAATTAAAGGAGATTTTGCTGAGTATGGCAAAATTGATGGTTTACTGAAATTGAAGTATCTGGTTTACTAAGCCACCATACTTTGTATCATTTCCCGACGACGACGAGATACTTCAATCACTCTTCCGTTTTTAAGATGCAGAGTAAAGTTTGCAGAGTCGTAATGTTCAATATGATTGCGGTTAATGAGATATCTTCTATTGGCTCTCAGAAAACTTGCCTGCTCGAAAAATTCTTCGTATTTCTTGAGATTGAAGCCTGAAAGCAAGATTCGGCCACAGCTTAAAAAAATTTGAGTATAATTGGTATCTGCCTGGAGGAAGAGAATCTGCTCCAAAGGAATATTGGCAATTAGTTTCATAATGCTCATTCGTAGCCCAAAGTTTTGCAGACCATTGTCTTCCTAAACTCTTTTCTACTAATCAATTGTATAATTTATTTTCCTGACTAAGTCCGTTACTAACGGGGAGCAGATTGTAGATATTGTTTTATCTGAGCGAAATACTTTTAAGCGGTAGCAACACTACACCACAGAGAAGAGAATAATTAAAAAAAGCAGTCTGACGTTTTTTGCCATTAGATAACCCATAGCAGCAAGAATTTGACCCAACCCGAGTGCCGCTATGGCAGATTATTTAACGGGTAAATAATCATACTCATTAGACGGACATAATACTTTAAGGTAACAAGACCTTAATTTATTTATTGATAGCAAACTATACCGTTGCCACCATTTCTTCGCAAGCGGCGGCGCATTTACGACAGGCTTCTGCGCAGGCCTTACAATGCTCCATACCCATAACAGCGTGTTTTTCACATTCTGCCGCACAAGCATTACATACTTCTGCACAGTTGGTGCAATGCACATAACTATAGTCACTTCCCAGACTCATGAGTTCTGCCGCCGAACGACAGATAACCGCACACTCTAAATCCAGTTGAATACAGTGTGCCAGATGTTTCACGTTTTCTTCCTTAAGGCATTCGGTAGCACAATGGCTACAGGCAGTTGCACAGGCGATACACTGGTCGATACAATGTTGAAATTTTTGATTTGCCATAGTTTTATCTTTTTTCATGAATGATGAAAAAGATATGCCAACAATAAATGGTAATTTTTCTGGGTGAGTTTTTGCCGACAGAGTTGCGATGAGCAAGAAAGTACTGAAACTTAGAAAAAAAATTTGTCAAGCTAAATGTGTAAAAAAAACACTTTTCAGCACAAAAAGCCCCATTTTAAAGGGCTTTTTATCCTAAAATAAATATTAGCTTCGTTTTGAGTGAATTTTTATTGGTTTTTACGAATAAAAATTGTAAAATTTGTTGTCGATCTAGGGCATGTAGATTGACAAGCAAAAGTTATATTAAACTCAGAAAATCGTAGGATTCTATCTTACGATTTTTTTTATATCTACATATACGAAGGTTGTCTAACCTTGGATTTAATATTTTCATATTTTTTGAGAAAATTTTTCAGCCTCTGGAAAAACTCTCCTGTTCGCCTGTTTCTTCTCAA
Source organism: Emticicia fontis (assembly GCF_054779675.1). Classification (NCBI taxonomy): domain Bacteria; kingdom Pseudomonadati; phylum Bacteroidota; class Cytophagia; order Cytophagales; family Leadbetterellaceae; genus Emticicia; species Emticicia fontis. Next base: position 553,672 of record NZ_BAAGXU010000066.1, read on the forward strand.
AAATCACGGCAAACCGTGATTGATTTCTGCCTAAGCATCAGATACATTTACTGATTCATCAGACACAATTTTACTATGCGGTATCTTTTTATCTTTTTATTCTTAATGGTTGGTAAATCCATGGCTCAATCTACTATTCTCTTGCCTAATTCCACCAAAATAGGCAATGTAACTTCCTTGAGTACTTGTAATTCTACTACCAGGGGAACTCAGGTTTTTAATACAACTGATGGTAAAATGTATTTCTGCAATGGCGCCGGCTGGGTAGATATGACTGGAGGAGGTGGCGGCAGTAGCATTACTTTACCTTATAGCGGTAGTAGTTCTACTTCAACATTTCTATTCTCATTAAACAATACTGGTTCGGGTAAAGGCCTAGTGGTTTCAACCAGCGGAATTAATCAGGCCATCCATGGCATTGGTGTAAGTGGTGCCGGGGTATATGGCAATAGTACTAGTAATGCCGGTATTTATGGCGTGAGTGATACAGGCGTTGGGGTATTTGGATATGCCAACAGTAATTTTTCGGGGTATTTCAACAACAAGGCTAAAGTTGGATTCAATCTGGCAGTTGGGCAATTGACTTATGAACAAACCATTGCCAGACTCCATATTAAAGCAGATGGCAACGGTGGTTGGGGGCAACACATCAGAATGGAAAATGGAGATAATGCAGGTTATGGAGAAATTTTACACGATGTTGATGGCATGAAGTTCAGAAATTTCCAGACTAATGAGAGTTTCATTTTCAGAAACTCTTCGAATAGCACCCTTTTTACTATTACGAATAATGGTAATATTTCGGCAAGCGGAAATATCTATGCAGACGGAATTGCCATTATTTCGGGCGCGGCTGGTGTGGGTGCTTCTTTACAGGTAGGAACTAATTTATTTGTATCTGGCAAAGCGGAGGTTTCAGGAGAGTTAACGGCTGACGGACACAACATTGTTCTGAATAATACCGCCTCCCCTTTTATTGTTCTACACGAAACCGAGGGATATTCATTCTCTAATCTGGCGGCTGGTGCAAGTATTATCAGTACACTTGGCTATCCTGATTTTTCGGGTGTGCCAGCGGTATCAGTAGCACAGGTTGAAAATGGCACGGGTGGTTGGGATAAAATTTTAGTTACTCCTTATAATGTTACGGCTACTTCCTGCAATGTGCGGCTTACGAATGTAAGCAATACTGCCGTTACGGTGTCGGGTACATGGCATTTTACTATTATTGGCCCAAAATAAGGCTATATTTGTATTATTCTAATAAATATCAAAATAGTGATATAAGCAAAAAAGGCATAGTTATACGCTCGTCCGGCTTGTTTTCCAATCGTCATAGCTAATAAAACATTCATCGGGCAATATGCTATGTTCATCAGCCTAAATCTTACACTTATCCTTTTTCGATTTCAGAATTTAGCTTTCTGACGCAAATTTGTATCGTTAAAAACTAAATCATGAAAAAAGGTACATTACTAATCATTTTATTTGCTTCTATTTTTACTTCATTTGCCCCTGCTATGGCGCAGTTTCCGATGGGTGGCGGTAGCACTACTCAAAAAGCATTACCGGGTACAGCAGGCGACCAGACTCCTAAAGGAAATAGTAAAATTTCAGGAACAATCGTTGATTCAACAACCAGCAAAACAGTTGAATTTGCAAGCATCGCTTTGCTTGACAAAACCACAAGCAAGCCAGTAGATGGAACTATGGCTGACGAAAAAGGAAAATTTACCATGAGCAAAGTAGCTGCAGGTACATTTAAACTTCAAGTTACTTTCATCGGATATAATACTAAAACCATAGATGTTACATTAGCCAAAGGTCAGGATTTAGACTTAGGTAATCTGACAATCACAAGTAGCGCTAAAATGCTGAACGAGGTAACTGTAACCGGACAAGCGGCTTTGATTGAAGAAAAAGTTGACCGTCTGGTATACAATGCTGAGAAAGATATTACGGCCAAAGGTGGCGATGCAGCAGACGTATTGCGCAAAGTGCCTTTATTGACTGTTGACCTTGATGGGAACGTATCTTTGAGAGGTAGCCAGAATATCAAGGTTTTAATCAATAATAAACCAAGTACAATCATCGCCAGCAGTGTAGCTGACGCCTTGAAACAAATTCCCGCCGACCAGATTAAAACAGTTGAGGTAATCACCAGTCCATCGGCTAAATACGATGCTGAAGGTTCGGGTGGTATTATCAATATCATTACCAAAAAGAACAACCTGCAAGGTTTAAGCCTGAATATAGATGGTGGTTTAGGTAACAGAGGTTCAATGTTAGGCTTAAATGGTAGCTATAGAAAAGGTAAAGGTGGTGTAACCCTTGGTGGTTTCGGACGCGGTATTTATAATACTATTACCAACACAAATCTTGACCAGACAAGTATTGTAAACGGCGTTTCGACTTTGACGAAACAAACAGGTAATGGTTCAAGCCATGGTTTGTTTGGCCAATATAACTTAGGTTTTGACTACGATCTTGCCAAAAACCAAAGCTTAACGGCCGGAGTACGTTATGGTGTTCGTAACTTTACAACTCAACAAGACTTTATTACCAATATCTATAATAATGGTATCCTGAATTCAGATGCCAGTTCGAGAAGAGATGTAGATGCAAAAAACTTATCGGGTACAATTGATATGAACCTCGATTACCTGCATACATTTAAAAAACCACAACAGGAATGGAGTATCTCAACTTTATATAGCCGCAATGATTTGACTAATAACTTTGATGCGAACTTATTGAATCCGGAAGAGAAGTTGTTGAACCGTCAACGTAATCTTAATAGTAACCTTAATCAGGAATTTACTGTACAAAGTGATTACCAGACACCAATCAAGAAAAACCAGATGTTAGAATTTGGAGCGAAAGGTATCTTACGTGAAGTAACGAGTGATTACAAGTTCTTGTTAGCAGGCCCAACAGGAGGTTATACTACCGAAATCAATCAACCACAAGGCGAATTGACTTACCATCAGAATATTGCAGCGGCTTATAGCTCTTATACTTATACTACTAAAAAACGTATCACAATTAAAGGAGGCCTGCGCTACGAGCATACATTCATTGATGCAAGTACCAAAGAAGGTGGCCCGATTGGTGTAGGTGATTACGGGGTATTAGTACCAAGTGTCAATGCTTCGAAAACCATTAAAGGAACTACTTTTAAATTGGGTTATAACAAACGTATTCAACGTCCGGGCTTGCAACAGTTGAACCCGAACTTCAACTCTGCTAACCCTCAGAATATTACCGTAGGTGACCCATCTCTGAAACCTGAGATAACTGATAACTTTGAGTTGACCTTGAGCAAAAATATCAAGAAAACCTTTATCAATGCTTCATTCTTCGGTCGTATCACCAATAATGCTATCTCGCAGGTGCGTATCCCATCTGATACCTTAGCAGGTGCTATCATTACTACTTACAAAAACATTGGTAAACAACATGCTTATGGTACTAATATTTTTGCTAACATTGCAGTAACCTCGAAAATGAACGTAGGGATATTTGCCAACATCATTCATACAACCTTAACCGGACAAGTGTTGGGTGTTGATAATTTAACGCAAAACCTTACTAATTCAGGCTTTAACGTTAGCGGTGGTTTATTCTCGCAGGCAACATTCAAAAATGGTTGGGGAGCACAGGCATTCGGTTTCATGCAGGGTAACACCGTGCAATTGCAAGGTAACCAAGGTGGATTCGCTTTCTATACAGTTGGTATCAAGAAAGATTTTAAAAACAAAAAAGGTAGCATCGGTCTTGCCGGAGAAAACTTCTTTAACAGTCGATTCAAAATTCATTCCGAGTTGAAATCGGCACAGTTTAATCAGGTAAGCAATGTATATATGTACAACAGAGGTGTTCGTTTGACCTTCAGCTATAAAATCGGTAAAATGACAGTAGACGCTCCTAAGAAAAAAGCACGCTCAGTAAACAACGATGACGTGAAGAGCGATGGACAAGGTGGTGGACAAAGCGGCGGCGGACAGCAAGGTGGTGGTACTCCAAGATAATACTGAAAATAATATTCCTATCGTTGATACCCGTCAACGATAGGAAACCAGAAAAAGAACCTTAATAAACTTCGAATAAACTTTAATTCAATCTAAAATGAAAATGAACAAACTTTTTGCTACCGCAGTAGTGGCTTTTATTTCGGTCAGTAGTTTCGCTCAAACCGCCGATGAAATTGTTGACAAACACATTGCAGCTTTGGGCGGAGCTGATAAATTAAAATCTGTTAATACCATTGTTGCCGAACGTTCAATGGCTGTACAAGGTATGGAAATGCCTATGACAAGCACAGTATTGGTTAATAAGGCCGTACGTACAGATATGACAATTATGGGTAATTCAATGGTACAGGCCTATGACGGTACCACTGCATGGATGATTCGCCCGACACAATTTGGTGGCACTGGTGAGCCAGAAGTGATGCCAGCCGACCAGGCAAAACAACTAAAAGGGCAGTTGAATCCTTTTAGCCAATTGATGGATTATAAAGAAAAAGGAGGCAAACTTGAATTAGTAGGTAAAGAAAAATTAGATAAAAAAGACGTGTTTCACCTGAAACTAACATCGGCAGGCGGTGATGTGTCGGATCAATATATTGATGCTAATACTTATTTAGTCACCAAATCAAAAGTATCTGCCGGCGGACAAGAAGCAGAAATCAGCTTCTCTGACTATAAAGATGTAGACGGTATTAAAATACCATATACAATGGATATGACCAGCCAGATGGGTTCGGTAACGATGATTCTTAACAAAATCAAATTGAATGCGCCGGTTGATGAGAAAGTGTTTAAAAAACCTTGATAAAAGAAGAGTAATTAAATAATCTATATTTTCTCAGAGAGGTGTACTTTTATGAAGTACACCTCTTTTATTTATAGCTAAGGGCATGAAACACTTTGAATGCTGGCCGTAAATACTTTATTCTCTCCAACCTTAAAGCCCGGACTAAGTGTGATAGATTTCCCGGCATAATAGTTTGTACCTGTGGCTACATCGGTTGTACTTGTAATGGCACCAGAAGCGTAGAAAGTCGCAGCAGGTTCAGCAGGATTAGTAAAAGTAAAATTAGTAGCTATCATGATAATTGTTGCAGTGACAGGCATTCGTTCAATAGAACAAGGACTTTCACAGGCTACATAATAAGTAGTAGAAGATGAAAGTGTTGGCGTTGTAAAAGTTCCGCCTGTGGCAATGGATGTTCCACCTGTGGCGGTATTATACCAGTTGATTGTTCCTCCCGAACATCCATAGGCCATCAGATTCACGCTTCCGGCACCACACCTTTTACCTTCTTTAACCGAATCAACTCCGCAGGAAATATTTATCCAGTAGTCTTCCGTTTCGCCATATCCCATTGATTGAACCGGATTAGAACAAGGGTCTGTTGGCGTTGACTCATAGGTTAGTTTAACCCGCATACGCATTTTCCCTGCTTGTGCATCGGCTGGTATAGTAAATGAGCCTGATGCCTCTGTCCATATTGCATTCGGCTTGGTAAAAACCAATTCACTATTTTCAAATACTACATTTCTATTGAAATCAATCCAGACAGTTGCCCCTTCTCCGTATACACCCATATTAGATACAGATAAAGTATAGGTTAGTTTTCTTTCGAGTGTCGGCAAAGCCGTGCTATCCACAGAATAACCTCCTGCACTACAAGCCGAAGCATTGTTCAATAACACACTCGCATCTTTCTGAATTGTCACATTTGTGATTAGGTCGCCATCAGTACAATTTATAGCTGGAGGAATACAATAGCAATTCGTCCCAGCATTAAAAGTTATCTGTGCTACATCACTATATTCAGCATTGGCATTAGCAGCCACTATTCTATAATAATAAGTAGTACCATTACTCAACTGACGGCTATCATAAAAACTAATACTATCAGCACGCACAGTTCCAATTGGTAGAAAAGGACCTGTAAGGCTTGTGGCGGCTTCAATAATATATCCCATTTCATTGGTAGCATTATCAGTCCAGGAGATTTTAAGGCCACAACCTACATTGGTAAGCTGGATATTAGTAGGTGCCGCAGCTACGGTAGCATTACAGGCTAATGTATAGGTATTGCTACTCATATAACTTGTTCTTAAAGCATATCCTGCGTCTATGCGGGTATATTGCCCAATGGTAAAAATATCCCGGCAAAGCCCATAGTATGACATCAGATTATTTACCATTGGATTATAAGCTTGTCCGAGTGAGTCTGTGGCGGTACCCGTATAAGTACAAGTGGTGGGATTATAATTACCAGATACAGGGTCAGCAGGTGTATCGCAAACCAGATCACCTCTGGTGCTACAATTGCTCCCATTCACTAATTCTTTTCCCAGATACGTTTCAAATGTATGATAGAGATTCCAGTAATGTCCCATTTCATGTGGCAGGGTAATTCTATTATTCGTAGCATCATTCCACATAATAATACGGTTCTCAGCTGGATCAGCACTCGGGAATGCCGAAATACCATTTAATAGTAGTCCATCTGCCGCTAGTGTTCCTACAAAGTAAATATTAATGGCATCGTTTACATTGTTTAGTGTCAGTTGATTGTCTTCTGTATTTACATCAAGTTCATATAGCTCATCACTATCAATATAATGCACATTCCCGCATAGCGAGAAACTCATATTGATACTGGCATATTTGGTATTCATCACAGCAATGGCAGAAAGGACTGAATCAGCCGCAATCCCGCCAGATAGATCACTTTTCCGAACAATATGCGCTTTAATAGGAATAACTACCGGAGAAACCAGATTAGTACCTCGCTGAATAAACTGTTGCATGAGTTTTTCTTGCTCCCTCACAACTTTGAGTGGTGGTGTAGGCGTACCACATTCTTCTGGACTATTGTTGTTTATAATAAGAGGTCGGTTGGTTTGATTCTTTTTCTGAGCAGCTAAAGGAAATGACGTCAATAAAACAATAGGTAAGATAAAAAGCCAACGTATCGCATTCATCAATAAAAATAAACTTTTAAGGGTATTTGGGTAATCAAATATAAACAAATATCGACATACTAACCCATTAAAATAAACTTAAGAATGAAGTATCTTTAAGAAGCGCTGAGGGCTTGAAAAGCGCGTTGTTTTCCAAACCCTTCGTATTTCTTATACTGAATTTTATCTCATCTTCTCAGACAGGGAAGCAATAAATCCCCAGTTCTGGTGCTGGAATCTACCCATTGAATTAAATCCCTTTCCGAATACAAAGGCATCGCCTTCAATAATAAAGGTCAGTTCATTTTCACCTTTTTTCATATCCAACACAATACTGTTCTCATAATTGCTCAAACGGTCCAGTTTGTATTTGGCATAATTGAATACCTCTTTGCCGTTCAGAAAAATCTGTAGTTTACCTGTAAAATCGAAATTTAATACTTTAGGCTTATCTTCTTCTGAAACAATCGTTCTTTTGGCAAAAACAGTCCCGTTAGGGTATTCAAAATAACGTTTCAGATTGACCATGTCATCATTTTTTTGGTTGATTTTAGTCCAGTTTTTCATCTTTTTTACATCTGCATATTCATAGGTTTTATCCCGTGGCAACTGTTCAGAGATATTCCAGTCAGTTAATGTCTTCGGGATTTCATAAACATTTACATTGGCAAAATAGGCTTCGCCAAACATACTTCTTAATAAAATATTACCATTGTCAGTATCGGTATCCAACAATGTCAGTGTCATATCTGCTTCTTTTTTGTTATTCACAAACACTCTCATAATTCTGTTCCTTACCTCAATAGCGGCATGAAACCATTCCATAGAAGCAATATCAGTTTTGGCTTCATAAATAGGCGCATGATATAATACCCAGCTAAGCCCACCATTGTAGATAGGAATATACTGAATGGCTTCTTCTGTGCCACCATAGCCCGGTCTGAAATACAGAAACTGATAGTTTTGTTCATTCTTTACATGGAAGCCTACGCCTGCCATTACCTTGGCAGCTATATCAAACTCAATTCTGAAATCCTGATAATTTTTATTCTTGTTGATAACAATCGCTTCTTTTTTACCATCCAGTTTTACACAGGTTTTTTCTTTGTATGTTTGTTCTGTTAAAGTAACGGGCTGGTTATCTTCTGAGAAAGCCTGCCAGTCTTTGAGAATATTCTGTGCTTGTAGGTGAAAAGAAAGAATGGTTAGCGAGCAAATAATAAATGATTTGATTCTGAGCATTTTCATAATAAATTGATTAAATTTTGAGTGATATTTTTTTATGCTGCAAGATGTTGAGACACCTTAAAATTTATACTCACGATATTGAACTATTTTACAACTGTTTTACGATTGTTTTGATAAGACCCTGATTATGAATGATATAAACCTCATAGATGAAGAGCTATTAGAAACACTAAAAAAAGAAGTAGCACAGAAAGCAGGACTTGGCCGGATTGAAAACTGGACACAAAAAGACTATGAGTTTCTGATATTTTTTATTGAGGAGAAATCAGGGGTAAAAATCAGCCTTACTACTATTAAGCGTATATGGCGCAATGAGTATAATAGACTGCCGCATATAGCCACTTTAGATGCCCTGAGCCAGATAGCCTATAATAAAGACTGGTTATCGTTGAAATTAGAATCTACCAGATTACTTGATGAAACCAATGAAAATCCATTAGCTATTCATTCGAATGAGCCACCTAGGCAAGAATTAAAACCAGTAAAACTGCGTTTTAATTATACATGGTTAATCGGAGGATTTGCCTTGCTCCTGTTGATTGGATTTCTTGCTTTTAAAAATGTTCTCCTCAAAAAATCCATCAACTCTTCTGCTATTCAATTCTCAGCCAAAACATCAGTCAGCAATACAGTACCAAATACAGTAGTTTTTACTTATCATGTAGATTCGGTCGATGCCGAAAAATTCTATATCCAACAATCATGGGATAGAAGACGTAGAGTAGAAGTAGATAAGAACAACCACCAACTGACGGATATTTATTATCTGCCGGGCTATTACATGGCTAAACTGATAGCAGATGATTCGATTATCAGAGAGATTCCGGTGCATATCAAAACTAACGACTGGGTGATTGCCGCACACCAGAATACCATCGAAAATAAAATACTATCGACTAAAGACTGGCTGCCAAATGGTATCATAGGCGTTGGAAAGGAAGTTTTAATGGAAAACAAAATTGAGGTTGCAGAACCTTTTATGCTGACTTTTCATAATAGCCGTGACTTTAAAATTGATGGCAATAACTTTTTGTTTTCAGCTGATATAAAAATGGACTCCACAGGTATTGTATGCCCAGCTGCCGCTCTATTATTGAAAGGAGCAAACGAATATATGTACATTAATCTCGGTGCAAAGGGATGCGAAAGCGACATTAAAATGAGCATTGCCGAAAAAAAATTCGATGGCAAAAATATGGACTTAACGGCCTTTGGCACATACATCTACCATTGGCAGAATATCAAAGTTAAGAACCAGAACCAAAGCCTGACTATTGAACTAAGCGGTAAAGAGATATTTAAAACCAGCTATACCAAATCCTTGGGAGAATTGAAAGAAGTAGGTTTCATCTTTAAAGGCAACGGTATCATCAAAAAGGCTAAAGTGGATAAACTTTAAATTTTATCAAATTAAGATTATTCACTCAATCACTAATTCACTCATTTTAATTACACCCTCCTGTCTCTGCCTTAAATACTGTCCCTTTCTCAGCCTTGAAACCGGGCGATAAATTAATAGCTGCTGATTGATAGGTAGCCATTGTGCCTGTTCCATCAATCTGATTGGCTGCATTAATAATACCACCTGTGGCTAAGGCTTGTATGATTTGGCCGCCTGCTACAATATTGTTCATAGGGCTATAAAGGGAAACAATTGTCGGGCAATTACCTTCAATGTTTATTAAGTAATCTTCAACCTCACCTGCTAGATAAGTACCACAGGAAGCCAAAGGTTTTTCGTCCATAATCAACATTACACGCATACGTGTATATTTCTGTGCAACAACCGAATCCGGGATTGTAAATGCGCCTGAGATAGGGGAGTCATTGGTAGAGTCCTTCGTTATAAAAACTCTGTCTGTGGTTTCAAATATACCGTTCTTATTAAAATCTATCCAGATGGAGGCATGCTTATAAGATCCTCCTGTACTACCCGTATGAACTTTAAAATTTTGTACCTGCCCCTTAGTAAAAGTATTAACCGGAATAAAGTTAAACCTTTGTTCCCCATCCTCAACACAATTATAGTCATAACTCAGAAAAACGTTATTCAACTCAAATGCCACCATCTTTACCATCATTTGATAACAAGAATAGGTATAATTCACCGTACAATATTCGACAGGGGGTTGGTTATTGGTAGTAAAGGTCGAAGTTGTGAAAGGAGAGCAATCGATTTTTACACGCCAGTCATACACCGTATTTGCTAAAAGACCTGTAATGACAAACCCTTCTTTAGTTGTTGTTTTGCTTATCCATGTATTTGATGAAGCCGGTTTATATTGAACTGTATATTCCCCTGCTCCTACCGGATGCTCCCATAAAAGATGTGCTGTATTTTTGTATACATTGACAGCTTTAAGATTGACAGTAGGTCTTGTATTACCCAAACAAGCCTGTACATTTTTTCTTATATGATTTCCGGGCACCACTCCAAAACCATTATATAAATCAATAGTACCTCCCCCTATATCACAGTAACTCATAATAGTGCCTCTAACTTCAGGAAATGGGCTTAAACCACACCACCCTCCATTGGGCCCTGGCTCAACTGTCCAGCAATTATCAAGCGCACCACAAGGCCAGTAGCAACTGTTGGTGTGGTATGAACCTAGATTATGCCCTATCTCATGGGTAATTACCTTGACAGCCCTTGAATAAGTAGGTAATTCTACTACTGTATCAGTTACACTTGTAGTGATAGACCAACCTTTATAACACAATACATTTATTTCGCCCATACCCCCTCCTAAAGGTTTACCCGACAACAGATGAGCAATATGTCCATTAAAATTTCCGTCTAAATAAAAGCCAAAGGTATAGTAAAGCTGTTGAAAATTAGATATAGGGTACATCTGAAAAAAAGGCTCGGGAGTATCCCATACTTTCAATTCTGAAATCTGTACGTCTATCAATTCACGATCATATAAGATGATTACTTGCGCAAATAAATGGGTTACAAAATTAGTAGCAGTTACCATGCTCGAATCCTGATCTTTATATATCTGGTAATCGGCCTCTAAGTGAACCAGCACAGGATTACAGGCTGTCGTACTATCACGGACAGGGGCAGTACTACATGAAACAGCGTCTGCTACTTGTCTCATTTTTTCTTCACTTATCCCGCACTCATATTTCTTTTTGGTTAGCAGGTCTTTATCATTATATAATATATAATTCTCCGATTTTCTGATTTTACCTAAAACCTGCGTACCTTCTTTAGTAGAGATAAAGCCGCTTACCTCATTATTGCTGATGCTAATGGATACTAACGAATTCGGGTCACCTTTAACAATACCCTTATAATGTATAGATTTAACAAAAGGCACCTCCTGATTGGCCGCATTGAGTAACCGGAACTGCGGACCATATATATTAATTGGAATTAACTCTAATTCAAAATTATTCCCGGTAGAAGACGGAACAGTCAGATTCAGAAATGGAACCTGTTTTTGTGATAGTCTGGCCAATTCAGTTTTATTGACTGAAAACTCTATGGCCGAACTGTTTGCTGCCAATCCCAAACTGGTTTTCCGAAGAGATGATTTAGAAGAATAAAAAAGTGTAGAGGCTTTTAGTGGAATCAATTGTTTTTTGGCAGCACTCACTTCTTTATATATTTTATTTTGTGCATGACTACACAAAACAAGCATTAAAAAGCTTATTAATAAAGAACCACTTTTTTTCATAATAATAGGTTGTTAAAAATAAATGGATTTAAAAACATATTGCTTTTCACTAAAAACTACACCCGCCTGGCTCTGTTTTGAATACTGTACCTTTTTCAGCCTTAAAACCTGGGAAAAGATTGACTGTTGCCGACTGATAAGTTACCATTGTACCTATCCCATCAATCTGATTGGTAGCATTGATAGTGCCGCCTGTTGCGCGTGCCTGTATGGTTTGTCTTCCTGCCGTAATATTGTTTACCGGGTTCTGAAGTGATACAATTGACGGGCATTCGCCTCCAATATTTATTAAATAATCTTCGGTTTGGCCTGTATAATAAGGGCCACATGGAGAGAGAGCTTTTTCGTCCTTAGCTAAAATGACTCTCAAACGTGTGTATTGCTGCCTGACAGTGCTTTCAGGTAAGGTAAAAGACCCTGAAATAGTACCTGTATTACTGGAATCCATTGTAGCGAAAACTCTGTCAGTAGTTTCAAAAATGCCATTTTTGTTAAAATCAATCCATAAAGAGGCTTGAGAATAAGAGCCTCCTGTACTACCTGTATGAATACTAAAAGTATGTGTTTGCCCAACATTCAGATTCCGGATAGGACTAAAAAGAAACGCTTGCTCTCCCACTGGAGGACATGAAGAATCGTTACTAAAGTCTACATTATTTACCTTAAAACTGTATATTTTCAAAAACCACACATCACAATTGTACTGATAAGCCACATCACAATAATTGATTGCAGGCTGGTTATTAGTTGTAAAAATATCTGTCGCATAAGTAGAACAATCTACTTTTACACGCCAGTCGTATACAGTATTAGCTAAAAGCCCTGTAATAACCATTCCATTTTTAGTGGTTGTTTTACTTGTCCAGGTGCCCGATGAGGCAGGTTTATATTCAATAGTATATTCTCCTCCTCCTACCGGATGCTCCCACAAGAGATGAGCAGTACTGCTATAAACATTAATAGCAGAAAGACTAATAGGCGGAGTGGTAATACCCAGACAAGCCTGGGCACGACTTCTTAAAAGATTACCAGGTAAAGTTCCAAAACCATGAGCGAAATTAATACCATGACCTGTAAGATGGCAGTAACTCATAATAGTACCTCCATTGACAGGTGGAGGCCCTGAACCACACTGTCCGGTTCCTCCTGTTGGAGATTCGGTATACCAACAATTATCAATAGGCCCACCCGGCCATCCACAATTATGGGTATGTGGTGAACCTATATTATGGCCAATTTCGTGTGCAATCTGGTTGACACTCCATGAATAAGTGGGGACTTCTACTACTATTGTATCTATTCTTGAACTGATAGATTTACCTTTATTACATAACTGGTCTATTTCACCCTTACCACCACCAAGAGCACGCCCTGACATCAAATGAGCGAGATGTCCGTTAAAATTTTCACCTATATAACTTACATAAGCAAAATATTGCTGCTGAAAAGTAACTGTCCATGCAAAAGGGTCTGTAACCTCCCATATTTTGATTTCTGAAACCTGAATACCTATGCCCTCATTACTATATAGAACTGCTATCTGTGCAAACAGATTTGTCACAAAATTGGTTGTCAATACTGTGCTTGAATCATGGTCCTGATATATCTTGTGGTCAGCTTCCAGATGAATCTGAATAGGCACACAAGAGACAGAACTATTGCTAGTCGTCTGGCTAACTTCGGTACTGACTATTTGTTTAATTGATTCGTCACTTACTCCACAATCAGCAGTGCCTTTATGCATCAGGTCTTTATCGTTATACAAAATATACTGCTTCGAGCTTTTTAGTTTACCTAATATATGATTACCGTTCTGGTTAGAAATAAACCCACTTACCTCTCCGTTGGTAATGCTCAAGGCAACTAAAGACGTACTATCCCCTTTAATAATACCTTGATAATGAAAACCTTTAGAAGATAAAGTTTCTTTATTCTGAGAGTTCAGTAATTTAAACTGCGGGCCATAGATATTAATGGGAATTAATTCCAGTTCAAAAGCATTCTGTTTAGAAGACGGGATAGTTAAATTTAAAAAGGGAGCTTTTTTCTGTTCTAATTTAGTTAATTCAGCCTGATTGAGCGAAAATTCTATTGCAGTAGTGTTAGATACAAGTGCGTTTTGTGTATTGGCAGAAACAGGTTTATTAAAAAGTGTAGTCGTTTTTAAAGCGGTAAGCTGTGTTTTGGCTAACATAATCTTTTTATATACTCTATGTTGGGCATACCCATAAGAAACAAGTAATAACAGGCTTGTCAGCAAAGACAATGTCTTTTTCATAAAATTAGGTCAGTTGAAATAAATGGATTAAAATTTAAAACATTCAAGATGGATTCAATAGTAAGAACAAACCATCTTGACTATTCGTTGAGGCAATACTGTGGGAGATAAGCGCCAGGGGATTTCAGTATGACAGAACCGCTATTTCTTTTATGGTGTTGTACTTAAGCTACTCTGAATCACTAAGTTATAGCTTCTCATTTATTTTTTCAACTATTCATCAAAATATTATTTTCAGGTATTTATTTTACTCTAATTTATCGAAATCCTAAGCCTAAATGATACATATATCCACCCCGGCAGAATTTAGTTATAAAGAGTTAATCAAGTTCTTATCGCGCAATGAAAAAGAGTGCCTGCATAGCATTAAAGACAATACCATCTACAAAGTTTTAGAAATAAACGATGAATTGGTTTTATTCTCCATCTCATTTGATAATGGACTCATAGCTACTATTCATACCGATAATCAATCACCGGTTGTTCAGGAGATAATCAGGGCATACATTGAAGATTGGTTTGATTTAACTGCTGATTTGAAAACCTTTTATGAGATAGCCCAGCAAGACCCTATTCTGCACCAGCTTTGCCAGAAATATCATGGGTTGAGAATGGTCGGTATGCCCAACCTGTTTGAATCATTAGTCTGGTCGGTTATCGGGCAGCAAATCAATCTGAATTTTGCTTATGCCTTAAAACAACGTTTAGTACATACTTTTGGTAAAAGCGTTACTTTTGAAGGCGAAACTTTTTATGCTTTACCTACTCCTGAAACGCTGGCAGGTTTACAGATTGAAGATTTCCAACCCTATCAATTCAGTAGAGGGAAAGCGCAATATATCATTAATATCTCCAAAGCATTTGCAGACGGTACGTTATCGCAACACAAATTATCTTCTCTTACTTACGACGAAATCAAGCAACAATTAATCGCTATTAAAGGTGTAGGCAACTGGACGGCTAACTATTCGATGATGAAGAGTTTGAAAAGCTATGATGCTTTTCCGGTAGAAGATGTGGGGCTGCATAATGCCGTAAAAACGCAATATGGTCTGTCTGGAAAACCAAGCATTACCGAATTACATCAAATGTCAGCTAACTGGTCGGGCTGGCGTGGATATGCTACTTTTTACTTCTGGCATTCACTATTAGGATAAAAAAATAGCAGATGCCCAACACATCTGCTATCGTACTTATTTATATTCTCAACGGTTTAATTACGATATTGAAATAAAAGAGCTACACCATTTCAACAGGTTGTGCTTCTTTCTTTTCTTCAGGGAATATGAAATTCATAGCTTTTTCTACTTTTTCAGGTAATAAAGCGATATCTAATACTTCCTGCACATAATCTACATAGTGGAAAGTCAATCCGTTTGTATAAGCCGCTCCTATCTCTTCAACATCCTTACGATTTTTATAACATATCACTATCTCCTTAATACCTGCACGCTTAGCCGCTAAGATTTTCTCTTTGATTCCACCTACAGGTAATACTTTACCTCTGAGCGTAATCTCACCCGTCATGGCCAGATTTGGTTTCAGCTTTCTTTGGGTGAAAATAGAAGCCATTGAGGTAACCATCGTGATACCCGCCGATGGGCCATCTTTTGGTACAGCGCCTTGCGGCACGTGTACGTGCAAATCGTAATTCTGGAAAATGCGGTAATCGATACCAACTTCTTCGGCATGAGATTTCAGATAAGAAAGTGCCGTTACTGCTGATTCTTTCATTACGTCTCCTAACTGACCCGAGAGAGTTAACTGCCCTCTACCACGGCTCAGACTCGATTCGATGAATAGAATGTCCCCTCCTACTGATGTCCAGGCCAGGCCTGTAACTACACCTGCGGTTTCATTCCCTTCATATAAATCATGATCGAATATCGGTGCACCCAGCATTTTTTCAACATGCTCTGCTTTTACCAGTTTAGGATATTCTTCCTGCATGGCAATTGCTTTTGCTATCTTTCTTACCAGAGTACCTATCTGTTGCTCCAAACGTCTCACACCTGATTCTCTGGTATAGCCTTCCACTACTTTCTGAATAGCCTTATCATCTATTTTCAAATCTTTTACCTTTATACCGTGTTGCTCTAATTGTTTCGGCACCAGATGTTTTTTGGCAATTTCGATTTTCTCTTCTACCGTATAGCCCGAAATTTCAATGATTTCCATTCTGTCTCTCAAAGGTGGCTGAATGGTATCTAATGAATTGGCAGTAGCGATGAATAATATTTTCGAAAGGTCGTAGTCAACCTCCAGGTAATTATCTTTGAAGGTTGAGTTTTGTTCAGGGTCTAAAACTTCTAACAAAGCAGAAGAAGGGTCGCCACGAAAATCACGCGAAACTTTGTCAATCTCATCTAATACAAATACCGGATTTGATGCCTTCGCTTTTTGCAGGTTTTGTATCACCTTGCCCGGCATGGCACCTATATATGTTTTTCTATGTCCGCGTATTTCGGCTTCATCATGCAAACCACCTAAGGCCATACGTACATAGTTACGGCCTAAAGACTTGGCAATTGATTTACCTAAAGATGTTTTACCAACACCCGGAGGGCCGTATAAGCATAAAATCGGCGCTTTCATATCACTGCGCAATTTCAGGACAGCCAGATATTCTATGATACGCTCCTTTACTTTATCCAGTCCTGAATGGTCGGCATCTAATATTTTCTTGGCGCGTTTCAAGTCAAAATTATCCTTAGAGTATTCATTCCAGGGCAATTCTATCATCGTTTCCGCATAAGTCAACGATACGCCATACTCGGGTGCCATTGAGTTCATTCTCAGAATTTTATTCAATTCCTTATTGAAGTGTTCATTGGCTTCTTTGCCCCATTTCTTTTTTGCGCCTTTGGCTCTGAGTTTTTCCACTTCCTGGTCAGGCGTTTCCATGCCCAGTTCTTCTTGCAATACCTTTATCTGTTGGCGCAGATAATATTCTCTTTGTTGCTGGTCTATGTCAAGACTCGCTTTGCTCTGTATATCACGTTTGATTTCCAATACCTGAATCTCCTTCATCATGTGTTCAAGCAATTTATGTGCTTGCTCACTACCATCGAAAGTTTCCAGCAACAATTGTTTCTCGCTGATTTCGATATTCAGGTTAGAAGATAAAAAGTGAGTCAGAAAGCTCGGACTATCAATATTACTGATAGCCATCTGTGCATCTTTTGGTATATCAGGATTCAGATTCAGAATTTTATACGCTGCTTCCTTCAGACTCTGAATCAAAGCCTTTATTTCTTTCTTACGAACACTCGGAAAATTATCCGGAATATATCTTACCGAAGCCGTTAAATGCGGTTCGGTCTGGTTATACTGCAATATCTCAAAACGACGACGACCCTGAATAATAACCGTTACATTACCATCGGGCAATACAATCATTTTTAAGATAGTCGCAATTGTACCTACTTTATATAAATCTTCCGGAGTTGGCTCATTAGGTGTATGGCGTATCTGCGCTACCACACCGATAGTCTTATCAGTACGATACGCTTTTTTTACCATTTTGATGAATTTTGCTCTTGTAACTGTAACTGGTATTACAATACCGGGAAACAAAACAGTGTTTCTTAAAGAAAGGAGTGCCAGATCTGTTGGCAAATTATTTTCATTTTCCATCACTTCATCAGGTGAAGCGATTTCAATCATTTCTACGTTTTCTACGTCTTGGCGTGCCATAACTAGGCTGGAGATTAGTTCACGATTCATGTACCACAAATTTAGATTCGTCTATACGATTTCTTTTATACGAAGAAACCATTTATTATACAGCAAAATATTGATTATTATTAAAACCTACTAATCCCTCATCATACATCCAAATGGCGGATAACTGCAAAAATTTGTCTGCCAGATTGTCAGAGTGAAAGTACAAAACGTTTTGAATAATAAAAATATATATTCGTTTTTTTTATAGTTCAAACCTGATGCCAACCTGAATACTATGGCATTGTGGCAGGTAAAGCCATTAAATCTTCTCTCCTTTCGAAAACCTTGCAGGATTATTGGCAATTTTTGATTTAATTTGATTTCTATTCTGACAAAATTGTAAACTCATGAAAAAAGTATTGTTGCTCGTTTTCCTACTTATCAACACCTTATCCACATTTGCTCAAAAAACACCAGACTTTCTTACTAACTATAACCAACGTTGGGTAGATTCTGTTTTTAATACCCTCACATTAGAAGAAAAAATCGGTCAGTTACTGATGCCACGTGGGAATACCTCTGGACAAGGGTATAATTTTGATAAGCTCAAAAAATGGGTGCAAGACTATAAATTGGGCGGATTGGTGTTTTTTGCAGGCCAACCAACCACACAAGCCCGCATCGTAAATGAGTTGCAGAAAATGTCTAAAGTACCTATGCTGGTAGGTATGGACCTGGAATGGGGCTTAGCCATGCGCCTGGATAGCACTGTGCGTTTCCCTTACCAGATGACTCTGGGTGCTATGCGTGGCAAGGAAGCAGAGATCAGAGAAATGGGTATCGAAATCGGAAAGCAATGCCGTAGAATGGGTGTTCATGTGAATTATGCGCCTGTGGTCGATGTCAATAATAATCCCAATAATCCAGTTATTAACTTCCGTTCTTTTGGGGAAAACAAATATGATGTAGCCGGCAAAGCGCTTGCCTATATGCAAGGCATGAATAGCGAGCGTATTCTTACCTCAGCGAAACACTTCCCGGGTCATGGCGATACAGGCGTAGATTCCCACTACGATTTACCATTAATTACACATGATAAAAAACGCCTGAATGAGATTGAATTGTACCCATACAAAATGTTAATCAATAGTGGCTTAAGTGGGGTGATGACGGCACACTTAAGTATTCCGGCACTAGATTCAACCAAGAATTTAGCTTCTACCCTATCCAAAAATATAGTAACCGATTTGCTTCGCAAAGATTTGAGTTTTAAGGGATTGGTATTTACTGATGCCATGGATATGCAGGGAGCCGTAAAATATTTTCCGAACGGACAAGCCAATGTAAAAGCCATTCTGTCAGGTAATGATATTTTGGAAACTTTTGAAGATGTACCTGCAGCCATTGCAGCTATCAAGGCAGCCATTGAGAAAAAAGAAATATCAATGGAAGAAATTGATTTCAGAGTGAAAAGAATTCTGATGGCAAAATCGTGGGTTGGTCTTGACCGCTACAAACCAATTCAGATTGAAAACCTGATTAAAGACCTGAATACCACTACTTCTGATGTTTTAAACCGTCAGTTTGCTGAGGCTTCTGTTACTTTGGTAAAGAATGAGGACAATATTCTACCAATCAAAGACTTAACCAAAAAAATTGCCGTAGTATCCATAGATGCCAGCCAGCCAACAGTTTTCCAGAAAATGGCAGCAAACTATACTGCGGTCGATAATTTTCTGATTCCCGCCAATGCCGCTGATTCTACCATTAACAGAGTACTAGAGCAAACCAAAAACCATGATCTCATTGTAGTTGGTGTGCATCTGAATAATATCCGTCCGGCAGCAAAATATGGAGTGACTGATGCTAATAAAAAAGCAGTAAAAGCATTTACCAATACAGGAAAAGCCGTAGTGGCCCTCTTTGGTAATCCTTACGCGCTTGATAAATTTGAAGAGTTGGAGAAAGCGAAAGCCATTGTAATGGCTTATCAGCTGACCAATTATATGGAAGATGCTTCGGCACAAGCCATTTTTGGGGCAATCCCATTCATAGGTAAACTGCCTGTAACAGTTAATGAAAAATATCCTTTAGAATTAAGTATTCAAACTAAAGCATTAGGTCGTTTGGCTTACGGTGTGCCTGAAATGGTAGGCTTGAGTAGCGAGGTTTTCAATGCCAAGATGGACTCCGTTGTGAATTTAGGGTTAAGAGAAAAAGCCTATCCTGGGGCAGTATTGGAAGTAGCTAAAGAAGGTCGTGTGATTTACCACAAAGCCTTCGGCTATCATACCTATGAAGCAGCCAAAGCAGGCGGAAATAATATGAATGACCTGGTGCTACGAGCCGACAATAAGAATGATGTAATGGACGAAAAGGTAAAGAATACCAGTAATAATCTAGTATTGAGCGCTCCAACTAATACCATCTCAAGTGGAAAAGTAAAATTGACAGATTTATACGATTTAGCTTCTGTAACTAAAGTAAGCACTTCTTTATTGTCTGTGATGCAATTGATGAGTGTAGGTAAATTTGATTTAGACAAGACTTTCAAAGATTACTATGTTGAATTTGATAATTCAAACAAAGCCAATTTACGATTCAGAGATATGCTGACGCATAAATCCGGATTGAAAGCCTGGATTCCTTTCTGGATGGATGCCATTGACTCGGTGAAAAGTGTGAGGAATAGCCCTGTATTTAAAGAGAAATACGCTAATAAATACAAGAAGAAGTTCTTCATGAGTAAAAAGAAATATAATGCTCTACTCATGAAAGCCATTAAAGAAGACAAAAATTTGTGGAAAGAAACCCTTTCTTCTAACACTTTAGTATTGAAGAAACATACACTTTCTAATAAACAATCAGCCGAGTATCCTGTACAAGTATCGGATAGCTTATGGTTGCATAAAGATTGGAGAGAGAAGATTTTTCAGGCCATTGAAGATTCTCCTGTAAAACCAGAACAAGGCTATGTATATAGCGATTTACACTATTATACCTATCCAACATTTATGCCTCGCATTACAGGTATGCCATGGGAAGATTATCTGAAACAGACCTATAAACAGTTAGGAGCAAACTCTCTTACTTATAATCCATTGCGCTTCTATCCGAAATCGCAAATAGTACCGACAGAAAGAGATACGTTATTCAGAAAAACTTTGATTCATGGACGTGTACATGACGAAGGCGCAGGTATGTTAGATGGTGTTTCGGGCCATGCAGGTTTATTTGGCAATGCCAATGACTTATTAAAACTGATGCAGATGTACCTGCAAAAAGGTAGATATGGCGGCACACAATTTATTAAGCCGGAAGTAGTAGAAGAGTGTACCAGATACCAGTTCCCTGAATTGAAAAACCGCAGAGCCATTGCCTTTGATAAAATAGATTTCAATCCGAAAGTAGCTAATGGTCCAACCTTAGCAACTCCTGAAAGCTATGGACACTCAGGCTTTACTGGCACTTTTGTATGGGTTGACCCTAAGTATAATTTTGCGTACGTATTCCTGTCGAACCGCGTGTATCCGACGCGTGACAATGTAAAAATCAGCACTTTGAATATCAGAACAGCCATAGGCGACGAGATTTATAAAATAGTGAAGTGATAAGACAAACCTTATTCTATAGATATACGTAAAGGTTTATTTCTTAGAAAAATGCAATATCTTAAATACAGGAAATTTGCCGATGTTGAGCTCTTCCGGTTTGGTTATGCTCTCATCGGCAAACCTTGGTTCAATGTGTACTGTTTTATTTTAGATAATGTATTAATCGATACCGCACAGGCACATTGTCAACAGAAAGTTAGCGCTACTTTTCAGCACAAAAACATTGAAAAGATTTTGCTGACGCATTTCCACGAAGACCATTCGGGAAATGTTACAGCTTTAGCACATGAGCATCAGGCAGAGGTATTTGCCCACCCACTTACGCAAGCAAAAGTAAAGCAGGGCTTTGACTTATATTTATATGAGAAGGTATTGTTTGGACAGGTAAAACCTTATACAAAAGAGATACACGATTTTCCGGTAATTTTTGAGACTCCACACCACACATTATTGCCCATTTATACACCCGGGCACGCTGACGACCATACCGTTTTCTTAGAACCCAATAAAGGCTGGCTTTTCTCGGGCGATTTGTTTGTAGGCATAAAAATCAGGATATTCAGAAAAGGAGAGAAATTCTGGCAACAGGTAGAATCCTTTAAAAAAGTGCTTCAATACGACTTTGATGTGCTTTTTTGTGGACATCATCCACGTTTGAAAGACGGAAAACAACAAATGCAAGCCAAATTACAGTATTTTGAAGACTTTGGCGGAAATGTCAGAAACCTGTATCAGAAGGGACTTTCAGTCAAAGAAATCATCAAAGCCATGCATTTGAGAGAGAATCACTTGATTAGAATTCTTGTATCCAATGATGTTTCAGTGAGATATATGGTTGAAGCGGCAATATCTAACGAGTGATTGTGTGATTATTTTGTCTGAACTTTGATTTAGCTGATTTGATGATTTCACTGAAAATTCAGCAATAGAATGATCATGATTATCAATAAGTAAATCCAAGTTTCAAGCAAAATCAATATAAGCAGGTCAATTAGTTAAATCAAAGTTCAAGACAAAATCATCAAATCAGGTAAAACAGACCGTTACCGCGGCAAAGTTAAAGACAATATTCACTCAATCACTAACTCACTCATTCACTAAATAAATTATCGCAACCTGTAAAACTTAATATTCAAAAACCATGAATCGTAGAAATTTCGTACACACTACGGGCCTAACATTGGGTGCCCTCACTTTATCAAGCAAAGAATTATTAGCTAATCTATTTGCGCAAGACCCTTATAAATTGAAGGATTTGCGTGGTGGTGTAGGCGTTTTTACAGAAAAAGGCGGCACTATTGCCTACTTAATTACACCAACAGGCATAGCCGTAGTAGACTCACAATTCCCTGAACAAGCTACGCACCTGATTGATGCCTTGAAAAAGAAGTCAGACAAACCTATTCAATTATTGATTAACACTCACCATCATGGAGACCATTCAGGAGGGAATATCTCTTTCAAAGGCGTTGCTGAACATGTGGTAGCACATGCCAATTCACTGAAAAACCAGAAGGCAGTAGCAGAGAAAAACAAAACAGAAGACAAACAATTGTATCCTGACATGACCTTTACTGATACCTGGAAGCAAAAGGTTGGTAAAGAGACCATTAAGGCGCATTACTTCGGTGCAGGACATACTAACGGCGATAGCTTAATTCACTTTGAAAATGCCAATATTGTGCACATGGGCGATTTACTTTTCAATCGTCGCTACCCATTTGTGGACCGCTCGGCAGGTGCTTCCGTAAAAAGCTGGATTACTGTACTAGATAAGGCATTGAAAACTTTTGATAACCAAACGCTTTTTGTATTCGGCCATGCCTTTGACCCAGAGAAAATAACGGGTAATAAAGACGACATCAGCGTGTTTCAGGATTACCTTTCTAAACTATGGAACTTTGTAGAGGGAGAGGTGAAAGCGGGCAAGTCTAAAGAGGAAATTCTAAAGGTAACAGCCATTCCGGGTGTAACAGAAATGCAGGGAGATGGTATTGTAAGAAGCATACAGGCTACCTACGAAGAGATAACCGGGGCATAAAAATTCTTAGAATTTCCATAAAGCAACCTTAGAAAAGTACAAAAAAGTATGATTTTCAAAATTTTATTCTAAAATGTTTGGTTTTAAAAAATCGTTTCGCTTACATTTGTATAGAAATGATTCGCATTTAGCGAATATTCGCAAATAGAGAAACTTATTCATGAGCCCAAATAAAGTCATTATCGTGCCAATTATTCTCCTGCTAAACAAGTAGGTGAAGAAGGACGCGCGACCATGCTTAAGCCTTCTTCACCAAGTGGAGAAGGCTTTTTTATGAACCAGATATTATTTACGACTTATTATACAACAGAATATCACAATGACCACTCTTAACAAATACAGCCGTACACTCACGCAAGAAGTAACAAATCCTGCTGCTCAAGCAATGCTTTATGCTATTGGCTTGACAGAAGATGACATGGCAAAACCTCAGATTGGTATCGCCAGTACAGGTTATGAAGGAAACCCTTGTAATATTCACCTGAATGGTCTTTCGGTACACGTAAAAAAAGGTGTGCAGGAAAATGGCATGGTGGGGTTGATTTTTAATACTATCGGCGTATCTGATGGGATGACCAACGGAAATGATGGTATGAGCTATTCGTTACCAAGCCGCGACATTATCGCAGATTCAATTGAAGATGTGGTTTCGGCACAATGGTATGACGGTGTGATTACGGTAGTAGGTTGTGATAAAAATATGCCAGGTGCTATGATGGCCATTGCTCGCCTGAACCGCCCTGCGATTTTAGTATATGGAGGTACAGTAAAATCAGGACATTATCACGGACAGAAATTAGATATTGTGTCAGCTTTTGAAGCATTAGGTAAAAAGTTTGCCAATAATATTTCGGACGAAGATTATAAAGGAGTCATACAAAACTCAATTCCGGGTCAGGGAGCTTGTGGTGGTATGTACACGGCCAATACGATGGCTTCTTCAATAGAAGCTATGGGCATGAGCCTACCTAACAGCTCTTCTTACCCCGCGACACACGAAGGCAAAAAAGCCGAATGTGTGGCTATTGGTGCAGCGATGAAAAATCTGTTAGAAAAACAGATTCTGCCACGCGATATTATGACCCGCAAAGCCTTCGAAAACGCGATGACTGTTGTAATAGCCTTAGGAGGTTCTACTAACGCCGTATTGCACTACATAGCTATTGCTTCTTCTGCAGGCATACAATTTTCTTTAGATGATATTCAAGCTATTTCAGACCGCACACCATTATTAGGTGACCTGAAACCATCAGGCAAATACTATATGGAAGATATATTGGCCATAGGTGGAGTACCGGCAGTAATGAAATATCTATTAAAAGTTGGCTTACTTCATGGCGATTGTATGACGATTACGGGTAAAACTGTTGCTGAGAATCTGGAAGAGGTTGTTGATTTGGATTTCACAACTCAGAATATGATCAGACCTATTTCTGACCCGATTAAAGCAACAGGTCACTTACAGATTTTGTATGGTAATCTTGCCGAAAAAGGTGCGGTGGCTAAAATCACAGGTAAAGAAGGTGAAAGATTTGAAGGTATTGCCAAAGTATGTGAGCGTGAGGAAGAGGTGATTGAGTTTTTGAGCAAAGGTGAAATCAAACCGGGTCATGTATTAGTGATTCGTAACGAAGGCCCTAAAGGCGGACCAGGAATGCCTGAAATGTTGAAACCAACCTCAGCTGTTATGGGTGCAGGTTTGGGCAATTCGGTAGCGATGATTACTGACGGTCGTTTCTCTGGCGGTACACATGGTTTTGTAGTAGGTCACGTAACACCTGAGGCTTTCGATGGTGGTACTATCGCTCTGGTAAAAGACGGTGATAAAATTACGATTGATGCAGTTGATAATAAACTGATTCTACATGTATCTGACGAAGAATTAGCAGAGCGCAGAGCAGCATGGCAACCAAAAGAATCACCATTTACGAGAGGAGTTTTGAGAAAATATATCAAGAATGTTAGTTCAGCTAGTGAAGGTTGCGTAACAGACTTATAATTAACAATCTATGGATGATTTTATAAAGAAGTTTGCCAGAAAATACCTGAATATGGAAGTTCGTCGCTTCAATGTCATGAACTCTCCTTTTGCCTTAATCAAACATTTATTGGAATCACATAAAGTTGATTTACTACTTGATGTAGGTGGATTCATTGGGACTTATGGCGAAGAAGCAAGAGAAATGGGGTACAAGGGCAAAATCGTATCGTTCGAACCGATTAAAGCCAGTTTTGCAAAACTAAAAGCTAAAGCAGATAAAGACCCAAACTGGCAATACCATAATATAGGTATCGGTACGGAAAGTGAAGAACTGACCATTAATATTGCCGGGAATTATGCGAGTAGCTCGCTATTAGGGATGCACAAAAATCAGACAGATTTAGCACCTGTGGCGGCCTATCAGGATACTGAAAAGATTCAGATTAAACGATTAGACGAGGTAATCACGCCCGAAATAGCCAAGCAATATCAATCAATCTATCTGAAAATTGATGTGCAAGGCTATGAACTGAATGTATTGGAAGGAGCGAAAGCTATATTACCCTACATCAACGTGATTCAGGCTGAGATTTCATTTGTGACTTTGTACGAACAAGGCCCTTTATACAATGAAGTAATCAGCAAATTAGATGAATTAGGTTTTGAATTATTTACGATTCTGCCCGAACTGAAAGACCCTAAAGACGGAAGACTGATGCAGGGCGAAGGAATCTTTGTAAAAAAGAAAAACCACAAATAGCGGACTTACAACAATCAATGATACTTTAAAAACCATTCTGACATGGGAAATTTATTAGAAGTGGAAGCCAAACAAGAAACGTTTTCTATCAATCTTGAGCAGCCAGAAAAGAAAGATTTTCTTTCGGGAGCGCAAGCAATGATGGAATGTTTGTTAGCCGAAGGAGTAGAAACCATTTTTGGTTATCCCGGTGGCGCTATCATGCCAACTTATGATGCCCTCTATGACTACATTGACCGACTGAATCATATTCTGGTTCGTCATGAGCAAGGAGCAGGGCATGCCGCACAAGGCTATGCACGTGTCAGTGGAAAAACAGGTATTTGTCTGGTTACTTCCGGCCCGGGAGGTACCAACCTTATTACGCCTATTGCCGATGCTATCATTGATTGTACTCCATTGGTTTGTATTGTAGGTCAGGTCAAATCAACATTGCTTGGTACAGATGCTTTTCAAGAAACAGATATGATTGGTGTTACCACACCTGTCTGTAAATGGAACTATCAGATAACCAGCCCTGATGAAGTGCCCGAAGTAATGGCAAAAGCCTTTTATATTGCCCAAAGTGGAAAACCGGGTCCTGTGGTAATAGATTTTACACGCGATGCACAAGCGGGTAAAATGACTGAAAAGTTTGAATACAAGAAAGTCAATAAACTGGTTACTTATCGTCCGCGTATTGTCCCTAAACAAGAGCAGATAGAAAAGGCTGCCGAATTAATCAGCAAAGCTAAACGTCCTTATATCTTATTCGGACATGGCGTTTTGATTGCCGATGCCATGCAGGAACTATTGGAATTTGTTGAAAAAACAGATATTCCTTGCGCAAGTACATTACTAGGTCTTTCAGCTATGCCTATTGACCATCCGAATTATATGGGTTGGTTGGGTATGCACGGCATGTATGCACCTAATGTAATGACAGACCAATGCGATGTATTGATAGCGATTGGTATGCGTTTCGATGACCGCGTAACAGGAGATGCTGCCAAATTTGCCAAGCAAGCCAAAATCGTTCATATAGAGATTGACCCTTCTGAAATCGAAAAAATCAAGAAAACCGAAGCACCTGTTGTGGGCGATGCAAAAGAGGCCTTGAAAATGCTGATGCCTTTGGTAAAGAAAGGGGATTTTACAGGATGGAAAAATGAATTCAGAAAACTGGATCAGAAGGAACATCAGAAAGTAACACTCCGTGATTTGAAAGGTGAAGGCAAAATTAAAATGGCGGAAGTAGTAGCCATGCTTTCAGATAAGACCAATGGTGAAGCGTGTATCGTAGTTGATGTAGGCCAGCATCAGATGGTAACGGCTCGTTATTACCAATTCCGTAAACCACACTCTTATATTGCCTCAGGTGGATTGGGAACGATGGGGTTTGCCATTCCGGCTTCATTCGGCGCAAAAATGGGGGCGCCAGACCGTGAGGTAGTGGGTATTATTGGTGATGGTTGTTTCCAGATGACTATTCAGGAATTAGGTACGATAGCCCAAAGTGGATTGGCCGTGAAAATGATTATCCTGAATAATAATTATCTGGGTATGGTTCGCCAATGGCAGCAATTATTCTTCGATAACCGCTATTCTTTTGTAGAACTAAAGAACCCTGATTTCATTACTATTGCCAAAGGCTTCGGTATTGAAGGACACACTTGTGAAGAAAGAGAAAATCTTAGCGACTCATTGGATAGATTACTCAAATCAGATAAAGCCTATCTTTTAGAAGTATTAGTAGAAAAAGAGGAAAACGTATTCCCGATGGTTCCTGCAGGCACCAGCGTTTCGGAGATACGATTAGAATAATTGAGTGATTGTGTGAATTAGTGATTGAGTGATTAAAAATCAAATACTCAATTCTTGATAATCTTTAATCGAATTTTGATGTAAGATATTCTCAAAGTAATAATCACTAAATCACTCATGCACTAAATCACTAAATAGATACTACTCATGACAACATACACTATTTGCGTATTTACCGAAAATAGCATCGGATTACTCAACAAAATCACAATCATATTTACCAGGAGAAGAATCAATATTGAGTCTTTGACTGTTTCGGAAACTGAAAGAAAAGGCATCTCTCGTTTTACGATTGTTATCAAACACGACAAACGGGAAGAGGTAGAAAAACTCGTTCGCCAGATTCGTAAAGTTGTCGAAGTACTAGCTGTTTTCGGTTATCTCAACGAAGACATCGTTTACAACGAAATTGCCCTCTTCAAAATTTCTACCCCTATTGAAGGCAAGGTAATCGACGTCGAAAACATCAACAAAGTACATAAAGCATGGGTAGTTTATTGGGGGCTCGACTACGTGGTAATTGAAAAAACAGGTACAGAAAGAGAAATTTTCGACTTTTTCAAGTATATCAAACCACATGGTATCATCGAGTTCGTTCGCTCGGGAAGAGTGGCAGTTGGTAAAACACCACAAGGTTTAATAGAGTACCTTCCTGAAGAAATTGCTGAATGGGAGTATTATTTATGATGTTTTTTGCATTGTGATTTTCTTACCATAATCACACATTCACTAAATCGCTCAATCACTCAATCACTCAATTATATAGTAATAACACAAAACAAAACAATAAAATGGCAAAGTTAAATTTTGGCGGTGTTGAAGAAGAAGTAGTAACCCGCGAAGAGTACCCTCTCGAAAAAGCAAGAGAGTTTTTGGGAAAACAAACCATCGCTGTGATTGGCTACGGTGTACAAGGTCCTGGTCAGGCAATGAACATGCGTGACAACGGATTCAATGTAATTGTTGGACAACGTCCTGGCAAAACCTACGACAAAGCAGTAGCTGATGGTTGGGTACCGGGCAAAACACTTTTCAACATTGAAGATGCATTGAAAAAAGGTACTATTATCTGTTTCCTTTTGTCAGATGCAGCTCAAATCGCTTTGTGGCCAACTGTTAAAAAATACCTTAAAAAAGGTAAAACTTTGTATTTCTCACACGGTTTCGGTATTACTTATAGCAAAAAGACTGGTATCAAACCTCCTAAGACTGTCGATGTAGTATTAGTTGCCCCTAAAGGTTCTGGTACTTCTCTTCGTCGTTTATTCGTAGAAGGTAAAGGTTTGAACTCTAGCTTTGCAGTTTACCAGGATGCTTCTGGCCACGCTCGTGAAACAGCTATCGCTATGGGTATCGGTGTAGGCTCAGGATACTTGTTCGAAACTGATTTCTACCGTGAGGTAACTTCTGACCTTACAGGTGAAAGAGGTACTTTGATGGGTGCTATCCAAGGTATTTTCGCTGCTCAATACGAAGTATTACGCGAAAACGGTCACTCTCCATCAGAAGCTTTCAACGAAACTGTAGAAGAGTTAACACAATCGTTGATGCCATTAGTAGCAGAAAACGGTATGGACTGGATGTACGCTAACTGTTCTACTACTGCGCAACGTGGTGCGTTAGACTGGTGGAAACCTTTCCATGATGCAACTAAACCGGTATTCAAAAAATTATATAACAGCGTAAAAACACAGAAAGAAGCGGCTCAATCTATCGAGCGTAACTCTCAACCAGATTACCGCGAGAAATTAGAAGTTGAATTAGCAGAATTACGTGATTCAGAAATGTGGAAAGCAGGTGCAACTGTACGTAGCTTGAGACCAGAAAGAAACTAATTTTTCGGCTAGCAATTGTTTAAATTAGATAAAGCATGGAATGAGTAGGTAAAAAATACCTACTCATTTTATTTTTTATTACATTTGGCAAAAATTCCAGCACAAAAATGTGCATTACCTGTTAGTTTACTATCAATCAAAATCCGGTTAAACCATCATTTAACCAATGACCACCATCAACAAAACCGTGTCAGAAAAACCATTAATCTTTCCAGACATCGACAATATGTATGTCGCAGCCGAAAGGCTTGAAGACGTAGCTACACATACGCCATTAATGCACAATTTGAACCTGTCAGAGCGTTACGGGGCCGATATTTACCTCAAACGCGAAGATTTACAGGTAGTGCGTTCTTATAAAATCAGAGGGGCTTACAACAAAATGGCTAGCCTATCCAAAGAGCAGTTAGCCAAAGGAGTTGTTTGTGCCAGTGCAGGAAACCACGCACAGGGGCTTGCGTATGCCTGTAAAAAACTAGGGGTAACTGGTACTATTTTTATGCCTACTACCACCCCTGCTCAGAAAATCAAACAGGTAGGCATGTTCGGAAAAGAGTTTGTGAAGATTGAATTAGTGGGTGATACTTATGATGATGCGTATTTTGCTGCCAAAACTTTCTGTGAGCAACAAGACGCTACTTTTATACATCCTTTTGATGATTTACAGGTAATTGAAGGACAAGGCACTGTAGGGCTCGAAATCTTTAAAGACTCTAATTTTAAAATAGATTATCTGGTTTTTGCCATTGGTGGAGGTGGATTAGCCTCAGGTGTATCAACTGTTTTTAAACAATTATCACCTAAAACCAAATTAGTGGCGGTAGAACCCTTAGGTTCACCAACCATGCAAAAGTCTTTAGAAGCCGGGCATGTAGTAACTTTAGACGAAATCAACAAGTTTGTGGATGGAGCAGCCGTAAAACGTGCCGGAGATTTAACTTTTGAAGTCTGCAAACAAAACCTTAATCACGAAATTCTTTTGATTCCGGAAGGGAAAGTATGCTCTACCATTCTGGAATTGTATAACGAAGAAGCCATTGTAGCCGAGCCTGCCGGTGCATTATCAGTTGCTGCGCTGGATTTTCTGAAAGATGAAATTAAAGGTAAAAATGTGGTTTGCATCATCGGTGGCGGGAATAATGATATTACCCGTACCGAAGAAATCAAAGAGCGTTCTTTATTATATGAAGGGCTAAAACATTACTTCATTATCCGTTTCCCGCAACGTGCAGGAGCATTTAAGGAGTTTTTGAATGATGTTTTAGGGCCAACCGACGATATTGTAATGTTTGAATATAATAAAAAAACTTCTCGCGAACGAGGCTCGGCATTAGTGGGCATTGAATTAAAAAACAAAGCAGATTATCAGCCGTTAGTTCAACGCATGAAAGACCATAATATCCAGTTTGAATACATTAATAAAAAACCAGATTTATTTGAGTTTTTAATTTAGAACCCCTTTAAACAAATTCATAATTTAGGACGGGACACGATTCCGTCTTACCTTTGTAATTCAAGAAGCCCTTTTTATTTGAATGTATTGGATATTTCTGCTCCTTTTTCTTTTATTCATCTGGCAAATCCACCGAAATGCAGCCTACATTTCTGAAAGCCTGAGCGATTATGGCCTCAAATGGTTTCTTGGTCTGGTTTCGTGTATCATTCCAACAGGGTTTCTTTTGTCTAAATTCAATTTCATTAATCAACCTGTCTATTGGGGTGTTTCAGTCAACGTAATAGCTATATTATTCTATCTTGTTTTCAGACAAATTGCCAATAATCACCACTTCAATTTACTAACGGGTTTTCAGGGTTTACAAAATAAATTCGTAAACAACTGGCAGAATCAGCCCGTTTTAAATAAGCTTTCATTAGGTATTCTGTTTTTAGCTGTATTTATCACAGCTATTTTAAATTTGATTATCTCATTTGTTACCTTCCCGAATGAATGGGATAGTATGACAGGCCATCTTGTAAAATGTGCATATTATCTGCAAAATGGTAATATGAATCGTCTGCAAGGTACTACCTGGACGATTGATTTTTATCCGAACTCATTACCGACTCTCCAGATATTCTTTTATCATCTTTTAGGTGAAAAAGGCTTTAAGGTCATTCATTATCTATCCTATTGGGCTTTTGCTTTATCAAGTTATGGTATTGCCTATAAAATCTCCAAAAACTTTATCGCTTCACTTTTTGTAGGCTTGATTACACTTTTGCTACCAACAGCACTAGTACAAGCAACCACTACCGAAACCGACATTGTATTAAGTGCGTATTTAGGCATTCTGGCTTATAATTTATTCTCATTCAAACAAAAACCTACGCCTCTCAATATTATTATGATAGCCCTTATTTCAGGAGTCTGGATTGGGCATAAGGTTACGTTTTTATTGATTGCTCCGGCAGCTTTTGTGGTTGCTATCTACACAGTTTTGTGGAAGAAAGAATTCTATAAAAATATTAATCTGTTCGTAAGTAGTTTCATGCTTAGCATTGCTATTTATGTATTACCTACGGGATACATTGGTAATATACAAGAGGTTGGCAAATTCAGATTAGGAAGCCTTTCAGCACCACCAATGGTAATGAAATGGCATGGGGTTGAAGATTATACAAGTAAAGAGAAAATCAAAAACATTGCGCTCAATGTGGGTCGATATTCTTCTGATTTCTTAAATCTTGATGGTTTGCGTAGTACAGAAATAGGCAAAAAACTCAATGACGCCTTTCGATATATACCTGATAAGATTTTAGGTAGTTTAGGTATGGAAGGAGCCAGATATACTGTAGTATCTTATTTTTCGTTCGACCACCCGATTCGCTTTTATATAGAAAGACCTTACTGGGGTATCATCAGTTTTGGTATGGTACTACCTGTTACATTGATACTCTTTTATCATTTTATCAGAAATTACCGGACAATCAATGCCATTCAGAAAAGCTTATTAGTGCTGATTGTAGCAGCCATATTACATTTTCTATCATTGAGTTATTCAGCTCCTTATGACCCTATTAAAGCGAGATATTTTCTCAATATGGCCGTATGGTGTTTGCCTTTGTTAGTGGCGTTTTATGTTTTATCAGAAAAACATAAAATCTGGCAATACTGGCAGTTGCTTTGTTGTGCAATCGTGAGTATTTCGGCGTTTTGTAGTATTTCATTTACACGGGTTCACCCGATATTTACCCAAAAGAATATCTTCAATATGTCTCGCATGGAACAAGTGACATTGGCCCGTCCGGATATTTATGATGCCTACAAGAAATTTGATGAACTTGTTCCTAAAAATGCCATTGTGGCCTTAGGTACACAACAAGAACACGAAGATTTTGAATATCCACTCTGGGGAGCAGAATTTAAACGTAGATTGATTCCTATCCACCCATTCCGTAGCAGGGTTAAACCTATTCCGGCTGAAGCTGAATACTTGTTTTATTCAAAGGGCGTTCTCCCCTATCAGGAAGGAGATATTGCACTTGGACTAGGCGACGCACATAAAGATACTCCCGTAGAAGAAAGTGCTTTCTTCTTACGTAAATTGAATCCTCAAACTGTAAAAGCGCAATAAGTTATGACTATCGGAATCATGCAACCATACATTTTTCCCTACGTTGGTTATTTTCAACTAATCAATGCCGTTGATAAGTTCATAATTTATGATGATGTGGCCTATATCAACAAAGGATGGATAAACCGAAATAATATCCTGATTAGCGGAAAAGCGTCTATGTTTACACTTCCCCTAATCAGTGCCAGCCAGAACAGATTAATCAGAGATATTGAAGTAGATAATCTGGAAGCGTGGAGTAAGAAATTCTTTAAAACCATTGAGCAATCGTACAAGAAAGCCCCTTTTTATCAGGAGACTTTGGCGATTCTCACAGAAGTTTTTCAATCGAATCCGGCTAATATAGGCGAGCTTTGTACCACAAGCCTAAAAGCTACCTGCCAATATTTAGGCATCAATACCAAATTTGTTGATAGTTCGACAATTTATAACAATCAACACTTAAAAGCACAGGAGCGTATTTTAGATATTTGTTTGCAGGAAAAGGCAGACCATTATATAAATCCCATCGGCGGAATGGCTATCTATGATAAACAACTTTTTGCCGATAATAAAATCTTACTTAATTTTATCAAATCGAAACCCGTTCAATATAAGCAATTCAATAATGAATTTGTACCCTGGCTTTCGATGATTGACCTATTAATGTTTTGCCCGGTTGAGGCAATTCATGCGTATTTAAAAGAATTTGAATTGGTTTAAAACAGCAAATCCAATGGCAAAAGTAGTAGTTTTCGGTACTGAATTAGTGGCAGAATTAGCCCATTATTATCTCACACATGACTCAGAGCATGAAATTGTAGCATTCACTAAAAACAGAGCATATATTAAAGAAGGCGAGACATCTTTCTGTGGCATCCAACTAGTAGCCTTTGAAGATGTTCCCGAATTATTTCCTCCGTCAGAATATAAATTCTTTGCCCCATTGAGTGAGCGCAAAATGAACCAGATACGTGCAAAAGTATATGGCGAAATCAAAGAATTAGGTTATGATTGTATCTCATACATCAGTTCAAAAGCTACTGTTTTAACTGACCAGATTGGTGAAAACTGTTTTATACTTGAAGATAATACCATTCAGCCATTTGTAAAAATTGGCAATAATGTGGTATTGTGGAGTGGTAACCACATCGGGCACCACGGAGAAATCAAAGACCATGTATACTTTACTTCTCATGTCGTATTATCAGGCCGTTGTGTAGTAGGTGAGTATTCTTTCTTTGGAGTTAACGCTACTATTCGTGACGGTTGTACTTTAGGCGAAGGTACTTTAATAGCCATGGGAGCCAACCTTACCAAAGCTAAAACTGAACCATGGAGTATATGGAAAGGTAATCCGGCCGTGAAATCTGATGTTTCTAGTAAGGATATTAATTTGTAAGCATATTCAGTGAAAGAGAGGGTTTCCTCTCTTTTTTATTAACATATTATGATTTCCGTTAGATAAACTAATCCATAGAATCTCCCTTTTTCCTATGGTTTTTTCAGCAAAAATCTTGAACTTTGACGCTTTAACATAGATATAGACCAAATAATGACGCATTTTTTTGACCAACTTATTTGCCCTAAAACCAGAACTAAATTGGTTCTATCGGCCGACGGCAAAACTCTTCATAATACCTCTCAGGAAGAACCCATCTCTTATGATATAAACAACATTGTAGATTTAGTTTATCCAAAAGAATTGTTCGAGCAAGACCGTAAAGAACAGGTAGCCTACAATGATGCGCACTTGCGTTATGACCGTGGTGTATCATGGGTATTTGAGTCTTTACATGCTAACGAAGCTTCTACACGCAAAACCATGATTGGTATGTTGAAGTTAAAGCCGGGCATGAAGGTATTGGAAGTAGGCGCTGGCACAGGAAAAGATTCAGCTTATATTATTGATAAGGTTACTCCGGGTGGTCATGCCGTTTTATCTGACTTATCACCTGCGATGTTAGGTCATGCCAAAGAAAAATTTGCCGATAAGAAAGATGTACAGATAGATTATTTCATTGGCAATGGTGCTTACTTGCCATTTGAAGACAATTATTTTGATGCTGTTTTCCATTTTGGTGGTATCAACACCTTCTCTGAAAGAGCCAAAGCATTTGAAGAATTCAA
Organism: Emticicia fontis; assembly: GCF_054779675.1. Lineage (NCBI taxonomy): Bacteria > Pseudomonadati > Bacteroidota > Cytophagia > Cytophagales > Leadbetterellaceae > Emticicia > Emticicia fontis. Next base: position 589,254 of record NZ_BAAGXU010000066.1, read on the forward strand.
CCGTGTGGTAAAAGTAGGCGGTAGAGTAGTAGTAGGCGACGAAAGCGTAGGCGCATGGCTAAGAGACCAGAAAACCTATCAGATATTAATGGATGCCAACCCGATGTTTGCCGACCAAGTACCTTTACAGGATTTACCAAAAAACGTAAAGGACGTAAAATTGCAATGGATTTTCGGTAATGGTTACTACGTATTGGAGTTTAAGAAAACTAAAAAAGCGCCAACGGTTAATGTTAATCTACAGATTCCTGGGAAAGACTTCAAGGATAACTGGAGAATTAGAGCGGAACGCAACCGTAAGGCGAAGAAGTAGTTTTTGGTAATTAAAAAATAAAAAGAATGTCATTAAACGAAGATAAAAGCTCCCCTTCAGGGGCGGGGGGGTTATGGAAGAAGCAGGGCGTTATCTATAAACCAGATGGTACTTTAGCACATAGCCGCTCACACGCGCAGGTGCCTTATGCTTATAAACATAAAGATTTTTTAAGAGTATATTTTTCATCAAGAGATGACCACGGACAATCGCGTCCGACATTTATTGATGTGGACTATGACGACCCGACTAAAATCCTTTATGTCCACGACACCTTTGTATTAGATTTAGGTGGACCGGGTGAGTATGACGAAACAGGTGCCATGCCCTCATGGTTTGTGCCTCAATCAAACGGAGACATCTGGTTGTATTATACAGGCTGGAATCGTACGCATAATTCTTACCGCCTGTCAATGGGCCTATCTATCAGTACAGATAGTGGAATTACATTCAAGAAAATGTTCCGTGGGCCTATCATGGATAGGTCAATCCATAATCCTATCTGGGCAGCACAACCATCGGTGATGTATGTCAATGGTCGCTGGATGATGTGGTATATTTCAGGTCAGAAGTGTGAATATATTCATGGCTACCCTGAACCATATTATGATTGCCGTGTAGCTGTATCAGAAGATGGTATTAAGTGGGAACCTACAGGAGATGTAGCACTGCCATTTGATGATTTCTTGCATGCAGTGGGTCGTCCGAGTGTATTTTTTGAAGATGGTATTTTTAAGATGTATTATTCATTCCGCCATACGAGAGATTACCGTACCGATCGCAACCAGAGCTATCGTTTAGGATATGCTGAATCGAAAGACGGTTTTAAATGGGAGCGTAAAGACGAATTAGTAGGAATTCATAAATCAGATAATCCGAATGATTTTGATTATGAAATGATAGATTATGCCTATTGCTATGAACATAACGACAAAAAATATCTGTTATATAATGGCAATGGATTTGGAAGAGCAGGCTTTGGCTATGCTATTTTAGAGAAATAGTGCATTCATGAGATATATCATTTTTATGGCTTGATTCCGGCTTTAGTTTTGCCCTATTATTTAATTTTTTAGAATAGATGATAAGTTATGGGAACAATGAAAGAACAATTCAATAAAGACGGTTATATTATTCTGAAAAACTTCTTTAGTAAAGAAGAAATTAATCAGATATATACAGAGGCTCGTAATCTTTTTGCTTTGCAAATTGAGCGTGTTTTAGGTAAAAAAGTAGATATTGACAATAAAGACGAATTTGAGCAGGCGATGTTTGATTTGTTCGAAGCTGATTTCAATACCTTTGTCAGTACAGGAAAACAAGCCCAGCATTTGATCTCGTTACACCGCTTGGGTACAGAACCTAAATTGATTAACGTGTTGAAATCTTTGGGGTATGATTTCCCGATGATTGGTGTGCGTCCGGCCATGCAATTCAATAGCCGTTACTTGTCAAAAGGTGGTAGCCACTGGAAATTAGGTGCACATCAGGACTGGCGTACAGGCCAGGGCTCCTTAGATAGTATCGTAATGTGGTTTCCGATGGTAGATTGTGGTGAAGCATTAGGTTCATTGCAAATTTTGCCTGCCAGCCATAAAGATGGACTATTGAAAGCGGATACATCTGGTTATTTAGGAAGTATCCAGGAAGACTTACCGGAAGATGCCTATGTGCAAACCGAATTTGAAGTAGGTGATTTATTGGTTTTCTCGGCTTTTTTAGTACACCGTTCCGGCGATAACGTTACTAAAAATATCCGTTGGTCTATTCAGTTGCGTTATAACAATATGGCCGAACAGACCTTCCAGGAAAGAGGCTTCCCGATGCCATATATTTACAAACCTGAAGCAGATCTGGTAACACCTGATTTTCCTCAGAAACAACAGTTAGAAGCTGTTTTTTCTTAATGTAGAACTAAAACAAAAATCTCAGTGAAATGCTTATCAGTAAATCACTTAGAAATTTGTAAATATTAAAACAATACAACAAAAAAATCGTTCTTTTCTTAAGGGCGATTTTTTTGTTGTAGCTAGTTGAGTGGGTATTAAAATTTACAAAAAAATTGCGCGGTTTCTGATAGAATTTGCAGATAATTCTTACATTTGTTATACAATCGTGCTTTAATAATAACCCATAAAACATCTTTCGGAATGGCAACAAATACTTTTCGCCACCGTTCTGCACCTGCTGTGCCCAAGGCTCCACGCAAAGCCGGGCTTTTTGAACGCATCAACACATGGCTCTCTAATCGATTTAATTTAGGTGATTCTCTTCCAACCGAAACGCTCAAGCGTATCGTCTGGTTAAGTGTTCTTTGTATTTTCTACATTTATATTCAGCATAGTTACGAAGGTTTTATCAAGAAAATTGAACGTTCGCGTAACGAAATGGAAGAAAAACGTGCCGAATATATTTCGCAGAAATCGCGCTATATGTTTGCCAGCAAACAGTCTGAAATAGCCAAAAAGCTAACAGACAAAGGGCTTGAAGAAAACATTACGCCCCCGAATAAAATAGTCGTGAAAGAACAAGAATAAGTCCTAAAATCCAGCAAAGTTTATATAATCATGTCAGCGAAGCCCTCTATCCGCGAAGAAATTCAGTGGCGAGCCAAACTTACCTTTGGCCTGGTATTTCTGATAGGCTCCCTTATTGCTGCACAGATATTTGTTGTGCAGGTGTTCCAGAAAAAGAAATGGATGAATAAGGTTGAGAAAGTACAACGCAAACCAATGCAAATAAAAGCTACCCGTGGCAATATCTATGCAGCCGACGGCAGTAGCTTATTGGCTACGTCTGTCCCTCGGTATCGGGTTGGCTTAGATGTATCCAGAGCCAAACCCAAATATTTTGATACCCGTTTAGACTCATTGTCAAATTTACTAGCTGACTTTTTTCAGGATCGTTCAGCCAATCAATATAAAGAATTGATCCTGAACGCCAGAAAAAGCAAAAAAGTAAAATTTGTGGCCTTTGGCGACCGTCTGGTTGATTTTCAGGAAATGGAACAAATCAAGACCTATCCTTTTTTCCGTGAAGGGAAAATGAAAGGTGGCGGTAAGTTCGAACAGTTGAATAGACGGGTAATGCCCTTTGATGATATGGCTTTGCGCTCTATCGGGAAACTTGACCGTGATACCCAAACTAAAGGGGATTTTGGTATTGAATTCAGTTTCAATAATTATCTGGCCGGAAGAGATGGCGTAGGGCTTTTTCAACGTCTGGCTGGAGGAGTATGGAAACCAGTAGAAGATAACCCGGAAGTCCGCCCGGAATCAGGGCATGATGTAGTAACGACTATTGACGTTAATTTTCAGGATATTGTTGAAAGTTCTCTGCGCAATCAGGTAATAAGCACCAATGCCAAATACGGCTCTGCTATTGTGATGGAAGTAGCTACCGGGCAAATTAAGGCCATTACGAATCTTTCACGCAGAACCAAAAACGACGAAACTTATTATACAGAAGACTTTAACTATGCAGTAAAAGGCGGTACCGACCCGGGTTCTACCTTTAAACTGGCAAGTATGGTGGCCATATTAGAGAAAAGCAAGTTAGGTTTAGATTCTCCTGCTGCCTTTTGTGATGGCTCTATCATGCATAATAATATAGAAATGAAGTGTTCGGAAAAACATGGAAATCAGACGGTAAGACAGGTGTTCGAACACTCATGCAATGTCGGGATTTACTCTTTAGTGAAAGAGCATTTCGGATTTTCAAGAGCCGATAATTTTGTCACTTACCTGAGCAATTTCAGATTAGACAAACCTGTAGGATTCCAGTTAAGAGGAGAAACCGAGCCTATTATCAAAAATGGTAAAAGCTCTACCTTTAGTTCAACTACCGTACCCTGGATGTCGATAGGGTATGAAACCCGTCTGACACCTCTGCAAATGCTTACTTTTTATAATGCCATTGCCAATGGCGGGCATTGGGTACAGCCTTTTATTGTAAAGGAAATACGTGAGGCCGACAAAGTGATTGAAAGATTTGAAGGGCGGAAAGAAGATGGCCAGATTTGTTCAGACCGCACCATTAAGCTCGTTCATGAAATGATGAAAGGCGTAGTTGAGCATGGGACAGCCAAAAATATCAATACAGGCTTCTGCAAAGTAGCCGGAAAAACAGGTACTTCACAAAAAAGGGAAAACGGATATGTACAAGGGCAATATTATACGGCCTTTATGGGTTTCTTCCCGGCTGATAATCCTAAGTATAGTTGTGCGGTGATTATTGATGAACCGCAGGGGTCAAACTTGTATGCCCGCGATGTGGCCGCTCCGGTATTCCGTACAATTGCAGATAAAGTTTTTGCTTATGATGTAGCTATCCATCCGGCTAAAAACAAAAATAGCAATGTACAAAAGATTGAAACACATGAACAAAGTGGCTACGCTGAAGATTTCAGAGCAGTGAGTGAGGCTTTAGGTCTGCAAAATGTGCCGAGCAATTCAGGTTGGGCCAAAGCAGTGAAAAATGGAAACAGTATAGCCTGGCGAAAGGTAAATGATAATGCCGATGTACCAAATGTGGAAGGGATGACACTACGCGATGCGATATACTTGCTAGAAAATAAAGGGTATAAAGTAAAATACTCAGGTATAGGAAAGGTGGCTGATGTTGCTTTGCAAGACCAAAAAACGGTTTCACTAACGCTTCAATAATAAAAACCCCACAATTAAGCCAATTGTGGGGTTTTTATTATCTTTTGTATAATCTTCTCGGCGTGTATGCGTGAGTTTTCGATAAACAAACTATGCGTATCCATGCCACCACAAATCACACCTGCCAGATACACATTTTTCATATTGGTCTCCATTGTATCATCGTTATACTCCGGCTTCATAATTTCATCTGCTGATAGATTTATCCCTATCTTTTTCAGAAATGGCAGATTTGGTTGATAGCCAGTCATCGAAATCACCCAATCGTTTTCGATGGTTACAATGCCCTCGGGCGTTTGTATATCTACTTCATTTTCTCTTATCTCTGCAATGACAGAGTTAAAAAATGCCTTGATAGAGTCTTCTTTAATTCTATTCTCAATATCCGGTTTAGCCCAATATTTTACCCTTCTGCCCACTTCTCCTCCCCTGATAACCATTGTTACCTCAGCACCTTTACGCCAGGTTTCCAAAGCTGCATCAACCGCTGAGTTATTGGCACCAACTACCAATACCTTTTGAAAAGCATAGAAATGCGGATCTTTATAATAATGAGTTACTTTAGATAAATCCTCCCCTTTCACACCTAATTTCTGTGGAATATCATAAAAACCCGAAGCAATAATGATATGCTCGGTTTCATAAGTATTCTTTTTGCTGATTACTTCGTATCCTTCCGAATCCTTTGGCATTACCTGCAACACTTCTTCAAAAAGCCTTACATTCAGACGCTTATGTGCTGCTACCCTGCGGTAATATTCCAAGGCCTCGCTACGCGTAGGTTTGGCATTGTTTGATACAAAAGGCACCTCCCCTATCTCCAGTCTTTCAGAAGTGCTGAAAAAAGTCATATTAGCCGGATAGTTGTATAAGGAATTAACCAGACAGCCTTTTTCTAAAATTACATAATTTAAGCCCGCTTTCTGAGCTTCTAAACCGCACGCAAGCCCTATGGGTCCTCCGCCTATAATAATTACATCGTACTTTACTGAATTCATTGTGGCAATTCCATTGTGGCAATTAAAATATAATATTCTCTGTTTGTTTAACAAAGTTTTAATTAAAAAACGTTCTTTTCATTAATAAGTATGCTAATTTTGAATGTATTTTCGTTAGTAGTGGCATAGATTATGCAGGCCATAAGGGGGAAATAACAAAAATGGAACGAACACCCATACATTTGCGTTTGCAAAGGAGGATATTTTATGGCTAAATAACCTACATATTATCTTAAAATTTATTCAATTTTCTAATGGCAGTATTAACAATGATTGGGCAACTTTTGCTTGCCTTAACAATTCTGGTCGGGTTACATGAGTTTGGACACTTTATCTTTGCACGTATCTTCGGTATCCGGGTAAATAAATTTTATATATTCTTCGACTTCCTTTTTCCATTACCAAATGTCTTGAATTTTGCTTTGTGGAAGAAGAAAAAAGGTGATACTGAGTACGGTTTAGGCTGGTTTCCACTAGGGGGCTATGTAGATATTGCAGGGATGATTGACGAAACCAAAGATGCATCTCAGCTGGCGTCAGAACCTCAACCAGATGAGTTCCGTTCGAAACCAGCCTGGCAGCGTTTGTTTGTGATGCTAGGAGGTATCATTGTCAATGTTATCTTAGGGATATTGATATTCTGGGGTGTAAAATTTGTGTGGGGTGATGAGTATTACTCAAAGGCAGAAGTAAACAAAGCGGGTATCTATGCATATCCATTGGCACAGGAAATCGGATTAAAAACCGGCGATAAAATTCTTAAAGTAAACGGATCTGATTACGGCGATTTTGGTGAAGTTCGTGCAGCCTTAATGCAGGAAAATACAGAGTTTACAGTTGACAGAGCCGGAGAAATCAAACAAATACCGGTTCCGAATGACTTGATTGACAAGGTAGCAACCAAAGTACCATTTATTGAGCCGATTATGCCTTTTAAAGTAGGTGAAATAACTAAAGGCTTACCAGCAGAAAAAGCCGGATTGAAAGAAGGTGATAAAATTGTAAAAATTGACAGCACTCCTGTAGTTTTCTTCCAACAGTTTCAGACTGATCTAGAGAAATATAAGAATAAAAAAGTGGAACTGGTAGTAGAAAGAGGCGGTCAGCAAGTGAAACTATATCCGGTTGTTTCAGAAGATGCTAAATTAGGATTCAGAGCAATATCTCAATTAAACGCCAGTACACAAACTTATAATTTCGGCGAAGCTTTTGGTGAAGGAGCTAAAGAAGCTTTATCGGTAATTCCAAATCAGATTAAAGGCTTCGGACGTATCTTTAAAGGGCATATCTCTGCTGGTAATGCCGTAAGCGGCCCGGTAGGTTTAGCGCAATGGTTTGGCGGTTATTGGGATTGGGAAAGATTCTGGGGCTTAACGGGATTACTTTCAATGGGCTTGGCCTTTATGAATGCTCTTCCGATTCCGGCATTAGACGGTGGACACGTATTGGTTTTATTATATGAAATGATTACCCGCCGCAAACCATCAGAGAAATTTATGGAACGTACACAACAAGTAGGTACATTCATCTTATTGACCCTGATGGTATTGGTACTCTTCAACGATACATTCAAGGCATTGTTCAAATAAATATTTCTGTCGGGGTAAAATAGCTGGCTATCTTACCCCGATTCTTTAGGTTTTATTCGCATGCAATTATTACACTTCATACTTTCTCTTTCATTCTTCATCTTCCCGTTTCAACCTCAAAAAACAGAGGAAACAAAGGCATTGCACGCTTTTCATACTTCGCTTACTGAGATACAATACAATGCCAGAGAGAAGTCTCTAGAAATAACCATCCGTCTTTTTACAGATGATTTAGAAAACGCATTGACCAAAATCAACAACGGACAAAAAGTAATGATTGGTGGAAAAAATGATAATAGCGATGCTGTGCTAAATAAATACATCCAACAACATTTTGCCATTATCACTCCTCAGAAACAGAAAAAAGCGATCAATTATCTGGGCAAAGAGCTTGAAGGCGATGCCACCTGGGTATATGTTGAAATTCCTGAAAGCCAGGTAATGAAAGACCATACGCTCTACAATGACCTGATGCAGGAAATGTTTGACGACCAGACAAATCTGGTAAATTTCTTCTACGCTGGCAGCAAAAAGACTTTTCTTTTCAATTCAAAAATCAAGAGTACTGCTATTGAGTTTTGAATTGATTTTAATATCTTTATAATTGAAAGGTACCTAAAACCCCTTTCAGCTATGACTATGTTTAAAAAAACAATACCTGCTGTTTCAAGAGTTAATCTTGTTAACAGACTGAAAATCTTTCTCTTTCTTTCTCTATTGACATTTGGTTTTACTTCCTGCCAGGATTCTGAAGTAACCCCTAAACCTAATGTTTCTTCAGAAAAACCACCTCACGAACCTGATTATGGTGGCTAAGAAGAACTTTTTGGTAAAATACTTAGCAGACTAAATAGAAAAGGATAGTTATGGGCTATCCTTTCTGTTTAAAGTGAATTTTTTCTAAGACGCCATCAAAAAGACTTTTCAATTCGAAAATCAAGAGTACAGCTATTGAGTTTTGATTTTTCGGACAGAGTTTAATACCTTTAAGGATTCAACCTTATCTGTATAACCGTATATGAAGAATCCACTATGGGTCCTCGTTCTGATGGCCGTTTGCTTTGTTACACAAGCACAAAAAAATAATCCGAAAAAAGAAGAATGGCAATCTTTGTTTAATGGCAAAGACCTGACAGGCTGGGACATTAAAATAGCCGGACAAGACCTAAATGACAACTACAAAAACACTTTCCGTGTTGAAGATGGTATGCTGCGAATAGCCTATGATGAATACCAGGAGTTTGACGGCAAATTTGGGCACCTCTACTACAATCAACCTTTTTCTTATTATAAGTTGCGTTTTACTTATCGCTTTGTAGGTAATCAAACCAAAGGCGGGGCATCATGGAATGTGAGAAATAGTGGGGTAATGCTACACTCACAATCAGCCGCCAGCAATTCTAAAGGGCAGGATTTCCCTGTTTCTTTAGAATTACAATTACTGGGTGGTTTGGGCAAAGGCGAACGCCATACCGCCAATCTTTGCACACCCGGTACTCAGGTATATATGAATGGCAAACTCAATACCCAACATTGTATTGACTCGTGGTCAAAAACCTATGATGGTGACCAATGGGTGACGGTTGAGGCGCTTGTTCTGGGAGATTCATTAATCCAGCATATAATTGATGGTAAAGTAGTTTTTGCCTTTGAAAAACCACAGGTAGGTGGCGGATTTGTAGGAAAAGATTATAGCTGGAAAGAAGCCCATGTAGATGATGCCGCCGCACAGGAATGGATAAAAAAAGACGGCACAGCCCTAACAGAAGGTTATATAGCCCTACAAGCCGAGAGCCATCCGATAGATTTTAAGAATATAGAATTACTGAATCTGAAAGGTTGCATGGACCCAAAGGCGCTTAACTTCAAGTCTTATTACCTGAAGGCTGATAATTCCTTATGTAAGTATAAGAAGTAAAAGAAATTATTAAAACTTACTACATCATGTAATAGAGTAATTTAATTATTCTATACCTTTGCGTGCATTAAAAGCTGAGTACTAAAAAATGAAATCTACAGGAATTACCACCCTTTTATTATTACTTATCGCCAACTTTTGTACGGCTCAAAGAAACTTTATTAAAGGCAAAATATTTACTGCCGATAAAGATACCCTTATAGGTTATATCGATTATAAAGAGTGGATTGAAAGTCCGAATGAAATCTCTTTTAAAATAGATATTAATCAGTCTGCCACTACTTATACTAATAATCAATTAACAGGTTTCATTATTGATTCCAATCAGGAAATATATCATTCTTTGAATTTTAATATTGAGAAATTACTCAGAAGTGGAAATAAGGTGATGTTTCCGAATATGAAGGCCTATGCTAACCGGACAAAAAAAATAGTTGAAAAAGCTGCCTTTGTAAGAGTTTTGTCTTCAGGGAAAGCCACTCTTTACCATTTTGTTGACAAGGATTCTGAAGCTCATTTTCTGGTAAAAAGAGAGGATATTTTAGAAGTACTTGTGTATCATATTATTGAAACGAAGAATTACTCTGCTAATTTCAAGCAATACCAAACTCAACTAACAACTTTATTGGCTGATGCTTGTAAAAAACTACCTATCCTTAGTACTGATTATTATGTTAATAGTATGAAGAAGTTGATTGATAATTATAACAATTGCTTCGGAGGTCCTGCAAAGCCTACGCAAACAAAAACAAGTCAGGGTAGATGGGAATATGGTCTAATAGTAGGAGCAGGATATACAAAAATGAAACACTCAATTGGTACTCCCTTTAGAAATATCGAAGTACAGGGAGATGCTAATATCACTCCGGTAGGCGGTTTATTTATTAATTATGTTTTTGCAAGAGGGAGAGGAAAATTTGCATTATTGAACGAAATTCATGCGTATCACTTTAAGAGTACAACTTTTTACGATAACGAATATTTCTATTATGATATGTATTATGCAGGTTTGCAACACCTGTTTCGTTATACTTTCCATGTGGGTATGCCTTCAATTTATGGACTAGCAGGATTTTCCTATGCTTTTATAGCGAAGCAAAACAGTACCATGCGGCGCCGGGATGGGTCTATTGAAGACTTAGTTCCAATGGGTTATCAGGTTAAAAAGAATGATGAACAAAGAGCTATTCTTGGGATAGGTCTGAGTTTAAAAAGATTAATGGTAGAAGCTAGATATTACCGCGGTAATGGATTCAGTGCCGGAGTGACTACTGCTATTCCAAATAACAGAATTGATTTATTATTAAAGTTGAATTTTGGGAAACTTTAATACTATGTTTCTTAATTACTAATCATTAATTTTATTTAACACTGAAAATAATAAAGCATTATTTCGATATATTTGAGTAAAGTAATGCCTTATTATGAAATCTAAACTAAACCTCACCTTCTTACTATTAATCATTGTCCAATTCTGTCTGGCGCAAAAAAACTTCACGAAAGCCAAAGTAATCACTGTTGAGAAAGATACCATCAGCGGATATATTGATTATAAAGAATGGATTAAAAGCCCTACTCAGATTTCTTTTAAAGAAGATATGGCTCAATCAGCCGTTACTTACACTCCTTCACAGATAGCCGGGTTTATTATTGATTCTAATCAGGAGACTTACCATACCTTAAATTTTGGGGTGGAGAACCTGCCAAGAAGCAGTAATAAAATTGTCTACTTCAATATGCGAGAGTATACCAATCGGACTAAAAAAATGGAGGCGGTCAGTGCTTTTGTCAGAATTATCTCTGCCGGAAAGGCAACACTTTATCATTATGTAGATAAAGACTCTGAACCTCATTTTTTATTAAAAAAAGATGATGAACTGACTGTTCTGGTCTATCATATCATAGAAACCAAAAACTATTCTGCCAAATATAGAGATTATCAAAAGCAGCTATCTCATTTATTGTCAGATGCCTGCAAACCAATGGCTTTTTATAAAACAGAATATTATGTGAGTAGTATGAAAAAGCTAGTGGACAATTATAATGAATGTTTCAGTGAAGCTGTAAAAAGCGTGTCTTCGCAAAAGGACAGAGGTGTATGGGAATACGGTATGATGGTGGGTGCAGGATATACAAAAATAAAGCACGCCATGGCTACACCTTATAGATATATAGATGTGATAGGTGATGCTAATATAACACCCGTTGGTGGATTATTTCTGAATTATATATTTGCCAGAGGCAGAGGCCGATTTGCCTTGATGAACGAAATTCATACCTATCATCTGAAAAGCAAGGCTTTTTTTGATAATGAGCATTATAATTATAATATGCACTATTTAGGTTTACAACATCTGTTTCGCTATACACTTTATGTAGGCAAGCCCTCTATATATGCCTTAGCAGGATTCTCTTATGCTACTATCGTTAAACAGAATAGTACTATTTTGCGCAGAGATGGCTCCGTAGAAAAGCTGGTTTCATTACCCTGGGCCATCAGAAATGATGAACAAAGAGCCATTGTCGGGATAGGCCTGAGCCAGAAAAGATTTATGCTAGAAACCAGATATTATAGAGGCAATGGTTTTACAACCGGAGCAAACGCCACCAGACCAAACAATCGGCTTGATGTATTACTCAAATATAATTTTGGCCGTGTAGACCAGAAATAATATAAAGATCAGTTCTTGTGACAGGAGTAATTCTATTCAAAATCAGGTGATTTAATAGTATCTTTCTATTTTCTGAAATAAAGATAAATTGTCAAATTCACCAAAAAGCATAACGTATAGTTAGAAATACCTAACTATATAAGAATCAAGCATTTAGTTGCTTCAATATAAAATTTTACGTTTATTCGCTATTGAATATTTTTTATTCAAATTTTGAGTAATAAAGGTATTATTTCAATAACTTTGAATAAGGGAATGCTGGATTTATGAGAATCAAACTAACAACCACACTCTTGTTAATCTTTATTGCCAAATTTTGCCTTGCTCAAAGAAACTTCATCAAAGGAAAATTAATAACGGCAGATAAAGATACCCTGAGTGGCTATATTGACTATAAGGAATGGATTAAAAGCCCTCTTGAAATTTTTTTCAAGAGAGAAATGAGTCAACCCAGTTTTGTTTACAGCAGTACTGAGTTGAGTGGCTTTATCATAGATTTTAACCAGGAAACCTATACTTCATTAAGTTTTGCCATCGAAAAACTACCCAGAAATGGCAGTAAAGTTGTCTTCCCAAGTTTAAGTGCTTATTATAATCGTACAAAAAAATTAATTCAAAAAAGTGCTTTTGTAAGAGTTTTATCAAAGGGGAAAGCCATACTTTATAATTTTGTAGATAAAGATTCAGAAGAGCATTTTTTAATTAAGCAAGGCAATACTGTCGAGCCACTTGTCTATCATATCATCGAAACCGGAAACCAGACAGCTAAAATCAAACAATATCAGATACAGTTATCGGATATACTGAATGATGCCTGCAAAAAGCTTCCGGTTCAGAGTGCCGACTATTATGCCAAAGACATCAAAAAACTGGTAGATAGTTATAATGATTGCTTCAAGATTATCCTGAAACCTGAAATCGCACAAACCAGCCGGGGTAGGTGGGAATATGGAGTGGCAGCCGGTATTGGGTATTCGCGCATCAAACATATTATTTCTACCTCTGTTTCACCTAATTATGTATATGTGCAGGGCACAGGCAGCATCACTCCTGCCGGAGGGGTATTCCTGAATTATGTTTTTGCCCGGGGCAGAGGCAAATTTGCCATTCAGAACGAGATTCATACCTATGCATTGAAAAGTACTGCAACAGATGTGGAAAGTCGTTTTCGTTATGATATACGCTATGTAGGTATCCAGAACTTATTCAGATATACATTTTATGTAGGCAAACCCTCAATCTATGTTTTAGGAGGTATATCAAATGCTTTCATCGTCAACGACAGAAGTATTGTTGAAGATGTTGACGGCGGGAAATCTGAACTTGTCTCAGCTTTTGACCGAAGAAGCGAACAAGGTCTCATTGCCGGGCTTGGCGTAAGAGGCAAAAGGCTCATGATAGAAGGTAGAGCTTGTTTGGGCAATGGTTTTTCGGCCGATATTTTAAGTATTGCCCCTACCAATCGTTATGAATTATTAGCCAAATGGAATTTCGGGCAGGTTCCTCAATAATCCTATTCTACACAATTTCAATGATAAGAGAAGCTTTTTTCTGAGCGAATATCAGGCTTAGGCTAAAAGACCGTCCGTAAAACTTTTCCACTGAATCTTGCTGGCACCAAGAATTCCACCAAAGGCTACAAAAGTGTTTCTGATTTTATCCATCAGGCTTACTTCTTCCAGATTAGGCTTTTCATTCCGGCCGTGGACTTCGGCAGTTATTCTATTACTTTCTCTTTTTATGATAAAAGTACTGGTTGCAGAATCGTCAAAAAAGTGCGCTGTTTCTCCCTTATTATGCTGAGGATTTGATGACGGTCTTACACGTATGGAAATAAATTCCTCATGTATTTCCTCATCATCCATAATATCTTCAATTTTTACCCAGTCAAACCCATCTCCCGACTGATTCATTGGCCCCGGAATATCAATCTTTATATAATCCCCTATAGCAGGTATACGCTCTACGTGCTCTCCTCTGGCATCAATCAACTCAAACGTCGCTTTTTCTCCCCCCCCCAAATCATGCCAATGATTTATAGCCAGAAGCCTGTCTTTGACTACATGAAAATGCGATTTAGCCAATTTTTCAGTAGGAAAAATCCTTTCAGAAATAGTATCGTAGGCATTGCCTTCTCTTTGCGCCGGAACAATAGTTTTCATGGTTTGCATTAATTTGTGTTTCTAAAATATTACAGCATAATTATTTAAATAAGCCCTTCTATCTAAATGTATATAAGCTTAATAAATCATATAAAAAATTATGCCAGAGTTAAATAAGCCTATCTGGAGTTTGCGAGAAGGCAATTCATCTGTTAAAATATATTAAATCAATCTCACTTTTTTTGATAATCAACTATTAACCAAGACTTTTATAGCCGGAATTACTCCATACATATGATGATAAAGAAGTAGTTCTGCTATAAAATGATAAAGATAAAATTACAGGCACTCTGGGTATATTATAAAAGCATTTGCCCATTTACATTATTAGCTAGTTTTGGGCTTCTCTATACTTATCACCAATTTCAGGAAGGTAAGGCACTATTCATTTTCTCCAAAACCCTGACTTTGGTTCTGACAGCTATCTTGTTAAAATTCCTCTATCGGATAGATGAATTTCCGTTTTATGAAAATCTTGGTATTAAGCCCAACCAATTGATTCTGATTGTTCTTGGTTTTGATTTAATGCTCTTCATTATACTCTTAAAACTAATCGACCTGTTATGACAAAAGATTTACTAGAAGCCGATAGTGTTTATCTAGAGTACAATACCCGCACTATTCTTTCTGATGTATATGTAAAGGCTGAGACAGGTAAAGTAACAGGCTTTTTAGGCAGGAATGGCTGTGGCAAAAGCAGTCTGATGAGGATTATCTTTGGTTCGTTGAGGGGTAATTTCCAGTCAGTCAGACTTAATAAGCAGTATCAGGCGTCTTTATTAACGATGCCCGATGCCATCAGATATTTACCTCAAAAAACCTTTATTCCTAAACGACTTAGCATTCAGGTGATATGTCATTTATTTAAAGTTTCATTCAACGATATTGTAAATGAGTTTCCAATTATTGAAAAGTATCAGTATCAAAAATTAAGCAGCTTATCAGGTGGTGAAATCCGCTTGTTTGAGGCAATTGTTGTCCTATTATCAGAGGTAAAGTTTGTTATATTAGATGAGCCATTCTCACATATTATGCCTTTGCATGTGGAAAAATTAAAAGAAATCATCAACAGGGAGAAACATAAAAAAGGAATCATCATAACCGACCACCTCTATAAGCATATCATGGAAGTAAGCGATGATTTATACTTAATCAGAGATGGTAAAACCTTCAAAATACATACGCATGACGATTTGATAAGGCATGGGTATATACTAGAGTAATAAAAAGATAGTTGGCTTTTTGTGCAAATCAGGTTTTTGTTTTTTCCATTCCCGAACTGGTAGCGTTCTGATTAATTCGTCTTCGGCTGTGATGTTAGCAGCGATACATAGCAATGTTTCAGGATGAAGATTTTGTAGTGCATCTTCTAATAATTGATTATTGCGATAAGGCGTTTCCATAAAAATCTGTGTCTGCTGCTTGGTTTTAGCTGTCTGCTCCAGATTTTTAAGGGCTTTTATTTTTGCAGCTTTTTCAATAGGTAAATAACCATGAAAAGTAAAGCTCTGCCCGTTAAATCCTGAACCCATCAGGGCCAATAAAATAGAACTAGGCCCAACTAAAGGTCTTACTTTATAGCCTAATTGATGTGAAAAGCCAACAGCCACAGCCCCAGGGTCAGCAATACCCGGACATCCTGCTTCGCTGATAATCCCTGCATCAGTTTTCAGTTTCTTCAATTGAGCCATTGTCTGCTCCTGTGGGGTATCTTTATTCAATTCGAAGAAAGTCAGTTCATCAATTACTTTACCAAGTTTCAGGCTGCTGATAAATCGTCTGGCTGTGCGCAGGTCTTCTACAAAAAAGGTATTCAGATGCTTTACTACCTCAATAATCTGAGGAGATAAGACATTGTCTTGGGTATCGGGAGCTAATATGGTTGGGATTAAGAATATGGTCATATATATGCTTTACGATTATATGTATCACGATTTTTTAAATCGTTTAAAAGTATCTGATAAAAGAAACGATTTGAAAAATCGTGATACAAATTAAAAAGGGAAGTATTTTTCATTAACAAAAGTCCAGGGATAATCTTCCCAATTTTTTACTACTCCTGCCTTTACAGGGTTCATCAAAATATAATGTATAATTCTCTTTAATTCTTGATTATTTCTTACTGCACGGTCATAACTTTCACGTGCCCAGAATGCTCCTTCTCTGTCAAGTAATTGATTAGCTTTATTGGCAATATACCTTTTCAGTGAATGCATAACTCCATATAACGCTCTATCTTCATTCAACCAAAATAGTAAATGAACATGATTCGACATTATAGTAAAACATATCATTTCATATCGTTTTGAGTGAAAATATAAAAAACTATCATAGGCAAGTTGAGCAATAGTAGGGCTTCTAAACCAATGAGGTTCATTAAGTTGAGTATCTAGTAATTAATCAAATTTTCCAAAATATCTTCTGTTTTGCTCGTCTACCAATTCTAATTTCTTTTCAGTAAGTATTTCCAAAGAGTTAATGTTAATCAAAGATTTCTCATTATCTTGATGCAATTCTTCAATAATTGACTTTGGCAGACTATCAACTAAACGAGCTGTAACAAAATAAGCCAAATCATTTGTTGGCTAAAAATGTGGCAAATATCTCCGATATTCTTCTTTGATTTTGTACATTTTACTTTTCTTTTATACGATTTAAAAAATCGTGATACAACTTCAGATTCCACATAGAAAATAAAATCAGAATTATGTAAACAACTGAGATAGTATAAGACAGATAAATGAAAAATTCGTGATAATTGATGCTTTTTTGAAAGAAGTTCTTATAAAAAAGTACAAGAATACTCCCCAGATAAGCATAATAATCGGCAAAGGTAATCATAAAACCCACAGTACCCGATTGTTTAAACGCAGCAATCATCCGTTCAAAATAAAGACTATTGCACATGGCATAGGCCATATACAATCCTAAGCCCAGCAATGTTAACCAACTCACAGGAGATAGAACACCTTGTTGATAAAGTAAAGTGCTGATGCCAATTAAAGCGCCACCTAATACCATCAGACACTCAATAATTACAAAAGCTTTATAGTTATTTTGCACCCAGCGCATAGCAGCCATCATCAGCAAAACGGTAATAGCAATGGGAATTTCGGTTTGCGTAAAAATGGCAGAATTATTCCCATAGCCTAAAGTCTTCCATATTTCAGGAGCAAAATTATCCCTGAACTCACGGAAGGTTGTGAGCAATATATAAGAGATAACAAAAATGGTAAGGCTTAGCGTAAACTCCTTAATAAAAGCCCGTCTGTCTTCTTTTTGCATAGGTTTCCTTTCTGAGCGACTGGCCTTGTCTTCCAAGTTTGGTGGAGGGATTTGCCCCATCAGCCATACACAAAAACTAAAAGGGGCAAGCATAATAGCACAAGCCACAAAAGGCATCCAGAATTCGCTTACCTCTAAGCTTGTCATCACCCATTTACCTATGCTCTTGGCGAAGCCTGAGCCCATTATGAATGAGGCTGTTAGTACTGCTACTAATAGATCGGTTACTCTCCTACCCTCCAGGAATCCAAGCATAATCCCATAGACCATTCCCAAAGGCAAACTTGCCAGAAAGATAAAAAAGAGGTTATAAGGCGCTGGCACTAAGGCGAAAAACAGATAACAAAGCCATGATAGCAGAATAATGATGATAAGATTTTTTGCCCGGTTAGCGGGCTGCATTTCGGAGACATATTTAATACCCAAACCTTTGGAAACCGCAAAGCCTAATACCTGTGCGGTGATAATGAGGATTTTATAATTCACTCCAAAGTAAAAAAGTTCGTCGTAGGTAGCGGCTGTGTAGGCACGCCTGAAAGGATAAAAACATAGGTACGTAAAAAAAGCAGCAAGAGAGGTAAATAGCGTAAATGCCCATGTATGAATGGCTAAATAGGCCTTTAGTTTTTGCATAGTGTATGAAGTGTAGGGTGATTCAAAGCTCTTCTGAGACCCGATCAGAGAAGATTAATGAAATTTTCATAGATGTATATTCATGCAAATTTGAGAATTCAATCGGAATTACCTAATTTTACACCAAAAAATTAGCTTTTATTCTAAGCCAAAATACATGAGAGAGATACAATTTAGAGAAGCCCTGCGCGAAGCCCTTTCAGAAGAGATGAGACGTGACGAAAACGTTTTTCTGATGGGTGAAGAAGTAGCCGAATACAACGGTGCCTATAAAGTGAGCCAAGGAATGCTTGATGAATTTGGCCCTAAACGTGTAATTGACACCCCTATTGCCGAGCTTGGTTTTGCAGGTATTGGCGTAGGTGCAGCAGCCAATGGTTTGCGTCCGATTATTGAGTTCATGACTTTTAACTTCTCGTTAGTAGCCATCGACCAGATTATTAACTCTGCCGCAAAAATGATGGCCATGTCAGCCGGTCAATACACTTGTCCGATTGTATTCCGTGGGCCAACTGGTAATGCCGGACAATTAGGTGCACAACACTCTCAAAACTTCGAGAACTGGTTTGCCAATACTCCGGGTTTGAAAGTAGTAGTGCCTCATAGCCCTTATGATGCGAAAGGTTTATTGAAATCTTCTATCAGAGATAATGACCCTGTTATCTTTATGGAATCGGAGGTGATGTATGGTGATAAAGGTGGAGTTCCTGAAGAAGAATACTTAATCCCACTTGGACAAGCCAATGTATTGAAAGAAGGTTCTGATGTAACTATCGTTTCATTTGGTAAAATGATTCCAAGAGTAGTATTACCTGCAATTGCTGAATTAGAAAAAGAGGGTATCAAAGCTGAATTGATTGACTTACGTACTGTAAGACCAATCGACTACGCTACTGTTATCAACTCAGTGAAGAAAACAAATCGTTGTGTAGTAGTAGAAGAAGCATGGCCATTGGCAGCGATTTCTTCTGAAATCACTTACCACTTGCAACGTTATGCTTTCGATTATCTGGATGCTCCGGTAATTCGTGTGAATAATATGGATATACCTCTACACTATGCACCGACATTGATTGAAGCAACTTTACCTAACGTAAAACGTACCATTGATGCAGTGAAAAGCGTAATGTATAAAAAATAAGATAGAAAATCTCTACTTGAAATAGATAATCCCCGGAGCGATTCGGGGATTATTGTTATCGGCCTATCCTGATGCCAAATGTTGTCAGATTCTGTGACCATTTGTCTGATGCTTCGTAAGGAAGAAAACCATTACGGGTATCACGGCGTTGAAAGAAATTATTGACATCTCCTTCCAAAAACAAGCTGAATGCCTTATATCCTATATTTAAAATCAAACCATAACGGTAGGGATTATCACTGCTTCTGATAGGAACTTTCCCTTCTCTCTGGTTAATAGCCTTAATCTCAGAAAGAATCTGGCTTCCTCCTATCAAACGCCCGATATAGGCACCAAAGCCGAAATGAAAAGTCTTCTGATTATCAGCCCCGTAAAAATTAATGGTTGGATTAATCTTAAAGTTGGCATAAAACAGAGACTGATTGGATGTGCTTTCGGGGTCTCGCTTGATATTATCTGAACTCACGTAGTTTTCAACCGTATAGTAATTACCATTAGTTGCAGGCCGATAAATTGCCACGGTGTCATATACACTCGTATTGGCATTATTGACTCTTAGCAAATAAGAAGTTTTTCTGGTGCTTACACTGCTCAGATAATACCAGTTAATGTCAAATCCATATCTTAATAGCACTTCTTTATGCCCTGTACGAATGAAACTTTCCTGCCTGGTAAGACCTATACTCAGACTGGGAGAGGCCAGAGTTTTATATCTGAAAAGCTCGTCGCTGTTTTTAAAAGCCGAACTACCTCTTTGCAGATATTTGACCGAAGTAAAGCCAAATGAAAAATTCAGATAAGTATTGCGTGTGAGCCTTTGCCAGGGAGTCAACCCCTCGAGTTCTCGCTGGCGAGTAGCCTCTTTAGTATAATTGTTCCCCTCATAATCCTGACGGATGCTTCTTCTGACATTAGACGGCATTTCCTCCAGATCCTGATTCATCTGCTTCACCATTCTGTTTAAATCGTATTTCTCCAGTGCTTTGAGGTCTTCTTTGGATTCTCCCCACAAAACGATTCTTTTTCGTTTTCCAATGTTGATAACTATCGAATCTACGTCGACTTTATCAATAAACAGGGATGCATAAGTATCGGCACTTATGGCAAAAAGCAGTAAGAAGAAAATCTTTTTCATGTGGAAGCAGGTCAGCATTCTTAAAATACGTTCATAGACATATAACTACGCAAACAACCATTGGTTTGGCAGATATATTTTCAATCAATGTAAACAGTTTTACTTAATTGTAGAATCGGCAGGCATTGTTTCATTTTTGAAACTTTGCTTCACAAATGCCCATATTTTATTGGGCTTATTAGGGTCTGTAGCCTCAGGGGTCTTCTCTACTTGCTTCGCTAAACGTTCGTTGCGTTTCTTCTTCTTTTCTTTCGGAGCTATTACATAATCTTCCTGGTCTTCAGGAATCTCCAGAATAGCTACACGTTCACGTTTAGCGGGTGCTGCGGCAGGTTTTTCTGCCACTTTATTAGGTCTGAATATAATCGGTGCATCAAAAATAACCGGGCGTACAAAAGCAGGTTCGTTTCTTGAGGTTACATTATTATAACTAAACTCCTGCTCGCCACCCTCAGTGGTTACCATATTATTAAACTCTTCGTTAGGCACTTCATTTTCAGCAATAGCTTGTTGTTCTACTTCATGTACAGGCTGAATGATTCTTTTGTGAACCGGGCGATTTTCTTGAGTTTCTTTACTATTTTCGGGTATTTCTGCTACAGATATAGCAGTAGTTTTTTCAGGTAAAATCAGTTGTGCAGACTTAGTAGCATCTTGGTTTTTTACATTAGGGTCACTGGTAATAGTATTTCTATTTTCGATTAATAGATACCCACCAAATAAACTTGCCATCACAATGCCAGCAGCCACGGCACCTAACCAGAACGATGGAACCTTGTTCTCATCTTTCTTTTCAATGCGTTGCCAAACCTCACTTTTATTCCAGTCAGGAGTAAAGTCAGAATTGTCGAGATTTTCACGGATTTTATTATAGAATTCCTCTGCTTGCATGACTTTTGTCGGTCATTAATATTTTCTTTTGTAATAATTTTCGGGCATGATTCAACTGCGACTTTGAGGTCCCCTCACTGATATGCAGTTGTTCAGCAATTTCCTTATGCGTGTAGCCTTCAATGGCATATAGGTTAAAAACCGTGCGATAACCATCAGGCAGCTCGGCTATGAGCCGATAAATCTCCTCAGTCGAAATCTTATCTAATACATTATCGTCAATCGGTATTTCGATTGCTTCACTCTCGGGCATCAGATGAAAACTGGCTTGGCGACGCAACAGCATCAGCGCTTCGTTTACCACAATTTTCTTCATCCATGCTTCAAAGGATCTCAGATTATCAAACCTGAAATTAGTAATCCCCTCAAAAATCTTCAAAAAAGACTCCACCATCAAATCTTCGGCCAACATACGTTCCCGAACATACCGGTAGGCTATACGATACAAAAAGCTACCATATTGCTCAAATATTTCTTTCTGAGCAGCAGCGTCTTTGTGTCGCAAACGTTCGATTGTAGAGGTTAGAACCAAGTTTAAACAGGGCTTTTAGAGTAAATGCAGAAAAGACACAAAAAGTTGTATGTGTTAGTAAAAAAAATCGCAGATCTTATATTTTCCCAAGAAATCAGTATAAAGTTATAATCTGCACAGAGTCAGTTTATTATCATTTTTCAACCCCTACGCTTTTCAACAATAATTGAATAGTGTCGGTAATTACTACAGTATGATACAAAATTAAGATTGTTCCTAAATTAAACAGGTATCCAATAAAGGCAGTCAATGGAGTAATGCTTGACTTTTTAGCCTTAAAAAATATCATCAGAATAAAAGGCACAATTAAGGCTAAATATCTTCCCTGAAAATAAGGAACTCTGGAGGTAGCCAAAAGACATAAGCATACAAAGAGAATCAGAGGAATATTTTTTCTATTCGGCAAAATCTCTACACAACATCTATAAAAGAAAGCTGTTCCTATCAGGGCAGATAATATCATGATGATACTCCAGCTATATTTAATGAGAATAAAAAAAGATAAACCTGATAATTGTATGATGTATGATTTAAGGAAAGGAAAAGGAACAACAACACCGAATATCAAATGGACAGCAATCGTTATTAAAAGGAAATACTTTATGTTTTTAATCACAAAATCTTTTATATAACTACTGAAAAACAGCATTACCAGGGCCAACAGAAAAACAAACACATAGATAAAATCTACATTTACCATTTTTTCATGATTATATGAGGAGCTTTTAGGCAAAAGTCCACCCCATATCCAATAGAAATAAGCTGGTAAAGCGCAAGTGCTTATGAGCAGCATCGCTTTTTTCCAATAGTTACCTTTAGTGGTGATAATAAAGTATATCAGAAAAATTAATAAGAAAATAAAGGTTTGTTTTCCGGCTATAGCAAGGGAGCCACATAGACCTGTTAGCAGATACCAATACCACTCTTTATAAACTTTATCGAGTTTATTCAATAAAACATAGAAGGCAAATCCAAAAAAGAAAGTCGGATAATCTCCCATCACTCTTCCGGTCATCTGGAAAACATAAGGAGTAAGAACAAGTGTGTAGCCTAAAAATTTATCTGTGTTTTGTGTTTCATCTTTAAGACTTTTACTAAATAGCAAAGCAGTAAAAAACAGCCAAAAAAGGTTAAAAACTCTCATTCTGACAATGTTTCCCTGGGTAATATCTATTATAAGCAGATTAAACCAGGTGGTGATTATACCTGCCGTTCCTTTATAATCTCTGATAAATTCGATAGAAAATGGAGGGAACTTCGAATGTAAATTCTCGTAATAAATTGACTCGGCCTGTATAAATCTGTCAGGTGAAAAAATGATAAGAAATATCAGAGAAACCCAGGCCAATATAGTAATATATACAACAGCACTATTTTTTTGAATCATACCAGAAACGTAGCATAGATTTGAAAACACTTGTGATACTTTTCAATTTCACACCACTCGCTACACCATACTGTCGAGAATAATGTGTAATGGGTACTTCCTTGATTCTATAATCTGCCCGCATAGATTTTATGATAATCTCAGCATCATAAAATCCATCATGTGATTGCAGAGGCAACACTTCGTCGAAAATTTCTCTTTTATAAATTTTTAGTGCTGAATTCGTATCTTTCAGTTTTACATGAAAGAGCCTTTTTAGCATGTGATTATATACTTTAGATATAATCCATCTTTTCACACCATCTGCCCTCATTTCTCTGTTTCCGGATACTATATCATATTGTCCCTTAAAATTATACAAATTTACTAAATCATTCAGATTGAATTGTCCATCTCCATCTGTGTAAGCAACCCAATTATATCGTGCTAAGTTTACACCTTTCTGAAAAGTATATCCTACTCCTCCATTGGTAGCATTTCTTTCATAAACTAGATTTTTATATTCCTTTTTGAATGACTCCATAAGCTTCAGAGTATTATCTGTACTGGAATCATCAATAACTATTAATTCAAATTTATCAAAATTTGACGCTAAGATTGCATAAGCATCAGGCACAAGCTTCAGTAATGAATTGGCATCGTTATACGCTAATATAATTAATGAAATGTCTTTCATGATTACTGTTTTTTGGATGTATATACCCGATGAATCCCACTAATAGATAATCTTGGATGCCTACCACCTGACACCAGATGTAGTTGGTCGCCTATCCAGCCACTGATGATTCCATGACGAGCCTCGGGAATAGGATCATATTTTTCCCATTTGTTTGTTTCAGGGTCAAAAACCTCCATTACATTAAAGCAACTCCACACATTTTCTCCTCCATAGGTATAGATTTTATTGTTATGTACAGAAGAACCAAATCCTCCTCTCGGTGTCGGAATATCCGCCATTCTTGTCCATTTTTTTGTGGCAGGATTATACTCTTCTACAAAAGCCAGATTAAATCTTAAATCATCTTTTCTTCCTGAAAGAGCATACACTTTCCCATTGACACTTTCTGCTCTTAGGTGGTCACGGGGATGCTCCATTGATGGTGCAGTAAACCATTGGTTATTTTTTATCGAGTAGCCAAATAAAGCATTCGAAATAGCCTTATCTGGATTGATACCACCAACATACCAAATTGTATCATTACTGATACATACGCCACCTGCACCTCGTGCCTCAGGCATAGAAGCTAAGGTTTCCCAACTATTTGCAGCAGGATTATAGCGATATAAAGTATTGAGTGGCTCCCAGTTGGCAAACATAAAGCCTCTTATTCTCAATGATAAGGGTTTAAAGCCTCCAACCAGATAAACATATTTATTATCCTGTACCACGCCTACATGATTAATCGGCTGTGGGGTATCTTTGATTTTCTCCCACACTTTTGTTTGAGAAGAATATTTATACGAACTCAAAAGTGTTTGTCCGAATTGGTTGATGCCGCCGAAAATGTAAAATGAACCATTATGGGTAATTCCTCCTGCTTCAGTTCTTGGATCCGGCAATTCATTTTCTAAAGTAAATGTTCCATTTGTTGATTCAATTGATGATGATAATGGAAAGAGGCTCCAAGAGACAAACCACCATTTGGCAAGAAAAAAAACAATAAGCATCACTGAGAAAAGAATGAGATATTTCTTCATTAAAGTTTAGGGTTACGTATATAGGGCATTCGGGCATTACGTTTCGGTAATGCTAAAAACAGGTTTCAATTTTGAAATAATAAGTGATAAAGCTCTAGAATCAACCAATACTTAGACAAAAAACGAGAACAACAGCGATGAAAGAGTTGTGTACATTTTCAATGAAAAATTATGGCTAGGTGTAATTGATTCAGACTTGCAGTAAAGTCTGAATCAATCAAGGTGCAAGTTACATTTTTAATAGAATCGCTCAAAATAAAAAAATCCAACAATAGCCTTGCGCTCTTTATGTAATTTATCTTAATCATAAATGCCTATGCTTTTGTTTTTACTTAAAAGTGTTTCTAACTTGTGGACATATTCAGCTCTATAAAAACCTACACCTTTATGGTCAGACAAATTTCTTTGTTGATTGCCATTGTATGCTTGATGTTTTCAGAATCACTCATGGCACAATCAAAAATTGACAGCCTCTTACCTGTTCGAGGCTTTTGTATTGCTGCTCCTCAGCCTAAGCAATTAGATACTTTCGTAAAATTTATTAATGAAGAATTAGCTACAAGAAAAGTGAATACGCTGATATTGCGTGTAGACTGGAATTATCAGTTTCAAAGCCACCCTGAATTACGTGATAGTATTGCCCTATCAAAACAAGAGGTAAAGAAAATGGTAAAAGCTTGCCAGAAAAACAATATACGTATTATCCCTCAAATCAACTTACTAGGGCATCAGTCGTGGGCTAAAACTACCTATAATTTGCTAAAGGTATACCCACAATTTGATGAAACGCCACATGTAAAAATGCCTGAAAAATATGTATGGCCAAATGCTGACGGATTGTATTGCAAAAGCTATTGTCCACTTCACCCTGAGGTTCATAAAATCGTTTTTGAGTTAATAGACGAAATATGTGAAGTATTTGAAACAGACGCTTTTCATGCGGGCATGGATGAGGTGTTTTATATTGGTGACGATAAATGTCCACGATGTGGGGGTAGAGATAAAGCAGAATTATTTGCCGGAGAAGTGAATAAACTCAGAAACCACCTGGCCTTAAAAAATAGAAAACTCTGGATTTGGGGCGACAGATTGATTGACGGCAAAACCACAGGCATTGGTATGTGGGAAGGTAGTTTTAATAATACTTACAGAGCAATAGACCTGATAGAAAAAGACGTAATGATTTGCGACTGGCACTATGAAAGACCCGACCAGACAGCTGTCATTTTTGCTTCAAAAGGGCTGAATGTAATCACCTGCCCATGGAGAAACCCGAAAAATGCGGTACTACAAACGCAGGATATGGTCAGATTCAGGAAATCAGTTACACCTATAATGAAAGAGCGTTTTCAAGGCATGATGCAAACCGTATGGTCTGGCGCAGGACAGTTTCTGGATGAGTTCTATGGAGTAAAAGTAAATGCCGAGGCTGGAGAGAATACGCAATCAGCTTGTTTTAAGGCTATGTTTGAGGAGATTAAGAAAATAGAGGAAAGCAAATAAGAAACTATGGAAACTTCACTTAAACGTATTGCCTCTATTGATGTATTCAGGGCATTAACCATGCTCCTGATGATATTTGTAAATGATTTCTGGACATTGACAGGTATTCCCGACTGGCTGCAACACTCTGAAGCTCATGTGGATTTTCTGGGATTTTCAGATATTATTTTCCCTTGTTTTCTGTTTATTGTGGGCATGTCTATTCCTTTTGCCACTAAGGCAAGGATTGCTAAAGGAGAAAATAATTTTCAGATTATTCAGCATATAGTTTTGCGGTCAATTGCATTGCTAGTTATGGGGCTTTTTACAGTAAATATCCCTGAACTGAATGCTGAGGCAACTGGCATGAGTCAATCAACTTTTCAGGTGGTTGCTGTTATCGGTTTCTTTCTTATCTGGAACGTATATCCTAAAAGTGAGGATACTAAGAAATATCTCTTTATTGCCTTACAAGTGCTGGGAGTCGCTATTTTACTATTTCTTATATATAAGTTCAGAGGCGGAGATGGCGGTGCAAAAGCAGACATGATGCAACTACATTGGTGGGGTATTCTGGGGCTTATCGGCTGGACATACCTGACTTGTGCTATTCTCTATCTGTTCTTCTATAAGAATACAACCTTATTAATAGCTGCATGGCTATTTTTTAATCTTCTCTGCATTGCAGGGCATGCCAAATGGTTACAAATACTATGGCCAGGTGGTCCTGATGATTGGATTTTAGGGAATGGAGCTTTTTCAGCTTTTACTTTTACAGGTATATTAGCCACTAAACTATTAGAGCATTTTTATACGGCCGAAAAGAAAACAAAGCTCACCTATATCTACCTTGGTATCGGTATAGGGATGTTGATTATAGGTTTCTTCCTACGTAATTTCTTTATTATATCGAAGATTTATGCTACACCACCCTGGGTGTTTATTTGTTGCGGGATAGCCTTTATTACCTATGCTCTTATTTACTGGTTGACAGATTTGCAGCATAAAGCCCATTTGTTCAACATCATTAAACCTGCCGGTACAAGTACGTTGACTTGCTATCTGATACCCTATATTGTTTACTCGTTCTATATTGCTTTGCCTGTTAGCCTGACTTTTGGCATGGTAGGTTTAATTAAATCTATGGTATTTAGTTTGCTGATTATCGGGATTACGGCTTTGCTTGGGAAGATTGGTATTAAATTGAAGATATGAGTTGTCTTATAAATCCTATTTAGTAGAGACGCAATACGTCTCTACTAAAAATACAAAATAATTATTTGCTTCTTTGGATAGCTTTTAACAGCGAAGTATCATCCGTAGTATCAAGCACGATTTCCCAGATCATTACCCCGCCACAACCGCGTTGTTTAGCTAATTTCACTTTGTTTTCTATCGTAATAGTTCCGTTATAAAAGGCTCCTTTCCAATAATCATCGTATTTACTTGCCCCGTCTTTTATTAAATCACTATAACCCGGGCCGTAGTTACCCATCCCTTTTTTAGAATAGAATGGTAAACCTAGCAAAGCTTTGTGGGCAGGTAAACCACGTTCTTTTATCCAGTAGTCCAGACTTTGAACTGCCAGCGAATAAGGCGAGTGCGCTATCACATAGCTTGGGCCGTAATCATCGTCATAAGCCATCAGATTCAGCCAGTCCATTTTATCAAATGCTTCTTTTTTAATACCTCCGCCTTTAATACCACGAGAGATGACAGCGGCTGTTAGCTTCTTACCTTTTTTATGGAGTGAATCAGCTAATTCAGAAACCAGACTCACATAATGGTCTGCTGATGGACTGTTTTCATCCGGGTATTCCCAATCTAAATCTACGCCATCCACCTGATAAGTTCTCACAAATCGCATCACGTTTTTCACGAAAGTATGTCTGCCTTCGGCACGCTCAGCCATTTTATGGAAACGGGTATCGTCTCCGCCCGCATCGCCAATACCCCAGCCACCAATGGAGATAAATACTGATTTTTTATGCTGATGGGCAATTTTCACTAAACTCTTCAGGTTTTCAGGTTGGCTGATTGGTAAAAGAGTATCTCCTGATTTAGCAGGGATAGCAAAGGCATAATTAATATGCGTCAGCAAATTGAAAGGCAATTTTTCAGGGGGAATTGATGGAGTATAATAAGCTACCACCTTAAAATCTTTGGTTTGTGCTGATACGGAAAGAATGGTTACATGGATAATCAATAGAGACAGTAACAAGTTTTTAATTTTCATTTTTCTTTGGATTTGGTTTATAATTATTCAATCACCAACCAGATATACCCTTCGGCAGGCAATTGAATGGTAATTTCTATGGAATAATCTCTGTTGAGCTGGTAAATAGTTGTTTTACCATTCTCAGTTCTTATTTTAGCCTCTTTGGTAAGACCAGTATAGTATAATGGCAATTTGATTTTCCGGGTAATGGCTTCTTTTAATGGATTATACAGCATCACCAAGCCTTTGGTAGATAAAGCTGGATTCACATGCATGATCCCATCCCAGTCTCTACCATCAGGGCGACGAAGATGGATAATATCCGAATTCAGAATATCTCTGTGTTTTTTATACCAGTTAATGGTTTCTATCACTACTTGTTTAGTGGCATCCGTATCATATAATCGTGGACCGCGGTAACAGGCTTGCACACCTGCGCCATAGTATTGCATCATTAATTGTTTGTAATCGTTGAGGTGTTCACTTAGTGGTTCTAAAACTGCCTCCGCTCCCCCACCCTGATACTTGGTAAGCGGCACAAAACCCCAGCCCATTGACGGAATTTTGTCCCAGGTACCATCAAAAATATTTTGTCGGTTCAATATCTTCTGTTGCTCTCTTGATAAGGAAAAATTCACCTCTCTATATCCCAGAGCAATCTTATGTGTACCATCCAGAAAATACCAGTCAGGAGCATTGATATAAACACCCCGTGAATTGAGCCATTGGTAAAACTCTTTCTGCATTTGCATCTGCACCCATTGTGAATCTTCTAAACCCTTATGTCCGGGATGCTTGGTAGAAGCACAAACATCGCCCGGATATGGGCCATCATGTTCCAACAAGTCAAAGCCCGTTTCTGCAATAAATTTCTTCAAGCTATTAATATAATTGATGCCCCATTTACTAGCCAGACAAGGCGCATTGCCAAAGAAGGCACCTTTATCGGGTAAACCCGTCACAGGATCAATTACATCGTTTTCATCATCAATCCTGCGGCTACTGAATAAAGAATACCCCCCTAATTTGATGCCTTTGCTGTGCGCATAATCAGCTAGTTCCTTAAACTTTTTGATATTCGCATCCGAAGCATCTTCCATATTTAACCCACTTCCAAAACTTAAAATCACCATTTCATAACCTGTTTCAGCACATTGATCAATCACAGCTTTCACTTTCGTCGGATCAGTGCTAATCAGGTGCATGAAGATTGGATTCTGGGTTGTCCATGGAGCAATGGTACGATACATTTTCCGGCGGGCTAACCCGTTTCGTTCTCTATCATAACTATCCAGAAGTAATTCATAAGAACGGATAGACTTATAGCTTTCATTCTTAGCTAAATCAATGCCCACACCTAAACTCGGATACACTTCTACAACGCATGGGGTTTCATAATTATAATTAACCTGTGAGGTATAAGAACTATCTATCTTCCAATGGGTAGCCTGGTCTGAGAGTTCATAACGCATAGCATTGTTATAAGCATAGTTATTCTCAATGTAAAGCTTCTGAGGCTTTTTCATCTTTTCAGGCTTTCCTACTACTGCCGATTCCTCTTCCGGTGTAGCCAATATTTCATTGACAACCTGCGTCAACTTAAAAGTACCATTTGATTTATTTTCAATACTTACCCATTTGCTCAGAAGTGGAATCCCATCAAATATTTCATAATGCACCGCTACTTCAATCCCCTTTAATGCAGGCAAATCAGATTTAAATACCAGTATCAAACTTTTGCCAGCAGGCAGATTTTTATTCGCTGTCCAGGTAGTAGATTTCCAATCGAAATGAGGTTTTACCTCGCCTATTTCGTAGCGGATAAATTGAAAATCTTCTGATTGACTGGTAAATGTATCTACCCATTCTTCCAGAAGATAGCCGTGTTCTTTTTGCCCATATAGCCCTCCAATATTATACGATTTGCCATTAATCACCACACTTGCTTCGGGTCTTACTGAACGGACAAATTGCTCATTAGTTGTCAGATTCTTAAAACTGACTGTAGCTGCATTAGGGCTTATCCGTAACTGGCGGGTAATGAGTCCATTGGTGATTTCCAGTAGCTTCCCATTTTGCAAAGCTTTTACCTCGCTTTTTTGTGTAAAGGGTTGAATCAACCAATCTTTGCTGGGCGATTGGGCAAATACCGTATTAGCCGCTATCAGGCTAGTTAATAATAGATGGCGTAGAGTCTTAGAAGCAAACATATTATTTCAGAGCGTCGGTTAGTTCATAAGTCCAGGCAAATTGACAAGGGATTGTATTCGGGTTTACTTGTGGAGCCGTTATTGTAAGTACCTTGTTTTTATAGGTATATTTTACCTCTCCATCGAAACCCATTAGTTTTACTTTCACAGGCTTTTCTACATTTTCAACCGTAATCGTTTCCTGCCATTTGCTGGCAATAGCATAGATATTCTTGCCTTTTTGCGTAAAATGCAATTTTGATTCTTTGGTATAGGCAGGCGCTTTATCCCATTTACGCGTGCCATAGATGGCAGTACCATTGATTTTCAACCAATCGCCCATTTCTTTCAATCGTTGCTGCATAATTACTGGAATACGCCCATCGGAGGTTGGCCCGATATTCAATAGGAAATTACCTCCACGTGATACAATGTCTACTAGCTGATGCACCAATTGTTCGCCTGTCTGATACACTTCAAGGTTTTCATTCCGATTATATCCGAATGATTCTCCAATACCACGGCATTCCTCCCAAGGTCTGGCAAAACCGTTAGTTGGTGAATTATCTGTTCCTCCATGACCATATTCAGAAGTGTAAAAACTCCCATGTTTGCTTTTGGTATCATTGCCCCATCGGTCGTTTACTACCACAGAATTTTTCACAGGTGAATCATTATATAACCACGAAAGAAACTCTTCGCTCTTCCATGTTTTAGCCGGATGATCCCACTCACCATCTGTCCACAAAATATCGGGTTGATACTTCGTAACTAAATCTTTCATTTGCGGAGTCATGCGCTCATTTACGTAGGTATTTACATCGCTCTTATAGATAGGATTAAACCACTCATATAAAGAATAATAGTAACCCATGTGTAGATTTTTGGCTTTTACGGCTTTAGATAAATCTCCGGCTAAATCTCTATGCGGGCCAACATCAACGGCATTCCAGTTCCATGACTGAGGGCTTGGCCACAAGGTAAAACCTTCATGATGTTTAGAGGTCAATACCACATATTTCGCTCCGGCCTGTTCGAATATCTTTGCCCAATCGTCAGGCTTAAATAATTCGGCTTTGAATTGTTGTACAAAATCCTGATAAGAAGCTTTACCATAGTTTTTCTCATGAAATTCTACAAACTCTTTATGGATTTTAAGATTAGGTGCAAACAGGCGCTGCCAATACCATTCGGCATAGCCACTACCAAAACCATCAGCATTTGAATTGGTTGCCCAGGCAGGCACAGAGTAAATTCCCCAGTGAATAAAAATGCCAAATTTGGCATCTTCAAACCAGGCAGGAGTCTGTCGCTGGTCAAGACTTTGCCAGTTGGGTTGATATTGGGCGTATGTGTGAAAACATACCAGTGTGGTCAGGATTATCAGGTATTTTTTCATGAAACAGGTTATAATGGTGTAATAAAGGCGCAAAGAAAGGCGTGAAACGGTTTGAAACCGCGGCACGCCTATGGCAACTAATTATTATAGGATATAAGTTTGCTTATTTGGGGAAATGACTCTTGGCCATAAATACTTTACCACCGTCGTCGGCAAGGGTCACCGAATAGCTAAAACCGTGCTGAATAGAGTAAGCACCATATTCGCCTTGCTTGTTGATGGCGATAAAACCTACCTGAAAACCTTTGGCTTTTTCAGGGTTGATTTTCACGATACGTTCCACTGCAATTTTACAGGCTTCTTCAGGTGTTTTGCCCAAACGCATCATTTCGACTACTAAATGCGTTCCGGCCACTCTGATTACTTCTTCACCCTGACCAGATGAGGTAGCTGCACCGATTTCGTTATCTACAAATAAACCTGCTCCGATAATAGGAGAATCACCAATACGGCCATGCAGTTTAAAGGCCATTCCACTGGTAGTACAAGCACCTGATAGATTGCCTGACGCATCTAAAGCAATGGTTCCCATTGTATCATGATTAGGCGTGCCATCGTCAAAATAGCTTGGTGCAAATGGGCCGCCATCCGTTTTTTTGGCTTTTATCTGCTGTTTCTCAATATTAATAACAGGTTTATATTCTGATTTTTTCAACCATTCTTTATAAGTTTTCTCTGCATCGGCTGATAATTTGTCCGGCTCTCTTTTAAAACCATTGGCTAGGGCAAATTGTAAGGCACCGTCACCAGCCAGCATCACGTGTGGTGTAGTTTCCATCAGTTTACGTGCAACCGAAATCGGGTGTTTGATATGCTGTAAAAAGGCTACCGAACCGCAATTGGCTTTCTCGTCCATGATACAGGCATCTAAGGTCACTTTTCCATCTCGATCTGGATTCCCACCTAAACCCACGCAACAATTAATGGTATCTTCGATTGAATTGGCTGCTACCTCTACGGCATCTAAGGCACGGCCGTTTTTCTTCAGCACTTTCCATGCCTCGGCATTTACGGCCAGGCCGCTATCCCACGTAGAAACTACAATAGGTTTGGTAGACATGGTTTTCTTGTTTGAAAAAGCCTTGGTTGCTGAAATAAATGGTAAACTCAGCGCTGACCATTGTATAAATTTTCTTCTTGATTGCATTAGTTTGTTGGTTCGTAGGTTATGAGAAAAGATTGTTAGTATTTTACAAATGTACGTTCAAATGTGCCATCATCATAAAAATCAAGGATTGCATAGGCTGGTTCAAAATCTCTGAAAGCCCCCTTCCACCAACCACCTGAAACGGCTCCATTATTTAGATAAGTCAAATCCCAATACGTAAGCGACTCTTGCATATGCAAATGCCCGCTCAGACAGGTTTTGATATTAGGATAATTTCTGAATAGCTTCACCATATCAAATACATCGGTGTGCATCAGGTTGCGCGGTGTTACGATATCGCCATTTTCTTCATTCTTATTCAGAAACAAGCCTGATGCTGCTGATAAAATCGGGATATGTGAGGCTATACAGATATATTGGCTTGATGTTGTCGCTGCCAGTTCGCCTTTCAGCCACTCTAATTGCTCAGGGTCAAAATAGGCGATATAACCACCTTTAGGATTCAGTTGAGTAGAGTCAAGGACAATAAATTTCCAGCCTTTCTTCGTAAACGAATAATACCTTTTGGGCATCTGAAATTCGTCTACGACCCATTGTTTTCCGTACAATTTATCACCTTTTACATCTTCTGTTTTGCTAAACCAACCCCAGATGTCATGGTTGCCGATAATATGCTTTACTTCTAGTTTATTATTCTCTTTTAATAGTTTCTGAAAGAGTTTAAACTGGGTCTGTGTTTCGTCTTTTGATTTCTCCAGGCCATCGAAAATAGCGTCTCCCCCATTAATGATAAAATCAGGTTTGGGGTTTAGCGCATTGGCACTCTGATAGGCCTTTGCCATGCCTTCCTCTGCTATCTTGCTTGGGAATACATGCACATCGCTCAGATAGGCAACTCTTAGCGATTTTTTTCGAGTAGGTGCGGCGGTGGCTTCAAAGCCAGCCAGAGTACCTGCCATGGCGCTGTTTCTCAGGAAACGACGACGATTCATAAAATGTGATGGTTTATTGTCTGATGATTTTTAGTACCCATGCATAGCTATTGCCCGCTGTCTTTCTCACTTTTTCCGGAATCTCTACTATTACCTTACCTTCTTTTGCTACCCATTTCAACTTTTCATTGCTACCTAATAGGCTCACCAAAGTATTTTTTGATAAAGCCAGATTGTGTATTTCAATAGTTGCCGGAATAGCCTCGCCTTCGTCTGCTCTATAAATAGCATAAGTAGTATTGGCATTATGCGTAAACACCAATTTGTTTTGTTTACCTATTTCGTTATCACCTCTGGTATTGTAAATGGCCTCGCTATTTACCTTCATCCATTTACCAATTTCTTCCAGACGCTGATAGGCTTCGGCGTGAAAATCTCCTTGTGGACTAGGGGCAATATTCAACAGCAAGTTACCATTTTTTGATACTACGTCGGTCAGAATATGGATTAATTTTCGGGCAGGTTTGAAATTTTCTTTCGGGATATAACTCCACGAATCACCCATAGTCATACAGGTTTCCCACGGAATAGGCATATAATGGTCAGGAATTTGTTGCTCTGGCGTTACGTAGTTTTCAAACTCACCACTTACGGTTCTGTCTACAACCAATAAGCCCGGCTGATGTTCTCTTCCCATTTTAGCGATGCGCGCCATGTCAATATCCTGATCGAAAGGAATGGTCTTTTGCCACGACACAGAAGTATCAATACTGCTAAACGGACGTACCCAGCCCCCATCTAACCAAAGAATGTCCATCTTTCCATAATCACTCATCAATTCTTCTATCTGGTTATAGGTAAATTGCTTGAAGCTCTTCCATTTTTCAGGATATTTAGCCGGATGATACGATGGATTACGGTCTTTCGGTGGGAAATATGACCACCAGTAATCATTGGTATGCCAATCCGGTTTAGAGAAATAAGCGCCAATCATAAAATCATCTTTGCGGAATGCTCCAAAAATCTCTTTAGCCACATTGCTTCTTGGATTTGACGCAAATGGTGTATTGGTAATTTTATAATCGGTTTGCTTGGTATCAAACATACAGAAACCATCATGGTGCTTGGTGGTGAAAACCAGGTATTTCATCCCGGCATTTTTTGCTGCCGCCGACCATTTCTCTGGATTAAATTCTATTGGATTAAAGGTTTTAGGAAGGGCTTCGTAGGCTTTCTTATATTCATACCAGTTATCTTTATAAGGCCCTTTGCGCTCGCACCAACCTTCGTCTTCCGGGCAAAGGCTCCAGCTTTCTACAATGCCCCATTGGCTATAAGTGCCCCAGTGCATCATTAAGCCAAATTTCACATTCTGCCACTGGTTTAGTTTTTCTTTTACCTTAGGGTCATTCGGAACCACGTATTTGTCATGATTCTGTTCTGAATGTTGTTGGGCAGAAAGGGTTTGCCCAAAGAGCACCATAAGACCTACTATTACTTTCTTCATTTGTTTAGGATTTGGAGGAAAAAGAACCCCATCCCTAACCCTTCCCAAACAGTGGAGAAGGGAACGAAGCCCCTCTCCCTACTGTTGGGGAGAGGGGTTGAGGTGTGGGGTTTTCTTCCAATATCTATATTAATTATTTGCTTCAGTTTTATTACGAGATACAATCTCGTGATACATTAAAAAGTCTGCTTCAATAAATGCGGGCGTTCACGCTCAATTTTCAGTATCATTTCACCAAAAAGTGTATTTGCCCAGGCAAACCATTTGCGGGTGAATTTAGTGGCATCGTCTTTATCGAAAGATTCGTGCATGAAGCCTGTGCCTGCATGTGTATGTTTCAGAAAACGCAATTGTGCAATAATCTCCTGATCATTATTTGAGGTCATAGCGCGCATGATGATACTCATCGGCCATATCTGATTAACCAGTGTATGCGGGCTACCGATCCCCTCGGCGGCTTTGCCTTTGAAGAAATAAGGATTACTATCACTCAGCACAAATCGACGGGTATTCTGATAGACAGGGTCAGTTGCTTTTACTGCTCCTAAATAGGGCAAGCTTAGCAAATTAGGCACATTGGCATCGTCTTGTAATAGGCGGTTGCCAAAACCATCTACTTCCATGGCATATATCTGCCCATAAACCGGATGGCTGATGATAGCGAATTTCTTGATAGCCGCTTCTACCTGATTGGCAAAGGCAGTACACTCTTTTGCAAAAGCCACATCTTTAATTACCTTCTCCGAAATCTCTGCTAGTTGACGGAAAGAAACTACGGCAAACAGATTGGAAGGAATCAGAAATGGATACAATGTAGCATCATCAGACGGGCGGAAAATGCTGTGAATCAGGCCGTTTGGTTTGGTATTATTGCCATAGCCATTGCCCGGCACTGTATCTGTTGACCATGAAGTGGTACGACCAAAATGGTATGGACCTCTGTCTGTCAGGCGTTGTTGCACACGACAGGTAGCTATAATCAATTTGGCGGCTTGAAGCCATTTCGCATCAAAAACACTGGTATCACCTGATATTTTCCAGTAATGATAGGCCAGACGAACGGTATAGCACAAGGAATCCAGTTCCCATTTACGTTCGTGAAGCTCAGGCTTCATATCTGTGTGGTCTGATAGCCACTCTGATTTACCCGCGCCATCGTTAAAGGCATTGGCATAAGGGTCTATCAGAATACATTCTGTCTGGCGATTGATCACTCCGGCTATTAAGTCTTTGAGTTTGGGATCTTGTTTGATTAAAGGTAAATAAGGCCATACCTGCGCTGAACTATCGCGAAGCCACATGGCATGAATATCTCCTGTAATGACAAAAGTATCAGGTCTGTCATTTTTGGTTTTAAAAATGACAGTCGTATCTAAAGTATTCGGAAAACAATTCTCAAACAACCAGCCTAATTCAGCATCTTTAATAGATGATTTCATGCGTTGAATGGTAGCTTCAATCACCGGGCTGGTGAAGTTTCTTTTGTCCGACCCTACACGAACGGTTGGAAAATCGGCAGCAAATACATTGCCGCCTGCCATCATACCGATTCCGGCAAGAGAGGTAGTTTTAATGAAAGTTCTTCTATCAGGGTGTTGCATTTGTTTAGGTTAGGGTTAAATCTTATAGCTTGGTTTCTTTCCTTAATATCTCAGCGGCTTCTTTATCGTCATACATTGCAATCAATCTGTTTAACTCCTGCTTTAGTGAATTTATCAAAGGCTTTGGCGCAGAAGCATAGATGTTTTTCAGCTCTTTCGGGTCGGTTTTCAAATCATATAATTCCCAAAAATCTCCATCATCATAAAATCTGATGAGTTTATAACGATCAGTCCGCACGCCGAAATGTGGCATGGTATTATGCTCGTCAGGGTATTCGTAATAATGATAATATAGAGATTTACGCCACGATGCAGGTTTCTGATTTTTGAGAAGCGGCATTAAAGATTTTCCTTGAATATCGTCTGGGACATTTACTCCGGCTAACTCAAGAAAAGTAGGTGCAAAATCAATGTTCTGAGCAAAGTTATTAATGACTGTGCCTTTCTTTATCAATTTTGGATATTTCATCACTAAAGGTACATGGAAAGATTCTTCATACATAAAGCGTTTATCGAACCAGCCATGCTCACCCAGGTAAAAACCCTGATCAGAGGCATAAACGATCAAGGTATTTTCTGTCAAACCGTTTTTATCCAGATAATCTAATACCTTGCCTATGTTTCTGTCTAACGATTTCACGCAAGCCATATAATCGTGCATATAACGCTGGAACTTCCATTCCTCTAATGCCTTGCCTGTCAGGTTTTGCTTCTTGAATTGTTCATTCAAAGGCTCATAATAAGAATTATAGGCTTTTAGTTGCGCCTCGTTCATACGTTTTTTATGAGGCAGATTGTTATCATCTACTTTCAGGTCATAGTCCATGCGCAGATCTTTTGCAATGTGCATTTTTTGTCTCTGAGCTGCTACTCTACCCTCGTAAGTATCGTAGAACGTATCAGGCATTTTAAACTTTACACCATCAAAAGCATGTAAGTCGGCAGTATCTGGTAACCACGTACGGTGTGGTGCGTTTTGACCAATAATCAGGCAAAAGGGTTTGGCAGTATCATGTTTATTCTGCAACCAATCTATCGCCCTGCCTGCAATAATATCCGAGGCGTAGCCCTCCTGGCGACGGGTTTGCCCGTCCATCTCAATAAAATCAGGATTATAATAAGACCCCTGTCCCGGCAGGATTGACCAGTAATTAAAAAACTTCGGCAGATTCACCAGATGCCATTTACCAATCCAGCCGGTTTCATAGCCTGCTTCCTGTAAATGCTTCGGAAAAATATCCTGATTCGTATCAAACTTAGTCTTATTATTAATATGCCCGTTTTTATGACTGAATTTACCAGTCAGGAGTGTAGCCCTGCTTGGCCCACAAATAGAATTTGTACAGAACATATTTCTGAAAATGGCTCCATCTTTGGCAATTCTGTCAATATTCGGGGTTTTAATATGTTGACTGCCATAGGCACTAATGGCCTGCAAAGCATGGTCGTCAGAAAAAATAATCAGAATATTCGGCCGGATTGGAGCAGTTTTTTTCTGATTGAAAGAGGAAAATGAAAAAGCCAGCATGATAAAGGCGAATGCCTTAAGTAGATATCTCTTCATTAACTGGTTATTAAGCTGTTTTCAATAAATTCTCCACAACATAAGTATGTACCCCATAGATTTTGGCGTTTTCGCCTAGTTGGGAAATCTCTATACTTAGGTCTTCTTTGAAGTCTGTCAGACAGTATTTATTAATGGCGTGTTCAATCGGGTTCACGATTAATTTCTGTGCTTTTGAAAGAACTCCATCAATAATGATAATCTGTGGGTTAAATAAGTGCACGGCTATCGAAAGGCCTTTGCCTAACTCTAAACCTATGTTATGAATAATGTCTATGGCAAAAGCATCGCCTTGTTGGGCAGCTTCAATCACCATTTCAAGGTTAATGTCTTCAATATGATCTTTATATTCGCCTAGTTTAGAGACCTTCCCCTGGCGTAAGCCATCTTTAATATTTTTAAGCAGCGAAGAAGCAGAAGTAATGGTATCCAGACAACCCACTTTGCCACAGGTACAAAGCACACCATCTGGATTGACCTGAATATGGCCTAACTCTCCGGCAAAACCAGATGCACCGTCGAAAATCTCACCATTTACTACTACCCCCAGACCGATTCCCCAGTCAACGTTGATAGAAAGCACATGGTGTTTGCCTTTAGCCAGACCAAAACGATATTCGCCAAAAGCATTCGCCTTAGAGTCGTTGATGACGGTAGCAGGCAATTTGAAATGTTCTTCAATAGCTTTACCTAAAGACTTGTTCTCACTATTCAGGCTTTTGTAGGTATAGTTGATACCTGTATTCTTGTTCACCAAACCCGGAATAGACACCCCCAAAGCAATCAGTTTTTTACCTTTGGTTATTTTTTGTTCAATCACACCGTCTACCAATCCAAAAAGAGTCTCCAGGAAAGATGGGTTATTTTTCAGCTGTAAATCGAATACCTGTGTAAATACCACCTGATTGCGAAGATTGAGGATAAATACTTTGGTATCGTGCGTATTAATGTCTAATACCAACACAAATTTTTCCTTTGAATTAATCCCATAAATAGCAGGACGGCGGCCTTGTTTGGATACGCCAAAGCCCGTTTCTACAATCCATTTTTCCTCAACTAATTCTTCAATAAGCGCAGTGATTGAAGGAATACTGATGTGTAAAGAATGAGACAGTTCGGCGATAGTGTTGGTTTCGTTGAAATACAGTTCGGATATGATTCCTTTTTTTTGTTTGTTTTTTTTGATGTCAATAACAGATTCCTTACTGGTTATTTCAATCTCGTTATAGAGGGTAGCTTCTGACATAGGTTTTTTATAGTTAAATAAGGTTAGGCTCATACTATGCATACCCGGGTGAGCAATTAAAAAGGTATGCAAGCAGATGTCTGGTTTAGCTTTGGGTCGTCAATTAAAAAAAATACTAAGCAATTTATTAAAAAAATACTATCGCTTCTTTCCACAAAGCTATTTTTTGCAAATCAAGCCTAAATATCATACAAAATTTAATAATATATCCCATATTTTTAAAAAAATTTAATAATTACTTTTTATTAAATAATTTTTATTTATGTTTGTAGCCATATTTAACAGTTTTTTAAAAAAACCTTAACTCAACCCTAACCTAAACCGTATCTATTTCAGACAACAGCTTTTAACCCGCATTCTTAATCCACTTACTAATAAATACCTTTATAAGCCTGTTCATCTCTGATTTTCTTATCAGAATTACAGAGAATAAATGTTTAGTACCATAAGAATGTTTAACCCTAAACCGTCAAATTATCGCTAAAATTTACACTAAAAGCCTCGCCTCACTATTGAAGCAAAGTATATAGTGGGTAATAATGATTATTACTTCGAAACTTCTGCACGGTTTATACCCAGAAGCCGCTTTCAATATTTTTCTATCGGATTGGCATTTTCTAAAGACAATCCGGAAAATCAATCAAGAACTTTTAAAGCAATCATTTTAAACCTAGTCAAATTATATGAGAAATTTTTTACCAAAGTTGGTGCTGATATTATTGATGGGCTTTAGCCTGCCGGTATTAGCACAGACCGTTACAGGTAAGGTGACCTCAGGCGGAGAGCCGATACCTGGTGTTTCGGTTACTGTAAAAGGTACAAACAACGGAACTGTAACAGACCCTGAAGGAAAGTACTCTATAAGCGTACCAAATTCAAAAATCACATTGGTCGTATCGTTTATTGGTTTTGCTACTCAAAACGTTGAAGTAAACGGTCGTTCTATCATCGATATCGAATTAGTTGAAGATAGCAAACAATTAAACGAGGTGGTTGTAACTGCCTTGGGCATCAAAAGAGAATCGAAATCAATCGGTTATTCTGCACAAAAAATCGCTTCAAAAGATTTAGTACAAGCTGCTCCACCAGATATCGCTTCTGGTTTGATGGGTAAATCAGCAGGTTTGAATATCTCTGTACCGAATGGTGTTCAAGGTGGTTCGCAAAGAATCGTGATCAGAGGTAACAACAGTATCTTAGGTACTAACCAACCTTTGATTGTTATTGATGGTATTCAGGTGCAAAACGACCCTGTGGGTGGTACACAAGGTAAAAGCAGTGACGTAACCAGCCCGAAAGACTGGGGTTCGTTTCTGAACTTTATCAATACTGACGAAGTAGAAGATATTACAGTTTTGAAAGGTGCTAACGCAGCGGCTCTTTATGGTGCCCGTGGTGCCAATGGTGTAATTATGATTACAAGCAAAAAGGGTGGTAAAAGAGAGGGTTTCGGTTTAGATTATAACTTCTCGTCTTTATCAACTACTGCTTATCGTTATATGGATGTACAAAATTCGTATGGTTATGGCGGAGCTTCTGCGTTATGGTCGGCTACGCAACCTTTTCCTACTGTGAATGGTCAACCACGCTACCCGGGCAACTATCCTTGGGATGCACAAGATGTAAACAACAACTACCGTAGTGGTGGTGCTATTCCTGGCGGATATTCTTCTTGGGATATTTTCAGCTGGTATGGTCCTGCTTCTTCATGGGGTCATAAACTGGATGGCACTGAAATAACCTGGTGGGATGGTGTAAAACGTAAGTGGGAGGCACAACCAGATAATAGAAAAGCGTATTTCCAGACTGGTCATACCAATACACATAACCTTTCGTTCAGCGGTGGCGGTGATTATGGTTCACTACGTGTAGGTTTAACCAGATTAGACAACAAAGCGATTGTTCCTAACAGTAACTACGACCAGACTAACGTAAACTTAGGTTCATCGTTAAATATCTCGAAAAAAGTAAAAGCTGAAATCACTGGTAGCTATACAAACTACAACCGTTTGAATACCCCTGAGTCTGCAAACGATAACGGTTGGGCTAACTTCATGATTCACGGTATGTCACGCGATTATATTCCGTTAGAATTAGATTCATATAAAAACGCTGACGGAAGCAAAAACATCTTTGACCAGTCTTCTCCATTCAAATACTATCCTTATAACAACAACGCATTTAAGGATATGTTCTGGAAATTCTACGAAAACAACCAACGTCTTTCTCGTAACCAATTGTTAGGCTCTATCCGTCTATCGGCTGATGTTACACCTTGGTTGAACTTAGCAGGACGTGCCTCTATCAACAATGCTACTACTTCTATTGAAAGCAAAAATACGCCAATCGATGTAGCAGGTATTCAGGGCCAATATGGTGTGGAAAACATCGCTAATCAGGATGTAAACTTTGAAGCTTTCACTACTTTACATAAAGATGGTTTGTTTGGTTCTAAATTCAACGGTAGTTTATTAGTAGGTAACTCTGCCCTACGTAGCAGAAGTCATGGTGTAAATACCTGGAATGCTGGTAACTTTGATGTTCCGTTCAAATATTACCTGAACAACAATCTTGATAAAACCAAAATCACAACTGGTGAAACCCGTTATGATATGAACCTGAACTCATTGTTCGGTATCGCGGATTTATCATACAACAACTATTTGTTCCTACAATTGACAGGAAGAAATGACTGGTCTTCAACTTTGCCTATTGCAACTTCATCTTATTTCTTCCCATCAGGAAGTTTAAGCTTTGTGTTTACTGAGGCAATTGATGCATTCAAAAATCAGAACGTATTGAGTTATGGTAAATTAAAAGTATCGTTGGCACAAAGTGCGAATGGTGCTAGCCCATACATGACACAATATACTTACAATACCTCTACCATTACCAATACTATCAACGGTACTGCGGCTACTTCGTTCGGTGGCTTACCTGTACGTAGTTTACAAACTACTTTGCCTCCGGCTGGTTTATTACAACCACAAAGAAACAAATCGTTTGAAATTGGTACTGAGCTAGGTTTCTTAAACGGTAAATTGAGCGCGGAATTGACTTATTACCAAACAAGAGCAACCAGCCAGATTTTAAGTTCTTCTTTGGCAACATCCTCAGGTGCTACTGCGGTTACTTTCAATACAGGAGAGTTATCTAACAAAGGTTTTGAGTTTATCGTAAGAGCAACTCCGGTTAACTCAGGTTCTTTCAGATGGGATTTGGCTTTGAATGGTGCACATAACCAGAATAAAGTTATCTCTCTGGCGGATGGTATAGAGCGTTATCCATTAGCTGACCTTTGGGGAACTAACGGTGCTTTGATGTACGTAAAAGCAGGCGAAAACTATGGTACTATCTATGGTTATGATTATACTTACCTGAACGGACAAAAAGTTGTACAAAAAGTACTTGACAAAACAACTGGTGCTGTAGTAGGAACACAATATGTAACAACTGCAGATCCGGTAGCTATCGGTAATACTACACCAAAATTAACAGGAGGTTTGAGTAATACATTCCGTTACAAAAACTTCAGCTTGTATATCCTGACTGATTTCAAATGGGGTGGAGATATTTACTCGGCTGATTACGGTGCTTCTATGGGTCATGGTTTGTCGCCAAGTACTTTGGTTGAAAGAGACGGTGGCGGATTGCCATATACATACCCTGATGGTAGCACGGCTAACCACGGTGTTATTTTAGAAGGTGTATTTGCTGACGGTACTAAAAACACAGATGTAGTACACTATATGTATAAATATGCAGGTCAGTATATGGGTTGGTCGAACGTGAAAATGCCAAGAAGCAACCTGATTTTCGAAAACTCATGGGCTAAATTACGTGAGTTGAACCTTACTTACTCTATACCATCAGCTATCGTAAAACGTACTGGATTCTTACAAGGATTAGATGTATCGTTTGTTGGCCGTAACCTGTTCTATTTATTCACAACCTTGCCTGACAAAATGAACCCAGAGGCAATTAACGGTATTGGTAACGCTCAAGGTTTCCAATGGTCGCAATACCCTGGTACACGTGATTTAGGTTTCTCATTAAAAGCAAGGTTATAATCTATTAAACACAGAATCATGAAACATTTATCAAAAATAGCTATCGTTGCCTTGCTTGTTACTTCGGTATCTTGTAAGAAAGACTTTGAAGAAATCAATGCGCCCTGGGATAAACCAAATAGCGCCTCTACTCCTGAGATGTTCAACGCAGTGGTAAGTTCATTGCCATTGACAGCAG
Organism: Emticicia fontis; assembly: GCF_054779675.1. Classification (NCBI taxonomy): domain Bacteria; kingdom Pseudomonadati; phylum Bacteroidota; class Cytophagia; order Cytophagales; family Leadbetterellaceae; genus Emticicia; species Emticicia fontis. The sequence goes on from NZ_BAAGXU010000066.1 coordinate 633,766, forward strand.
GAGAACAATCAGTAATGAATGCCTGGATTTACCCTATCACGCAGCAAGCGGCTATCACGTCGGGTTCATACCCTTATGATAACGCCAAAGGTGCGGTGTGGGAAAATTACTACTATACTTTAGCAAACGCACGTATCATCGAAGACCGCATTGAGAAAGATGCTAATCCGGCTTCAATGACAAACGTATCGGCCATGTTGAAAACCATCATGGCTTATAAGAGCTTCAAAGCTACCAACTATTTTGGTGCAATGCCTTATAAAGAAGCTGGTTATGCGGCACTTGCGGCTTCTAAGGGAACAGGAGTATATAAAGCCAAATACAATACGCAACAGGAAATCTATACCGACATTTTGACTAATCTGAAATGGGCAGTTGATAACCTGAAAGCAGATGCATCTCAAGTTTCGTTAGGCAACTACGAAACGCTTTTCAAAGGTGACGTAGCGATGTGGACTAAGTTTGCAAACAGTCTTCGTTTATATATAGCTGCTACGATCTATGACAAAGACAAAACATTGGCAACTACACATATCACCGAAGCATTGACCAAACCATTATTGGCTGATACTGATAATGTGGGTATCTGGCCTGCAGCGTTGAATCTTTCTTTACAATGGCGTGAGTGGTCGTTCTCGGCTAACTGTTATTTGAGAATGGGTTCTACGATGTGGCACCTGATGTCGGCAAATGATAACAAAGACGGTAGTGGTATTTTCGACCCTCGTGCAAAAATCTTCTATGAGCCAAATAACGCAGGTGAATGGGTAGCGTATCCACAAAACCCAATCTCTGGTGTAACACCAACTGAAGGTGGTTTGCCATACGATAAAAAACGTTATACAGCCTGGAGCGATAAAGGTGCCAGCAACCTTTACTCACCAGTAAACTTGTATTTCGAGCAGGATTTAACTTCTGTTCCTGAGTTAATCTTAACAGCAGCGCAAGTACGTTTTATCAAAGCTGAGATTTATAACAGAGGTATGGGCGTAACTGCCAATGCCGCAACAGCTAAAACTGAATACGAAGCAGGTGTGAAAGCATCGGTAGATATGTGGAAAGGTATTGCGGTTAGCTCTCCTGTATGGACAGTAGCGAAACCAGCTTCGGCTAAAGCAACTACAGCTGAAATGACTACTTTGTTGGCTAGCCCGGCAGTAGCTTATTCGGCTGATGCCACTACAGCATTAAACCAGATTTATGCACAGTTGTGGATTGACCAATTCAGACAACCATTTGATGCCTGGACTTTGAAGAGAAGAACCGGAAACAAAACGCCGATGTCGACTTCGAATACACAGTATTATACAGGAAACTTTGCTAACTACAGCCGTTTTGTGTACCCTGATGATGAAATCACTTACAATGCTGAAAACTTTAAAACAGCAGCGGGTGGTACGAATCTGAATACAACAAAATTGTGGATAGCACAATAATTTCAAAGAAGAATTTGTATCTTTGAATTACAAATGAAAATTATTAAGTAGAATTGTTTCATCATAGTTTTTCCAGAAAAAAGGCCCTCTGTTGAGGGCTTTTTTCTTTTTTCAATTTACCAACCCTACTACCTAAAATTATTCTACCCATTCTTTGTACTGCTTATCATTTTTATCCGCAATTATCTTCTACGTATATATAGTAAATTGAGTTTTTAAATTAATTTTGTGGGATTTTTTACCTAAAACTCACTACCACTTAATGAAAGAATTCTTCGTAAAAACTGTTGTGTTCCTAAAAAGGGTTAGTATCCTTTATCGTCTGGCCGGAATCGTTCTGGCACTTATCGCTATTTTCACAATCGCTTTGCCTGATCTTCAGTTTAATATGGCCTCGGGCAAGCCTGTAGAAATGACTTTAGATCAATTGTTCAAAACTCCGACGACGGATTTACCCCGTTATCTTAAAATTACCGATGCCGTTGTGCCGTCAGGTTCGTATGTAGAAATACGTAAGGCCACAAGCAATTCATTGCAGGAGATTTACTATCCGGTTTATCCGAGTGCTACCGTAAAGTCTAAACTGAATATGGCTAATATTGATAGCCTGAGGGATATAGCCGGTAACGACTCAACAGCATTCAGAGTAACTACTGATGCATCAGGTGGTCTTGCTGTCGTAGCTAATACCAATAACATTGAAGCGAAACTGGTTATCCATGATACGCACGTAACAGATAAAGATCTGGACAGTCTCTATTTCAGCTCTCCGGATTTTAGTATTGAAGGTCGTTACAGTGGCACATCTTTGCCTGACAATATCAAACGTTTATTGACCAAAGAAGATGTAAAAATCAGCGACAATGTAATCATGCTGAGCCGTGGTGATAAGGGTATGGATTCTTTTACCGCCATTATGTTGATTATCGGAGCAATTGTATTGGGTATACTATGTATCTTAACGCTTATACCTAACGACACACTAGCCAGTTTCGCCGGATTTAATAGCTGGGCAGCATTTGAGAGTGCTACAACAAGTATAGTCAATATTCCTGCTAATATTACGATAGCCCCTATGGGTAAAAGAATACTGGCATTTGTGATAGACTTCGCTATCATTACTGGTATTAATTATAGCCTTCCGGAAGACATGAAAGCTTCTTATTTGTATAGTGCTGTTGTCGCATTTATTTATTTTATTGTAGCTGATATTGCCTTGAAAGGTTCTTCTTTAGGTAAAATGGCTGTCAGACAAAAGGTTGTTCTACTTAATGGAGATCTGACAGTTAAAGAGATTGTTATCAGAAATCTGGTAAAAGCTTTGTGTAATATGTTCCCTCTTATTTTTCTATACGCATTTAGTAATGACGCCAAACAAACCATCCATGATATGGTAGCTAAAACTGTTGTAGCAGAGACAGGAAATAATAGTATTTAAACGATAATCATGTACTAAAAAACGCCAAAAGCCATCAGCAAAACACTGATGGCTTTTGGCTTATATGAATAAACAAGCATTAGTTTAAAATCGGAAATTCTGCTTTTAGTTCGTCATCCAGTTTATCAGCCCAGTATTCAAAGTCAGAAATAAAGGTAGATAATTCGTTATAATCAATACCTTTGATGTCTCTTTCAAAACTTGCCCATACTTTAGAAGAATTAGGTGTCAAGGCAAATTTAATTCCTAATTTAATATCATTCAGTTCAAGCAAACGACGGTAGAATGCCATCGGGTTAGCCAAAGGTATTTCCATTATCGGACAGAAAATGCGTAAAAAATCGCGTCGTGAACCATTTTCAAAATTCAACTTCTGAATCCATACTTCAATATTGGCAGAACCGTTTTTCCACTGCCAGTTAGTTTTTTCGGGATTGTACACTTGTTCACGAGTAAGTCCAACAGATTCAGCATAGCAATGAACCATTTCCGTCACACGGTTATAATGTACATCTAAAGGACTAGGTGAAATATTCTGAGAGTTATCCATGTCTATAAAAAAGAGTTTTTAAAATTATGATTAGTTTTTTGTTTTGATAATAGATGATTCGCAAATTAACGAATTAGAAATGACAAATATTTAAATTTTAATCTGATTAACGGGTGATGTTCTCAGTACCCATACTTGCACCGCCACCCATTGCCCAACGGCCACGAGCCTTGCCACCCATAATGAGATATTCTACTGTTCCGAAGGCTTGTCCGAAACCATAGCCGATAATCAGATAATCGCCAGAAAGAAAGCCCACACCATTATAGGTAGCACCACCTACATTCCATTGCGCCTGATAGGTATCACCTGTTTTCTGTAACATGAGTTTCCCTTTATAAGGCGCTCCATCAGGATTTTTGCCTGCTACATCAAAGTTTCCTTCGCTGTTTTTAGTTACTACTTCTGTTCCGGTAGCACCGTTCATTTTTCCGGTTGTCCAGACACCCTCAAAATTCTTTTCTGCGGCATTTGCTTTATAAACTACAATCCCATAGTCACCACCGCCAACACCATAACCTACAAATAATTTCCCATCGGCTAAAAGACCTATACCACCATAGCTACCAGCTGAAGTAACCCAATCGACGTCATAAGCTTTGCCCACTGCTTTGATAGTCAGGTTTCCTGTATACGAGTTTCCGTTAGGCAATTTGCCTTCTTCAATTTTCCATGCACCAGTTTGTGCAAATGTGGTTTCTGTTAGCATAAGCGTGAATAGAATAAAGACTAAAGTTTTCATGGCTTTTAATAAATCTATGTTTGATTGACCCCACAAAGTTGCAGGGAAAAACCCTATGCCCAAAGTCTGAATTTGAATATGGAGGTTTCGGTTTTGTAAATGGAGGAAATATACTAATAATCGGCTGATAAGTACTAATAGAATGGGAAAATCGTAATGTAGCGTTTATTTCTTATCTGAATTGGCATTGAGCTTTCTCAATTCGTCCCGAATCTCGACTAATAAATCATCTACCTGTGGCTTGGCTTCTGTGTTTTGCCCCAGGGCTTTCAGGAAAAAATACAGGATGGTACCTACAATCACAAAATCGAAAGTTGCTTGCAGGGCTTCTCCCCAACCGATTTTTACTGATAGTACTTCTGTATATCTGTTCTTTAAATCAATACCTCCTATCAGAACCCCGATCACAGGCATAAAGACTTTATCTATTAACGCCGAAATAATCTTCTGAAAGGCCGTACCAATTACTACCCCTGTTGCAAGGTCAAGAATATTGCCCCGCATCAAAAAAGTTTTAATTCGCTTATAAGTACTCATAAAGCTATTTATTCTGTTCTGTCAGTTGGCGGATAAGGTTCCCCCCTGCCGGAATCCAGTCTGAGACTTTAGAAATAACTGTAGGAGCTACCTTAATAACGGTAGGATAGGTAATAGAATCTTTAGTAAGATGCTTCGGTAAAAATATATCAATAGCACTCATGAGCCAAAGAAAGGTACTGATACCAAATACCCAGGTAAATACCCCTACTACAGCTCCGGCAAAACCATCAATTGTGCCTAAAATGGTAAATCGTAAAGCTCTACGGAGCATCCAACCCAATTTATTGATTAAGAATATAGTAGGAAAAAAAATGAGAGAAAAGCTCAGGTAAGGAAGAAAACGATTCGCCAGCTTTTCACCAATAGTTGGTGCGAGCAGATTCATACCAAAGCCTAAAAACTTGAAGCCGACAACAATAGCTACAATAAAGGCTATCACGCCTATGATTTCAATAAACAGCCCTTTTACATAACCGCGATAAGCACCGTAGAAAAGGATAACGATAAAAACTAAGTCAAGCACGTTCATGTGGTAAAGCAGGATTTTCAGGATTAATACGTAAAACTCCCGGAAATATTTCTTTCCTAATCCTATTAATTCTTACAAAGATATACCTTTTTGCAACAAAAAAGGGCAGTCTTTCTCAAAACTACCCTTTAGTTTATACGCTTATTATTGATATTTCCCACCGCCATATTTGGCAATATGCTCTTTTATCTTGCTGATACGGTTTTCAGGGCTTGGGTGGGTACTCATAAATTCGTCCTGACGGGCGCCACCACTGGCTTCTTCCAGAATCTTCATCACCTCTATCATGGCATTAGGGTCATAGCCTGACTCAATCATGTATTTTACCCCAAATTCATCTGATTGTAATTCATCTTCACGACCAAATTTCATTTGCTGAATCTGGGCTACATATTGCGCTATCTGGCCTGCACCCATACCCGAGTAAGGGTCGGTAGTGGCTGTTGCCACAGCTCCTACTAATCCCTGATAAAAATCAGATTTAGCCATTTGTTGTGCCGAGTGTCGGTGAATGACATGACCCACTTCGTGGCCTAGTACGCCAGCCAGTTGCGCTTCGCTTTTCAGGCGTTTCAATAAGCCTACGGTAATAAATATTTGTCCTCCCGGTAAGGCAAAAGCATTGACCGTTTCCGGGTCTGCCAATACATGGAAATCAAACTGATAAGGTACTTGTTTACCTTTTGCTCTGGCTTCTTCTTCTACTTGCTTTACTATTTTATAACCCACTGCTTTAGTTTCCTGTTGCACTTCATTGTCAGGGTATACGCCACCGTATTCTTGCGCCATTTGGGGTGCACTTTGTAAACCCATCGCTACTTCTTGTTCAGGTGTTAAGGCAATGTGCTGTTGCTCACCTGTCAGGGGGTTTTCCTGATTTTTGCCATAGTAACTAATGGCAGCAATCACTGCCATGATTACTCCAATGATAAGCCTGAGTGTAAATCCTGATGATCTCATAGGTTGTATTATTTTATAAAGCTTTTATCTACGCTTAAGTACTAAAATTATAAGCAATTGTTTGCGAAAAGTAACATTTTTTTAGAAAACTAATCAACTATTGTCATCATTTCCGTTATCGGCCTATTATTTACTTTGTTTATTTTAATATAGAAAGTGCTGCATTAATATACGTATAGTTCTCTGGTTGAAAATGGTGAATCGGTTTTACTACCTTGGTTTCACCCAGACGCACAATAATGGCGTTCTTTTCTTTGATGGCAAATACATACTGTCCGAACAATCCATTCATGGATGGAATAGCCATCCCATTATGGTTTACAATCCAGAATTGATAGCCGTAATAATCTACCGGCTTACCTCCCTCAGTTGGGTCTTTCAGATAGCTAGCGGGTGTCATTGCTGCTTTCATATAGGCTTCCGGCACAATTTGTTTGCCTTTCCATTGGCCGTCAGTCAGCATTAATTCTCCAAATCGGGCATAATCACGAGCTACACCATTAAAACAACAAAAGGCCTTCTCATGTTTTTTCTCTCCATCCAATAGCCATAAGGCATCGTGTTCTGCTCCCATTGGCTTCAAAAAATATTCAGAGGCTAGCGTTGAAATATCTTTACCAAATGCCTTTTCAAGCACTAATCCTAACACCTGAGTATCACCACTTCTGTACTCCCAGTTTACACCCGGTGCTTCTTTTGCTTCCATCAAATCTATTACATATTGTTCATCATCGGCATAATACATTCTAGCAGAAAGCCCCAGATAACTTTGGTCTGATTCTTTATAGTTACTGCCCGAACTCATGGTGAGTAAATCTTTGATACGCACTTTAGATAAATCTCCCTCTTTAAAATGCGGAACATAATTACCCACAGGCTGATCTAAAGATTTGATTTTCCCCTCATTCAGGCCAATTCCCACCAGCATAGAGATTATACTCTTTGCGGCAGAAAAAGAACCACTGATACTGTCTTTATTATAGCCATCCCAATAGCGTTCGTACAATAATTTACCATTCTGAATAACCAGAAAAGCATGAGTATTGTTAGAATCAATCTGCGCAAGCAGATCGGCAGGAATCTGCAATTTATTATATGCTGAATCTAATGGCCAGAGCTGTGGCATATTGCTGTTTTCAACTAATCGGGTCGGGTGAGTTCTGAAATCAAAGATAGAATGCTTGCCCCACGAAAGGTAGTTTCGGATATGCTCGAAAGGTGGTAAAAATAGCAGCCCGAACAATAGGAAGGTGATTGCCGTGACGGCAATAACGAGTTTTTTAAACATACTGGATAATGGTTTGGAGTTGAGAATTCTATGAAAAGTTGTGCTGTTTATCTGTGTGAAATTTACGTTAATTCTGATGAATGAAACAAGGTTTTAAATGGAAAATTTATTTGCTTATGTTCGGGTTGATTATCAATAAATTAGGCATTATTTAGGAAAATTCTAAAACTAATTATTGGAAACTGCTGTTAAAAATAGTAAGTTTGAATTAGTTGTCATGAAAACGATTGGCTAAACCTAAAAATATATTAAGTATGACTGACGAGCAATTATTGGCAGAAGAACCCCTGCTTATTGAGGATAAAACCCGATTTGTCCTTTTTCCTATCAAACATAACGACATCTGGCAATTTTATAAAAAACACGAAGCCTCTTTCTGGACAGCCGAGGAAATTGACCTTTCGCCAGATTTGAAAGACTGGGAAGGACTGAGTGATGGGGAGCGTCATTTTATCTCTCACGTATTGGCTTTCTTTGCTGCTTCTGATGGTATCGTGAACGAAAACCTGGCAGTCAATTTTATATCCCGTGTACAATTTGCCGAAGCTAAATGTTTCTATGGTTTCCAGATTATGATGGAAAACATTCACTCAGAAACCTATTCGCTTCTGATTGATACTTATATCAAAGATCCTGTTGAGCGTGACAAAATGCTGAACGCCATAGATCATATTCCGTGTGTAAAGAAAAAAGCCGATTGGGCCTTACGTTGGATTGACAACGGAAACTTTATCGACCGTCTGTTGGCTTTTGCCGTAGTAGAAGGTATTTTCTTCTCTGGGTCTTTCTGCTCGATTTTCTGGCTGAAAAAACGTGGTTTGATGCCTGGTCTTACTTTCTCTAACGAGTTGATTTCTCGTGATGAAGGTCTGCACCGTGATTTTGCCTGCTTACTATATACGCAATACATCAAGAATAAATACGAAGCTCAAAAAGTATATGATCTGGTAAAAGATGCCGTAGCGATTGAGAAAGAATTCGTGACTGATGCTTTACCTGTTTCATTAATCGGTATGAACTCTGAATTGATGTGCCAGTATATCGAATTCGTAGCCGACCACTTGCTCGAGTCTTTAGGATTAGAGAGAGTGTATAATGCTACCAATCCTTTCGATTTCATGGACATGATCTCATTACAAGGAAAAACCAATTTCTTCGAAAAACGTGTAGGCGAATACCAGAAAGCCGGCGTAATGTCGGGCAAAGAACAAATGTCGTTCTCACTAGACGAAGAATTTTAAGATAACAACATTTTGTTACAGTAGTTTGGTAAGGATAGGGGCAAAAGATATTTTGTCCCTATTTTGTTTAATAATCTAAACCTTGAAGCCTTATGCCCGACTTACAACACTTCCTCCTATTTGCCTTGGCAGCCTTGATGCTGAACATTACGCCTGGTAACGATATGCTGTTTGTCATTACCCGCAGCCTGAGTTATGGCACCAAGGCAGGTATCTTTGCTGCTTTGGGCATTGGAGTAGGTTGTTTTGTACACATCTTTGCTTCAGTGATCGGTCTATCACTCATTATCCGCCAATCAGAGTTTTTATTTAATCTGATTCGATATGCCGGAGCAGCTTATCTGATTTACATTGGTATTAAGAGTTTCCTGGAGAAGCCATCGACCATGCTTGTCAATGAAGGACAAGTACATAAAGACTCATCGCTTAAAACCTTGCGACAAGGGGCTATTACTAACGTATTGAATCCGAAGGTTTCGCTCTTCTTTTTGGCTTTCTTGCCTCAATTTGTAGACAATCAGGCAGAGAATGTTACTACTCAGATATTGGCTTTAGGGCTTTGGTTTAATGTTTCGGGCACTGTAGTGAATGTATTAATTGCTCTATTATTCAGCAAAGTAGTAGCCAAGCTAACCCAATTTCAACAATTCTGGAAATGGCAGAATAAGGTATCTGGTGCGATGCTGGTAGGTTTAGGCCTTCATATTGCTTTGAAGAAATAAGCTATAGTCTTTCATAGAGTTTCATTAACTGTTCAGCAATGGGTTTGGCAGCAAATTGTTTTACGTGCTCCGAGCCTTTATTGATTAATCGATTCTGCAAGGCTTCGCTGGTAAGCACATGATGCATTTTTTCGGCTATATCATTTATGTCTAAAGGATTGGCATATAAAGCCCCTTCTCCCCCGGCTTCTTCCAGACATGAGCCTGTGGCTGCCACTACCGGCACACCGCTATGTAGTGCTTCTATAATTGGTATTCCGAAGCCCTCGAATAACGAAGGATATACAAATAAAGAACACCCCTGATAGAGTGCTGGTAAGTCTCCGGCTGGTACGCCGGTCAGAAAATGTACGCGGTCTTGAATACCTGATTGCTGCACATATTGTTTCAGTTCATCCTGATATTTCGATTGCCCTCCTACCAGAACTAAATTATGTTCTTTTGTAGGCAATTGCTGAAATGCTTTAATTAAGCGCAATTGGTTTTTTCTTTCAGTAAAAGAAGCTACACATAAAAGGTAATGTTTTTGGATATTGTACTTTTGCAATACCTGTTGAATGATTGTCTTGTCAGGTATTTTCTGGCAAAAAGTAGGCTGGCATCCCTGATAAATCACCTCAATCTTATCGGCAGAGACCTGATAAAAATCGATAATATCCCGTTTGGTTTGCTCGCTTACAGCCACTATCGCATCAGCATTCTGGCAGGCATATCTGAATTTACGTTGATACACCAATCGGTCAAAGGCGGGATATTGTTCTGGATAACGCAGGAATATCAAATCATGAATACTTACTACTGATTTTACACCGGCTTTCTTAAGGCCATAAGGTATTTCATTGCTTAACCCATGAAAAATATCAATTTTATCCTTTTGCAAATCTTTGGCGATAAACCAGCTTCGCCATAAAGCAGATGGTAGACTGGCGTAGGCTACGGGTAGTTTGACTTGTAGTTTACTCGGAAAATCAGCCAATGAATTGTGCCAGTTGCCTTTGATTTTAGGTGTATAGGCAAAGTATTGATGCGCCGGTGCGTGTTCAAGCAGCGCTTCAATAATGAATCTGCTATAATTACCGAGTCCGGTATAATTATTAAAAGCCCGCTTTGCATCAAAACCTATTCGCATTGAACTATCTTTTCATTAATTTTGTAAATAATCATTGGGGCTGATGTTTAGTAATGCCCCAAATAACACTCAATATTTTTTCCCTTTTGGGGCTCTATGGAATATCAAATTTATACATTACCCAATGGTATTCGCATTGCACACCGTCAGGTACCTTATACACAGATAGTACACTGCGGACTAATGCTCGACATGGGTAGCCGTGATGAAAAACCCAATCAGGTAGGTCTGGCCCACTTCTGGGAACACATGGCGTTCAAAGGTACAAAAAAGCGTAAATCTTATCATATAATTAATCGATTAGAATCTGTAGGTGGTGAATTAAATGCATATACTACCAAAGAAAAAATCTGTTTTTACGCCTCTGTATTAGATAATCATTTCGAAAAATCGGTAGAATTACTCGCTGATATTACTTTTCATTCGATTTTCCCTGAAAATCAGATTGAAAAAGAGAGAGGCGTGATTTTAGAAGAAATGTCGATGTATCAGGATTCACCAGAGGATGCCATACAAGATGATTTCGATAGTATTGTCTTTGCAAACCATCAGTTGGGGGCTAATATTCTGGGTACGCAGGACAGTGTAAAATCTTTTACCCGTAAGAGTTTACAACAGTTCATTAACGATAATATGGATACCGACAAGATTGTGTTTGCCATTGTCGGAAATATCCCATTCAAAAAAGCGGTTCATATTGCTGAGAAATACCTGAAAGATATACCTCCGCGTAAAACGCACTTAAAGCGTACACCGCCGCAAAGCTATCTGCCGCAAAGTGTTAATATTACCAAAACCATTACTCAGGCACATTGTGCGATTGGTCGCCCGTCTTATTCATTGACTGATGAACGCCGTTTGCCGTTTTTTATGCTGGTAAATCTATTCGGTGGGCCGGGAATGAATTCTCGTCTGAATATGACTTTGCGTGAGAAATATGGTTTGGTCTATGGCATTGATGCGAGTTACTCGCCGTTTATCGATACTGGTTTTCTGGGTATTTACTTTGCTACGGATAAGGCCAATCTTGAAAAAGCGAATTCGCTTATTCTGAAAGAAATGCAATTGCTAAAAGACAAACCTCTGGGCAAATTGCAGCTGCACACAGCCAAAGAACAATTGATGGGGCAACTGGCTATGGCCGAAGAAAGTAACCAGAGCTATATGTTGATGATGGCAAAGAGTGTATTGGATCTGGGACGAGTAGAATCCTTGGAAAATATCTTCTCTGAAATACGCAAAATTGAAGCAGAAGAACTGCAAACGATTACCCAGGAAATGTTTGACGAAAACCAGTTGAGCTATCTGACTTTCTTGCCTGAATAAAAACATAACAAGAAAGAATTATACTTTTTTAAGCATTTACGATGGGTTGAATCAGCCTTTCACTGACTTTTTTTACATTTGATTTTCTTGAAACTCTTGGCGCAATGAAAAATATATATTTTACTGCCGGTCCAGCCGAACTATATCCCAAATTTGAGGAATTTCTTAAACAAGCTGTTGATGAACAAATCGGTTCCATCTCTCATAGAAGCGGACAATTCAGAAAAATTTATCAGCATTGTGTCGAGAATCTTCGGATTCTGATGCGTATTTCTGAGTCTTCAGGTATTTTCTTCACAGGTTCTGCCTCAGAGGTATGGGAACGTATTTTATTGAATATGGTAGAACACGAAAGTTTCCATCTGGTGAATGGCTCGTTCTCTGAGAAATTCTATAAATATGCTGGAAGCCTCAATAAGTTTGCCCATAAACAAGAGAAACCCATTGGCGAAGGCTTTAGCTATGCCGAAATAGAAGTACCCGAATATGCCGAGTTGATTTGTACTACCCAGAATGAAACCAGCACAGGCGTACAAATGCGTGAGGCGGATATTCATAAGCTGAAACGCAGCAACCAGAAAAGATTTGTAGCAGTTGATATGGTATCTTCAGCCCCAATCCCGGAATTAGATTTAGATTTGATTGATACGGCTTTCTTCTCGGTACAAAAGGCATTTGGTTTACCTGCAGGCTTAGGCGTATGGATTGCCAATGAAAAATGTCTGGACAAAGCCAAAAAACTGGCCAAGCAAGATGGCATGCACATCGGTGCGCATCATACCCTACCTACGCTCTGGAAAAACTTTGAAACCTTTGAAACCCCTGCTACCCCGAATGTGCTGGGCATTTATCTCTTAGGCAAAGTAGCCGAAGATATGAATAAAACAGGGATAGATGCCATCAGAAAAGAAACAGACGAGAAAGCGAAGAAAATCTATAAATATCTTGAAACCAGCAGTCTTTGCAGTATTGCAGTTACAAACCCTGAGCATCGTTCAAAAACGGTGATAGTAGCCAATACCACCAAACCATCAAAAGTAATTATTGATGCGCTGAAAGAGAAAAACATGATTCTGGGTAGCGGCTATGGCCCCAATAAAGACTCTCAGATACGTATCTCAAACTTCCCTTCGAATACCCCTGAACAAGTGGATAATTTATTGAAGGAGTTGAAGAAGTTGGAGTAAGTTATGATTGTTCTGAACTTTGATTTAGCTGATTGACCTGATTTCATTGATAGTATCAGAGCAATCAAAATAATCAGGTCAATCAAAGTTCAAACAAATAGCCTGTAAGGCTGACTCAAAATTATCATTCAAGAAATATTCAATATCTTTGATATTGAGATTTGGTCTAAAATTTGGCGTATTAACAGGTATCCACATATTTGTAGAAACTTTGCTTTCTGCTTTTAGAACAATATAAGCCCTGCTACATTTTATTGCTAATTCACCTTGTTCATCTGAAACTATATTTGTAGCGCCTATATAAAATAGGTCTTCAGCTATATATCCAACGTTCCATTCAAGAGAAATTACTTCTTGAAAAAGCAGATAGCTGTAATCAATGAATTGAAGATTTTTCGAACCGTTTAATGTATGTTCACTAATTCCAACATTAATAATTGGTATCAGTATTTTATCGCCTTTTCTGAATATTTTCCCTCTAAATGATTCAACAGTATCAATATTGTCTGTTTGTATATCAAATATTCCAAATGAATTACGCATTTATTTAAAGTTGAATAGAAACTCACTATAATTTAGTCATCTTCCCTTTCAATCCACTAGGGTACATAACCGTCAACAGCACCACAATCATCAGAACGTTAAATTCCACGCCGTTTCTACCCCCTCCTACTACAAACCAACCTTCTTTCATGTGAACCATGACAATGCCTGCAATCAGGATAATGATGGTGACGATACATGCCCATTTGACATATCTTTCAAAAACCAGACAGAAGGCTGCTACTACATGAGAAAGTTTGATTGCCCACGCTAACAAAACACCATAAGGAGCAAAGCCTGCTTCGTTCAGGTAATGCTTACCGAAATCATTTATCCCATTATTCAACATTCCAGGTACGCTGTGCATAATCAGGATAATAGCTATGGCTATTCGTAACAAGAAAGTATTGTTAATGTTCATTGAAGGATTAGTCTAGGTCTAGCTTACGCTTGAATAATCAAATATAATAGAAGGCAACATAAAGTCTGAAGTTAATATATTAATTTAGTTTATGGAAATTGACCGATATGTGTTTTAACAAAATTATAAAGCGTTTCTATTAGCAATTCTTCCTGATCAAAGTAGTTTTTTTTAGCCTTAATGTATAAAGCGTCTTCTCTTATTTTGTCATGAGCTAATAAAAAACCTTTTTTTTTGTTCTTATACTTTTTATTAAAATACGAACTTCTTTCTCTGCATATTTTTATATTATTGGCTAATTCAGGTAAATCAAGTTTTTTTTCAATATGCTCTGTCACTATATCTGTATGATAATGTATGGCACTATCAAAGTCTTCGCAATATTCAAAAAAAAGCCATTGTGCAACAGTAGCGAAACAAAACTGCGTAGAATCCAACATTTTAAATAACTCGAAGTTAAACCAACCGTACACTCTTATATCTTGCTCCTCCTTAACATTGGCTTCTATCTTTTTTTCTATTACGTCCAAAATCAGTGTAATTCCTCTGCGTTTGTCTTTAGAATAATACTTAAAAATTAATTCCGTACTGCTATATACTTTACTTTCAATTTCTTTGAGCGAGGTTTCAATATCAAAACTGTTTTTTATTAGGCATTCCTCCACCAACTCTTTAGGGGCTCTGGTTTTCTCTACCAGATTATTTATATATTCTTGCTTTAGAATATTTTCGGCTTGCTCAATATCTCCATTTGTGGCTTCAATAATCTTCAGCGCATGAGCCATTCCTACCGGGATTTTTTGTCGTAAGATTTTGAGATTTTCTAAGTAATTTGTACTCATCACAGCTTCATTAGTTTAAATTCTTTTCGCGCAAATTACGATTATATATTTTCTTCTTAACTAAAATTTCTCTTCAAATTCCTTATCTTTGAATAACCCAATTACAATTTCCAATATACTCCCAACACCCACTTTTATGTTAAACAACGCAGCAAAAAACATCGAAGAATATATCGGTAGTTTCCCTGAAGATGTTCAGCAGATTTTAGAGAAAGTAAGAGCTATTATTCAGACTTGTGCACCTGAGGCCAAAGAAGATATTAAGTATGCCATGCCGACTTTTGTATTGAATGGGAATCTGGTGCACTTTGCGGCATTTAAAAATCATATAGGGTTTTATCCGGCACCTACCGGAACAGAGGCATTTAAAGAAGACCTGGCACCCTATAAAACAGGCAAAGGTTCTATCCAATTTCAGTTAGATGAACCTATCCCCTACGACCTGATAAAAAAGATTACGCTATTCAGAGTAGATGAAAATCTGAAAAAAGCCAAAACCAAATCTAGTAAGAAAAAAGCCGAAGCTTAATTTATTGATTGAGATAAGGATTTGTCCGGCGTTCCAGGCCAATCGTAGTTGGCTCGTTATGTCCCGGGTATACTTTATAATCGTCATCTAAAGTCATTAATTTGGTATTGATACTATTCATGAGGTCAGTATAGCTAGAAAGTGGAAAATCATAGCGCCCAATGCTTCCTCTGAATAATACATCTCCACCAATAACAAATTTCTGTGCGTGGTTGACAAAAGCGATATGACCAGGTGCATGGCCGGGTACAAAAAGAATTTCTAACTCAGCATTGCCAAATTTAATAGTATCGCCTTCATTAATAAACCCATCGGCCTCAACAGGCTCGTAGCCTTGTATACCCCATATTTTACAACGGCTTTCTACGTCTCTGAGGACAGGCAATTCTTTTTCATGCATAAGCATCTTTACGCCAAATTTACGCTTTACATAGGCGCTACCAAAAACATGGTCGAGATGGGTATGCGTTTGCAATAGATGTTTAACTATCAGTTGATTATCTGCAATGAAATCGGCTAATTCTTCTTTCTCATATTGCGCCAGACAACCCGGGTCGATAATTACGGCTTCCTTGGTTTCATCCCACAGCACATAGGTATTTTCGGAAAATGGCGAAAATGTAAAATAATGGATATGTATCATTAGCTATCTATCAGGAATTGTGGGGGTAAAGTTAGGAAGAAAATAAGTTTAACTGTATTTCTCTAGTAGATTTATGAAGTCTGGGTCAGTTAGGTATTCTTGCCAGTCTTCGTCTTTCTTGATAAACTCTATAGATTGTTCTTTATTTTCAAGACTATTTTCAAGATAAACTAACGCTTGTGTTTTGTCTTTTTTTAAAGCATATCCACATGCTAAGTTATACGACTGTCCACCTAATTCTGCTGCTTTTTGATATTTTTCGAAAGCTTCTTCAAAAAGATGAGTATCGTTTGTTAGCCTTGCCAGACTAGCGATAGCAATTCCCCAATTATTGTAAGTATCACTATCATTTGAATCTAATTCAACAGCAACTTGAAATTTATTAAAACTATCGCTATAAAGCTCCTCATTATTTAGCAATTCAGCCAGATAACAAATAGCTACTCCCCAATTGTTATAAGCGACGCTATTATTGGGGTTTAATTCTGTAGCCAATCTATATTTTTCAAAACCCGAACGATATAGATTTTCATCACTTATTAATATTGCTAAATTACAAATGGCAATTCCCCATTTGGTATAAGTATCATCATCAGTTGGGTTTAAATCAATAGCTGATTCGTATTTCTCAAAACTAGCTCTATAAAGTTCTGCATCATTTAGTAGTTCGGCTAAATTAGAAAGAGCAATTCCCCAATTCATATAAATACTCTCATCGGTTGGATCTAGCTCAGCAGCTAATTCGTATTTTTCAAAACTAACTCTGTAAAGGTCTGTATCATTTAATAGTTCGGCTAAATTAGAAAGAGCAATTCCCCAACCATTATAAGCAGAACCATTATCAGGATTTATTTCAATAGCTAATTTGAATTTCTCAATACTATTTCCAAGAAGTTCCTTATCATTTAAAGACTTTCCAAAATCGGAAATTACCAATCCCCAGGAACAATAAATATGGCTATTACGAGGAGATAACTCAATAGCTAACTTGTATTTTTCGATTGCTTTTTCGAACTCATTCTCTAAATGAAGCTTTAAGCCTTCATTGCAATATTCTAAAGCTGTGCTCATTAAAAAAATTTCTATAAGAATTTATGCCACTACACTTTTAGGTTTTAGATAATATTTGAATATCAAATTAATCTTTACCAAAGTAAATTATTAGTAATGGTTTGAGTTGATAAAATTATTAAATGAAAATGAATGTCATTTAAAATGGCCTTTTGTAAAAATAGTCAAATTTCACATATTACCTAAACGTAAAGAAGATATTTATACTCGAAGTTCTGAGAAAACTAAAAGCCCTATTCTCTACCTATTTTGCAGAGAATAGAGCTAAAAATAATTTGTTTTACTTCTCCAGATACTCTTTCAATCCGGTATTCACGATATATGTCCATCCTTCCACAAAGTTGCCTTTTGCAAAATCAGGGTTTGACTGGTCAAAGTTTTCAAGACCTTCGTGTGTGAGTACCAGTTTTGTTTTATCTCCTTCAGGAAATAGTTCGAAACTTACCAGCGAATCGCCCTGATAGCCATCGTAACGCCAGCTATAAGCCAGCTTTCTTTCTTCAATCACTTCTGTTATTTTGCATACATGCAAATATTGTTTCCCATCATCCGGGCCGCCATAGAACTTAAATTCAAAGCCTACTTCGGGTTTAAAATCTTCAAAGTTAAAATACCATTGTTTCAGTTGTGCGTTTTCGGTGAGAGCTGCCCAGACTTTTTGAATAGGAGAATCATACACCCGTTCGATTTTAATAGCTTGATTGTTCATTTTTCTGTGCTGTTTTTGTGAATTTAACTATTGAAGTTGTTTAGGATTATTCCTTTCATTTAAAAATGTGTTGTTTTGGCTACGCCTGCATCAAATAATTTCAACCATAGCTCTGCTATGTTTTCATCATTTGATTTGACTCGCTCAAAACACCACTATTTTTAAAAAGTAACGAAAATCCTAAACAACTTCATTCTGATTTTTTAAGAAATCATCCAAAGCATCTAATTTATTGTTCCAGAATTTACGATACTGGTCTGCCCATGCTGATACCTCATTCAGCTTATCGAGTTTTGCCTCGCAATAGCGCTCTCTTCCCTCCTTGCGAATAACAATCAGACCGCATTCGGTCAATATCTTGATATGCTTGGATATAGCAGGGCGGCTAATATCAAACTGTTCAGCCACGGCATTCAGGTTCATGGTCTGGTTGGCTATCAAGCCAATAATATTTCTTCTGGTAGGGTCGGCTATGGCCTGAAAAACGTCTCTTCTCATTGTCAATCTCGTTTATGTAACCAATCAGCTACGAATATATTTGTAACAATTCGGTTACACAAATTTTTCTTATTAATTTTTAGCTATTCGTGTTCAATGAGTAGAAGATTTTGGAGTAGGAAAAGAAGCTGTGTGTTAAAGTTTACAGATACCTGATTTTAAGTTACAATGGCTCTATCACTACTATATTCTTTATATTGCTCTTCTGCTACAATCTTCCAGATTCGCTCTACGCTATCTACCAGCTCAGTAAAAGTATTGTATAAAGGAGCAATGCCTAATCGGATATTATCGGGTGGACGGAAATCAGGAATAATCACTTTTGACTCATCATGGGGCTTAATCATGGCCTGGCTGATGCGATAGCCTTCAGGGTGACGGATGGAAATATGGGAACCTCTCTGGTTGACATCAAGGGGGGAAGCAATACTAAAACCTAATGGCACTAATAATTGCTCAATCAATTCAATCAGGAATTCACTTTGCTGCCGACTCTTGGCTCGCAGTCGATCTATACCTGCTTCTAAGGTAATATCCAGACCCGATTCTATTGCGGCTAGTGAGAGAACGGAGGGTGTACCCACTGCAAAGCGCTGGATGGTATCTTTAGGTTGATAATCAAGGCTGAAATCGAAAGGTGTCTGATGGCTGAACCATGCCCAGATAGGGCTTTGTAATTGCTTTTGCAAATCTTTGCGGATATATAGAAATGCAGGTGCACCCGGCCCGCCGTTGAGGTATTTATAAGTACACCCCACAGCCATATCAGCCTCCGATTCATTCATATTAACAGGTACTGAACCGACTGAGTGGCTTAAATCCCAGATGACTAAGGCATCTTTCTGATGCGCTAAAGCATTTATACGTGGCATATCATACATAAAGGCACTTTTAAAAACCACATGGCTTAATACAATCAAAGCTGTATTGCTATCTAACGCCTCTTCAAAGGCTTGTTCAGCAACTGTAATTCCATCCTGGCTTTCTATCAGGTTGAGAGAATGGTCTTTGAATTGTTGCTCAATCAAGCCCTGTAAGATATATAAATCAGTAGGAAAATTAAGGGTATCAGAAATGACTTTCTTTTTGGATGAATTCAGGCTTAAAGCTGCAAAAGCCAGTTTATAGAGGTTGAGCGAGGTAGAATCACCTACGAAGATTTCATCGGGTTGGGCGCCAACAATTTGGGCTATTTTGGCTGCTGTTTTTTGAGGCAGGTCTATCCAATGTTCGTTCCAGCTCCGTATCAGTCCTTTGCCCCATTGATTCGTTACTAGATTATTAGTTTGTTCAATGGTTTTCTTTGGTAGCTTTCCTAAAGAATTACCATCGAGATAAATCGTATTGGGTTCACTAATAAATTCTTCTTTGAAATGAGATAGCTCATCTTTCTTATCCAGTTCAAAGGCTTTTTGGTATAGTTCGTTAATCATTGACGAAGAGGTTTTTTAGGTCAGGGGGAAGTGTATAAGTTTCGATAATTACAGTAATACCCTATTTTCGGGGTTTTTCTTTTTCATCAAAATCGGTCTGATAGACAATTCTGCCGTTATAAGAGTTGGAGACTTTTATCCAATCAATAGAGCCTGCCCCATTAAAAGTAAAGCGAAGATCCACTAATTCTGTAAACGTCTTACTCCCTTCAAAGGTATTTTTGAAGACCAGCTTGTCGTTGATAAAGACTTCCACTACATTCCCCAGGAGTTTTATTTTACAATTATTCCATTCATTCTGATTCAAGCCAAACTCATGTAAATCATAATTTTTCCCCGGATGAGGCGTAATCCTTCTGAAAACGGTTTCGCCGATGGATAGTTTGGCAAAATCTGCGCAACCAACCATAGTAAAGCCTGCATACGCAAAATTAAAGTTTTTGTCAATTGCTACCATTTCCATATTATAACAACCTTCTCCCCCTTCGCTTTCAGGATTTTTCATTCGGGCTTCAAAGCTCATACTATCCATCCTTATGCCAAAATCCTGGGTAAGTGCATGGATAGCATTGTTATAATCATTTTCATTTTTAAGATCATTCCGTAGTTCTTTAGGGTCAAAATGAAAAACACCGTCTTTAATATAGTTCTTCACTGTGCTGATATTGGTTGTCCAGGCCTTTTCATAAGCCAATCCATTTCCCCAGGCTGCCCATGTATCAGGTTGTGAATAAACGATATGATTAAACTCCTTAATAACCCTATTATTCACGATCAATTTTAACCGATAAACACCCGGATAAAAATAAGTTTGTGAAATGGTATCTCTTAGTTTATTACTTTTTGTAATGTATCCGATCGTATTATTAATAGTTACCACACGCCCTACTCCTAGTTCAACTTCTACATTTTTTACTCTTTTTATTTTTCCAAGATCATAAACAATACGGACGGCTTGTGGGTATTGTCCTACTGTTTTGACAATCTTAAATTGTATATTCTTGAGCTCATCTGCAGAAAAAGGACGGGTTATCCACCAATTGAACAGAAAATAACTGCCCAAGCCAATCAATGCCAGCGCTACTATACTATACAGAATCTTAAGAAATTTTTTCGTAGATACGGGTTTTACTTCCTGAAAAATAGTATAAGGTTCATTATTTAGCCGAAGTAATTGAGATTGGGTTAAGGCAGGAAGAAGAGATTGGTCTACATTAACATAGTTGATGTTAACAGTCTGGTTTTCCAGGTCTTTATTTTGTTCTATGAAGTCCGCCCAGTTTTTGTAGCCTAAATATAAAGCGATAGCTGTCCGGGAGTGTGTCTGAATACGAACCTCTTTGCCCCCGTACTCAAAAATAAATCTCCGCAGAAAATCTTTACTGAATAAGTATTTTTTTGTTTCGCCATTTAATTGCTCATATAAATTCTGTTCTATATCAGCCAGCAGCGACTCTAAAAAGGCATTCTTACTTTTGAGGGTTTCGAAACTAACAAATTCGTCAAAGTCTGCCTGCCATTTTACCTCCCACTCATCTATAATCTTCTGTAAAAACTGCTCACGCAGTTCAAACATATACACCTTGTCTTTCAGTAGCATTATTCAATAGCCCTTTTCATGGAATAAGTTTCTTAAAAATACGCTTTTGCAAAAGGTTTTGCAAAACTTTTTTTTTAGCAAAGCAGGTTTTGCAAAAGATTTCCCATCAGGTAATTACATATTTGACATCTCAATCTGCTATTTCTTTAAAAGATACGCTTTCTAACCTTAATCGGATACCTTATCCGCTCAATTGATTAACCTGATTATTTATACATGAAAACACACTTTACATTCTTTTGTTTGTATTAACCTTTACTTAAAACCCTTTATATAAATCATGGAAACGCATTTAATAGCCATTGGTGGTCGTAAAAAAGTAAATCCGGCAGAAGTAGTTTTTCTGTTAGCGGATAATAATTATACATTTGTGATGTTTGAAGACGGGAAAAAAGTTCTGGTAGCCACTACCTTAAGTATATTAGAAAAACGCTTCGTTACTACTAATTTCTTCTATAGAACCCACCGTTCTTTTCTGGTGAATCTGCAACACATTGAGACCCTGGAGGCCAACAAAGCAGTATTAAAAAACAAAACCTCCGTTTTAGTCTCACGACGTAAAAAGGAGGTTCTGTTGGAAAAACTTGGTAATACTATAGCCAACTTAAAGTCGTTTGATTTATCAGCAGATGAAACCTACGAGTCATAGGTATTATTCTCACCTGAATCTTTTCTTCTTATTCTTCACCGCACCACCAGGTTCGTTTTCTTGTGTTTTCTTTTTCGGATGGGATAGTAAACGCTCGGCTAGATCAGCACGGTTGAGTTTGTGCAAACGGCTACGAATCCAGCTTTTAAACTCGGGCTTATACCAGAAGAAGAAACGGTTTTGCGCCAGTTTTTCTTCTTTGGTTTTAGCCGTTTTGATTGGCTGTAAGGTATAAGGATGCACGCCCGAATAATAGATAACCTCGGCTACCGTCATAGGCGTTGGCGTAAAGTCCTGTACTTGTTCTAGCTGGAAACCTAAATCTTTGGTTTCGGCAGCCAGATTGGCCATATCGGCTTCTTCACAACCCGGGTGAGACGAGATAAAATAAGGAATCAGCGGTTGTTTCAACTCATGTTTATCCTGAATCTTATCGTATTTCTGCTTGAATTTCTTAAAGTACTTAAATGATGGCTTACGCATTACCCGCAGCGTGTCGTCAGAGGTATGTTCAGGCGCAACCTTTAAACGGCCTGATACGTGACGGGTAACCAACTGTTCCATGTACTCGTCATGGTTGCCATCCTGGTTATTTTTATTGAAATCATCCACCAGTAAATCATAGCGTATACCTGAACCCACAAAAGCTTTTTTCACTTCGGGGTGAGCATCTACTTTCTGATAAATTTTGGTTAATGGTTTATGTGAAGTATCCAAGTTAGAACAGATAACCGGATGAATACAGCTCGGTGCCTGACAACGGGCACAGATTGATTCATCTTTACCTTTCATTCGGTACATATTGGCCGATGGCCCACCTAAATCAGAGATATACCCTTTAAACTCAGGATGCTGCACAATCTGGTCAACCTCTTTCAGTATAGATTCTTCGCTTCTGGATGCAATGAATTTACCCTGATGGGCAGAGATGGTGCAGAAACTACAACCCCCAAAACAGCCCCGATGCATATTAATCGAGAACTTAATCATTTCGTATGCCGGAATCGGCCCACGTTTTTTGTATTTGGGATGCGGTAATCGGGTATAAGGTAAATCAAACGACTGATCAATCTCTTTCTCGTCCATAATCTTGAACGGTGGATTAATCACCAATGTCTGGTCAGCTATTTTCTGAATAATACGATTGGCCTGCCACTTATTCGATTCTACCTCTACTATCTTAAAATTAGAAGCGTATTTGATTTTATCTTTCAGACAAACCTCATGGCTTGCCAGCTCAACTGTATTCCAGCCCCTATCGTCAGGCAAAGCCTCTGTGCTATCCTGCAAATAAGCAACCTGATTTACATTTCTGATGGTATTGAGCGGAACACCTTTTTTCACCAGTTTCAATATCTCACGCAAAGGCTGCTCACCCATGCCATACACCAATAAATCTGCCCCCGAATCAGCCAGAATAGAGGGCATTAACTGGTCTTTCCAATAATCGTAGTGAGTTACACGTCTCAAAGAAGCTTCAATCCCCCCTATCAATACAGGCACATCAGGATAGAGTTCTTTTAATATCTTGGTATAAACCGTAGTTGCATAGTCAGGGCGATAGCCTGCTTCACCACCCGGTGTATAGGAGTCATTCGAACGTAAACGCTTATTGGCTGTATAATGATTCACCATTGAATCCATACAACCTGCTGTTACACCAAAGAAGTATTTGGGGCGACCATATTTCTTAAAGTCGCGCAAATCGTCTCTCCAGTTTGGCTGGGCAATAATGGCAGTTCTGAATCCTTCACTTTCAATAATACGCCCGATAACAGCCGTGCCAAAGGCAGGGTGGTCTACATAGGCATCGCCTGAAACGAGTACAACGTCTACTTCGTCCCAACCTCTTTTTTCCACTTCACTCAAAGTAAGTGGCAGCCAATCTGTTATGGGTCTTTCCGGTCTTATAATCATGCTACAAAATTAACGCATTTTTACGAGAAAATCTGCTATTCCCTCGGGTATCCGCCAGTATTGAACAAAAAAATCAACAAAAAAGTCCCATGAGCAGAAATCAATCCTTACGTTTTAACGATTTCATTATCAAATAGATAGCCGAGAGCGACAGGATGGCAACGCCTACACCAATCCATTCAGATAAATTAAGGTTCGATAAAAACCATAGAATCGAAATAGCTGCAATGGTTGGGATCAATAACCCGAAAGGTAATTTGAAGGGAATTTTAGCAGAGGTTTTGTTGATAAAACGATACTTTACAACTGCCAGCACCACACCCAGATAGATGATTAACAAAGAAGCACTGGCAATGATAATTAACTGCTTGAAGCCACCCGTAACAGCAAATATAAAATCCAGAATGGTATATATAATAATAGCCCAATAAGGTGTAGCATATTTTGGATGAACTTTGGCTATAAATGCCGGAGCCCATCCACTTTGTGCCCCTGCAAACAATACCCGGGGATAGGACAAAATGGAACCACTTAAGGAACCGAAAACAGAAATGATACCACCGATAGTAATCAAGGTAGCGCCAAAGTGCCCGAAAATCTTTTCGGCTACTGCGGCAAGCGGTGCATCTTTATGATTCACCAAATCGTTGCCTAAAACACCCTGTGCTACCGATTGAATAATCATATAAAGCAAAATCACAACACCCATTCCCAACAAGATACCCATCGGAATCACCCGATTGGGATTCTTGGTTTCGCCACTTACACTCAGGGCAGCTTCTCCCCCACCAAAAGCAAAAAACAATAATAAGGAGGCGCCTCCGATATTAGAAAACTTAGGCAATGCCTGCCATTTAAGGTTATCAACAGAAACATAAAAAACGCCAACCACAATCAATAATAACAAAGGCACCAGCTTGACAAGCGTATTGATTTTAACCATCGAATTACCATATTTCACTCCTCTGATATTGATCCAGGCAAAACTTCCAAAAATCAATATAAAAAACAGGCTTCTGTAAACAAGTATTTGCAGCGATGGGATATAGACAGCCAGCATATCGGCCATAGCATTAATTACGGCTGCGTTTATCAAAACCCCTGTGCCGAACCAGAAGAGGGCATTTGCCAGAAAGCCTGCAAAGTCGCCAAAGGCATCGTGAATATAAGCATAGGCACCTCCGGTAACAGTCACACGGCTACCGATTTCTGCAAAACACAAGACGATAGTGAACATCAGTATACCACAGAAAATATAGGCTATTATACTGGCTTCGGCAAGATAGGCAGCCACCAAGCCGGGCAGAATAAAAATCCCTGCACCAATAATCATATTGATGGTATTAGCAGCCAGGCCTAGTATATCAATTTCTCTCTTGAGCTTGTCGGTTTCCATTAGTTTAGGGTAGTAAGGATTGTTTGTTCTGAAAAGTAGGAAAAAAATTCGTCTTGAACTTTGATTTAACTGATTTAAATGAAGCATTGTGCGGCGAACCGTGCGACAGTCGCTTCCAGTTCGCCGTGAACCAGAGGTTCACATAGTAATTGTCTGAACTATGATTGACCTGCGCAGCGTCCGCCTATTAATATGATTTTCAGCGAAATCATTAAATCAACTAAATCAAAGTTCAAGACAACAAACCCGTAAATTATACTTTTCTAATGCCTCAGTCTTCTTAGCTCCATCTCATCCTAATCAATCTCAATTCTGGTTAAAATTAAACAACTAAAAAAATCTATAATTTTTACAAGTTTACAAAAACTATCGAAAACGTTTCCGAAAACGAAACCGATAGAAATCAATATCAAATTACAAAAAATAGACAAAAAACTCTTTGTTTAATACAAAAATAACTGTAATATTCTTTTGAGTTTGCTTTCAAACCAATAGTTCGAGAAGTTTAATCAAACAAACAGGAACAGGTATTAATTGTATTTTTTTCAGAATCACCAATCCTTAAGCTATACTTATTTTCAATCTCATCAATCCACTATTAAACATTGGCATTCCAGCTACATAAATCTCATTTTATCAATACTTTATTCAACCATTCATATAAAAATATGGCTACCGAAAAAAACAATAGTATTTCGAGAAGAAAATTCCTTGATCTGAGTAGTAAAGGCGTATTAGCCGGAAGTACCTTATTAGCAGGAATTCCAACCATAGTTCCCTCTTCTGTTTTTGGCAAAAATGCCCCAAGCAACAGAATTAATATTGGAGCAATAGGTGTAGGAAGAATCTCGCGCGGGCACGATATGCCTGGCGTTTGGAAACATGACACCGCCCAGATTATGGCGGTGTGCGATTTAGACAGCAATCGTGTAACATCAGCTCAGGAATTAGTCAATGGCTATTATACCAAAAAGACTGGCAAAGAGTTTAAGGGTGTAACGGGTTATGGCGATTACAGAGAATTATTGCTTAATAAAGATATTGATGCCGTCATTGTCAGCACACCCGACCACTGGCACGCGCCAATTGTGATTCATGCGGTTGAAGCCGGAAAGGATGTATATGTACAAAAGCCAGCTTCTTTAACTATCTCGGAAGGTAGAATGATGGCTGATGCCGTGAAGAAATCTGGTAGAATATTACAGATTGGTAGTCAGCAGCGCTCTACTTCGCAATTCAGATATGCGGTAGAGTTGGTAAGAAACGGAAGAATAGGTAAATTGCAGAAAGTATATGTAGGTTTACCAGGCGATCCATCAGGAAACGAAGAAGCAGAAATGCCGATTCCGAAAAACCTGAACTATGATATGTGGCTGGGTACAACGCCGGAAGTGTATTACACTGAAAAACGTGTTCATCCAAATGTTGGTTTCGACCGTCCGGGTTGGTTACGTTGTGAGCAGTTTGGTGCCGGAATGATTACAGGTTGGGGCGCACACCATATTGATATTGCCCACTGGGGTATGGATACCGAGTACTCAGGGCCAACTGAGATTTGGGGTAAAGCTGATTTCCCGACAAGCGGTTTATGGAATGTACATGGCATTTTTACTACTCATGCACTATACGACAACGGAGTAGAAATGATTATCAGTAATGAGATTCCAAACGGAATTAAATTTGAAGGAACAGACGGATGGATTTTTGTTTCTCGTGGTGACGGAGCAGTGACTTCGAGTGACCCGGTAGCGAAACAGAATGCGGCTAAGAAATTAGATGCCAGCGACCCTAAAATTATTACGTCTGAAATCGGTCCGAATGAATTGCATTTGCCAGTTAGTAATGATCACCATGGCAACTGGCTCGAAAGTGTTGCTTCTCGTGAAGAGCCTATTGCTCCGGCTGAAATCGGGCATCGATCATGTACCGCTTGTTTATTGCATCACGCAGCCATGAAGCTGAAAAGAAAATTGTACTGGGATCCGAAAACCGAGCGTTTTAAGAATAATGATACTGAAGCTAACGCACTCTTATCAAGACCACAAAGAAGTGCCTATGCCATAAAAGTTAGTAAATAACCTTATATTCAACCTGATGAGAAAAAAACAGTTAGCAACGGGGCTTGCTCTCGCATTAATTATGGGAATCAATCAAGAAATAGCAGCCCAGACTTCAAAAGAAATCAAACTGATTACCCTTGACCCCGGCCATTTTCATGCAGCACTGGTACAGAAGAATATGTATCCCGAAGTAAGTCCGGAAGTGCGTGTCTATGCTCCGAAAGGAGCTGATTTAGACTTTCACCTGCAACGAATCGAGGGTTATAATAAACGTGCGGATAACCCGACGAAATGGGTAGAAAAGGTGTATACAGGCACCGATTATTTTGAAAAAATGCTAGCTGAAAAAGCAGGAAATGTAGTGGTGATTGCGGGGAATAATCGTATCAAAGCTGATTATGTACAAAAATCAATCAATGCCGGATTGAACGTTTTGGCTGATAAACCTATGATTATCAATGGTAATGATTTTGATAAATTGAAGAAGACCTTTGCCACAGCCGCTCAGAAAAAGGTATTGCTTTACGATATCATGACCGAGCGTTATGAGATTTCTACTATGCTGCAAAGGGAGTTTTCAATGTTGCCTGCGGCTTTTGGGAAACTGGAAAAAGGAACACCTGAAAACCCTGCCGTAACGAAAGAAAGTGTGCATCATTTCTATAAATATGTATCTGGTAGTGTATTGACCCGCCCATCATGGTTTATGGATATTGCGCAGCAGGGGGAAGGAATTGTAGATGTAAACACGCACCTGGTAGACCTGATTCAATGGGAATGTTTTCCTGAGCAATTAATTGATTATCAGAAAGATATTAAACTGACAAGCGCCCGCCACTGGACTACTGATATGACCTTGAATCAGTTTAAAACTATCACCAAAACAGAAGGGTTTCCTGATTATCTGAAAAAAGATGTAGTAAATGATGTTTTAAAGGTCTACTGTAATGGCGAAATCAATTATCAGATCAAAGGTGTGCATGCCAAGGCTTCGGTTATCTGGGCTTATCAGGCACCTGAAGGTGGTGGCGATACGCATTATTCTATTATGCGTGGGACAAAAGCCAATCTGATTATCAGACAAGGGGCTGAGCAGAACTATAAGCCTACGCTTTATATTGAACCTATTAACAGCGATAAAGCATATGAAACTTCTTTGCTGCAGGCAGTGGCAACAGTAGAGAAAAAATATCCAGGTGTAAGTGTGAAGAAAAATGCCAAAGGCTGGGAAGTAGAGATTCCGGAAAAATATAAAGAAGGACATGAAGCCCATTTCGGAAGAGTTACAGAAAAGTATCTGGAGTATCTGAAACAAGGTAAATTACCTGCATGGGAAGTACCTAATATGCTCGCCAAATATTATACAACTACCCAAGCCTTAAAACTGGCAACCAAAACCCAATAAACAAACCTGATTTAACTATGGAAAACAATCAGAACAACCGACGTAAATTCTTAAAGAATACATTGACAGGCACCGCTGGTATAGTACTATCTTCAAGCCTTGTGAATGAAATTGCCGCCAAAACAAGCACCATCGAAGCTCCTTATATCTATAAAAATGTGGTACCAAGTATTCGTTTTTCGGTGATTGGGTTGAATCACGGACATATTTATGGCATGACAGAAGCCATCATCCGTGGTGGTGGCGAGCTAGTAGCAGTTTATGCCAAAGAGCCTGACTTAATGGCGGCTTATGTAAAGAGGTATCCTAATGTTAAACAAGCTACCGGCGAGCAGGAGATTCTGGAAGATAAATCGATTCAGTTGGTTTTAAGTGCGGCTATTGCCAGCGAAAGAGCGCCATTAGGCGTAAGAGTCATGCAGCATGGCAAAGATTTTATGTCTGATAAGCCAGGTATTACAAGCCTTGAACAACTGGCACAGGCAAGAAAAGTACAGAAAGAAACCAAGCGCATTTATTCGATTATGTATAGCGAACGCTTTGAAAACAGAGCGACCGTAAAAGCAGGTGAATTAATAAAAGAAGGTGTAATTGGTAAAGTAATTCAAACCATTGGCTTAGGGCCGCACAGAATGAATACCAAAACCCGCCCGGAATGGTTTTTCGACCGTAGTAAATTCGGGGGTATCATTACAGATATTGCTTCACATCAGTTTGACCAGTTTTTGTTCTTCACAGGGTCTACTAAAGGCGAGGTTATCAGTTCACAGGTAGGGAATGTGAACCATCCTGAGTTTCCGCTTTTTGAAGATTTCGGTGATGCGATGGTAAAAGGAAATGGGGGTGCGGGATATATCAGAGTAGACTGGTTTACTCCCGACGGACTAAAAACCTGGGGTGATGGCCGATTAACTATCCTGGGCACAGAGGGCTTTATTGAGATTCGTAAGAATATAGATATTGCTATCAAAGACACAGGTAATAACCTGTATCTGGTTAATAATAAGGAAACTAAATATATTGATTGTAGCAAAGAGCCATTGCCATTCGGCGGTCAGTTGGTAAGTGATATTGTGAACAGAACCGAAACAGCTATGACACAAGACCATTGTTTTTTAGCAACTGAATTATCATTGAAAGCGCAGAAGTTTGCGAAGAAATTAGTAATCACGGGATAATACTTGGATTTTTACAGGTTTCTTATAACCTTTACCAAATTGTCATTGTTACTTAGAACAAACCATACTAAGTAGCAATGGCATTTTTTTTATGGTTTGTTTGCTCAAAAAATATTCTTATTCAAAAAACTGACAAAAATTTGCTTTACAAATTTTTTATAAACAATTTTGTCTAACAATTTAGTTTATGCCCAAAATAGATCACGACACCAAACAAAAAATATTAATAGCTGCTGAGAAGGTTTTCCACCGGAATGGATTTAAAGGTACTCGTACTACCCAGATTGCTGAAGAAGCAGGCATTAGCCGTACGATGTTGCACTATTATTTCCGAACCAAGGAATCGCTCTTTCAGGAGATATTGGAAAGCACACTTAACACGGTCTTCTTTCATATGAAGCGTCTGATAGGCGAACAGGTTGATTTAGATACACTGGTGAGTGGCATTATAGAAGTAGTAAGTGATTTGTTTGAGGCCAAACCCGGATTACCCAGTTTTCTGGTCAATCTATTTAATGAATCAGAAGAATTAGCCCATTTTCTGGCACATTCAAGAGAAGATACCATTCCTTTCCAGTTAGATGAAATCCTTAAAAAAGAGAAAGAACAAGGGACTGTGAATGAGGATGTAACCGGAGAAGATCTAATCATGAATATATACGGCTTATGTGTGATGCCCTACCTGACAATGGCCTACGTAAAAGCCAAAGAGAATAGAGGCGAAGAAGGCATGAAGGCATTTATCAGGAAAAGAAGAAGTAAAATCAAGGCATTCGTGCTCAATGGCATCAGGCCTTGATTTTTACGAAAAAATGACCTTTGGGTCATATTTTTTTAATTCATATTAAACAATTTTGTCGAACAATTTTGTGTATTTAAACTTTTATAATCAATTCTCTTAAAACTTAAAGCTAATACTCACCTCAGATAAATCATTTTTCACCCATGAATACATCTATAAAATTGAAACATTTAACCCTATCAATTCTTTTTTCCATTATTACTTTATCAGAAGTTTTCTCGCAAAGTGTAACTATATTACCCAAATCACAAACCAATACCGACACATTATCAACACGTTTTTTTAGAATGACCGAAGGTGCAGGTTTGTTCAACGTCATGTTGTCAGATGACAAGGGTTATGGTATTTGGATGCCTTATCAATTTCTTACAGATACATACTGGGCTGTAAGTAATACCAACCATTTATATCAGAATATTCCATTCAACCTAGGGATTGGCACTGATGCGCCTTCCTACAAATTAGATGTCAGAAAAGACAATACAAATATAATTGCCAGTTTTAGCGGAAATAATTCTTCAGGAACCGGGATAAGACTTTCCAGTGGAGTTACGGGGTCAACTGATGGATTCCCTATCTCATCAGAGTGGCAATTATTCCATTCAGGATCAGGTACCACGAGTGAAAACGGTGGCTTTGGCCAACTCCATTTCAAAGACCAGAGCGGTACAAAGATGATTCTGCGCAATAATGGTCGGGTTGGTATAGGAGTTCTGAATCCATCAGAAATGCTTGAAGTAAATGGAAATGCCCAAATAAATGGTAGAATTGATATTCGCAATACTGGCTTGGGAGTATTCATAGGTGAAGGTGCAGGGAAAAACGATGATTTAACTCAAAAGTATAACACATTTATTGGCTTTAATGCGGGAAAAGAAATTACTTCTGGCAGTAACAATCTGGCTATAGGAGCAGGTGCTTTGGAAACTAACATAACCGGAGCATTTAATGTCGCCGTCGGGCGGTTGGCACTTCTTAATAATACATCAGGTGGGTCAAATGTTGCAATAGGCTCCAATGCAGGTTTTAATTCAACAGGAAGTTATAATGTATTTATAGGAAACGCTGCCGGTGCAAATGCAATTGGGAATGATAAATTATATATTCATAACTCAGATGATTCTGCCCCTTTAATTTACGGAGATTTTCTTGAGCGCAATATGGGGATAAACGGCCGATTAATTATAGGCGCGCATACCCCATATGAGGGGGCAAGCAAATTAGAGGTAATCGCTAATGAAAACGGGCGATTCATCGTACAGAACTGGGAATCTTATAATAATGCCTTAGTAATTGCCCGGTTATTGTCAAAAACTAATGTGGCTCCTCAAATGCGTTTTGAAGGTATTGGCAATAGTTTTATAGATATTGGCCAGGATAACTTCGGCTCTTTTGTAGTAGAGGGGGGTGACAAAGCGCGCATGGTTGTTACAAATGCTGGCAAAGTAGGAATAGGAACCGATGATCCTGATTCTCAACTGGAAATATTTGGGGCAAACAACGAAATTTTCCGCGCAACAAGTACTTCTAAACTTGGCTCATGGTTTAAATTAGAAAATACTTCGACTGGTGGAAAAAGCTGGAAAATTATTTCTACCGGAAAAGATAATGGAGAGGGTGCAGGTAATTTATTGATACAGGATGAATCTGCTGTCAGAATGTTTATTAATTCTACAAATGGCACTGTAGGTTTTAATACTGCTACACCCTCTGCTCAATTAGAGGTAAAATCGACTGGCAATGCTACACTACGTGCCACCAGTTCTTCTACCACAGGCACATGGTTTGCTCTCAATAATACTTCTAATGGCGGCGGTAACTGGGAGTTTGTATCTACCGGAAATGCCAATAGCGAAGGTGCGGGGCATCTATTGTTAAAAAACGGATCGGGGTCTAAAATGATTATCAAAAGCAATGGTGCCGTAGGAATTGGCACTGAAAACCCTACCAAAGCAAGACTGGTAATCAATGGTAGTCTGACAAACAATTTATCTTATGGATATTTGAATAGCAGTGCTTCGACAGGAACTACAAATGGAACAAATTATTACTCTATCTATACTTCAGACCGCATTGCCACTTCTGAACTAAACGTCTACTCTGATGTCCGTATCAAGAAAGTAAAGGGTCTATCTGATAATGCACAAGACCTCGATGTGTTAAAAAATATTCAGATAACTGATTATCAGTTAATCGATTCTCTTTCAAAAGGAAATACACCATACAAAAAAGTAATTGCCCAACAGGTAGAAAGGGTGTTTCCTGCTGCTGTAACTAAGATGACAGACTTTGTTCCTGATATTTACCAGCTAAGCGCTATCGAAAAAGGATTTATTCCACTAACCAGAACAACTTTAAAAGCAGGTGACAAACTTAAATTGATTACTGACGAAAAAGAGGAAATTGTTGAAGTAATAGCTGTTTCAGCGAAAGGCATTCAGGTCAGTTCTGAAAGAAGTGGGGATGTCTTTGTATATGGTAAAGAGGTAAACGATTTCCGTACAGTCGATTACGAAGCACTCACAACATTAAACATTTCTGCTACTCAACAATTACTTAAACGTATTGAGGTGCTGGAAAAAGAAAATCAACGTATCAACCAATTAGCGCAAGACGTAGAAAGTCTGAAAAATAGGCTATTGGTGAGTCAAAAAGGGAAATAATAAACATTACAACGATTGAATTCCGAAAGACAGTTGCTATTAGCGGCTGTCTTTTTTATTGATTATTGGTTTTTAGAATCAACAAAGTATGATAAAATCTTATCCTATCTAATAGCTCTAATACTCCGCTAAATAAAAATATTGAAAAAACTATGATGATTCGAAAAACTTGCTATTTTTGGATACGTAAATCTAACTTTTGCAAAATACTTACAATTATGAAAACGACTGACTATCAAAGAGAGTATCAGAAAAAATACAGAGAAAAACACAGGGATAAACTGAATCAGAGGTCTCGTGAGTATGCCGAACAACATCGGGATGAAATGAAAGAGTATTGCAAAGAGTACCGCAAGGTAAATAAGGAACGCGTGAATGCCTACGAAATAGAACGTAGGAGAAAGAACAAAGAGAAAAGAATTCTGGCTAAAAATGAAGCGCTGCTAAATATAAAGCCATAAGCCGAAATAAGATGGGTTTAATAAAAGCTACTTTCAGAGTAGCTTTTATTATTTATAAAGCCATTCCAAATCTGAAACGAATACATTGGAGCCTAAGATGTTATCATTTAATTTAACCAGTTCTTAATAACAATGTAAAGGTTAATTGAGTTACTTAGAGACCAGATTTCGGGAATAAACATTATTTAAAATTATGAAAATCAAATTATTTCTTTTATTCATTTCAGTCTGTTGTTTTTCTTTTGTGGGTAAGCTAAATGAAAATGCCACTTCACTTGTAAAGTATAGTGATTATAAGCCTACACAAGAGAAAATATTTAACCCTGAAAGAGGTTTTTATCAGCACTTTGATACCAATTCAAAGTATTACTCAAGACTTAAAGAGAATGTATTAGATACATTAAAACGAGCTAATATCTCCTTGATTTACAGAGGATTCTATCTGGAAGACTTTATTAATACTCCTATCTCGCAAAATTACCTGGATAATGTGCAAGCTGATTTTGATATGCTCCGAAAAGTTGGGTTAAAAGCCGTGATCAGGTTCTCTTATACTAAAAACTCAAAAGCGAGTGTAAGAGATGCAACAAAAGACATGATTTTAAGTCATATCCAACAATTAAAACCGCTTTTTCAGAAGAATGTAGATGTGATTTACGTATTGCAAGCTGGGTTTATAGGTACTTATGGTGAGTGGCACGCAACGACACAAGAGGAATTTGGTATTCCTACTGTACTTAACCCTGAACCAAAATATCCGGCAAGAAAACAGGTAATTGATGCCCTGCTAGATGCTTTACCTGATAGCCGTATGATTCAGATAAGAACACCCCGATACAAAACTGGAATGTATGGCAATTCGAGTATTAATAACTCAGTGGCCTTCAATAAATCGACTCAGTCTCGCATAGGTTTTCACAATGATTGTTTTTTAGCCAGTGATACAGACTTAGGCACTTATGTGAAAGCCAAAATTCGTACTGAGTATGGTTTTATGGAAAACCAGACCAAATATTTACCGATGGGAGGAGAAACCTGTAAGGTCAACTCTCCACGTTCAGATTGTCCTAATGCCTTGGTAGAATTGAGAAAATTTCACTGGTCTTTTCTCAATACAGATTATCCGATGGAATTAATAAACCAGTGGAAAAGTGGCGATGCTTGCTATGACGAGATATTTAATAATCTCGGTTATCGATTGCAATTAAATTCCATTAGCTATCCCCAAAAAGTATCAAGATCAAAACCATTCAAGATTGAATTAAATATTGAGAATAAAGGTTTCGCTGCCATGTTTAATGAAAGAAAAGCCTATCTGGTTTTAGTGAACACTAAAAACAATAAAGAAGTAAGAGTAGTATTAAAAACTGACCTCAGGAAATGGCTTGGGAAATTCGGCAAAATTGTTGAGCAGATTAAACTTCCTGCAAATACCAGTACTGGCAAATATCACTTATATCTTTATTTACCTGATATGTCTGATTCCATAAAAGATAGAGTAGAATACGCTGTCAGATTAGCTAATGAAGATATATGGGATTCAACGAGAGGATATAATGATTTAAAAGTTGAGCTAACAGTTGGTAATTAATAGTGATACACATCTTACAGCAAAAAAGGTTTCTACGGCTAAGAGAAACCTTTTTTGTTATGAAAAGATTTACTTGTTACAAAACTGTAATAATCACGCGTTGGTATCGCGTTAAGGCAGGGGTACCCTCGTCTTTCCCTTCAACAATAATGTGAATGGTATCTCCGCTATTCAATGTTGCCGGCAATGTTATTTCAGCTGTTTCGTTAGTTTTCTTGTTTATTTCAACGGCTTCTTTGGCGGTTCCGGCTTCTTTATATTGCCAATAGTTGAAATTTACTTTATTATTATCCGGGTCTTTGGCACTTGCCACAATCTGCACTTTACTACCGACCTTGGCTTTAATTGCATTGGTTTTTACTGAAACCTTTGGTGCATGGTTAGCATTTTTAAAGTCTTTCACACACCAATCGGCACGGGAAGCAAAATCCAGTTGAATCGGCTCTATCCAACGGGTTTGTGGATAGGTTAAGTCCATTTTCTGGGTATATGGATTATAATCGGCCACTTCTTTTCCATCTTCCCAACGATTCGGATTATCTGCCGATTGTTTTAATCTACCGCCCCAACCCCCATACGATGGATTCTGGATATTTCCTAAACCTACATCTATCAAATGCAAATAGGATGGTGAATCTCCTTCTGAGATAAAATCATACTTACCAAATTCGCCCCATTGTCCGGTTTTTACTTTACTTAAATCACCATGTATATGCTCGTCGTCACCTTCCTGTTTTTGCCCATCGCCATAGCTATAATACATCTTCGTCAGCGGGCCATGATTATTGATAATTTCGTCCCCCATAAATTTACCCTCTAGTAAATAATGTTGCGATTGTGGAACGGCTCTTTTCCAAGGGTAGGCAAAGCACCAGAACTGGCTGGCATTGTAGAACACCTTGATGTCTTTCCAGTTTGGCTCTACGTATTTTTTAAAG
Source organism: Emticicia fontis (assembly GCF_054779675.1). Classification (NCBI taxonomy): domain Bacteria; kingdom Pseudomonadati; phylum Bacteroidota; class Cytophagia; order Cytophagales; family Leadbetterellaceae; genus Emticicia; species Emticicia fontis. Next base: position 670,203 of record NZ_BAAGXU010000066.1, read on the forward strand.
GTAGCATCCTGATCCAGAATAGCATAGATGATGGCTTTCTGGCAAACTTTTTTGTAAATCTGCGACCATTGAGGGGTATTCTTATATTGCTCTTCTATCGATTTCAAAGCTCTGGCAATTGTATTGGTTCCACCCCACACTTGCAGATAGATTGGCTCAGTTGTGGCATCCAGTAATTTGTTTTTGATATGCTCTGAGCCTTCGGTTACTTTCTCCATTTCGCCTTCAAAATCAATATTCCCTACTTTTATCAGTTTACGAAGCGAGCTAGCCGTTGGGAATGATTTATCATGCAGAATAAGATTTGGGTATACTTTTTCATAAGCTACAATCAAGTCCTGCATCCAGGTAACACCCGGCCAGCGAAGGTCAGTTTTTTCTTTATACAGGTTCTTCGTCATAGCCATTTCAGAAACAAACTTCGTTCCTTTCCCATCACCTTTATAATGCCACATCGAACTGCTATATACCAACCCTTCTATTTTGAATTCATTCGCGTACAGCAACATTCTGATAAACGAATCTACATCATCTATCTCACCATCTGTAGTTACAATCGTTCTGGGTTTCGACTGTCCGATAGCCATATTAGTCAGAAATATACCTATAAACAGGAATAATAATAAACTGAGCTTGTTTTTCATTTTTTAGTATTTAGTTTCAACCTACTATTTCTTTCTATCACTTAAATGCCAGTTGGGCAAATTCACTTAAATATAATCGCCAGGCATTCCAGTCATGAGTGCCTTCGTTTTCTCTATAAGTATACTTAACACCGACTTCATCGTAAAGCTCTTTTAATTTCACTACACTCGCATTCAAGAAATCGTCTTTCGCCATCCCAATCCAGTATACTTTCGGGTTATTCTTCTATAATTCTTTCAGTTGCTTTACGTGCGCTTCTTTATTATAGCTGCCATCTTTTATGAATGTTGAGAATAAACCCATACTCATTACGCCAATATACTTAAATTTGGTAGGATTCGCATTGGTAATATTTTGCGTCTGATACCCTCCCATTGAAAAACCAGTAATAGCCCGATGGTTAGCATCGGCAATCACTCTATAATTGTTTTCAATATAAGGCATCACGTCTTTAACCAGGCTTTCTTCAAACTTGCCTGACGCCATAGAATTCATACCAGGGGCTATTTTATTCTGCACGGATGCCGAACGGTCTAAAGGTGCGGCAGTTGTAACCGGATTTCCATTCGTAATCACCACAATCATAGGTTCTGCTTTACCCGTTGCAATCAGGTTATCTATGATATAATTGGCTCTACCTCTGCTCAACCATACCTCTTCGTCTCCGCCACTGCCATGTAGTAAATACAAAACCGGATAGTTCTTTTTGCTTTTGTCATAGCCCGGAGGAGTATAAATAAACATTCTTCGCTCTGTGCCTAGAGTAGCAGAATTATACCAGACAGCTTTTAAATCACCATGCGGAACAGGCTTTACCTCATACATATCCGCTTGTTCACCTGGTACCATTAATCGGTTCTGAATCCAGGCACCGTCACGAGTTACCATGCTGCTGTTTGGGTCAAGCGTAGGTATACCATCCAGAATAAACTCGTATTCATACATATTTGAAGGCAATGGCCCTACTTTCACTTCAAAAACTGAATCCTTCTTCACCATTAGAATCATATTCTTAAATTCTTTTGGCCAGGTGCCTGACAATTGCACCGAATTGGCATCAGGCGCTTTGATACGAAAAATAACCGAATTATCAGATAATACTTCAGGCGAAACAATTTTACTTGGTCGCCTCTGTGCTTGTGCTAGCATTGGCAATGCCAGAAGCATAACACAATAAAGCATATTTTTTTATTCATTAAAAAGAAAATGCCGTTTTTCATTTATTTGATGGTTTTATAATTTTTCAAATAAATACTTTGACTTATTTTTGATTGCGAAAATAAAGGCAAAAATCATTTGTCAAATATTTTCGTTTATTTTCTTTTTACTTCTTTTGTTTTCTTTTAGTTTTGCTTCAGGAAAATGAATTTTAAATATGTAAATTGCTGATTATTCATCTATAAACATTTATTATTCATTATATAGACCATGCTACCAAATCAGCGGAGAGATAGAATTTTAGAATTGTTGCGTGAAGACGGTTCGGCTAAAGTAGTCGATTTGGCGCGTCTCTTTAAAGTAACAGAAGTCACCATCAGACAGGATTTAGAAAAACTAGAAGCCGAAGATCTCATTATAAAGGAACACGGCGGTGCTTATCTGAAAAATGTAGAAGACCAGGTGCGGAGTTTTTCGTTGGTACATCAGGATAATCTGGATAAGAAGGAAGTAATCGCTCAGAAATGTCTGGAATTTATTGAAACGGGTGATACCATTATTCTGGATTCGGGCAGTACTACTACCGAAATCGCCAAAAAGATAAAAACTTCAGGCATTAAAAGCTTAACAGTAATTACCAATGCGCTCAATATAGCTTTGATGCTCGGCACAGAACCCAGCATTGAGGTAATTATGACAGGCGGAGAGTTCAAACCTCCTACCCTATCATTAACCGGACAGAAAGCGGCCGATTTCTTTAAGGGCTTAAATGTGCAGAAGCTATTTTTAGCCACAGCAGGCATTTCACTAAAATCAGGATTGACCTATCCAAGTATCAGTGATCTGGTAGTAAAAAAAGCGATGATTGATGCAGCAGAGGTAACCTATCTGGTAGCAGACAGTACTAAAATAGGCAAGAGTGCTTTGGCCAGTTTAGGTGCACTAGGATTGATAGATTACATCATTACAGATGCAGGAATAGAAGAAAAACACAAGGATGTTTTCAGAGAAAATGAGATTGAGGTAATCGTTGCCTAGACTTCAGAAAGACAGAGATTCAGAAACAGCAGACATTTACGACAAAATATAAATTGTGTTCAAAGACAAGCAAATGAGTATTGGAATCATCATCGGAAACAGAGATTTTTTTCCTGATAGTTTAGTAGAAAAAGCAAGAACCGAAATCATTGATGTTTTTGCCAAATTAAATCTTAAACCTATTCTGGTTGATAGTAACGAAACCAAACTAGGTGGGATAGAAACATTTAAAGAAGCGCAGAAATGTGCCGAATTGTTTAAAGCCCATCGGGAGGAAATTACAGGGATATTGGTATTGCTCCCAAATTTTGGCGATGAAAAAGGAGTAGCTGATACGCTTAAATTAGCCGGATTGAATGTACCTGTATTGATTCAAGCCTATCCTGATGACCTCAACAAAATGAATGTGGTAAATCGCCGCGATTCATGGTGTGGTAAGATTTCAGTTTGCAATAACCTTTATCAATATGGTATCAAGTATACACTGACAAGTCAGCATGTAAGTCTGCCATCAAGCGAAACCTTTCAGAAAGATTTATTAGATTTTGTAGCCGTTTGTCGGGTAGTAAAAGGTTTGAAAAATGTAAGAATCGGGGCAATCGGAGCAAGACCGGGTGCATTTAATACCGTTCGCTATTCAGAGAAAATTCTCCAAAGAAATGGTATTACCGTAACGACTTTCGATTTATCCGAGATTTTAGGAAGGGCTAATAAACTGGCAACGGATGATACTAAAGTAAAAAAACATCTGGAATCAATTAATGCATACGCACCGAAAGGCAGAACACCTAGCGAAGCTATGCTACAAATCGCCCGACTAGATGTGGTACTGAAAGAAATAATGGAAGAGAATGTGCTGGATGCGACAGCTATTCAATGCTGGACATCGCTGCAACAAAACTATGGCTGTAATGTATGTACAAGCATGAGTATCATGTCGGAAAATATGTTGCCTAGTGCTTGCGAGGTAGATGTGACGGGTACGCTTTCGATGTATGCTATGCAATTGGCATCTGGCTCTCCGAGTGCCTTAGTAGACTGGAATAATAACTATGCAGATGATGAAAACAAATGCGTATTGTTTCACTGTGGCAACTGGGCAAAATCATTTTTGCCTGATATTGAAATCAGCAATGCACCGATTTTAGGAACAACCGTTGGGGTAGAAAATACTTATGGTGCCTTAGACGGTCGTACACCTGCTATGCCATTAACTTATGGACGTATCAGTACTGATGACCCTAAAGGGATTATTAAAGCATACATCGGAGAAGGAGAATTAACTAACGACCCATTGAACACTTTCGGGAATCGGGCAGTAGCACAAATCCCTGATTTACAGGGGCTCATGAAATATGTTTGCAGAAACGGTTTCGAGCACCACGTAGTAATGAATGCCTCTAAAACTGCCCGTATATTGGAAGAGGCATTGGGCAACTATATGGGTTGGGACATTTATAAGCATTAATAAAAGACAGAGAAATATTGCAATATATCGTGTAGAGACAGGGCAATGCCCTGTCTCTACCAAGAAATCGGCACTTTCTAAAGTCATTTGATTTAAAAAATGCCGTCCAAAAGGTCAAAGAAAATGGAAATCAAAGCATTACAGGCAAAATCAAAACTCTACAGAAGAAACATTCTGAAATACATCTATAATGCCAAAGCCGGGCACACGGGTGGGAGTTTGTCGGTCATTGATATTCTTAATGTATTGTATAATAGAATTATGAATATTTCGCCTGAAAACTTTGATTCTCCTTTGCGGGATAGATATGTACAAAGCAAAGGGCATTGTGTAGAAGCACTGTATGTGGTGCTGGCAGATAAAGGCTTTTTCCCGGAAGAAGATTTATTGACTTTGTGCAAGTATCAATCTCCTTATATTGGCCACCCCACCAAAAAAATCAGAGGGATAGAACAAAACACCGGAGGTTTGGGTCATGGTCTGTCTATCTGCTGCGGAAACGCATTGGCAGCGAAAAAAGATAAATCTCCGGTAAGGGTTTTCACTGTATTGGGTGATGGTGAAATGGCAGAAGGCTCTAACTGGGAGGCATTTATGTTTGCCACACATTATAAATTAGATAATCTCTGCGCCATATTAGATTATAATAAATTACAGATTACAGCCCCTAATGCCGAAGTTATGGGTCTTGAACCTTTAGATAAAAAACTGGAAGCATTTGGCTGGACAGTTCGGCACGTGGATGGCAATGATGTAGAAGCCCTCGCCCAAACCTTGGAAAGTTTGCCATTTGAACAAGGGAAACCCTCATTTGTGATTGCACATACTACCAAAGGCAAAGGTGTAAGCTATATGGAAAATGTACTGAAATGGCATCATGGAGTACCAAGTGCTGAACAGTATGAGGCAGCATTAGCAGAGTTAAATTAAGCAGGCAGAAAAACACAGATCAATTACCTATCTGTATTTGACCGGAATTATGAATTATATAATAAGTAAAGCAAATCTGGAGGTTTTCTCAGAAACGTTGCAGTCTCTGGCTGAACAGGATCAAGATATTTATGTAGTCACAAGTGATTCTCGTGGCTCGGGTAAACTGGTAGCATTTGGGCAGCGTTTCCCTGAGCAAATCGTAGAAGTCGGAATAGCGGAACAAAACCTCGTAGGTATAGCTACTGGATTGGCCAGTATGGGTAAAAAGGCATTTGCCGTTTCTCCGGCTTGTTTCCTGACAGCAAGGGCCTTAGAGCAAATCAAAAATGATGTTTGTTATTCTGACAATCCGGTTAAATTGATTGGTATTTCGGCGGGTGTCAGTTATGGGGCATTAGGTAGCACACACCATAGCTTACATGATTACGCGGTATTGAGAGCCATCAATAATATTACGATTGTAGCCCCCGCTGATAATTACGAAACCGAACAAGCCATTTGTCAGGCTGCTGAAATGAAAACCCCGATTTATATCAGATTCGGCAAGAAAAATATGCCTGCCTCACTCAATAGTGAATCAGGAGGGAATGATTTTAAAATTGGTAAAGGGCGAATTATTCAGGAAGGAAATGATTTAACATTTATTGCGACAGGTGAAGCCGTATTACCCTGTTTACAGGCAGCGGAAGTTTTAAGCCAAGAATATGGAATTACCTGCACTGTGATAAGTATGCACACCATCAAGCCTTTAGATAGTGCTTTAGTAAAAGAGCTGGCAGCTAATGGCAAGCCAATTATTACAGTAGAAGAACATTCTGTTTATGGAGGATTAGGTGAAGCCGTTGCTTCATTGCTTTTGCAAAATGGTTTTCATAATACATTCAAAATAGTAGGTCTTCCCGATGACCACACGGTTTCAGGTTCACAGTCAGAGATTTTTGAGCATTATGGTATATCAGAAAAAGGATTGACAAATACAGTTTTATCATTGATTCAAAGTTAGGCTAATGTTCAGATTTAGGATTTTCATATTCAACTTATTTATCTGCTTTTTCTTAAGAAGCACAGCTCTTTTTTCTCAACAGAAAATTGAGCAATGGGATAGATTTGAGTTAATATTAGAAAATGCTTCGGGCAAAAATAACTTTTCAGACAATACCCTATCAGCCACATTCACTCATAAGGATACTACGATTACTGTTGCCGGATTTTACGATGGAGATAACAGATACATCATTCGGTTGATGCCCGAAAAAACTGGTGCTTGGCAATATAAAACCAATAGCTCAATAGCTACATTAAACAATAAAAAAGGAGAATTTCAATGCATAAAGACTGGTGCAAAAAATCATGGCATTGTCAGAGTTTCTCAAACCTATCACTTTAAATATGCCGATAGCACCGCTTATTTTCCACTAGGAACAACTGCCTATGCCTGGACACACATGGCTAATGATATTCAGGAACAAACGCTGAAATCATTACAGAATTCGGGATTTAATAAAATCAGGATGTGTGTGTTTCCTAAGAATTATGAGTTGGTAAAAGAAGAGCCTGTTATTTATCCTTATGAAATAAAAGAAGTTAAAAAAGATAGTAAAGGTAATGAGATAAAGATCTGGGATTTCAACCGCTTTAATCCTGTCTTCTTTCAACATTTAGAAAAACGTATTGATGATTTACGAACATCAGGCATTGAAGCAGATCTGATCCTTTTTCATCCTTATGACAAAGGCCGTTGGGGATTTGATGAAATGCCCATGGAAGCCAATCTCAACTATATTAAATATTTAGTAGCTCGTCTGTCTTCTTTTCGCAATATATGGTGGTCATTGGCAAATGAGTATGACTATGTAAAAAGTAAGACTGATAAAGATTGGGACACACTGATTAAAGCAGTAGTAAAAGCAGACCCATATCGTCACCTCTGTTCTATTCATGGCAGCACCGCCAAATATTTTAATTACCAGATGCCTGAAATCACCCATACTTCTATTCAGGATGAATCACCGGTGATAAATTGGGGAGGGGCTGCAATAGTCAGAAGTATTTATTCAAAACCCATTCTTTTTGATGAAGTGGGCTATGAAGGAAATTTAAAGTCTCGTTGGGGAAGATACAGCGGCGAAGAAATGAATCACCTGATCTGGATGGGATTGATTGGCGGCACCTATGTTACACACGGAGAGTCATTCATGTTTAAAGATCTCCGAGACACAATTTTCTGGGCAAAGGGAGGAAAGTTTAAAGGCAATAGCTGGAAAAGGGCCGGATTTATCAGAAAGATAGTCTCAGAGACCGGGCCATTAGAAATGGCCGATGTAAGCCGTGATTTTAAAACTGCGACTAATGGGAAAGGAACCTATCTTGTCTATTTTGGTAAAGAAATCAACGAAACATGGTCGTTTAACCTGCCTCATAAAAATGCCAGTTGCGAACGACCAAAAGCAAGTTCTAAATATAAAGTAGAAATCATAGATACATGGGATATGTCCGTCACCCCTGTCAATTCGGTTTTTGTAGCCACTGAGCCCAACGATTACCGGATTCTGGACAAAGAAAATCAGAAAGTAAGACTGCCGTTAAAACCTTATATTGCCCTTAGAATTACTGAAATACCCTGACAACCTATGAAAAACAAAGTCATTAATTTTTTACTATTCTTTCTGGCCTGCCAATTGAGTTATGCACAAAAACCCAGGGTATTTGTGTTGACAGATATTGAAAATGAGCCAGACGATGCTATGTCTTACGTGCGTTTCCTGACTTACTCCAATCAGTTTGATATTGAAGGCCTCGTGGCCACTACCTCCTGCTGGCAACGAACTAAAACCGCCGAATGGCGTTTGCATGAAATTACAGAGGCTTATGGAAAAGTAAGAGACAACCTTGAAATACATGAAAAAGGTTATCCTACCGAAGCTTACGTGCATTCAATTATAAAAAAAGGCTTACCTGTTTTTGGTAAAGAGGGTTTAGGAGAGGGTAAAGACTCAGAAGGCTCTAAATGGCTCATACAAAGTATGCTGAAAAACGATACCCGTCCTTTATATATTCAAGCCTGGGGAGGTACCAATGTATTGGCACAAGCTCTATTCAAACTGCAAAAGATTAAAAAATCTGCTGAGATTTCTCAAATCGTTAAAAAACTTCGCGTTTATACTATTTCAGATCAGGATGATACAGGCCCCTGGATTCGTAAAAACTTTCCTGATTTATTCTATGTCGTTAGCCCGGGTTATGAAGAGAATGGCGGTGGACAATATCACTTTGCTACATGGACAGGTATTTCGGGAGATATTTTTCATGGACGTTTTACAGGAGCTGATACGACTATTGTCCGCAACAAATACCTGGATCAGCACGTCCGCCAGAATCATGGGTCGTTGGGTGAAAAATATCCAAAAATAGATTTCTTAATGGAAGGAGACAGTCCGGCATTTATGGGTTTAATCAATAATGGACTGAATTCTCCTGAAAATCCAAACTATGGAAGCTGGGGTGGTAGATATGAATTGTATATCCCGCAATTCAAAAAGTATATGTATGAGCCGGAAACCCGCCCAATCTGGACAGATACGCAAGACGAAGTATATAGTGATATTACCAAAGCCTACCATACAAGCAACCAAGCCACTATCTGGCGTTGGAGAAAAGCCTTTCAGAATGATTTCTTTGCCCGCATGGATTGGTGTGTAGCCAAAACCTATAAAGAAGCCAACCATCCTCCGGTAGTTTCATTAGGTCATGAGAATAACATCACTGTAAAATCAGGCGCAAATGTCACTTTGACAGGTAAGGCAACTGACCCTGATAATAATGACCTGACTTATAACTGGTTTTTCTATAAAGAAGTGGGCAGTCTGCCTGCCAGTCGGTTTGTGTTGAATAAGCCTGCAAATCAGGAAATCAGTTTTGTTGCGCCTAAAGTTACCGAACCCAAAACCATGCATTTTATACTGGAAGTGACCGACAACGGTACACCAAGCCTGACCCGTTACCAAAGAGTGATAGTAAATGTTATCCCATAAAAACATGAAAAAAGCATTCTTTTTGGTCTTTATGCTGAGCTTAACAAGTATCTCGTGTAAAGATAGTTCATCCGAAAAACCTAAAATTGCCGTAGTTATCTCTACGCTCAATAATCCTTGGTTTGTGGTTTTAGCAGAATCGGCGGCAGAGAATGCCCGGAAACTAGGCTATGAAGCCAAGATTTTCGATTCGCAGAATAATCCTGCTACCGAATCGGATAATTTTGAAAACCTCATTTCATCCGGGTTCGATGCGATTCTTTTTAATCCGACAGATGCCGATGGTTCTATTATTAATGTAATGAAAGCAAAGAAGGCAGGTATTCCGGTTTTTTGCATGGACAGAGAAATCAACGCCGATAATGCAGCCACGAGCCAGATACTTTCAGATAATTATTCGGGCTGTGTTGAGATTGGGGTAACGTTTGTAAAAGCATTAAAAGAAAAAGGAAATTATGCTGAAATCATTGGTTTGGTAGGTGATAATAACACCTGGGCAAGGTCAGGGGGATTTCATTCGGTAGTAGATAAATTTCCTGATCTGAAAATGGTAGCCCAGCAAAGTGGTGATTTCGACCGCAATAAGGCTATGGAAGTATTAGAAACCATCATGCAGGCTCACCCGGATATCGATGCCGTTTTCTGTGGAAACGATGCGATGGCGATGGGGGCTTATCGGGCATTACAATCAGCTGGCAAGGCGGATAAAGTAAAGGTATTTGGTTTTGATGGCGCTTCCGATGTGGTTGAGAAAATTAAAGAAAAGAAAATTGTAGCCACAGGTATGCAATATCCAAAAGTAATGGCAAAAACAGCAGCCCAATATGCCGATGAGTATTTTAAAGGCAAACGGGATTTCCCACAAAGAGTACCTGTAGAAGTAGAATTGGTAACGGTTGCCAATGCAGGCAATTATCAATAACAAAATAGCTTTATGAAAAAAGGCATATTCATAGTAATCCTGTTGATTCTTGGCTATAACTCTGTTTACTTCAAGAAATTAAGCGAGGTAAGAAAGCAGAAACAAACCAGTTTTGATTTCAAGATATTTGCTGACTCTCTATATTATCAGGGCATTCTTAAAAGCACTCATGCTGTTGAACTTTCGCAATTAATGGCATCCCTTCAATCGAATCAGGATTCCACATTTAAGGCTTATGGGAATCGCCTGGGTATTGGCAATTCAGCCTACTTTATGGTAAAGGGTGAAGGCAAAGTATTGGAAAAACAAGACGATGGGTTGAAAGTAATGACTGATGACAATACGGTCTTCAGCATAGATACTAAATATATCTTCGGTAATGCTATCAGAGATGCTTCTGGTCTGGTTAAATTAACCGATTTCAAAACCAATGCTGATTTTAATAAACTCTCGGAAGCATTGAATACCATTATCAGGGAGAAAGCTATTCCGGAAGATTTGAAGAATATTAATATAGGAGATAAGATAGTTGTAACAGGTGCAACCAAATTAAACAAAGGAAAGGATAAACAAAGTACATTAAGCATTTTACCAGTCAAAATCTCTAAATCAGAATAATATCAGGTGCTAAAGGCTATCAATATATCGAAATCTTTTCCGGGAGTAAAAGCACTCAACGAGGTAAATCTGACATTTTATCCATCGAAAGTCAATGCGATTCTGGGTGAAAACGGGGCAGGAAAGTCTACACTTCTGAAAATATTGACGGGCGTTTATACTGATTATGAAGGGGAAATTCTATTGAATGAAAAGCCTGTCAGGTTTAAAAATATCAAAGACGCGCAAAAGGCAGGAATAGCCATTATCCATCAGGAACTAAACCTGATTCCTGCACTGAATATTGTAGAAAATCTATTCTTAGGTCAGGAAATCCGGAACAGCTGGGGATTATTGGATACCCCTAAGATGACTCAGATAACTAAAGAACTACTTGCTAAATTACAGCTCACTATTTCGCCCAATACTTTAGTCGAGAATCTGAAAGTAGGTGAGCAACAATTAATAGAAATTGCCAAAGCTTTATTAGCCGACGCACAGGTGATTTTAATGGATGAGCCAACCTCAGCTCTAAGTGATAAAGAAATTGAAAACCTGCACCGCATTATTGCTGATTTAAAGAAAGAGGGTAAGACCATTGTTTACATTTCGCATAAAATGGATGAGCTGTTCAGAATTGCCGAAAGCTATACAGTTATGCGGGATGGTAACAGTATTGATGCAGGAGAAATGGGCCACACCACAGAGCAGGACTTAATCAGGAAAATGGTAGGCCGGGAGGTATTGATTCAGAAAAAGCAAGCCAATAATATAGCGACAAAAACCTTATTAAGCATTAAGCAAATCACCCTACCCCACCCAACTATTAAAACCAGGAATCTGCTTGATAATATCTCTTTTGAACTGAAAGAAGGTGAGATACTAGGCATTTTTGGACTAATGGGTGCAGGGAGAACTGAACTTCTGGAAACTATTTTCGGATTGAATGCCAGTAAGAGTACCGGGAATATTTCTATTAGTAATCAGGCAGTCAACATAAAATCACCTAAAGATGCCATTAAACATGGAGTGGCATTTGTTACGGAAGATAGAAAAACTGAAGGTTTGGTATTAGGTATGAACGTTGCTTCAAATATCAGCCTGACTACTTTGCCAGAAAATAGTATTTTAAATGCTAAGTCGGAACAAGAGCTTGCCAAAGACTACATTTCAGCCTTAGCCATTAAAACCCCGTCAGCACAACAATTATGTGTCAATCTAAGTGGAGGCAATCAACAAAAAGTAGTTTTAGCTAAATGGCTGGCAACTAATCCAAGGATTCTGATGCTTGATGAGCCTACCCGGGGAATTGACATTAATGCCAAAAAAGAGATATATGAAATCATCAAAAAACTGGCAGCTGAGGGCAAAAGCATTATCGTAGTATCCTCAGAAATACCTGAGTTGCTGGCTTTGGCAGATAGAATACTGGTGATGGCAGAAGGCAAACTGAAAGCAGAATTTTCGGCAGAGGAAGCGCATGAAGATAAATTATTGAAAGCCGCTATTTAACACGATACCCAACCTATTCACCCAAATAGATGAATAAAGAACTATTAAAGAAATCGCAGTCATTAATAGCACTTTTTGTGCTGTGCCTGGTTATTAGTCTCTTGTCAGATAAATTCCTGACTGCCAATAATCTCTGGAATGTATTACGCCAGATTTCGGTTAATGTCTGCATTTCGGTTGGTATGACTCTAGTTGTATTAACTGCAGGTATCGACCTGTCAATAGGTTCTGTACTGGCTTTTACGTCTGCCGTTTGTGCCGGATTATTGAAAAATGGCATTGCCATTGAATCCTTCGATTTATTCATTGGTTTTACCACTTTAGGAGGTATTCTGGCCGCTTTATTGATAGGTTTGCTCATTGGTATTTTCAATGGATGGGTCATTACCCGATTCTCCCTCCCACCTTTTGTAGTAACTTTAGCTATGCTTACCATTGCTCGTGGCGCAACCATGCTTTATACCGAAGGTATGCCCATTTCAAGTTTAGGCAAAAGTTTCGAGTTTATTGGTTCTGGCTGGCTAATCGGCATCCCGGTGCCTGTCTGGATTTCGCTGGTGGTGGTTTTGGTAGTAGTATTTATCAGTAAAAAAACTACTTTCGGGCGTTATATTTATGCCATTGGTGGAAACGAGAAAGCAGCTTTTCTTTCAGGTATTAATATTAATAATGTAAAGTTGGCAGTATACGGTATTGCCGGAATGATGGCTGCTGTTGGGGGTATTTTAGTGAGTTCGCGCCTTAATTCTGCACAACCCAATGCAGGAACCAGTTATGAATTAGATTCGATTGCAGCCGTGGTGATTGGTGGTACATCCTTATCCGGTGGTATAGGTTCGGTAACTGGTACAGTTATCGGGGCGACTATTATAGGAGTTTTACACAACGGACTGATACTATTAAATGTCTCTCCATTCTGGCAGCAAGTGGTAAAGGGATTAGTAATATTATTAGCTGTCATCATCGATCAGAAAAGTAAGAAAAAATAAGTATCCTGAACTAAACCGACATTTAACACCAATCACCCATACCTTAAATTCAACCTATTCATGTTTGTTCTTGCCATAGATCAGGGTACCAGTAGTACCAAAGCGATTGTTTTTGATAAAACAGGTAATCCTGTGGCCAAAGGTCATGCTGATTTATATACTGATTATTTTGATAATGGCTTTGTTGAACAAGATCCCGAAGGCATTTATAAAAATGTTTTAGCAGCAGTAAAGCTATGTCTGGAAGATTTTACTGAAAAAGGATTTAGTATAACCGATGTTGATTCATGTGGCATCAGTAACCAGAGAGAAACTTTCATCCTTTGGGATGAATCAGGCAAAGCGCTCTCGCCTGCCGTGGTATGGGCTTGCAAGCGTTCAATTGATGTTTGCCAAAAACTGAAAGCTCAAAATCAGGAGCCGCTAATTAAAGAAAGAACCGGATTGATTATTGACCCCTACTTTTCTGGCACTAAGCTGCTTTGGCTGATTGAAAATGATAGTTCGTTAAAAGATAAATTAGATAAAGGCGAATTGTATTTTGGTACAGTTGATTGCTGGTTACTCTATAAACTTACAAAGAGACAATCTTTTAAAACCGATTATACTAACGCTCACAGAACGCTCCTTTTTAATATTAACACCCTTAGCTGGGATGAAGAAATTCTGAAACTCTGGGGATTAGAAAAATTGAATCTACCTGAAGTCCATCCCTCATCTCATGAATTTGGAGGCTGGAATTTTGATTTCGGAGATACCGATGTATCTATTAAAATCAATGCCCTCATTGGTGATTCTCATGCGGCTACTTTTGGTGAAGGTTGTTTTGGACAGGGAACTGCCAAAGTAACTTTAGGTACGGGCAGTTCAATCATGATGAATATCGGAGACAAACCAATCATTTCTTCAAACGGAATGCTGACAACTGTTTGCTGGAGTACTGAAAACCGGATTGATTATGCACTTGAGGGAGCCATTGTGGCTTGTGGCTCAACTATCGAATGGCTGAAAAATGGGCTCCAGTTGTTCCAACACTCATCCGAAACAGAGGCGATGGCTAATGCTGTATCTGATAATGCCGGAGTATATCTGATACCTGCTTTTAGTGGATTAGGTGGGCCTCATTGGCAAATGAATCGCCGGGCATCTATTGAAGGCATGACCTTTGGCACTGGCAAAAACCATATCGTAAGAGCCGCTTTAGAGAGTATTCCCTATCAGATAAAGGATGTGATTGAAGCCATGAGTCGGGATATGGCCGGCGCTTTGCAATCTATTTCTGTGAATGGTGGCATTGCCCGCAATCAGTTTGTGATTCGTTTTCTGGTTGATTTATTGGGTATTCCACTCAAAAAACAATCAAATGCAGATATTTCAGCGCTAGGTGCTGCTTACCTTGCAGGTTTGAAGAGCGGCATTTATGAAAGCATTGAACAATTAAAAAAACTCAATCAGGCCAAAACCAAAGAAATACAGCCAGACTTCTCAAATACAAATGTCCATCTGGCTTATGAAGGCTGGAAGAAATGGATATTAGCTGGTAAAAGTCAATAACGAATCAGTTCTTAAAAGAGCAATATATAGTAATACCATTACCTTCAATTCCAGAGATATTTAGTCAGGAATTGAAGGTAATATTTTTATATCACTATCTACTCAGCCATATCGGCATAAGTCTTACTGTTACCAACTCTTATTGAGTAACTCTCTCTACCTATCTCTATCTGGCAGTACCACTCAAAAAGTACATTCTCGTCGTTTGTTCTTTTCCTTAAACTACTAACACCTATTGAACAGTGTAATTTTATTGGCAGAGTTCAAAATGAGTAAGATAATGTCCAAAATGCGCTAACAAATATCTGGGCTTGCGGCTTAGTTTTGTCGCAATAAATTCATCTATTTATAATTTCTGCAATGAATAACGAATTACTGATAACTATTGACAGGCATCTTACTGTCAGGCCAAGCCAGATATTAATGCTTAAAGCTGATATTAATTACACGCACATCTTAATGGAAGACGGCAGCACTGTATTGTCTTCCCGAACACTAGGAATCTTCGAACGACGCTTATTCAACCAATCCTTTTTCAGACCTAACCGCTCTGTTATTATCAACCTTAATTATATAGCTGATTTTCAGAAGGACGCTTCTACGATCAGAATGGGAAACGACGAATCTATTACTATCTCAAGAAGGCGAGTAAAAAATTTTCTAAAAAAATCTAAAAATACCAATACTAAATACCTTTCGTGGTAGAAAAAACAGGAGCAACTTCATTATGAGTTTTATCTAGATAGGTTCTCTTCTCCTTTATTCTATATACGACCATCAAAAAAATACAATATCCTCAATTGAATTATTCTACCATGAAAAAACTTTTTACTATTAAAAACCTTTGCTTGCTAATCTTATTTTCGTGTTTAGCAAGTTTCATTGCTAAAGCACAAAAGCCCGATAATGCAAATGACATTAGTAAGCCTGAAGCAGTTTCGTATGCAAGCGATGGAACGATTATCAGCAAAGATGCGAAGAAGAAAAACAACTCTGCCAGAAGAAACACTACTAATCAGGAAAACAATAAAAGTGGCTCCCAGGAAATAAAAAAGAAACTTGTGCGACCATTGTCAACAGCGGCTACCAACGCAACAATTACATGTCCTTCTTCAATTACTACTGATGCCACAACTAATTGTGGGGCAGTAGTTAATTATACTAGTCCAACCATTTCAGACAATGTCCCTTTCCAGAGCCAGACTTTTAATTTTACAGGTGATGTAGTTGATTGGGTGGTTCCGAGTGGCGTAACAACCATAAATGTTAAACTATGGGGTGCACAGGGAGGCGCAAACTGGGTAAATAATACAAACTTTGGCGGTTATAGTGAAGGTACTCTGAGTGTAACACCCGGAGAAACTTTAAAAATATATGTGGGTGGACAGGCAACTTCTATTCTTGGTGGCTGGAATGGCGGTGGTGATGGAGATGGAGCAGGCAAAGGTGGTGGAGGAGCGTCTGATATAAGACAAGGAGGTAATACATTAAACGATAGAAAAATAGTAGCTGCCGGTGGCGGTGGTGCTGGTTATTGGAGTTTTTTGCACGTAGTAGGTGGTGTAGGTGGAGGACTGACGGGAGGTGATGGCTACAGAGGTTCCGATTTTAATACAAATCCTGGTGGCAAAGGAGCTACACAAACAGCCGGTGGCGCAGATGGGACTTGTGTCAGTTTTAATGTTCCTGTCCTGGGAGGTAGTTTCGGACAAGGAGGAACTCCAGCAGGAAATAATTGTGGCTGTGAAGGCTATGGTGGTGGCGGCGGCTGGTATGGCGGTGCCGGAAGTGGCAACTGCCGGGGTGGTGGTGGAGGCTCAGGCTATATTGGAGGAGTTACTAATGGTAATATGGAGGCAGGTATACAAACAGGCAATGGTAAAATTGAAATAACCTATGGGGGAACCGTAACGCAAACTGCCGGGTTAGCATCAGGTGCCTTGTTCCCGATTGGAATAACCACAAATACCTTTGAATTTGATGATAACGGCACTCCTAAAACCTGTAGTTTTACCGTGGCTGTCAATGCAGTACCTACCTCTGTTTCTTATAGTAGCGCCAGCTATTGTAAGCCAACAGTTGCTACCAACATAAGTGTAACCATTACAGGTCTACCTAACGGGACTTTTTCAAGTTCTCCGGCAGGTTTAGCAATCGACCCCAACACAGGTATGATTGATTTATTAAATAGTAGTACCGGAACTTACACCATTGCTTATAGTTTCAGTGGCTGTAATTCACCGGCGGCTACCACTAGTTTAACTATTAATATCCCTCCTTCTACTCCAACAGATGTATCAGTTAATAATACAAGTGTTTGTTCAGGCGGCTCTGTTTCGCTGACTGCCGCTTGTAGCGCTGGAACAGTTACCTGGTATAACCAGGCGACTGGGGGTATTTCAATTGGAACAGGAACGAATTTAAACCAGAATCCAACAGCTAATATAAATTATTATGCATCCTGTGCTGAATCACCATGCGAAAGCAGCCGGATAGCTACTAATCCTGTTACAGTAACCACCCAACCCTCTGCGCCAACTATCACAGCCCCTGCTACAAAAGTAGTGTGTTCACCAAGTACTTTGACTTTAACAGCCAGCGGTTGCGCAGGAACAGTAAACTGGTCAACAGGTACATCAGGAACAAGTTTAGTTTTATCAAGTGCAGGCACTTATAGTATTACAGCCACTTGTACCGTGGGTAGTTGTACTTCCCCATCAAGTACCGCAGTTACAGGTTTGCAGATTGTAACCCAACCCTCTGCGCCAACTATCACAGCCCCTGCTACAAAAGTAGTGTGTTCACCAAGT
>NZ_BAAGXU010000066.1:687924-688630 GCF_054779675.1 Emticicia fontis
TACAGCCCCTGCTACAAAAGTAGTGTGTTCACCAAGTACTTTGACTTTAACAGCCAGTGGTTGTGCAGGAATAGTGAACTGGTCAACAGGTTCATCAGGAACAAGTTTAGTTTTATCAAGTGTAGGCACTTATAGTATTACAGCCACTTGTATAGTGGGTATTTGTACCTCTCCAGCAAGTACTGCAGTTACAGGTTTGGAAATCGTAACACAACCCTCTGCGCCAACTATCACAGCCCCTGCTACAAAAGTAGTGTGTTTACCAAGTACTTTGACTTTAACAGCCAATGGTTGTGCAGGAACAGTGAACTGGTCGACTGGTGGAAGCGGGACAAGTATCACACTCTCATCGGTGGGCACTTATAGTATTACAGCCACTTGTACCGTGGGTAATTGTACCTCTCCAGCAAGTACTGCAGTTACAGGTTTGGAAATCGTAACACAACCCTCTGCGCCAACTATCACAGCCCCTGCTACAAAAGTAGTGTGTTTACCAAGTACTTTGACTTTAACAGCCAATGGTTGTGCAGGAACAGTGAACTGGTCAACAGGTGCATCAGGTAGCAGTTTGATACTCTCATCGGCGGGCACTTATAGTATTACAGCCACTTGTACCGTGGGTAGTTGTACCTCCCCTGCAAGTACCGCAGTTACAGGTTTGGAAATCGTAACACAACCCTCTGCGCCAACTATCACAGCCCCTGCT
>NZ_BAAGXU010000067.1:0-743 GCF_054779675.1 Emticicia fontis
GGTTGTAGATTCAAATGTATGATGAGTTGAATAAATAAAACAAGGGAGCGAACTTTGCAATTATGTCTCAAATAATCGTAAAGCTAGATTGCCCCCATTGTTTCTCTGCAAAAGTAGTAAAGAATGGTATAAAAAAGAACAAAGCCCAAAATTACAAGTGCACGGATTGTAAAAAACAGTTTCAATCTGAATACTTATATTGGGGTGCAGATATTAGTACCAAACGTAAGATTATCAAGATGTTAGTACATGGTAGTGGGATTACAGATATTGCTAATGTTTTAGGTGTCAGTAAGGGATGTGTATTAAGAACGCTATTAAAAACAGGCGAACAAATAATCCTTAAATCAAGCAAGAAGCATTTTCATAAAGTACAGATAGATGAGCTACATAGTTTTGTTGGTAAGAGGAAGAAAAAGGTCTGGATTATTTATGCTTATGATGCAGAAACGGATGAGATCATAGCAGTTACAGCAGGAAAACGCAGTAAGAAGCAGGTAAAAGACCTTTTCAAACGTCTTGAAGGTATTACGATTGATTGGTTTTGTACAGATAACTGGGAGGTATTCAAGCAGGTTTTGCCTTACGATAAACATCTAATTGGAAAGCAATTCACCAAGGCAATTGAGGGCGTAAATACTTCTCTAAGAAATAGTTGCAAACGATTAAATAGGAGAACTACAAGTTTCTCAAAGAAGGTATATAATCATTGGCAAGCTATAAAATTAACTATGAACTATAGA